>NZ_JAJOYY010000002.1:0-401072 GCF_022565895.1 Nesterenkonia sp. YGD6 | reverse complement strand
AGGCCCACTGCGCCGATGGTACTGCACACTGGAGTGTGTGGGAGAGTAGGTCGCCGCCGGACACTATTTGGTAGAGAGGGTTCAAGCCCGGTCCCCTTCGGGGGACCGGGCTTGACCTGTATCCAGGATAGGAATCACGGTCCGCGTCGGAAGAACAAGGCTGCAGCGAGCAGCGATATCTTCCATCAGCAGAGCCCACTTTTACCAACAGCTTTTCGCATTCATTGCGGATCATCATGGCCGTCCGGAGATTCCTCCGGCACGGCCTTTTTTTGTTTCTACGCCGGCCCGATACGTGGTCGCACCGTTCGCGACCTGCGCTTCGCGTCCACAGCAGCTGCCAGGCGTCCTTCACCGCTCAAGGCGGTATCCTGGGATGGCCCTGCGCACGTAATCCAAGGAGAACCACGAACCTATGCATGACGAGTCCTACGGAGACCGCCCAAGGCCCCCGCGCAATCCGCGCGACCTCCGCCGGTCCAACAGCGACGATCGCACGCGTTCTCCTGAGATCGATGAGGATGTCACGGGCAAGGAGCTGGACCGCGCGGCCCTGCTGCAGCTGCGCACCCTCGACGACACGAACCGCCCCTGGGTTGCCAAGCACCTCGTGATGGCGGGCCGACTGGTCGACATCGCCCCTGAAGTGGCTTTCCAACATGCACTCGCCGCCTCCCGCCGCGGGGGACGCCTCGGCATCGTCCGCGAAGCTGTGGGCCTGACTGCCTATGCCGCGGGAGACTTCGCTGAAGCGCTGCGCGAACTGCGCACCTACCGCCGAATCAGCGGAGACCAGACACACCTGCCCGTGCTTGCGGACTGCGAGCGTGGACTCGACCGGCCTGAGAAGGCCATCGAGCTCTCCCAGTCCGAAGAGGTCGCTGGGCTCACCGGTTCCGTACGCGCCGAGATGGCGATGGTCGTCTCCGGGGCCTACACCGACCTCGGTGACCACGCCTCGGCCGTGACCGCGCTGGAGGTTCCGGAGCTGGACATCAACCGCGCCTTCAGCTTCTCCCCACGGCTGTTCACCGCATACGCCGCGGCACTCGAGACCGTGGGCCGCGACGAAGAGGCCCAGCGTTGGCGCGAACAGGCCTTCGCGGCGGAACGAGCACTGGGCTCTGGGGCCTTTGAAGACCCGGAGATCCTCGACTTCGACGACGAACCCGCTGATCTGCCGAAGGTCAAGGACGTGCTCGGCCGCTCCAAGGGACGCCATCAGGACCGCGATCAGGACCGCGGCCGCGGAGGACGTGGATGAGCCTGGGGCTCATCGACTCCTACGACGGGGTCCTCTTCGACCTCGACGGGGTCCTCTACGCGGGACCATCGGCGATCCCCGGCGCCGCGCGGGCCGTGGACGAGCTGGTCCGCCGGGGCATCCCGCGCGGTTACGTCACCAACAATGCGTCTCGCTCCGCTGAACAGGTCGCCGCCCACCTCAATGAGCTCGGGATCCCCGCCCTGACGGAAGAGGTCGTGGGTTCCGCCCCCGCAGGGGTCACCCTGCTGGGAGCGGCGCTCGAGCCCGGGGCGAAGGTGCTGGTCACCGGCAGCGAGTACCTGCGGAACCTGGTGGGGGAGGCCGGCTTCACCGTCGTCGACTCTGCCGCCGAGAAGCCCGCCGCTGTCATCCAGGGATTCGACCCGGGACTGTGCTGGGCCGACCTCGCTGAGGCGGCCTACGCCGTCAACGACGGGGCCCAGTGGTTCGCGACCAACCTTGACCTCAGCATCCCCCGGGAACGCGGGATCGCCCCGGGCAACGGCGCCCTCGTCGAAGCAGTGGGGCGTGCCACCGGGAAGACCCCGACCGCCGCCGGCAAACCAGAACCGGTGATGTTCACCCAGGCCGCGAACACGCTCCAGATACAGCGTCCACTGGTGATCGGAGACCGCCTGGACACTGATGTGCTCGGCGGCAACCGGGCCGGGTTCGACACAGCCCTGGTGCTGACCGGCATCGACACCGCCGCCTCGGCCGAGCAGGCACAGGACGGTATGCGGCCCGACTGGATCCTGACGGACCTCGCACAGATCTTCGACGGGACCCACCGCGCGCTGCAGGAGCGCGTCGGAGCATGACCGGGCAACCGCCGCACCATGCCATGTCCGAGGCCAGCGTCAGCCCCGAACCGACCGTCAGCCCCGAACCCTTCGCCGGCGCTGAACGTACCGCGGGTCTGAGCTCTCCGCGCGGCCAGGAGCTGACCATCGAAGAGCTCGAGTCCGAGATCGCCGAGTCCGAGGCGCTGGTCCAGGACCTGAATCAACGGCTGAAAGAAACCGCCGAGGGCGCTCGATGAACGAGTCACTCCGCCTGGACAAGGCCATGGTCGCCCGCGGCCTGGTTCCCAGTCGCACCCGCGCAGGGCAGCTGATCGCCCAGGGACAGGTCAGCGTGGACCGGGCCGTCATCCAGAAGGCCGCCACCAGCGTGGCCGGGCATCAGACCATCGAGGTCCGCGACCAAGATCCCTGGGTCAGCCGGTCCGCACACAAGCTCGACGGTGTGCTGGTCGCCTCCCCACAGATCCAGGTGCAGGGCCGCCGCTGCCTCGACGCCGGAGCCTCCACCGGCGGCTTCACCCAGGTGCTGCTCGAGCGCGGGGCCCAGCAGGTGGTGGCCGTCGACGTCGGCCATGATCAGCTGCACCCGCAGCTCGCCGCAGATCCGCGGGTGCAGAACCACGAGGGCCTGAACCTGCGCCACCTGAATCCACAGGACCTGGGGGAGCCCTTCGACCTGATCGTCGCCGACCTCTCCTTCATCTCCCTGCGCCTGGTGCTCCCCGCCCTGGCCGGGCAGGCGAGCAAGGACGCGGATCTGTTGCTCATGGTCAAACCCCAGTTCGAGATCGGCCGCGAGAGGCTGGGCCGCACCGGAGTGGTCTCCAGCCCGCTGCTGCGCCGCGAGGCCGTGGAGGCCGTGCTCACCGCCGCCGAGGCCCAACGGCTGCAGCTGGTCGAGATCCACCGCTCCGGACTGCCCGGCCAGGACGGCAACGTGGAGTTCTTCCTCCACCTGCGCAGCACCGAACATGCTGCCCCCGCCTCCGCCGAGGCAGACACCCTCAGGAGCGATAGGCTGGGCTCGGTCGAGTTCGACTGAAGGAGGCTCCATGACCAGAGAGATCCTGCTGCTGGCCCACACGGGTCGGCGCGACGCCGTGGAAGCGGCTGTCACCGTCGCTGAACGGCTGCACAGCGCGGGGCTGCGCCCCGTGATGATGGAGCGGGACATCGCCTCCTTGAACCATGTCATCGGGGACCGGCTGCGTGGCCTGCCGCTGGCGGTGGCCGAACGCGAGGTGCCCCTGACTGACTGCGAAGTCGGCATGGTGCTCGGCGGTGACGGGTCCATCCTGCGCGCCGCAGACCTGGTGCGCGGAGCCGGACTCCCGCTGATGGGCGTCAACCTCGGCCATGTGGGCTTCCTCGCCGAATCCGAACGCACCGAACTCGATGCCTCCGTGCAATGGGTGGTGGACCAGAACTACACCGTGGAGCGTCGGATGGCGCTCGACGTCCAGGTCTGGCACGCCGGACGCCACGTCGGCAGCAGCTGGGCGCTCAACGAGGCCAGCATCGAGAAACAGTCCCGCGAACGCATGATCGACCTGATCATCGAGATCGACGGCCGGCCCGTCTCCGCCTTCGGCTGCGACGGGGTCGTGATGGCCACCCCCACCGGTTCGACCGCATACGCCTTCTCCGCCGGCGGCCCGGTGGTCTGGCCCGAGGTCCAGGCCCTGGTGATGGTGCCCATCTCCGCCCATGCGCTCTTCTCCCGGCCGCTGGTGGCCGATCCCGACTCCATCATGGCTGTCGAGGTTCTGCAGCGTGAGGACGAACAGGGCGTGCTCTGGTGCGACGGGCGCCGCTTCATGGAGCTGCCACCCGGCTCCCGCGTGGAGGTCACCCGTTCCGCCGAGCCGGTGCTGCTGGCCAGGGTGCACCAGACCCCTTTCTCCGAACGACTTGTGGACAAGTTCAACCTCCCCACCACCGGGTGGCGCGGACCGGTCGACCCGGCGAACCAGGTCGAGACCCCCGACGCGTTCCATCGCGGGGAGGCGACCCAGCGGTGATCGACTACGTCACCATCAGCGACCTCGGCGTGATCGAACACGCCGAGCTCCCGCTCAATGCCGGACTCAACGTGGTCACCGGTGAGACCGGCGCGGGCAAGACCATGGTGGTCACCGCGCTGGGACTGCTGCTGGGCGCCCGCGCCGAAGCCACCGCGATCCGCTCCGGAGCGCCGCAGGCCGTGGTCGACGCAGGACTCACCGTGCCTGCGGGTCACCGCTGCGTGGAACTGGCCCGTGAAGCCGGTGCCTGGCTGCAGACTCCCGAAGACACGGCAGACACGGCAGACACGGCAGACACGGCAGACACGGCAGACACGGCAGACACGGCGGGGGCGGAGCCCCCGTCCTCCGGAGACCGCGGCGCCCTCGAGGCGGCAGAAGCATCGAGCCCGCAGCAACAGCGCGGCGAGGTCGAGATCCTGCTCGGCCGCACGCTCAGCGCCAAGGGCCGCAGCCGCGCCAGCGTGAGCGGACGCAATGTGCCGATCGCGCTGCTCGGCGAGATCGGCAGCTCCCTGGTGACCGTGCACGGGCAGAGCGATCAGCTGCGGCTGCGCTCGGCCACCGCCCAGCGCCGCGCCCTGGACCGCTACGCCGGCGCCGAGTTCGCCGCTCAGCTCGCCCAGTACAAGCAGAGGTTCACCGGCTACCAGGCCAAAGTCGCCGAGCTCGAAGAGATCACCACCAACGAGCGTGAACGCCTCCGCGAGGCGGAGCAGCTCCAGCTCGCGCTGGAACAGATCGACGCCGTGGAGCCGCTGCCCGGAGAGGACCACGAGCTCAAGACCGAATCGCTGAAGCTGGAGAACGTCGAGTCGCTGCGCGACGCCGCCCGCTCCGCCCAGCTCTCACTCTCCGGCCCCGACGCTGCCGAGGCGCTGGGCGACGTCCCCCATGCGGTGGCCCTGGTCGAATCCGCCGCCACCGCGCTGGCCGCCGTGCAGGACCAGGACCAGGAGCTGGGCCAGATCGCCGAGCAGATCTCTTCGGTCTCCAGCCTGCTCAACGACGCTGCGTCAGAGCTCGGCATCTACGCCGCGCACCTGGATGAATCCGGCCCCGAACGCCTCGCCGCGGTCCACCAGCGCAGAGCAGACCTCGAACGATTGATCAGGCTCTACGGACCCGACATCGATGCGGTGCTGGGCTGGGCGCAGGAGGCCCGCGCCCGGCTGCACAACCTGCAGTCCGACTCCGACCGGATCGAGGAGCTCAGCGCCGAGATCGATGAGCTGCAGGCACGGCTGTGGACCGAGGCCGAGGAGCTGCGTCGTCTTCGTGCGGAGGCGGGGGAGCGGCTGGGAGCCGCCGTCGGAGCGGAGCTGGCCGCCCTGGCCATGCCGCGGGCGCGGATGGTCCTGGAGGTCACCGCGACCGACGAGCTGGGACCCGAAGGTGCGGACACCGTGGCGATGCTGCTGGCCCCGCACCCCGGGGCGGATCCGCTGCCGCTGGGCAAGGGCGCCTCCGGAGGTGAGCTCTCCCGAGTGATGCTGGCCCTGGAGGTGGTCCTCGCCGAAGGCTCCGACACCGAGACGTTCATCTTCGACGAGGTCGACGCCGGAGTGGGCGGCAAGGCCGCCGTGCAGATCGGACGCCGACTGGCGATGCTCGCGAAGCACCGCCAGGTCATCGTGGTCACCCACCTGCCCCAGGTCGCGGCGTACGCGCAGAACCACATCCGGGTGTTCAAGTCCTCGGTGCGCGATGATTCAGCCTCCGGGGGCTTCACCGCCTCCGATGTCACCGCCCTGGACGAGGAGCAGCGGGTCAGCGAACTCGCCCGGATGCTCGCCGGCCAGGAAGACTCAGAATCGGCCCGCGCCCACGCCCGGGAGCTCATCAGCGGCGCGGCTGCGCCGTAGCTCACGTCCGTGGCACTACATCCACCTCCCGTTCACTGTTAGGATCGAACTCCGTGGTGCAGAGAAACAGTTCCAGGAACCAGAACAGCCTCCCTACTAGTCGACAGATCTTTGTCACGGGGGGTGTGGTCTCCTCCCTCGGCAAGGGTCTGACCGCCTCCTCCCTGGGGCATCTGCTCCGGGCCCGTGGCCTTTCAGTGGTCATGCAGAAGCTGGATCCCTATCTCAATGTGGATCCCGGCACGATGAACCCGTTCCAGCACGGCGAGGTCTTCGTCACCGAAGACGGCGCCGAGACGGATCTGGACATCGGACATTACGAGCGCTTCCTCGATGAGAACCTCGATGGGCTCAACAATGTGACCACCGGTCAGATCTACTCAACCGTCATCGAGAAGGAACGCCGCGGCGATTATCTCGGCGACACCGTGCAGGTCATCCCGCACATCACCAACGAGATCAAGCGCCGGATGCGGCTGCCCGCCGAGGGCAAGGACGCCCCGGACGTGATCATCACCGAGATCGGCGGCACCGTCGGTGACATCGAGTCCCAGCCCTTCCTCGAAGCGGCCCGCCAGGTCCGTCAGGACATCGGCCGGCAGAACGTCTTCTTCCTCCACGTCTCCCTGGTGCCCTACATCGGCCCCAGCCAGGAGCTGAAGACCAAGCCCACCCAGCACTCGGTGGCCGCGCTGCGCTCGATCGGCATCCAGCCCGACGGGATCGTGCTGCGCAGCGACCGTGAGCTGCCGGCAGAGATCCGCGGCAAGATCTCACGGATGTGCGACGTGGCCGAGGACGCGGTCATCAACTGCCCCGACGCCCCGAGCATCTACGACATCCCGCGGATCCTGCACCGCCAGGCCATGGACGCCTACGTGGTCCAGGCGCTGGACCTGAAGTTCAAGGACGTGGACTGGTCGAAATGGTCCAAGCTGCTCAACGTGGTGCACAACCCCGACCATGAGGTCGAGGTCGCGCTGGTCGGCAAGTACATCGATCTGCCCGACGCCTACCTCTCGGTCACCGAGGCGCTGCGCGCCGGCGGCTTCGCGCACAGCACCAAGACCAAGATCCGCTGGGTCGCCTCTGACCTGTGCGCCTCCGAGGAGGGCGCGGCCAAGGCGCTCGACGGCGTGGACGCGATCTGCGTGCCCGGCGGGTTCGGCGTGCGCGGACTCGACGGCAAGATCGGCGCGCTGCGCCATGCCCGGGAGCATGGCATCCCGGCGCTGGGCCTGTGCCTGGGTCTGCAGACCATGGTGATCGAATACGCCCGCAACGTGCTGGGCCTGAGCGAGGCGAGCTCCACCGAGTTCGACCCGCAGACGGCCTACCCGGTGATCGCCACCATGGCCGAGCAGGAGGCCATCGTCGACGGCGCCGGCGACCTGGGCGGCACCATGCGACTGGGCTCCTACGCGGCGAAGCTGACCGAGGGCTCCGTGGTCGCCGAGACCTACGGCAGCACCGAGATCACCGAACGGCACCGGCACCGATACGAGGTCAACAACGCCTACCGCGGGCAGCTCGCCGAGGCGGGGCTGGTCTTCTCCGGCACCTCCCCGGACGGCACGCTCGTGGAGTTCGTGGAGCTGCCCAGGGAGACGCACCCGTACTACGTCTCCACCCAGGCGCACCCGGAGCTGAAGTCCCGCCCGACCAACGCCCATCCGCTCTTCGCCGGTCTCATCCGGGCAGGGCTGGACCGGCAGCTCGCGCAGGGCGGACGCGGCTAGAGTCATGCCCGCCCAGGACGGGTCCACCGCTCCTGATCAGGCACGGGAACGGCACCTCCAGCGACGCGCGGAGGTGTCGTCCTCGTCTGTGGGCGCGGAGATCGAGGACTACCTCACCCATCTGCGGATCGAGCGTGGCTCCGCGGCGAACACGCTGAGCTCCTACCGCAATGACCTGCTGCGCTACGGCGCATTCCTGCTCGAGCGCCGGATCACCGCGCTGCCCATGATCGATGAGACCCTGATCGCTGATTTCCTGCACCGGCTGAGCACCGGCGACGACGGCGGATCGGCCCTGTCCCAGCGTTCGATGGCCCGGGTGCTGGCCTCGGTGCGCGGGGCGCATCGGTACTGGGCGGGGGAGGGCCGGACCACCCACGACCCGGCCAAGCATGTCGCGGCACCCAAGCCGCGCCAGTCCCTGCCCAAGGCGCTCAGCGTTGACGAGGTGTCACGGCTGCTCGACGCGCCGAGCCGGGACACCGAGCTCGGCCGCCGCGACCGGGCGCTGCTGGAGTTCCTCTACGCCACCGGAGCCCGGATCACCGAGGCGGTGAGCCTGGACGTCGATGACATCCACGAGGTCCGCGCCGCCCCTTCCGGCCTCGCGGACGCGACGACGGACGGGCTGGTGATCGTGCGGGTGACCGGCAAGGGCGACAAGCAGCGGATGGTCCCGGTGGGGCGCTATGCCCAGCAGGCGATCAACGACTACCTCACCGCGGGTCGTCCTGGCCTGGCCGCGCGGATCGGGCGGCGCGCGCCGTCGCCTGCTCTGTTCTTGAACAAGCTCGGCGGCAGACTCTCCCGGCAGTCGGCCTGGACCGTGCTGCAGACCCACGCGGCCGCCGCCGAGATCACCCAGGAGGTCTCCCCACACACGCTGCGCCACTCCTGCGCCACCCACCTGCTCGAGGGCGGCGCCGGGATCCGGCTGGTCCAGGAGATGCTGGGGCACGCATCGGTGACCACCACCCAGATCTATACCAAGGTCACCGCCGAGGCGCTGCAGGAGAGCTACGCCACCGCCCACCCGCGGGCGCGCTAGGTGTACTGAGTCACGACGTTGGTGACACCCGGTGAGCAGGAGCCATTCCGATGCCGGTGTGGATCCTGTCAGTGTTGTAGTAGAGCAACCACGGGGCAAGGGCTGCCGCTCGTTGCGCGTTCGAGGTGAAGACCTGAGAGTAGGCCCACTCGGCGGCCAAGGTGCGGTTAAAGCGCTCGATCTTCCCATTGGTCCAGGGACAGCGTGGCCTGATGAATCGCTGCACCGCGCCAAGCTCGACCACAGCAGCGCGGAATACCGAGGATCTTCGATACGCCAAGGCGTTATCCGAGAGGACTCGCTCAATTGCTGGGATTCCCTGGGCCTGGAAGAACTCGGCCGCTCGCAGCAGCACCGCAGCGCAGGTGGAGGCCTTCTCATCGGCATGGATCTCGGCGTAGGCCAGTCGGGAGTGATCATCGATGACCGCGTGGATGTAGTCGAACCCGATCCCTCGTCCGCGGACCTCTTCTGAGCGGCCATGGGCCCGCCACCCGCCACCATCAGGGATGCGTCCGAGTTTCTTGACGTCGATATGGACCAGCTCACCTGGGTGGTCGCGTTCGTAGCGGTTCCCAGTGACTCGTGACGCGCGGATCAGCTGACCGGTCAGCGGGTCACACCATGCCAGCGGCGCCACGTCGTGGCGGGAGAGGATGCGTGACACGGTTCTGGCAGGTGTGCCAGTGACTGCGGCGATGCGCAAAGGTCCGGCACGCAATCGCTGACGGGCTTCGAGGACTCGCATCTCCTGGGCGCGGTGAGTGCGCGAGGGTGAGGTGTGAGGTCGTGAAGACCGATCGCGCAGCCCGGGCAGTCCCTCGGCGCGGAACCTGGTGACCCAGCGGTGAGCGCACTGCCGGGATATCCCCAGCTCCTTGGCCACGTGAGCAACCGGGCGATGTTCATTGATCACAGGGTCCACGAGAAGAGCTCTCCCGTGCAGGGTGAGCCGAGCATTATTGTGGGACACGAGAACCTCCTGGCTAGCGGATGACTTCGACATCTCCACTACGACAGGAGGTTCTCGCTTTTCACAAGAGCGTGTGTGTCACCAACGTCATGGCCAGGTACAGCTAGGGGGAGCGCCCGCAGGAGCCGCTCGCAGGCGGGCGTAGGATCAGAGGTGGCGCTCGTCCGGACCGTTATAGGCGCTCAGCGGGCGGATCAGCGCATTGTCGGCGCGCTGCTCGGCGATATGCGCCGTCCAGCCGGTGATCCGTGCGGCGATGAACAGCGGGGTGAACATCTCGGTGTCGAAGCCCATCAGGTGATAGGTCGGCCCGGCGGGATAGTCCAGGTTCGGCAGGATGTTCTTGGCCTCGCCCATCGCCGCCTCGAGCCCGTCGTAGAGCCCCATCAGCTCACCGCGGCCGTAGTACTCGACCATCGCGTCCAGGGCCTGCTTCATGGTCGGCACCCGGGAATCACCGGACTTGTACACCCGGTGGCCGAAGCCCATCACCTTGCGCTTCTCGGCCAGAGCCTGCTCCATCCACGCCTTGGCGCGGGCGGCGGCGTCCTCGCGGGTCTCGGCTGTGTCGATGCCGATCTCCTCAAAGGTGTGCATCACCGCTTCATTGGCACCGCCGTGCAGCGGACCCTTCAGCGCGCCGATCGCCGCGGTGACCGCCGAGTGCAGGTCTGCCAGCGTGGAGGTCACCACCCGGGCGGTGAAGGTGGACGCGTTGAAGGAGTGCTCGGCGTAGAGCACCATCGAGACCCGGAAGGCGTCGACCACCTCCTCGGGGGCCTCCTCGCCGAAGGTCATCCAGAGGAAGTTCTGCGAATAGTCCAGATCCTCGCGGGGCTCGACGAGCTCCAGCCCACGACGCCGGCGCTGGTCATAGGCGACCACGGCGGGGAATGCGGCGAAGAGCTCCTTGGCCTTGGTCAGCTCCGCCTCAGGGGAGGAGTCTTCCGAGAGCGGGTGGTTCGCGCCGAGCACCGACACCGCGGTGCGCCCGACATCCATCGGGTGGCAGTCCAGCGGCAGCAGGTCGATGGCTGCCCTGACCCGAGGGTCCAGGGCGCGGTGGGACCGCTCGAAGGCGCGGAACTCGTCCTTCTCGCCCGTGCTGGGCAGTTCGCCGTTCCAGAGCAGCAGCGCCACCTCCTCGAAGGAGAGCTTCGCGGCCAGCTCCTGGACCGGGTATCCCCGGTAGAGCAGCGAGTTGGATTCGGGGTTCACCTTCGAGACGGCGGTGTGATCGGCGACCACACCAGCCAGTCCCTTATAGATCTGCTCGGTCATGAGTGACCTCCTCAGGTCATTGCGGGGTCTTTAAGAGTTCTTGCCGTGCACGTCGGGGACATCGAAGTTGAAGATTCCGGTGTCGAAGGCGTTGTACGCCTCATAGTCGACCAGTTCGTAGAGCCGTGCCCGGGTCATCATCTGATCCACCGCGCCCTGCTGGGAACCTTCGGCGGCCAACACGTCCAGGGTGCGCTCGATCGCGCCCATGGCGGAGCGCAGCGAGGTCACCGGATAGATCACCATGGCGACGCCGGTCTCGGCCAGCTCCTCGCGGGAGAACAGCGGAGACTTGCCGAACTCGGTCATGTTGGCCAGCACCGGCACATCCACCGCCGCGCAGACGGCGGCGAACTCGCTGAGGTCCTTCATCGCCTCGGGGAAGATCGCGTCGGCCCCGGCGTCGACCAGGGCCTTGGCCCGCTCGATCGCGGCGTCAAGACCTTCGACTGCGCGCAGGTCGGTGCGCGCCATGATCAGGAAGTTCTCGTCTCGTCTTCCGCGAGCGGCTGCGGCCACCCGCTGGGTGGCGGTCTGCAGGTCCACCAGGTTCTTCCCATCCAGGTGGCCGCAGCGCTTGGGGTTGAACTGGTCCTCGATGTGGCAGCCCGCGAGCCCGGCGTCCTCGAGCTCCTGGACCGAGCGTGCCACGTTCATCGGTTCGCCGAATCCGGTGTCGGCGTCGACCAGGGCCGGCAGATTGGTCGCCCGCGCGATCTGGCCCGCCCGCTGGGCGACCTCGCTCAGCGTGGTCAGCCCGATGTCGGGCAGACCCAGCTCGTTGGCCAGCACTGCGCCGGAGATGTAGATCCCGTCGAAGCCCTTCTGCTCGATCAACGGAGCCGAGAGCGGGGTGAAGGTGCCCGGGAACTGGCGCGCCGCCCCGGGGGTCAGCATGGCGCGCAGGTCGAGGCGCTTCTGCGCGGGGGTGATGGTGGAGTAGAGCATGGCCTAGAACAGTCCCTTCGGTGCCGCGGCCGGATCGATGACCCCGGTGGCCGCGAAGACGTTGAGCTGATCGAGCTCACCGGAGGCCAGCGTCTCCAGGGCCTCGACCGCGCCGAGGAACCTTTCGATCTCCGCGTCGGCGATGACCCCGTCCGCCAGGGTGCGGAACTTGGCGATGTACTGCTCTCGGGAGAAGGGCCGCGCACCCAGCGGGTGGGCGTCGGCGACGGCGATCTCATCGGTGATCACCTCGCCGTCGTGCAGCCGGATCTCCACGGACCCGCCGAAGGCCTTCTCGGCGATGTCGGTGGAGTGGTAGCGCCGGGTCCACTCCGGATCCTCCTCGGTGGTGACCTTGTGCCACAGCGCGACGGTGTCCTCGCGCTGCGCGCGCTCGGGGGTGTAGGAGTCCACGTGGTGCCAGGCTCCGTCCTGCAGCGCCACGGTGAAGATATACGGGATGGAGTGATCCAGCGTCTCGCGGGAGGCGGTGGGGTCATACTTCTGCGGGTCGTTCGCCCCCGAGCCGATCACGTAATGGGTGTGGTGGCTGGTGCGGATCAGCACCGACTCCACCAGCGCGGGATCGGTGACCTGCGGGTGCGCGTGGTGCAGCCGGCGGGCGAGGTCGATCCAGGCCTGCGCCTGGTACTCCGCCGAGTGCTCCTTGGTATAGGTGTCCAGGATCGCCCGCTTGGGCTCCCCGCTGGCCGGCAGCGGAACGTCGTAGGAGGCGCTGGGCCCGTCGAGCATCCAGGCGATGACGCCGTCCTCACCTTCATAGATGGGCACCGGCGAGGTCTGTCCGCGCATCGCCCGGTCCACTGCTTCGACTGCCATCTTCGCGGCGAAGGCCGGGGCGTGGGCCTTCCAGGTGGAGATCTCGCCCTTGCGGGACTGCCGGGTGGCGGTGGTGGTGTGCAGCGCCTGGCCCACGGCCTGGAAGATCGTCTCGGCATCCAGGTCGAGCAGGGTGCCGATGCCTGCGGCCGCCGAGGGGCCGAGGTGGGCCACGTGGTCGATCTTGTGCTTGTGCAGCGAGATCGCCTTGACCAGGTCCACCTGGATCTCGTAGCCGGTGGCGATGCCGCGGATCAGCTCGGCCCCGGAGGCTCCGGTGTGCTGTGCCGCTGCCAGCACGGCAGGGATGTTGTCCCCGGGGTGGGAGTACTCCGCGGCCAGGAAGGTGTCGTGGTAGTCCAGCTCGCGGACCGCGACGCCGTTGGCCCAGGCCGCCCATTCGGGACTGGACTTGGTCTCGATGCCGAAGATCGAGGCGCCGGAGCCGTTTGCGGAGACCGAATGGTCCAGCGCCTGGGCGCGGGCGGCGATGATCGGGGCGCGGTTCAGCGAGGCCACCGCCACAGCCGCGTTGTCGATGATGCGGTTGATCACCATCTCGGTGACCTCCGCGTCCACTTCCACCGGGTCGACGGCGACCTGGGCGATCTTCCAGGCGAGCTGGTCCTGTCGGGGAAGGTTCTCGTCGCTGCGGTAGACCCGTACGTTGTGGCTGATCATGCTGGTGGTTCCTCTCGATTGGGAGTCAGGCTTCGGTGCTGCTGTGCGGACTGGGCTGTCTCGTGCTGGGCGGTGATGTAGGCGAGGCTGCGGCGCAGATGGATCAGCATCGCGGCACCGGCGGTCTCGGCGTCTCCGGACGCGATGGCGGTGCAGACCTCGCGGTGTTCGCGGGCTGAAGCCGCGAGCCGCTCGGGCTCATGCTGAGCCAGCCTGCGGGCGCGGACCAGGTGGGCGCGCATGCTGCGCAGCGAGTGGCTCAGATAGGGATTGGCCACGGCGTCGGAGACCGCCTCATCGAGCTCCTCGGTGAGGGCGTAATAGTGCTCGTCCTCCTCGGCATGGTCCTGGGTGTGGTCCCGCTGGCGCTCTCGCGACCGCAGGATCTTCTCCGCCGCGCTGAAGCGTTCCGCGAGCGCGCTGAACCGGCGGGGGTCTCCGCGCTCGGCGGCCAGCCGCGCGGACTGGACCTCCAGCGGGAGGCGGAGCTCGAAGAGCAGGTCGACGTCGGCCGCGGAGATGGAGCTGACCAGCGTGCCGCGCCCCTTGGTCTGATCGGCGAGCCCGTCGGCGATCAAGCGGGACAGCGCCTCGCGCAGCGGGGTGCGGGAGAGGCCCAGCCGTTCGGCCTGATCGACCTCGCCGAGCAGGGTCCCCGGGGTCAGCACCCCGTCGAGGATCTCCTGCCGCAGGGTGTCGTAGGCACGGTCACTGGCACGCATGATTTGAGTGTATACAACGAGGGGTGCTCTGTGGAGTCTTTCGGGAGAATATTCCACTATCTAGTCAACTATGTATACATAGGGCTTTACCTTCTGTGATCCAGCTCATATCCTTGGATGTGTCACGCGTCCACGCCGATGAGCAGGAGCACTCCCATGACCGGTACGTCCTACCGCGAGCTGCACGCACGATCACTGGCCCAGCGTGAGGAGTTCTGGCTCGCCGCCGCCGAGCAGATCCACTGGGACCGCGCGCCGGAGCGCGCACTCGACGACTCGGCGGCCCCGATCTACCGCTGGTTTCCCGAGGCGGAGCTGAACCTGAGCTACAACTGCCTGGACCGCCACGTCGAAGCCGGCCGTGGGGAGCAGACCGCGCTGATCTATGACTCCGCCGTGACCGGGGCCGTCCAGAGCTACAGCTACGCCGAGCTCACCGCCGAGGTGGCCCGGTGTGCCGGAATGCTGACCGAACTCGGCGTGGGTGCCGGAGACCGGGTCATCATCTACCTGCCGATGATCCCGCAGGCGCCCATCGCGATGCTCGCCTGCGCCCGGATCGGAGCGGTGCACTCGGTGGTCTTCGGCGGCTTCGCCGCAAAGGAGCTGGCCTCGCGCATCGACGACGCGTCCCCCGACGTCGTGCTCACCGCCACCGGAGGCATCGAACCCACCCGCAAGGTGGAGTACCTGCCAACCGTGGCCGAGGCGCTGCGCCTGGCCACCCACGACGTCCGCCACGTGGTGGTCCAGGAGCGCGAGGGCTTCGCCCACAGCCTCGAAGAGGTCGCCGCGGACGCAGAGACGAGTGTGACTGCGCAATGGCACGACTGGTCCTCCCAGTCAGCCCAGGCTGCGCCCGCAGCCCCGGTCACGGTGCGCGCCACCGACCCGCTCTACATCCTCTACACCTCCGGGACCACCGGCCGGCCCAAGGGCGTGGTCCGTGACCAGGGAGGCACCGCCGTCGCGCTGAGCTGGTCGATGCAGGCGATCTACGACGTCGGCCCGGGGGAGACCATGTTCACCGCCTCCGACGTCGGCTGGGTGGTCGGGCACTCCTTCATCGTCTATGGACCGCTGCTGGTCGGAGCGACCACCGTGCTCTACGAGGGCAAACCGGTCGGCACCCCTGATGCGGGCGCCTTCTGGCGGATGATCCAGCAGCACCGGATCACCGCGCTGTTCACCGCACCCACGGCGCTGCGCGCGATCCGCAAGACCGACCCGGAGGCCGCGCTGGTCGGCGACTACGACATCTCCTCGCTGCGTCACCTCTACGCCGCCGGGGAGCGGCTCGACCCGGTCACCCAGCGCTGGATCACCGACGCCCTGCAGGTGCCGGTGATCGACAACTGGTGGCAGACCGAGACCGGCTGGCCGATCGCGGCCAACCCGGTGGGGATCGAGGCGCTGGAGGTCAAGGAAGGTTCCGCCACGCTGCCGATGGCCGGCTACGACGTGGTGATCCTCGACGCGACCGGGGAGGAGCTCCCGGCGGGGGAGGAGGGCAACATCGCGCTGCGACTGCCCATGCCCCCGGGCACCCTGCCCACCCTCTGGGGCGACGACCAGCGCTACATCGATTCGTATCTCGACGCCTTCCCCGGGTTCTACGCCACCGGGGACTCCGGCTACCTGGATCAGGACGGCTACCTCTTCGTGATGGGCCGCACCGATGACGTGATCAACGTGGCCGGTCATCGGCTCTCGGCCGGTTCCATCGAAGCCGTGGTCGCCTCCCACCCGGCAGTGGCCGAATGCGCGGTGATCGGACTGCAGGACGAGCTCAAGGGCCAGCGCGCCTCGGGATTCGTGGTGCTCAAGGCTGGACGAGAGGACGACCCGAAGACGCTGCAGGCGGAGCTGACCGCCCTGGTGCGCCGAGACATCGGGCCGGTGGCGGACTTCAAGACCGTCGCGGTGGTCGCCGCGCTGCCGAAGACCCGGTCGGGCAAGATCCTGCGCAAGACCATGCGCCAGATCGCCGACGGCGAGCAGGCGCGGGTGCCCTCCACCATCGAGGACGCCTCGGTGCTCGATGACCTGATCCCGGTGCTGCGACCCCAGCGGTAGGCTTGTCGGCGGCGCGCGACCGCGCGCCGCACAAGTCTCCGCGGCGCCAGCGCGCCGCGGACGTGTCGCGCGCAGCTGCTCCCCGGCTGACGCAGGGGGAGAGCGATGGACCTCGCGCTGTTGGCCGTCGAGCTGCTGGGCACCTTCGCCTTCGCCGTCTCCGGGGCGCTGCTCGCCGCCCGCAAGGGCTTCGACGTGGTGGGCTCGCTGCTGCTGGCCTCCATGGCCGGACTCGGTGGCGGCGTCACCCGGGACATCATCATCGGCGACGGACCCCCGGCCGCCTTCCTGCAGCCGATCTACCTGGCCCCGGTGCTGGTGGCAGTGATCCTGGTGCTCACCGGGCTGCTCCATGAGACCCGGCTGCGCCGGACGCTGCTGGTCTTCGACGCCGTCGGACTCTCGCTGTTCTGCCTCACCGGCACGGTCATCGCGTTCAACGCCGGGCTCAATGAGATCGCCTGCGTCCTGCTCGGGGTGACCACCGCGGTGGGCGGCGGTGCGATGCGCGACGTGGTGGCCAACGAGACCCCACAGATCTTCAATCCGCGCGGCGTCTATGCGGTGCCGGCGATGTTCGGCGCGGGGCTCATCGTGATCGTGCTGAGCTTCGAGCTGCCGCTGATCTGGGCGGGACTCGTGGTCTCCTGCCTGGTCTTCACGCTGCGCATGATCTCGCTCAAGCGCGGCTGGCGAGTGCCGCTGGCCGGACGCCGGTCCAGCGGCAGCGCCGCAGCCTGACCCCTGCCGCCCGAGCCTGACGCGATGGCGAGGCGAACCTTCGAGTGCTACTTGGCCTGCACATCTTGCCTCGATGAGGACACGGGGTAACCTGGATAAGTTGTTGTCCGCAGGAGGAAGTTGAGGGATCACGTGAGCGAGCCGGGTGCCCGGATGGGCGAAACGCCTGACCGGGAGGTCAACGCGTCGCACAGCGATCAGCCGACCGAACTCTTCACCATCTACGGCGACGCGATCATGGGTCCCACGGGCCGGCCGAAGCATGACTTCGCCGAACCCGCGCCGCTGAGCAGCCACGGCCCCGCGCGAGTCATCGCCATGGTCAACCAGAAGGGCGGAGTCGGCAAGACCACCTCCGCGATCAACCTGGGCGCCGCGCTCGCCGAATACGGCCGCCGCGTGCTGATGGTGGACTTCGACCCGCAGGGCGCACTCTCCGCCGGCTTCGGCACCAGCCCGCATGAGCTGGAGACCACGGTCTACAACGTGCTCATGGAGCGTGAGGTCAAGACCCGCGACGCCATCGTCTCCACCCACGTGGAGAACATCGACCTGCTGCCGGCGAACATCGACCTCTCCGCCGCGGAGGTGCAGCTGGTCAACGAGGTGGCCCGCGAACAGGTCCTGGACCGCGCGCTGCGCCAGGTCCGGAACGACTACGACGTCATCATCATCGACTGCCAGCCCTCGCTGGGGCTGCTCACCGTCAACGCGCTCACCGCCGCCCACGGCGTCGTCATCCCGCTGGAGGCCGAGTACTTCGCGCTGCGCGCCGTGGCGCTGCTGGTCGACACCATCGAGAAGGTCCAGGACCGGTTGAATCCGGACCTGGAGATCGACGGCGTGGTGGTCACCATGGTCGATCTGCGCACCCTGCACGCCCGCGAGGTCATCGCCAGGATCGTCGAGGCCTTCGGCGACAAGGTCTTCGAGACCGTCATCAAACGCTCGGTGAAGTTCCCCGACGCCACCGTGGCCGCGGAACCGATCACCGCCTACGCGCACAAGCACGAGGGCGCCAAGGCCTACCGCCAGCTGGCCCGCGAACTGATCCTCCGAGGTGGATCGCCCTAGTGGCGCACCCGGCAGCCGGCGCCGCGGCGCTTCAGCATGCCGACGCCGCCGCGAATCTCGAGAGCCTCGAGGCAGACGCCCGGCACGATTCCCCCACAGCGACCGGATTCACGGTCTCGCTGGCGAACTTCGACGGCCCCTTCGACCTGCTGCTCGGCCTGATCGCCAAGCGCGAGATGGACGTCACCGCGGTGGCGATCTCCGCGGTCACCGACGAGTTCATCAGCTATGTCCGAGGCCTCTCGCACCACCAGGCGTTGGACGAGTCCTCGAACTTCATCCTGATCGCCGCCACCCTGCTGGACCTCAAGGCCGCGCAGCTGCTGCCCGGGGGCGAGGTCGAGTCCGAGGAGGACCTCGCCGCCCTGGAGGCCCGCGACCTGCTCTTCGCCCGACTGCTGCAGTACCGGGCGTTCAAACACATCGCCGGGCACATCGCCGAGCAGATCCAGGAGCACTCGGACCGCTTCCCGCGCCAGCCCGGCACCCACCCCGAGCTGGCCCAGCTGCTGCCCGAGCTGGTCTTCAAGACCACCCCGGCGGACCTGAAGACCATCGCCGAGCGCGCCTTCGCCCGTCCGGCGATGGAACCGGACCACATCAGGTTCGAGCACCTGCACTCCCACGCGGTGGACATCCGGACCGAGATGGCGGTGATGACCGCTGCGCTGCGCGAGGCCGGCGCGGCCAGCTTCACCGAACTGGTCCGCGAGGCCGAGAGCCGGCTCGTCGTCGTCGTGCGGTTTCTCGGTCTGCTGGAGCTCTACCGCGACCGCGACGTCGCGTTCGAACAGGATGCGCCGCTGGGGGAGCTGCGGGTCATCTGGTCCGGTCCTGCCAGCGGTGAGATCGCGGCGCTGGACCGCGCGGCCGCGGAATGGGCCGATCCGGCCGGCACCGGGGTCGACACCCCTGCGCCCGACATCTCCTCGCCCGACACCCCCGCGCCCGAGAAGGAGGATCCCGATCATGGCTGAGCCGATCAGCGAGGACCTGCTCGCCGCCGCCGAGGCCGTGCTGATGATCATCGAGGAGCCGGTCTCCGCGCTGGAGCTGGCCCAGGTCCTGGAGATCCCCGAGCGCCAGGTCATCACGGTGCTCGATGCGCTGCGCCTGGACATCGACGGGATCAGCGAGGGCTCCCGGCGCCGCGGCTATGAGCTGCGTGAGATCGCCGGGGGATACCGCTACTACTCCCGCGCCGACTACGCCGAGCAGGTCTCCGCCTTCGTCCTCGGCGGCGCGACCACCCGGCTCTCCCAGGCTGCGCTGGAGACCCTGGCCGTGATCGCCTACCGGCAGCCGGTGGCCCGCTCCCAGGTCGCCGCCATCCGCGGGGTCAACGTCGACGGCGTGGTGCGCACCCTGGTCCACCGCGGTCTGGTCGACACCGCCGGCACCGATCCGCTCACCGGAGCCACCCTGTATGTCACCACCGCGGACCTGCTGGAACGCCTCGGGATCAACTCCGTGCAGGAGCTTCCACAGCTGTCCCCACACCTGCCGGGCATCGAAGCAGCCGGAGAGCTGGGCCCGGAAAGCTGAATGGCCGGAAGGATTGGACACTCCCCATAGAATGGAGATCATGAAATCTTCGGGCCCAGACCGCCGCGCGCGCGAGGCGCAGCGGCGGGAGCCACGCGCTGCCACCGCAGCACGCACCCCGAAGGCCGGTCAGTCCGGGGGGCCCTTCTCCTCCGAGGACCCCCAGCGGATGATCTCCACCGGTCCGAGCCGGGCCAAGCCCCGCCGTGACGAGGCCGAGGAGAACTTCGCGGCAGTCCATGACCCCGAGGGTGTGCGGCTGCAGAAGGTGCTCGCCCAGGCCGGCGTCGCCTCCCGGCGGGTCTGTGAGGCGCTGATCGCCGAGGGTCGGGTGTCGGTGGACGGCAAGGTCATCATCGAACCCGGCATCCGCGTGCAGCCCGACGACGTCACCATCCATGTCGACGGCGTGCGCATCCAGCTCAGCGTCGAACACCAGTACGTGATGTTCAACAAGCCCACCGGCGTGGTCACCACGATGTCGGATCCGCACGGCCGGCCCTGCATCAACGACTACCTCACCGAGGAGATGAAGGCCGCCAGGCTCTTCCACGTGGGCCGCCTCGACGCCGAGACCGAGGGCCTGCTGCTGCTCACCAACGACGGCGAGCTGGCCAACAAGCTCACCCACCCCTCCTACGAGGTGCCCAAGACCTACGTGGTCGAGGTCGCCGGACCGGTGTACAAAGAGGTGGGCAAGAAGCTGCGCGCCGGCATCGAGCTCGAGGACGGGCCCATCGCCGTGGATGACTATCGGCAGCTGGGCAGCGACGGCCGCCGCACCATGATCCAGGTGACCCTGCACTCAGGACGCAACCGGATCGTGCGCCGCATCTTCGACCACGTCGGACACCCGGTGCTGCGCCTGGTGCGCACCGCCCTGGGCGAGATCACCATCGGGGACCAGCAGCAGGGCACCGTGCGCCCGCTGGGCCGGCTGGAGCTGGGCCACCTGCTCGACCTGACCAGCCGCGACGACCCGGCTGCCGGCGACACGACCAGCAGCGACACGACCGGCGACACCGCCGGCAGCGACGGCGGAGCGCGATGAACCTCTTGACCGCCACCCCGACCAGCGTGCGCCAGACCCCCACCGTGCTCATCCGAGGCACCGGACTGCTCGGCGCCAGCATCGGGCTCGGGCTGCGCGCCGACGGCCACCAGGTGCTGCTCTCCGACCCCTCCGCCACCGCCCAGGCCATCGCCGCCGACATCGGCGCAGGCACCATCCTTGAGAAGGCCCCCGCGGAGACCACCCCGGAGATCGTCATCGTCGCGGCACCCCCGGAGGCCACCACCGTGGAGGTGGCGGCCGCGCTGGTGCGGTATCCCGACGCCGTCGTGCTCGACATCGCCTCCACCAAGGCCGAGATCCTTGACGGCCTGCTGAACCTCACCGAGGACGACGACGCCGCGCTCACCCGGGCCGACCTGACCCGCTATGTGGGCACACACCCGATGGCGGGCCGGGAGAAGTCCGGCCCCGTGGCCGCCCGCGGCGAGCTCTTCACCTCCATGCCCTGGGTCATCTGCCCCGCGGTGGACCCGCACACCGGAGACCAGCTCTCGGCACGTGAGGCCGTGGAATGGGCCGGGGAGGTGGGACGCCGACTCGGCGCCACCGTGCACCACATGAACCCCGTGCGCCACGACGAATCCGTGGCGCTGATCTCGCACCTGCCCCAGATCGCCGCCTCGCTGGTGGCCTCCCGGCTGCAGGACGCGCCGGTCTCGGCCCTGGCGCTGGCCGGCAACGGGCTGCGCGACGTGACCCGGATCGCCGCCTCCGACCCTGGACTGTGGGTGCAGATCCTCTCCTCCAACGCCCGGCCGGTGGTGGAGATCCTCTACGGGCTGCGCCAGGACATGGAACGGCTGATCAGCACCCTGGAGGAGCCGCGGGCCCCGGGCGGGCAGGCCGACATCGCCCAGCTCATCGCCGAGGGCAACTCCGGGGTCACCCGGGTGCCCGGCAAGCACGGCGCCCCGCCGCAGTCCTTCGCGGTGCTCACCGTGATCGTCGACGACAAGCCGGGACAGATCGCCGCGGTGCTCAACGACGTGGCCACGGTCGGGGTCAACGTCGAAGACCTGCGCATGGAGCACTCCGCCGGCCACCAGGTCGGCATGGTGGAGCTCTCCGTGCTTCCCGGACGGCGTGACGAGCTCGCCGAAGCCATGACTGAATTTGGATGGAAGGTAGTGCTCTCGTGAGTCAAGGACAGCGCCTGATCATTGCGGTGGACGGACCCTCAGGGTCCGGGAAGTCCAGCGTCTGCCGCGCCGTCGCCAGCCAGCTCGGCGCCGCATATCTGGACACCGGGGCGATGTACCGCGCCGCCACCTGGTACTGCCTGGCTCAGGGAGTGGACCTCGCCGATGAGCAGGCCGTCGCCCTGGCCGTGGAGGAGGTGCCGCTGACGATCTCCACCGACCCCGCGCACCAGATCATCGCCGTGGGGCAGAGCGACGTCACCGCGGCGATCCGAGAGACCCGGATCTCCGAGCGGGTCTCCGAGATCGCGACCAACCGAGCGGCCCGCGCGCTGCTGATCGCCGCCCAGCGCAGGATCATCGACAACGCCGGCTTCATCGTGGCCGAGGGCCGCGACATCACCACCGTGGTGGCTCCCGACGCGCAGGTGCGCGTGCTGCTCACCGCCTCCGCCGAGGCCAGGCTGCGTCGCCGCGGCCTGCAGCTGGGAGGCACCGAGACCGCCGAGTCGCTGCGCCGCCAGGTGATCGACCGCGACGCCCGCGACTCCACCGCGTCGAACTTCACCGAGGCAGCCGACGGCGTCGCCGTGCTGGACTCCTCGGACCTGACCTTTCAGGAGACCATCGACGCGCTGATCCAGCGCGTGGAACAGGTCTCCGCCGAACCACTCTCGATCCCATCTGCAGGAGCATCCCGTGGCGAATAACGCTGACACCTTTCCCTCCGACTCCCCGGAATACATTCCGGCCGTGGAGGACGATCGACTGGCCGAACGGCTGGCCGCCATCACCGAGGAGGAGGCCGCCGCGCGCGCCGCCGCGCTGCGCGCGGGACTCTCCGACTACGAGCTGGCCGAGGAGGACGCCGCCGTCCTCGACTATGACGAGGACGACGAGGACTACGAGCCCTACGTCGCCGCCCCACCGGCGCTGGCTGTGATCGGGCGCCCCAACGTGGGCAAGTCCACGCTGGTCAACCGGATCACCCGCTCCAAAGAGGCCGTGGTCGAAGACGTGCCCGGCGTGACCCGCGACCGCGTGTCCTATGACGCGGAGTGGAACGGCAAAGACTTCACCCTGGTGGACACCGGAGGCTGGGAGCAGGACGCCCGCGGGATGCACAAGCGGGTGGCGGAACAGGCCGAGATGGCCGTGGACGAGGCCGACGCCGTGATCTTCGTCGTCGACGGACTCGTCGGCGCCACCGCCGTGGACGAGGCCGTGGTGCGGATGCTGCGGCGCAAGAAGAAGCCGGTGCTGCTGGTCGCCAACAAGGTCGACGCCCCCTCGCACATGAGCGAGGTCTACGGCCTCTGGAACCTCGGGCTCGGCGAGCCCTACCCGGTCTCGGCGCTGCACGGCACCGGCACCGGCGACCTGCTCGACGCCGCCGTGAAGGCGCTGCCCGAGTTCGCCGAGCACGGCGGAATGATCCCCACCGGCGGTCCGCGCCGGGTGGCCCTGGTGGGACGCCCGAATGTGGGCAAGTCCTCGCTGCTGAACAAGCTGGCAGGCTCCGAGCGCGTGGTCGTGGACGCCGTGGCCGGCACCACCATGGACCCGGTCGATGAGTTCATCGAACTCGGCGGACAGACCTGGCGCTTCGTGGACACCGCCGGGATCCGGCGTCGTCAGCACATGGCGTCGGGGTCTGAGTACTATGCGATGCTGCGCACCCAGCGCGCCCTGGACAAGGCCGAGGTCGCTGTCGTGCTGCTCTCGGTGGAGGAGCCCGTCTCGGAGCAGGACGTGCGCATCATCCAGATGGCCGTGGACTCCGGCCGCGCCCTGGTGGTGGCCTACAACAAATGGGACCTGATGGATGAGGAGCGCCGCTACTACCTCGAGCGCGAAGTCACCCGGGACCTGGCGCACATCGCCTGGGCCCCGCGGGTCAACGTCTCCGCACTGACCGGCTGGCACAAGGACAAGCTCGCACCGGCCCTGGACACCGCGCTGACCAGCTGGGGACGGCGCATCTCCACCGGACGGCTCAACGCCTTCCTCGGGGAACTGGTCGCGGCCCACCCGCACCCGGTCCGCGGCGGCAAGCAGCCCAGGATCCTCTTCGCCACCCAGCCCTCCACCAAGCCCCCGCGCTTCGTGCTCTTCACCACCGGGTTCCTGGATCCGGGCTACCGGCGCTACATCACCCGCCGGCTGCGTGAGACCTTCGACTTCACCGGCTCGCCGATCGAGGTCTCGATGCGCGTGCGCGAGAAGCGCAAGCGCAAGTAGGCATCCTGGTCCGGCGCAGCAGGCCGGACCGGCTGGCCACACCTCGAGGTCGCCCAATACTGCAACTCTCAGTACAGGGCGGCCTCGACGTCTCTGGTGAGGGTGCTGATCGAGTCCCAGTCCGACCCATCGGACATGATGCTCAGCACGTAGGTGCCCTCCGGGTGCCGCACGATGGCGGTGTCGTTGAGGTAGCCGTCGATGAAGCCCACCTTGTTCAGCACCGACCCGGCGCTGCCCGCGTCGATGCCGTCGCGGAAGAAGTTGGACTCCAGCGCATCCAGCAGACGCGAACGGCCCTCAGCGCTGATGTCCAGCGAGCCGGACTCCAACCGGGTCATGAACGCGGTGAGGTCATTGGCCGAGCTGCGTGCGTAGGCCGGGATGAAGTCCGTGGCCGGGCCTCCGGTATCGGCGGCGATGTCACGCAGGCCTTCCCAGCCGAGCTCCCCGCGGAAAGCGTCGGCACAGGGGTTGTCGCTGACCGAGATCATGTCGGCGAAGCAGGTGGCGCGATCGCGTCCGCCCTCGATCATGTCGCCCCAGTCCATCTCACCGGACTCGACCCGGCTGAGGATCCCGTAGGCGACGTAGACCTTATAGGTGCTGGCGCTGACCCGGGACTCCGCACCTGCGGACGATCCGGTCCGCCCCTGGCCGCCCAGCTCGGCGACGCTGATCGAGATGTCCCCGGGGTGGAAGGCGACGAGCTCGTCCAGATAGCTGTCGAGATCACCGGTGAAGCTGGGGGTGTCCGCCGGTGTCTCAGGCTGGGACTGCTCGGGGTCTTCCGGGGCTGCATCTGAGTCTTCTGAGTCTGGGTCTTCGGGGGTTTCAGGATCGGGGTCTTCGGGGGTTGAGCCTTCTGGAGTCGATTCGTCCGGAGCGGGCACCGCCCGGAGATCCTCCTCGTCAGGGGCTTCGGCTCCTGCCTGTTCCTCATCCTCCACCGGATCCTCGGCGTCGGCTGATTCCTCTTCGTCGGTCTCATCCTCCAGTCGCTGCCGCGGGGCCTCCGCCTCGGCCTGTCCACTCGCGAGCCGCTCCTCCTCCGCGGCGAGCTCCTGCTTATGCTGCTCGTGCGCGGAGCTGGGCGCGGCACTGGACCCGGCGTCCTGGGTGGAGACAGGGTGGAAGACGGCGGGGCTGCAGGCGGTCATCAGGAGTGCGGCAGTGGCAAGCCCGAGGGCGCGGTACGCGAAGCCGTGCCGAGCGGGCCTGCCTCCAGGTCCGCGATGGGGAAGGTTCTCGCGAGGAAGCATGGGTTTGATCGTATCCACGCATCATCAGCTGATCTGGGAGTTCAATGGTTCGCGCAGGTCGCGATTCGGCAAACCAGCCCCATCATGACGTCCATGCAGACGGTGCGGGATGCCGGGTCAGGGTGTGCGGAAAGGGGATTCATCCTGGTGCGCCGCGGCCTGTGCACGCTGCTGCGGAGTCAGTCGCAGCAGCGTGTTGGAGCCCGTGTCGAAGAAGGCCAGCTGGGTCTCGGCGATCACGCATCGCGTGCCGTCCACGCCGTCGCGGACCTCATAGGCCAGGGTGAGCCCCGCGCCCTTGAGCTTGGTCACCCAGACGTCGATCTGGGCGGGGACATCCCGGTACTCCAGACTCGCCAGGTACCGCACCCGGTGTTCGACGACGAGCGCCTGCGCATCCCGAGGAAGCTCGTTGAACAGCGGGGCCAGCGGCTCCCCGACGGGGCTGCCCGTATGGGCCGGCGACCCGAAGGCGCGGATGCGCGCCTCTTCGAGCAGCCGCAGCACCTCCACGTTGTTGATGTGGCCGTAGGCGTCCATATCGCCCCAGCGCAGCGGCACCAGGGTCCGCAGGCGTGGGTTGACGCGGTGGGAGGTGCCGCTGGTGCTGGGGATCGCGGTGGCACTCTGGGTCGCGGCGGCGTCGCGGGAAGGCACGGTCATGCTGGCCAGCTTAACCCGAGTGCCTCACTGGGGAAGGGGAGTGTTGTTCAGCCGCGGGAGACGCGGCCGCGCAGCGCGCCGAAGGCCAGCGTGAAGCTCACCGCCCCCACGATGCCGATCGCCAACAGGCCAGGCCAGAGGTCTGCCCAGACCCAGCCTTCGGAGAGCAGGGACCTCAGTGCGGCGAGCAGATAGGTGATCGGATTGTAGTCAGCGATCGCTGCGAGCCACCCGGTCAGCGCCTCCTGCGGAAGAAAAGACGTGGTGAGGAAGGCGAAGGGGAAGAACAGCAGGAAGGAGGAGTTCACCGCGGCCGGGCTTCCCGTGCGCAGCGCGATGGCATAGGGGAAGCCCGTGAACGCAAGGCCCCAGAGCCCCCCGATGATGACGAAGGCGACGACGCCGGAGATTCCCGTGGCGAACTCGACGCCGACGAAGAATCCCAGGATCAACACCGGCACGCACAGTGCCATCACCAGCACCAGATCCGCGACCATCAGTCCCAGCAGCAGGGCCGAGCGACTCATCGGCGTGAGCAGCAGCCGGTCGAAGTAGCCGCTGCTGATATCGGTCACCAGGTCGCTCGCCCGCGAGACGCCCGTGACGGCGAAGACGATCGCCACCGGAAGTTGGAACGCCCGGAAGTCGGCCACGCCGATTCCTTCTGCCACCGATTCCAGTGCTCCGATGTTCACAACGAAGAAGAACAGCGGGATGATCAGGGCCGGGATGACGGCAGCGGGGTCTCGGGGAATTGCGCGCAGAGCCCTGTAGGCGACGGAGCCGAGGTCTCGCAGGAACCCCGCGCTCTTTGGTCGGATCCTGGTGGCGGGGCGCTCGGTCGTGGTGGTGGACGAGTTCACTGGGGCTCCTGGGGATTCTGCGGCGCGGAGGCGCTGGCCATGAACGCACTGGAATCGGTGATGTGTTCCCCAGTCACGGAGAGGAAGACATCATCGAGGGATGGTCGACGCAGGGACAGCTCGATGACCTCCGTGTCGGGTACCTGGGCGAGGGCGACGGCGATCGGGCTGATCGCTGAGGGGCCGTCGGAGACGCTCAGAGTCAGTGTCGGCCCGTTGGCCTCGATGCGTTCCACCACGCCCAGCGACTCCAGGGCCTGCCCGGCGATCCGCGCATCCCCGGTGACCGTGACGATCACGACGTCGGTGCCGATGCTCCGTTTGAGCTGGGCCGGAGTTCCTTCGGCAACCAGCCGGCCCTTGCTGATGATGCCCACCCGGTCTGCCAGCTCGTCGGCCTCCTCGAGGTACTGCGTGGTGAGGAAGACCGTCATCCCCAGCTCCCGGTTGAGCCTCCGGACCTCCTGCCAGACCTTTGCCCGGCTTACGGGGTCCAGTCCGGTGGTGGGCTCGTCCAGGAAGAGAACCTCAGGGTCATGGACCAGAGCCAGCGCGAGATCCAGGCGACGCTTCATCCCGCCGGAATAGGTCCCGATGCGCCGATCCAGCGCGGAGCCGATGTCCACGAGTGTGGTCAGCTGAGCCACCCGGGCCTTGGTGGCCTTCCCCGAGAGTCCGTAGAACCTGCCCTGGAGGGCGAGCATCTCGGCCCCGGTCTGTTTGTCATCCAGAGCGGCCTCCTGCAGGGCCACCCCGGCGCGGAGCCGGACCTCGCCGGGCTGTGATTCGACGTCGTATCCGGCCACGGTGGCGTGACCGGCGGAGGGTGTGAGCAGGGTGCAGAGGATGCGGGTCAGCGTGGACTTCCCAGCCCCGTTCGGTCCGAGGAATCCGTAGATCTCCCCAGCCTCAACCTCAAGACTGACGCCGTCGACGGCTATAAGGTCACCGAAACGCCGTTCCACACCGTCCGCGCTGATTGCAATCTGGCTCGGCGACATGCCTGCTCCCTTGTGGGTGCGAATGGGGAAGTGCCGGGGGTCTCTTCTGTCTGCGCTCGGCACGCGAACCGCTGAAGGGACTCAGAATAGGAGCGACGATCAAAGCAGGGCAATATCCGTCGAACTGGACGCCCGCCGGGGTCCACGGATCGTGTCCACCGCCGAAACTCTGGTAGGGCGAACAAAAGAGAAAGCCTCAAACCAATTCAATGGTTTGAGGCTTTCTCTTTCTCTGGTCGGGCTAGCGGGATTTGAACCCACGACCTTCCGTCCCCCAGACGGACGCGCTACCAAGCTGCGCTATAGCCCGAAATTCTTCCAACAAACTCGCCGGAAGCACCAGGAAAGTCTACCGCATGATCTGGCTCATGGTCGCATCGGGTGAAGCGGCGGGCGAGGGAGCGGGTTCATCGGGTGGTGCGGCGGGTGGAGCGCGGAAGCATCCGCGCCCCACCCGCCGAGCACACCCCTCCCGCCGCACCAGGATCAGTTCTGGGTGCTCCTGCGGGCCGAGCCCCAGATGTCGATGCCGGCGTCGACGGCGTGCTCATCGACGGCGTCCAGTTCTTCCTTGGTGAAGGAGCGCTGGTCCAGCGCGGCCAGGTTGCTCTTGAGCTGTTCGGGCCGGCTGGCGCCGATCACCAGGGAGCTCACGCGGTCATCGCGAAGCGCCCAGGCCAGCGCCATCTGCGCGAGGCTCTGTCCCCGCGCGGAGGCGATCTCGTTGAGCGCCCGGATGTGCCCGAGGTTCTCCTCGGTGAGGAAGTCGTCGCGGAACGAGCCCTTGGTCGCCGCGCGCGAGTCGGAGGGGACCCCGTCGAGGTACTTGTCGGTCAGCATGCCCTGCGCGAGTGCGCTGAAGCCGATGACCCCCGCACCGACCTCTTCGACCGCATCGAGCAGACCCTCGGTCTCGATCCAGCGGTTGAGCATCGAGTAGGAGGGCTGGTGGATCAGCAGCGGGGTGCCCAGATCCTTCAGGATCGCCGCGGCCTTGATCGTGTCTTGAGCGGAGTAGGAGGAGATCCCGGCGTAGAGCGCCTTGCCGGATCGTACCGCCGTGTCCAGCGCGGACATGGTCTCTTCCAAAGGGGTGTCGGCATCGGGGCGGTGGGAGTAGAAGATGTCCACGTGGTCCAGGCCCATCCGGCTCAGCGACTGGTCCAGGCTGGAGAGCAGGTGCTTGCGGCTGCCGGTGGGACCGCCGTAGGGGCCGGGCCACATGGTCCACCCGGCCTTGGTGGAGATGATCAGCTCATCGCGCAGCCCGGCGAAGTCCTCGCGCAGGATCCGCCCGAAGTTGATCTCCGCCGACCCTGGGGGAGGCCCATAGTTGTTGGCCAGGTCGAAGTGGGTGATGCCGTGATCGAAGGCCAGGTGGATGATCTCGCGCTGGTTCTGCAGGGCGAAGTCGTCGCCGAAGTTGTGCCAGAGCCCCAGGGAGAGCGGCGGCAGCACCAGGCCGGAGCGGCCTACGCGGCGGTATTCCGCATTGTCGTAGCGGTCTTGCGCGGGAACGTACATGGTGGCTCCTGGAGATCAGAGTGTCAGTGATCAGAAACGCCCGTGTTCAGAACATCGGGTCAGGCCCACCCGGTCAGACAGGAGGCGGACCCTTGATCACCTTACGCCTGCGCCACCGGTCCAGGGCGGGCGCCAGCGATGTCCTGACGATCAGGGTCCGGTGGGCAGCGCCGCGGCGGCGCGGGACAGGTCCTGCGGGGTCACGGAGTCCCCGAAGCTGAACCGCACCGCGGTCTGAGCCACCTCATCCGAGTAGCCCATGGCGCGCAGTGCGGGGCTTGGCTCGCTGGAGCCGGCCGCACAGGCTGAGCCCGAGGAGCAGAAGATCCCCTGCCGTTCCAGGTCCAGCAGCACCGACTCCCCGCTGCGCCCCGGAAGCACGAAGGACGCGTGTCCGGCGAGCCGGCGGGTGCCGTGCCCGGTCAGCTGCGCGCCGGGGACCCGGGCCAGCACGGCGTCGATGAAGTCATCGCGGCGCCGGGCGAGCTCCCGGACGTCAGTCTCGGCAGCCAGCCGCAGCGCCGTCGCCAGCCCGACCGCTCCGGCGACGTTCTCGGTGCCCGAGCGCAGGTCCCGCTGCTGTCCGCCGCCATGGATTAGCGGCTCGAAAGGTGTCCGACGGCGCAGGTACAGCACGCCGGTGCCTTTGGGGGTGCCGAGCTTGTGCCCGGCAAGGCTCATCGCGCTGACCCCGAGCTCCTGCACATCCAGCGGCAGAGTCCCGGCGGCCTGGACCGCGTCGGTGTGGAACGGAACGCGGTGTTCCGTGCAGAGCGCCGCCAGTGCGGCGACGTCCTGAACGGTGCCGACCTCGTTGTTCGCGTAATGGATCGAGACGAACGTGGTGTCGGTGCGCAGCTTCGCTGCCAGCGCCTCAGGGGTGACCACACCCTCCGCATCCACCGGCACGGTCTCCACCTCGTAGTCCAGCCGGCCCAGCCAGGCCGCGGACTCGCTCACGGCAGGGTGTTCCAGTGCGGAGATCAGCACATGGCGACCTCTCGGATCGGCGAGCGCGATGCCCTTCACCGCGGCATTGTCGGACTCGGTGCCGCCGGAGGTGAAGATGATCTCCGCCGGCCGGGCGTTCAGGTGCCGGGCCACCTCGGCGCGCGCCGTCTCCAGCGCCCGTGATGCCGCGGCCCCGGGCTCGTGGACGCTCGAGGGATTCGCATACCCGGTCAGGTGTGGCCACATGGCCTCGAGCACCTCGCGCCTGACCGGGGCGGCGGCGGACTCGTCCAGGTAGAGCATCAGCCCGAGGTTCCCGGCCCGTCCACATCAAGCCCGCCAGCCAGAGCAGCGTCGACCTCGACGTGGATACCGGCCCCGAGATCCATGTCCAGCCCCAGGTCCAGGGCGCGGGCACCCTGGGTGAGCGCGCCGACGCTGATCAGGTCCACCCCGGTGCCGGCGATCGCTGCGATGGTCTCCAGGCTCACCCCGCCGGAGGCCTCCACCAGGGCGGCCCCGTCGATGAGCTCCACCCCGCGGCGCAGGTCCTCACACGAGAAGTTGTCCAACATGATGGTGTCCGCCCGGCCGGCCAGCACCGGCGCGATCTGCTCGACCCGATCCACCTCCACCTCGATGTGGGTGGTGTGCGGCAGGCGCTCGCGGGCAGTGAGGATCGCCGTGGTCAGCGCCTCGGGGGAGTCGCCCACCAGCGCGAGGTGGTTGTCCTTGGCCATCACCGCATCGGAGAGTGAGAATCGGTGGTTGTGCCCACCCCCGCAGCGCACCGCGTAGCGCTCCAGCGCGCGCAGCCCCGGGGTGGTCTTGCGGGTATCGGTGACCCGCACCCCGGTGCCGGCGACGGCGGCGACATACTCGCTGGTCAGCGTGGCCACCCCGGAGAGTCGCTGGATCAGGTTCAGCGCCGCCCGCTCGGCGCCGAGGATCGCCCGGGCGGGGCCCTGCACGCTGGCCAGCACATCCCCAGGACCGAACCGTGCGCCGTCGTCGGTCTGGAGACTCACGACGACGCCGGGGTCCAGCGCGGCGAAGGTGCGGGCGAAGATCTCACCACCGGCGAGGACACCGGGTTCCCGTGCCACCAGCTGGGCGTGCGCGCTGGCATCGGCCGGGACGAAGGCGACGCTGGTGAGATCCCCGAAGGGGATGTCCTCGGCCAGCGCGAGGGTGATGACCGCGTCGATGTCGCGGGCCGAGAGCTGCGTGTCCACGGTGTCCCTTCAGGCTTTCGGCTTCGCGGCAAGCATCCGGTCCAGCGCGACCTTCGCGTGCACGGAGACCGCGGCATCCACACTGATCTGGTTGTTCACGCGTCCGGCCACCAGCTCCTCCAGCACCCAGGCCAGGTAGCCCGGGTGGATCCGGTACATGGTGGAGCACGGGCAGATGACCGGGTCCAGGCAGAAGATGGTGCGGTCCGGGTACTGGGCGGCGAGCCGGTTCACCATGTTGACCTCGGTGCCGATCCCGATGGTGTCTCCGGGGGAGGAGGCCGCGATGAACTTCTGGATCGCGTCGGTGGAGCCGGCGGCGTCGGCGGCGTCGACCACCTCCATCGGGCACTCGGGGTGCACGATGATCTTCACCTGCGGGTCCGCGGCGCGGGCCTGGGTGATCTGGTCCACGGTGAAGCGTCGGTGCACCGAACAGAAGCCGTGCCAGAGCAGGACCTTGGCCTCGCGCAGCTGCTCGGCAGTGTTCCCGCCCAGGGCTTTGCGCGGGTTCCACAGCGGCATCTGCTCCAGCGGGACCCCCATGGCCTTGGCGGTGTTGCGGCCCAGGTGCTGGTCCGGGAAGAACAGCACCCGGTGGGCGCGTTGGAAGGCCCATTCCAGCACGGTCGCGGCGTTGGAAGAGGTGCAGACGATCCCGCCGTGGCGGCCGCAGAACGCCTTCAGTGCGGCGGAGGAGTTCATATAGGTCACCGGGAGGATCGGGACCTTGCCCTGGGCGTCGGGCGTGATGTTCTCCGGGTCCACCCCGTATGTTTCGCAGATCTCCTCCCATGCGGTCTCCACCGAGGATTCATCGGCCATATCCGCCATGGAGCAGCCGGCGGCGAGGTTGGGCAGGATCACCGACTGCTCAGGAGTCGAGAGGATGTCGGCGGTCTCGGCCATGAAATGGACTCCGCAGAAGACGATGGTCTTGGCTTCTGGCTTGCTCAGCGCGGCATTGGCCAGCTGGAAGGAATCGCCCACGAAGTCGGCGTGCTGGATGACTTCGTCGCGCTGGTAGAAGTGGCCCAGGATGACCAGCTCCTCGCCGAGCGTCGCCTTCGCGGCCACGATCCGCTCGTACAGCTCGGCCTCGGGCATCAGCTGGTAGCGCTCGGGCAGCTGACCGGGGCGGGAGACCGGGTCAGGGAGTCGATCGGCCTGCGAGGAGCCGGGCCCGTAGCCCGGGACGGTGTCGAAGTCCCAAGGCCCGGCGGCCAGCTTCGTGTTACAGCTGTCCTTCGGGGTCAGGGTGATCAGGTCATGGACCGAGGCGGTCATGGTGTCTCCTGGATGGTGAGGGTGTAACGGGTGCGGTGGGGGTTGGAGCGGTAGAGCCGCGGCGGGCGGTGCGCCGTGCCGGTCATGCGCTCGCCGGTGACCTCGACGGTGCCTTGGGCAAGGATCTGGCGGCGGAAGTTCGACGGATCCAGCGCCCGGTTGAGGATCGCCTCATAGACCCGGCGCAGCTCGGCCAGCGGGAACCTCTCGGGGAGGAAGGCGTGGGCGATGGGGGAGTAGGTGACCTTCGCGCGCAGCCGGTCCAGGGCGTAGGCGAGGATCACGCCGTGATCGAAGGCCAGCACGCCGGCCTCCTCGGCGATGTCATCGGCGGGGAACCATTCCAGGTTCTCGCCCTCCACAGCGTCGGTGTCCTCGTCCTGGCGCACCAGCGCCCAGTAGACGATGGACACCACCCGGGTGCTGGCCGGGGAGCGGTCCACATCTCCGAAGGCGTAGAGCTGTTCCATGTGCCGCGGAGCCAGACCGGTGGTTTCCAGCAGGGTGGCGCGGGCGGAGCTGACCAGGTCCTGGTCGGGTTCCAGGGGGCCTCCGGGGAGTGCCCACTGGCCCAGGAAAGGTTCGCGGATGCGGCGCACCAGCGGCAGCCAGAGCGTGAGCTCCCCGGTCTCCGGGTGCGGACGCAGCGCGAAGACCACCGTGCTCACGGCGAGCTCGGTCTGCAGGTTCGACGGCGCGGCCATGGCGAGGCCTCCTTAAGGTGACAGTGACACTATGGTCCAGTTCATATGGTCACGTCAACCTGAAGGGGTCTGGGAATCTCACTCGACGAGCCCTTTTTGAACCTCATCCATGAAGCCTGGGATCTCGGTGAGCTGACGCGCGAACTTGCTCGCGCCCTGGGGTGCGAGGTGGATGGCATCCCGGCTGTCGCCATCTCCCCACCAGGCGCCGAACTCGGCCACCGAGAACAACGCGACGTCATGAGGGGCCGTCAGAGCCTGAGCGGCGTCCTGCCTGCGCGCGTCATAGTCTCGTCCTGCCTCTTCGAGGTTCTTCTGGTGGACGGGCGTGTACGGAATCTCGAAGGCGAGCACAGTCACGCCATGACTGCGCAACAGATCCGTGGCATTCCCGAAGTCGGTCACGGCCTCATCGTGCACCGTCGGAAAACCAGGAAAACCCTGCTTCATCCGGGTGTCGCTGATCTGTTCAGCCTTGGCCGCGCTGACGCCGGGATGGATCATGAAACCGTCGGACCGCAGCCTGCTGTCCGCGTCGATCCGCAGGCTGGTCTGCGCCGGCTGACCCTCCTGGGCCCGCGCCACCTGTTCCCCGCCGAGGCGGAACCGATACAGCGGGTCTGCGACGTCGCGCTCACACCGCGCGGTGTCCTTCTCCCCCCAGGTGTCGCCGAGCGGCCGGTCACACCCCTCCACCATCGAAGAGAACGCCGACCTCGACCCTTCCTCCGTGTAATAGCCGTCGCGCTCCGCGGCGCGGGTTGAGATGCCCATCAGCGCGACTGCCGGTGGATCCTCGAGGCTGACCACGTAGCGTGCGAACAGGAGGTTGATGCCCCAGCGCGCCCGGCTGCTGGCGCCGTTGAACACCGAAACCTCCTCACCGGTCTCCGCGGTCAGCAGTCGGCCCAGCTCGGCGGGGTCCACCCCCTGCTGGGTCATGGAGTCACCGAAGATCACGACGTCGGGGGCTGGTTCGGCGGCCCGGAGGGCATTGGTCATCGTCTCGAAGGCGCCTCCATGGGCCGGCGCCACAGGCAGCAGGCCACGAGCCGTCCAGTCCTCGAGCTGCGCCGCCGTCACGTCCCCCGTCAACGGCTGGTTGAACTTGATGGTGGGGAAGCTGTCCGTCTCCTCGAGTGAGTCTGGAGTCGCATCCTCGGCCTGGGGGCTGTCCTCCGGGCCCCCGCTGCCACACGCTGTCAGGGCATATAGCAGCGCAACGCATGCGAGAGCCGTCCGACGAGCGGGCATGGGCACAGGCTAACAGGCACCCCACCGATGCACCCCAGCCCGACTCTGCCCACTCGCCTCGATCTCCTGCCCCCGCACCCCGGATCGGCCCGAGTTCGACCCCGGTCCACCCCGTGCCGATGCCCCATTGACCATTCGACGGCTGGGCAATCCGCTGTTCGGCGGCAGCCACGCCCACGACATCGGGAGGATCCAGGTCTACACCCATGGCAAGGTGGTCACCACCCCCGGGGGTGATCCAGCCGAGAGCGGTCGGCAGCTGGGCGTCCCGCAGAATGACCGACCAGGACTTCAGAGCAGGAGAGCATGATGACAGCCCATACCACCGAAAAGACTGAGAGCACCGGGACCACCGGGTTCGATGCCGGGCCGAGCGCCGCCGAGATCGACGCGGGCCGCCGGGCCTACGAGCTGGACCGCAGTCACGTCTTCCACTCCTGGAGCGCGCAGGAGCCGCTGACCCCGATGACCGTGCTCGACGCCGAAGGCTCCTGGATCTGGGACGGTGAGGGCAACAAGCTCCTGGACCTGACGTCCCAGCTGGTCTTCACCAACGCCGGACACAAGCACCCCAAGATCATCGAGGCGATCAAGGCCCAGGCGGAGAAGCTGTGCACGGTGGCCCCCCAGCACGCCAACGAGGCCCGATCCGAAGCAGCCCGGCTGATCACCGAGCTTCTCCCTCAAGACATCAACCACGTCTTCTTCACCAACGGCGGGGCCGACGCCAATGAGCATGCGGTGCGGATGGCGCGGCTGCACACCGGTCGGCGCAAGGTGTTCTCTGCCTACCGCTCGTACCACGGCGGCACCCACCTGGCCGTGAACCTGACCGGTGACCCGCGAAGGATAGCCTCCGACGACGACGCCGGCGTCGAGCATTTCCTGCCCGCCTACACCTACCGCTCCTACTTCAACGCCGCCGATGAGGCGCAGGAGGCCGAACGCGCGTTGAATCACCTGCGCGACCTGGTGCTGCTGGAAGGGCCGGGACAGGTCGCGGCGATCATTCTGGAAGCGATCCCGGGGACCGCCGGGATCTACCTGCCTCCGGCGGGCTACCTGCAGGGAGTGCGGGAGCTGTGTGACGAGCACGGAATCGTCTTGATCATCGATGAGGTCATGTCAGGCTTCGGCCGTGCGGGCAAGTGGTTCGCCCACCAGCACTACGGGATCGAGCCCGACATCGTGACCTTCGCCAAGGGGGTCAACTCCGGCTACGTGCCGATGGGCGGCGTCGCCATGGACGATGCGATCTACGCGAGCTTCGCCGAGCGGCCTTATCCGGGAGGACTGACCTACTCCGGGCACCCGCTCGCCGCCGCCGCCGCGGTGGCCGCGATCAGCGCGATGCGCGAGGAGGGCATGGTGGAGAACGCGCTGAAGCTGGGAGAAGACGTGATCGGACCCCGGCTGGCCGCGCTGAAGGACAGGCACCCCAGCGTCGGAGATGTGCGCGGGGTCGGGATGTTCTGGGCCATCGAACTGGTCAAGGACAAGGAGACCCGCGAACCGCTGGCCCCCTATGGTCAGACCCCCGCGGTGATGAATCAGCTGGTCGCCGAGGCCAGACGCCGCGGAGTGCTGCCCTTCATGAACATGAACCGGCTGCACATCTGCCCGCCGCTGAACACCACGGAAGAGGAGCTGATCTTCGGGATCGATGTGCTGGACCAGGTGCTCGATCTCGCGGACGAGTCGATCCGCCGCACGTGAGAGCCCGGCCGTCCTCGTCCCGAGGAGGGAGGTCTCGGACGGCATAAACGTGAGACAGATAGCTGGGGGGCCCGTTCGCCGGGTCGTTCAAGAGGGTCTGCACCGGATCAGCGCTGTGACGGTGGCCTCACGGCCCGGGATGGATTAAACTCTCTCCCCGCGGAAGCGTAGAGTCAGAGGCGTGATGGAAGCAGACACGAAGCAGATTCTGGACGAGGCCTTGTCTCGCCGCACCATCGCGGTGATCTCGCATCCCGATGCGGGCAAGTCCACGTTGAGTGAGGCGCTGCTGCTTCACTCGAACGCGATCACCGAGGCTGGCGCGGTCCACGGCAAGGCCGGACGCCGCGGCACCGTCTCGGACTGGATGGAGATGGAGAAGGCCCGCGGGATCTCGGTGAGCTCAGCCGTGCTCCAGTTCACCGTGGGTGATGCGATCGTGAACCTGGTGGACACCCCCGGGCACGCTGACTTCTCCGAAGACACCTTCCGCGTGCTGGCGGCCGTGGACGCGGTGATCATGCTCATCGACGCGGCCAAGGGCATGGAAGCCCAGACCATGAAGCTCTTCGAGGTCTGCAAGGCCCGCGGGCTGCCGGTCATCACCGTGATCAACAAATGGGACCGCCCGGGCCAGGATGCCTTGGAGCTGGTCGATGAGATCCTCACCCGCACCGGGATGCGCTCGATGCCGCGCAACTGGCCCGTCGGAGACTCCGGGCACATGCTCGGACTGCTGCACCCCGACGAGATGACCATGAACCGTTACACCCGCGCCCCCGGCGGCGCGAAGAAGGTCCTCGCTGAAAGACTCTCCGCCGAGGTCGCTCAGGCCGAGTACCCGGTCGAGTTCCAGACCGCGGTGGAGGAGTCCTCGCTGCTGGAGGTCGACGACGAGTTCTACGACCGCGACGCATTCCTGGCCCAGGAGGCGACCCCGCTGTTCTTCGCCTCGGCGGTGCAGAACATCGGCGTCGAAGAGCTGCTGCACTTCATCATGGAGCAGGGTCCGCCCCCGCAGGCCCGCCCGGACGCCGACGGCACCCCCTATTCGCTCACCTCCGACTTCAGCGGCTACGTCTTCAAGGTCCAGACCGGTATGGACAAGGCCCACCGCGACCGGATCGCATTCATGCGCATCTGCTCCGGAGTCTTCGAACGCGGCATGGTCGCCACCCACGCCCAGTCCGCGAAGCCCTTCCCCACCAAGTACTCCCAGCAGGTCTTCGGCCGCGACCGCACCACGGTGGACACCGCCTGGCCCGGCGACGTCGTCGGCCTGGTCAACGCCTCCACGCTTCGCCCGGGCGACACCCTCTACGCGGGCCAGTCGGTGATGTTCCCGCCGTTCAAGCCCTTCGCCCCGGAGCACTTCCGGGTCGGCAAGACCGGGGACGCCAGCAAGCACAAGCAGTTCCGCAAGGGCATCGAGCAGCTGGACCGCGAAGGCGTCATCCAGGTGTTCTACTCCGAGCGCCGCAGCCAGCAGCGTCCTGTCCTGGGCGCCGTGGGCCCGATGCAGTTCGAGGTCGTCTCCGCCCGCATGGAATCTGACTTCGGTGCCTCGGTCTCCTTCGACGCGCTGGACTACTCGGTCGCTCGTGACATCGACGAGGATGCCGCAGCGATCCTGCGCGAACGCCAGGACTGCGAAGTCCTCTACCGCAACGACGGCACCCCCGTGGCGTTGTTCAGAGACCCGTGGAGGTTGCGCACCGTCCAGCGCGACCATCCGAACCTGCTCCCGGATCCTCCGGGCAGCATCAACGCATCGGTCTCCGCACGGATGTGACCGATCGCCGAGGGCTGCGGGCACCCCATGCAGAACCCTCTTGGAAGGAACACCATGCACGCTGTCACCCGAGTTGAAGTCGTCGAAGCTGTCAAGACCGCATTCACGCTCACCGCCCAACCGACCGTCCCGAAGGATCTGGTGGCGGCAGCCACCGCCTCAGGTGCTCGGCCTGCCGTCGTCTCCGTCCTCGAAGGGCTCGACGATGACCTGCAGTTCCGCAGACTCCGCGAACTCTGGGAGTACTTCCCGCACATGCCGGTCAACTCCGTCGACGCCGCCTGAGGGCACGCGCCGGCTGAGCTCCACGGGCGTGTCAAGTCACGCGCCGGGGCAGGTCCGCCGACGGCCAGGGCTGGCAAGCGAGCAGCAGCGGCGTAGGCTCGAGCCCATGGTCAGGAGTCACAGCACCGCAGCGATCGAACGGACCACCCGACGGGCCTGGGCGCAGTGGGTCACCGCCCTCGACGACGCCGGAGCTGCTGCCCTGCCGCACCGCGAGATCGTCGGAATCGTCTATGACCATATGCCGATGGACGTGGAGAACCGTGGCTGGTGGGCCCAGAGCGTGGCGGTCGCCTACGAACAACACCGTGACCTGCGCCGCCCGGGGGAGTCTCGTACCGGTGAGTTTCAGGCCTCGGTCTCCAAGACCTATCCGGGTGACATGGACGCCGCGCTGGGGGCATGGGTCGCTCTCGTCGGCGGGCGTGACTCTTTCGGCGGTGTCGCGCTCCAGGGAGAGCCCGGCACCTCCTCCACCGACCGCTGGCGCTACTGGCGCGCCGGGCTGGTCGACGGCTCCCGGGTCGCGGTGACCATCTCGGGGAAGTCCGCAGGGAAGTCCTCGCTCGGCGTCGGACACACCAGGCTGCGCTCGCCCGAGGAGGCCGAACACTGGAAGGTGATCTGGCGGGAGCTGCTGGGCCAGCTCTAGGTGTGACTTCCCCTGACGGGTCGAACGGCAGCAGGCATTGGTGTCGCGAGAATTACAGTGGCGAGGTGTTCTGCGCGGTCACTGGTTCGGTCCGGGAGCCCCACAGCTGGGTCTTCGTGTGGGTCGCCGTCGGAGACTCGGCGAGGAGGACCGCAGCGGCGAAGACACCAAGAGTGATGAGGAAGAGTGCCAGTCCCATCAAACCGTAGCTGTTGAGCCATGCTGAGATGTTCATGCTCAGGACCGCGGCGAGACCCGTGACCAGAAGAACGAGTCCGCCGTTTCTGCGCCGCGCTGCATGAAGGGTCAGTCGCCAGCTGCCCTGGATCAGCGTGACTAGAACGATGCCTGCGAGATTGGCGATCATGGCGACCCAGACCGGATGGGTTCCGAGGAAGAAGTCCGTGGCACTGAACCCCGAGAGCGCGTACCAGCCGAGTCCCGCGCTGAATCCGGCGAGTAGTGCGGTCAGCGCCGCGGAGCGGGTGGCGAGCGGCCAGAAGAACGCCGCGAGAACCGGAGCGAAGGTGGCGCCGTTGCGCAGAGTCCATGCCATCACATTCCACCAGGCTGACTCCTCGGCGCGCAGGAGACTGAAGATCACCATCAGGACAGTGAGCCCCACCAGCGCGATCCGCGTGTAGCGCACCAGCTCCACCTGGGTCGCTCGGGGACGAAGCGCGCTCCCGAGGTCCCGGCCCAGCGAGGTGGCTCCAGAGAACTGGCAGGGTCCCGCCCAGCCCAGGGCGCATGCCCAGAGTCCCACGAAGAATACGGCCGCAGCCCAAGCAGGAAGGGAACCGGCGATGTACTCGGCGATGCCCACCAGGGGCAGCGATGCATCCGGGACCACAATCGAGGCGGCGACGCCGACGACGATTCCGAGAAGGATCAGGGGCATGCCGATGATCGCCGCGAGGAAGAGCCCCTTCTGGCCGTCTTCCGGGCTCCGCGCCGACATCGACATCTGAAAGGCGGCCTGAGCCAGGGGAACATTGACGATGAAGGTGCCGAACCAGGCAACGATCAGCGATATGCCGGCGTTCGAGACATCGAACATCTGTGGCTGCTCCTCAGCCAAGGTCTCGAGACCGCTGGGCCCGGGTGAGACCAGGAACGCCCAGATGCCCACGATGAACATCACGAAGATCATCAGGACATTCATGGTCTGGGAGAATGCCACGGAGCGCATGCCGCCGAAGGTCAGGAAGGCGAGCAGGATGATCGCTGTCAGAGCGATGCACTGCCACAGTGGGATCTCCGTGACCGCGAAGAGGGCGGACGCGAAGGCGATGCTGGTGGCCACTGAATACATCGGAAACGTCAGACCGGTGATCACAGAACTGATGGCCTGGGCTCCGCGGCCGAATCGGTCCCCGATGATGCCGGTGACCGTCACCACGAGCTTCTCTCGCAGGGGCTTGACCAGAAGGAGCGCGATCAGCAAGATCTGCACCGTTTCGGCCACGCCGTACCAGACCGCCGACACGCCTGTTCGGTAGCTCAGCTCGACGATCGCGATGTAGGAGGATCCTGAGAACAGTCCCGTGATGCAGAACGCGACGGTCCAAGGGCTGAAACTGCGACCGCTGACGAAGAATCCTCCGCGTCCCGAGCGGCCCACAGCGATGCGGCTTCCGAGTATGAGCCAGGCGGTGTATGCGAGTGCCAGGCCGATCGTCCAGAGTCCGACCGTCGTCACGAGCCCATCTCCACGAGATCTGGGGTGGCATCGGCGTTGAGGACCTCGAAGATCAAGTCCCCGTGGCTGGCGTCCCCGTCCACCTCGTAGCCCCAGGCGCGATTCGCCAGAGCTTCGGCGAGGCCATGGGAGTTCTTGTGCACGAATGCCCACGCGACTTCCAGGTCGATGTGCGCGTCGCGCAAGAGATTGATCGCGGGGCAGATGTGTTCGGCCCACTGGGCGAAGTCTGTCAGGACAGAGGAGTCCTGTTCGCTGGTCTCTACGACCAGCTGCAACCGGTACACGTAGAAATAGGGTTGCACATCTGCTTGCCCAGCCAACCCGCGAGTGTCCTGACGTGCCAGCGTGTATGTGGAGATGTCGGTGAGTGGCAGGGCCCGCCGATGGGCCAGCTGTTCGACCGCGACGGCGATGCAGCTGCTGACACCGCCGATCAGGTACTCCATCGGCGCGGGGCCCTGATCGCTGCCACCGCGCACCACAGGCTGGTCAGAGACGAAGCTGAAGTCCCGGACGGTGAGTTCGGTCCGTACTGGGCCCGACCACGTGCCAGCGACCCGCAGAGTCTTCGAAGAGGTGCGCAGGGGTGCCTCGGTGTACCTCGGATTCAGTCTGTTCTCTTGTGCGCTTGAAGCCGCTTTGGGCATGGAACATCTCACCTTTCATCGTTCCCAGCGGTAGCACCTGCTCACCCTGAAGGGGTGGGGTTGCTGCGACGTCGTTGAGCTAGGTCTCTCAGTCGCTCTGGATGATTCGTTGTCTGCTGAAACCTAGAGCGTCCGGCAGAAAGATGCAAACCCTAGAAAGCAGGGCGACCTGGAGCGCCCGCCACATCAGTCGTAGTTCCCGCCCGTCCTGCCAGAGTCACCCCACCGGCCCCACCGGCCCCACCGGCCCCACCGGCCCGACCGGGCGTCGAAGACTCAGAACAGGTCCGGCATCTCCTCGCGGAGCTTGGCGTCCAGCAGCTGCGCCAGCGATTCGATGCGGTGGTTCGAGAGACGGCTCTTGTCCCAGTACGCGGTGATCTTGCCGATCACCGCCGGGCAGGTCTCCTCGGAGCAGAGATGCTCGGTCATGTCCAGGGTGTGGAGTCCGGCCGGCTCCGCGCCAGGGGGAGTGCATCACTGCGCTGAGTGTGGATCTGGTGGATGGCACAGCTGCTCACGCTGGCACCGACTGGCAGCACCGGTGCCGCTCCGGCTGAGGGCACTTGTGGCGCGAGGCGCGATCGGACATGTTTCACCTGCCGCTCCAGCCGCCGGCGGGTCAGCACCGAGAGGGGCCAGAGACGCTGGAAGAGAGCCTCTTCTCCGGACCGCACGCCCCGGATCGCGCCGGGGATTCGCGCAGAATGCGCAACTCGTCTTCACGGTTGCGACTGTTCTCTCAGCAGTCATCGGTTGACCAAGGACAGGTTCTTGCGAATCTTGAGAAATGACCTTCGGAGGAGGTGGACCTCCACGGTCCGACCTGAGGTCATCCGGCTACGGCGTGGACCCAGCCTGATAGCGGCCCAGGGTGGCGTCGCGGAACTCGTAGAACCGGCCCTGTTCGATGCTGGCCCGGATGTCATCGACCATCTTGATCGTGTAGTGCTCGTTATGGATGGTGCACAGCGTGTTGTAGAGCATCTCCTTGGCCTTGAAGAGGTGATGCAGGTAGGCCCGGGTGTAGTTCTGACAGGTGTAGCAGGTGCACTCCTCATCGATGGGGGAGAAGTCGCGCTTGAAGCGAGCCTGCGGGATGTTGTAGCGACCATCGGGGTGATAGACCCGTCCGGTCCGCGCCACTCGAGAGGGGGAGACGCAGTCGAAGGTGTCTGCCCCGTTCTCGATGGCGGTGAAGAAGTCTTCGGGCTCGGAGATCCCCAGCAGGTGGCGCGGCTTGTTCTCCGGGAGCTCCTCGGCCATCCAGCTCACGATCACCCCGAGGTTCTCCTTGTCCAGGGCGCCGCCGATTCCGAAGCCGTCGAAGCTCTGCCCCTCGATCTCCATGGAGCCCAGATCCTTCGCGGCCTTGCGCCGCAGATCCTCGTACTGGGCACCCTGGAGCACCCCGAAGAGTGCCTGGTAGGGGCGGTGGCTGCGCTCGGCGGTGAGGCTGCGGTGCGCGGAGAGGCAGCGCTCGGCCCAGAGCCGGGTGCGCTCCAGGGAGGTCTCCTGGTAGTCGCGGGTGTTGAACAGCGTGGTCAGCTCGTCGAAGGCGAAGATGATGTCCGCGCCGATCTCGTGCTGCAGCTTCATCGAGATCTCCGGGGTGAACCGGTGGGTGGTGCCGTCGATATGGGACTTGAAGGTCACGCCGTCGTCGTCCACCAGGGCAAGGCGCACCTTCTTCGGGGCGACGGCCGCGTCATCGGGGACCACCGAGGCGTCCATGGTGATGACCTTCTTGAACCCCGCGCCCAGACTCATGACCTGGAATCCGCCGGAGTCGGTGAAGGTGGGCAGCGGCCAGTTCATGAACCGGCCCAGCCCGCCCGCGGCGTCGATCACATCGGTGCCCGGCTGCAGATTCAGGTGATACGCATTGGCCAGGGCGGCCTGGGCGCCGATCTCGAGCATCTCCTCGGGGCGCACGGTCTTGATCGTGGCCTTGGTGGCCACCGGGATGAAGGCCGGGGTCTTGATGTCCCCGTGGGGAGTGCGGATGGTGCCGGTGCGGCCCAGCGCCCCCTCGATCCGGGCCTCGACCTCGAAGCTGAAGGCCTCGCGGCCCGCCTGCGGGTGCGGCGCTGACTCCTGCGGCCTTGCATCCTGCTGTGCGGCCCCCGGCTTCATCGACTCATGCGGAGCGGCGGTCGGGGTCTCGGTGTTCAGCTGATTCGGCACCCGCTCAGTCTAGGCCAGTGGTCCTATGCTTATCCGGTGCCTCCACTAACCGCCCTGACCTCCAACCTGACCTCGCGGCTGACCCGGCTCTGGTGCCAGACCGCGGAGATCCTCCCCGGCGCGGCGCTGGCTCTCATCTTCGCGATCGCCGCGCACCGGCTGATCGCCGAGCAGATTCCGGTGATCTCCGGGCTGCTGGTCGCAGTCCTTGCCGGCATCGCGCTGCGCAGCCTGGGCTGGGTGCCGTTCTGGGCCGAGCGTGGTCTCGGCTGGGCGGCGAAGAAGCTGCTCCGGGTGGGCATCGTGCTGCTCGGCCTCCAGCTGGCGCTGGGTGACCTGCTCGGCCTGGGGTGGGCGGTCCTCGCGGTCGTCGTGCTCACCGTGGGGGTGACCTTCTTCGGGATGCTCGCCCTCGGGCGGCTGCTGGGCGCACCGAAGGGGATGACCACGCTGCTGGCCGCCGGCACCGCGATCTGCGGGGCCTCAGCCGTGGCGGCAGCCGCCGCGGCGATCGACCGAGGCGACGGCAAGGACGACGACGGTGCCCCGGTCCAGGCGGCCGCTGCGGCCGCCGTCGCGGTGGTCACCCTCTACGGCACCCTGGCGCTGCTCGCGCTGCCGGCGCTGGGAACCCTGCTCGGCCTCGGCGAGGAACAGATGGGCGTCTGGATCGGCGCCAGCATCCATGAGGTCGGACAGGTGGTCGCCGCCGGCGGAGTGGTCGGGGCGGTGGCGCTGGCCACCGCGACCCTGGTCAAGCTCGCCCGGGTGGTGCTCCTGGCGCCAGTGATCGCCGGCATCAGCCTTGCCGGGCGTCGCCGCCGGGCGGTCGGAGCTGCGCAGGGAGCCGGGGAGGGCGTCGAGGAGGGCGCTGGATCGCGGCCGCCGCTGATCCCGCTCTTCGTGCTGGGCTTCCTGGTGATGATGGTGCTGCGCTCGGTCACCGATCTGCCCGAGTCCACCCTGGACTTCTCCGCGGACGTGACCACGATGCTGCTGACCACCGCGATGGTCGGCGTCGGCGCCTCGGTGGACCTGCGTCGCCTGCTGCGCCAGGGAGGACCCGCGCTGCTGCTCGGTGCCGGCGGCACGGTGCTTGCGGTGGGAACCGGGCTGGGCGGGGTCCTGCTGCTGGTGAGCTGAGGCTGGTGCCCCGGGCCCAGTCAGGTGTCCGGGAGTTTCAGCTCGCCGGGCTTCGAGGGCGAGTCCATCTCGACAGGCATTCGAAAGTATGTTCGAATAACCGTATGAGGTGGCAGGGACAGGCAGTGCAGGAGGGTGAGGGTGCGGCCCTCATCCCGCTCAAGGGACTCCTGCGCTCGGTGCGCACCCCGGAGTTCGAAGGCGTGACCTTCCACGAGGTGGCGGCGAAGACCGCGCTCAACAAGGTGCCTGGCCAGTCGAACATGCCCTTCTCCTGGACCGTGAACCCCACCCGCGGATGTCTGCATCAGTGCGTGTATTGCCTGAGCCCCGAGACGCTGATCCTGATGGCCGACGGGCGGCAGAAGCTGCTGCGTGAGGTCAGGGTGGGCGACGTCGTCGTCGGCACCGAGCTCGACGGCAGGAATCGCCGGTTGGTCCGCTCGGAGGTCTCAGCGAAATGGGGGACCGAGAAGCCCGCATTCCGCATCACGCTTCGCGATGGCACTCAGATCGTGGCCAGCGGCGACCATCGCTTCCTGGCAGAGCGCGGGTGGAAGTACGTGGCTCGCCCGGAGGGTGGGTCACCGCGCCCATGTCTGACGGAGCACGACCGGCTCATGGGATTCGGACTCGGAATGTCTCCTGAGCTGGATTCCGAGGCGGAGGAATCCCCTCTCGAAGCGAGCGTGCTGGGAGGTGCGGTCGGGACCACCGAGGCTCTGCGCATCACCGGCATCGAAGCGCTCGGTCGCAGCGAGCCGCTGATCGACATCACCACCAGCACCGGGGACTTCATCGCGAACGGTGTGGTCAGCCACAACTGCTTCGCGCGGAAGACGCACGAGTACCTGGACCTGGACGCGGGCAGGGACTTTGATACGCAGATCATCGTGAAGACCAATGTCGCCGAGGTGCTTCGGGCCGAACTGAATCGGCCGTCCTGGAAGCGCGAGCACGTGGCGCTGGGGACCAACACCGACCCCTATCAGCGCGCGGAGGGTCGCTACCAGCTGATGCCCGGGATCATCAGGGCGCTCGCGGATTCTGGGACGCCCTTCTCCATCCTGACCAAGGGGCCGCTGCTCAAGCGCGACCTCCCGCTGCTGCAGGAGGCCGCCAAACAGGTGCCGGTCTCGGTCGCGGTGTCCCTGGCGGTCATGGATCCGGAGCTTCAGCAGAAGGTGGAGCCGGGCACCCCGGATCCCCGGGCACGGCTGAATCTGATCCGCTCCATCACCGACGCCGGGCTTGAATGCTCGGTGCTGGCCATGCCGATCCTGCCCTGGCTCACCGACGGCGACGGTCGCATCGACACCCTCCATGCCGCACTGGCCGACGCCGGTGCGAGCTATGTGACCACCGGTGCGCTGCACCTGCGCCCCGGCGCCCGGGAATGGTTCATGGCTTGGCTGGCCCGCGAGTACCCGGCGCTGGTGGCGAAGTATCGTCGGATCTACGGCGGCGGCTCCTACGCCTCCAAGGAGTATCGGCACTGGCTCGCCGACTCCGCCCGCGCCGCCCGGCGTCGTCATGGCTTCGACAAGCCGGTGGACCTGATGTGGCGCGAGCGCAATGACCCGGACTCCCCGGTGGCCCAGCAGGGAGCGTCGGCACCGACCGCGGCCGGTCCTGCCCAGCCGGCGCTCTTCTGACCCCGCTCATCCCGTAGGCTGGTTTGCAAAAGCAACTAATGCGGCGGGTGGGTGTCCTGCTCGATCGTCGCGTCGACGCCTCAGGAGTGCCCATGACGTTCACCCATGCCGAGACCTTCACCACCAGGCCCACCCTGGAGGGTCACTTCGGAATGACCGCCTCCACGCATTGGCTCGCCACGGCCTCCTCGCAGGCGGTGCTGGAACGCGGTGGCAACGCCTTCGACGCGGCCGTCGCCGGGGCCTTCGTCCTGCATGTGGTGGAGCCGCACCTCAACGGTCCCGGCGGTGACATGGTCGGGATCTTCGCGACCGCCGGCGCACCGTCGACGCCGCAGGTGCTGATGGGCCAGGGGCCCGCACCCGCAGGGGCCCTGATCCAGCACTACCGTGCGCTCGGGCTCGAGAACGTCCCGGGTGCCGGTGCCCTCGCGGCCGCCGTCCCGGCCGCCGTCGACGCCTGGCTGGTGCTGCTGCGCGACCACGGCAGCTGGGACCTCGCCGAGGTGCTCGCCTTCGCCATCGACTACGCCGAGGACGGGCATCCGATCCTGCCCGGGGCGGTGCGGGCGATCCGGGCCGTCGCCGAGCTCTTCCAGGAGCACTGGCCGACCTCCGCCGCGCTGTGGATGCCCGAGGGCAAGGTCCCCGAGCCCGGGCAGAGCATCCGCAACCCCGAGTATGCGCAGGTGCTGCGCGACCTCATCGCCGCCGGGCAGGGTGCTTCGAGCCGGGTGGCGCAGATCGAAGCCGCACGCAGTGAGTGGAAGACCGGACGCGTCGCCGAGGCTGCGGCGGAGTTCGTGAAGACCCCGCATCGGCACTCCGACGGCGGCGACTACGCCGGGGTGATCACCGCCGAAGACTTCGCCGCCCACAGCGCCGGATACGAAACCCCGGTCTCAATCGAGTTCCGCGGCCACACCATCGCGAAGTCCGGCGCCTGGGGCCAGGGCCCAGCGCTGCTGCAGGCGCTGAAGATCCTCGAAGGCTACCCGGACGAGCAGCTGGACCCCGGCACCGAGATCGGCGCCCACCTGATCCTGGAGGCGCAGAAGCTGGCCCTCGCGGACCGAGACACCTACTACGGCGATGTCCCGGTGAACCTGGAGCACCTGCTCTCGGATGAATACGCCGCGCAGCGTCGCGAGCAGATCAGCGAGCGAGCCTCCGCAGAGTTCCGCCCGGGGAAGGTCCCCGGCGCCGACCAGGTGCTGCCTGCCCTGGTCAACGTGGCCGACGCCGTCGCCGGAGCCGGTGCGGGCGAGCCGACCGTTTCCAAGGCCGGGGAGACCAAGGGGGACACCTGTCACCTCGACGTGGTCGACCGCTGGGGCAACATCGTCTCCGCAACCCCCTCCGGGGGGTGGCTGCAGTCCTCACCGGTGATCGAGGGGCTCGGCTTCTGCCTGGGCACCCGGCTGCAGATGACCTGGCTCGATGAACGCTCCTCCTCTCGGCTGGAACCGGGGAGGCGTCCGCGCACCACACTGACCCCTACGCTGGTGCTCAAGGACGGCGCTCCGCTGATCGCCCTGGGCACCCCGGGCGGAGACCAGCAGGACCAGTGGCAGCTGCCCATGCTGCTGCGCATGCTCATCGGAGGACACACCGCCCAGCAGGCCATCGACGCCCCCACCCTGCATACGACGTCGATGCCCGGCTCCTTCTGGCCGCGCGCATGGGAGCCCGGCGGGGCCGTGGTGGAGGACCGACTCGGTGCCGAGCTCATCGAAGGACTGCGTCGCCGTGGACACCAGGTCACCACGGCGGGGGACTGGGCGCTGGGACGACTCTCCTGCGTCACGCGGGACCCGCAGACCGGGCGGCTGCGCGCCGCGGCCAACGCCCGCGGCGCCCAGGGCTACGCGGCGGGACGATGACAGCGGCGCGGGCTCCGCGGCACGAGGCTGCCGTCCCTAGCTCACCGTGGATTCGCGCGGCTGCTGTTGCGGACGCCGCTGACTTTGCGAAGATGGCCCTATGAGCATCATCAAGATCAACGCCATCACTGTCCCTGCCGACTCCGGCGATGAACTCGGCAAGCGGTTCGCCGCTCGCCGCGACTCCATGGAGGGCACCGAAGGCTTCGAGGGCTTTGAGCTGCTCAAGCCTGCCGACGAGCGCACGACCTGGCTGGTCATCACCCGCTGGGCCACGGAGGAGGCGTTTGAGAACTGGCGCACCTCGCAGGACTTCCAGAAGTCCCACAGCGGCGGCGAGTCCGGTTCCGGGGAGTCGCCGAAGAAGCCCGTGGGGATGTCCGCGGAGCTGTGGAGCTACACCACCTCGGTGACCGGCTAGGTGGAACCGGTGCGGTGCTGGTAATCTGAATCGGTCAGTTGCTCGAGGAACTCGGTTCCTTGAATTGCACAGCTGGCGGGCCTCCGTAGCTCAGGGGATAGAGCGTTGGTTTCCGGTACCAAAAGTCGTGGGTTCGATTCCCGCCGGGGGCACACAGAGAAATCAGGTCCGCATTCTTGTCTCGGCAAGGATGCGGGCCTTTTTTTGCGCCTTGGCCGAGGATCTCGCCGCGCGGGACCAGGCGACTCACGATCGATCGACTGCGAAGTGCCGCGGCGCGGTCGCACACCTCGGCGGCCCGATGCCTCGCTCAACCGGCTGAGAACCCCTCTACCCTGGGACTATGACTTCCGCACCCACCTCCGCCGACGAACACGAGCGCGGTCCAGAGTCCAAGAGGCAGCGTGCTTCCGCCGCCGCGGGAGAGCTCGCCGAGACTGCCAGCGGCAGAGCGTCCCAGGACCGAGCCCGCGAGCTCGAAGAGCGCTGGGAGGACAGGCTTGCCTGGCCGGTGCTGATCGCGGCCGTGGTGTCGGTCCCCGCGGTCTTCCTCACCCTCCTGGATGAGCCCTTCGAGATGATCGGCCACGTGGGGCTCTGGATCACCAGTGTGGTGCTGATCTTCGAGACCATCGTGCTGTTCCTGGTGTCGCCCAAGAAGATCGACTGGCTGCGCCGCAACTGGTGGCTCGTGGGTCTGAGCGTGCTGGTCATCGTCGGCGTGGTCTTCAGCGTCGGTCCCATGCAGCTCCTGCGTCTTCTGCGCAGCGTCGGGGCGCTGCGGGTGCTGCGCGCCAAACAGGTGGCCAAGGCCGGGCATTCTCTGCAGAAGGTCGGATCCTCGCGGTGGTGGCGGCGACTGGGGACGATTCTGGCCACATTTGTCGTGACCGCCTTCGTGGTGGTCGCCCTCGTCGATCCAGAGTCCCCTGCGCGGTCCTTCCTGGACGATCTGGTGGGGGAGGAGTGGGCGATCGCCGCGGCGATCGGCGCAGGCGTGCTGCTCTTCGGCGCGACCTACCTGCTGGTACGGCGCCCCAAGGGTGAGGATTCGCAGAAGGACGGTGCAGCGAGTGACGAGGAAGAGAGCGGTGACGAGGAAGGCGATCGCCAGGTCCGCTCCTGAGATCTCCGACCGGCCGGAACGCGGTTGCATTGATGCACCGCCGAGGACCATGATGAGCCGCTTGGGGTGCTCCTTCCCATCGGGCCGAGGAGATCTCTGGCTCACCCGACGTAGAGCTGCCAGGTGTGACCATCTGGGTCCGCCACAAGGGACTCGAATCCCCAGGGCTGGTGGGTGGGTGGGGTGAGCACCGTGCCCCCGCCTGTGACCAGTCGTTCGGTCATGGCGGTGACCTGTTGGGCATCAGCGAGGGCGATGCCCAGCAGGCACTCGCTGTGTTCCGCCGGGGACAGCTCGCGGGGACCCAGCACCCAGTCGAAGGCCTCGGTGGGGACCAGGCAGAGGTAGGCCTCCCCGAGCAGTCGAAACTGCAGCGGTTCGGGGAGGCCGTCCTGCGCCACGTCACCCACCGGATCGAGCCCGAGGCCGTCCCGGTAGAACGTGTGGGAGCGGCGACGATCAGCGATCGGCAGGGTGATGGTGAATGGCTGCGGCATCGATACAGGTCCTCACTGATATTGGTCGGGGGCGTGGTCGGGATGAGCCTGCCGCTATGACCGGGAGGAGGCTGTCAAGACCGCCTCCAGCCTGGCGTAGCTGGCTTCCATGCCGTCTGCCATGCCCGTTCCCAGGACGATGTCGCGGGTCTCCTTGTCGGGGTAGGTGATCACCACGGTGAGAAGGGTGCCGCCGTGGACCGGTGTCAGGGTCTGCTCATTGATGTTGGGGGGACTGGGCATCCCCTCCATGTTTTCGGTGGTCACTTCACGGTGGGGCGCGTCGAGCTCTTTGAGCTCGCCGAAGAAGGCGAAGCTGTCCGAACCGTCCTCCTCCCGCTCCCAGACGAAGCGGTAGCTCTCGCCGACCTTCTCGCCGAGCTGGCATTCCCTCATGCGCCATCCGTCCGGGCCCAGGAGCCAGCGCCGCATCAGGTCTGGGTCACGATGGGCCTGCCAGACCTTCTCGGGAGTTCCGCGGATGATCCGACTGATCCGCACCTTGGTGTCGGTGAGCATCTGGGTCTGGGCGCCCCTGCCGGCGGCGAAGGAGGAGAGATCCTCCAGGACCGCATCCATCTGGCCCATGGCCGAGGTCAGGCCCTCTTCCATGCCCATCTCGAGCAGCTGCCGATAGTCCTCGGTGGAGTTGAACCAGGAGGTCGAGGTCAGCCTGGATCCATGCGGAGTCTCGGCGAAGGTCAGGCGCAGGCGCATCTGCGGCATCTCCGGATTCGGTGTGCCAGACTCGTCCGCGAAGCCATCGGTGACCTCGAAGGAGCGCCCGGGGTCAATGGCGAGGAACTCCCAGTAGCCCGCGGCCCGAGTGCCGTCCGGGCCGGTCATCCAGTAGTGCGAACGGCCCCCGGGGTGGAAGTCGTGGCGGGTGAAGGTTGCCGGCCAGTCTTCGGGTCCCCAGAACTTCTCAAGCTGGCGGGGGTCGGCGTGGGCGTCCCAGAGCCGCTGGACCGGCACGGAGAAGTCGGAGACCACAGTCATGGTCAATGCTTCGGCGTCCTTGGTGACTGAGGTGATGGGCATGACGAGCCTTTCTGTATCAGTGCTGCCCACTGGTGTCTTGCGTCGTGGTGTCCGCCAGGAGGGCGTCCAGGCGGGAGATGCGGCCCTGCCAGATGCGCGCGTACTCATCGAGCAGTGCCTGGGCTCCACGGATGGTGTCAGGGTTGCCGCGGACCAGGCGTTCGCGCCCTTGCCGGCGCTTGGTCACCAGATCGGCGCTTTCGAGGACGCTGACGTGCTTCTGCACGGCGGCGAAGGACATCTCATAGAGCGCGGCCAGGGCGGAGACTGTTGCCTCCTCACCGAGGGTGCGCCTGACGATGTCCCTGCGAGTGGCGTCTGCCAGGGCCCGGAAGATCCGGTCCACCTGGGCGTCACTGGGGGGAGCCGACACCTCAGAACGTATAACCATGTGGTTGTACATTAGGACTGCTGAGGGGTCAGGTCAAGGGTTCTTCGTCGAGTGATTTCTCGGATTCTTCGCGCAGCACCTCAAGTGCCGCCACGACCAGCTCCTCGCCTGCGCGATCTTGTTTCACGTGGGCGACGATCCGGCGCTGCACCTTGGGATTTCGCAGCGGGCGGACCACCGTGCCGAGCGGGAGATCGCGCAGAGCCAGGTGGGGGAGCACGGTGATCCCGAGTCCAGCCGCCACCAGAGACAGGGCGGCGTTGTGGTCATCGAGCCGGGCCGCGAACTGGGGCACGAATCCGGCGGCCTGGCAGGCGGTGCGGATCATCCTGCCGTTGGGGCTGTCCTTGATGTCATGGTCCACCCACATCTGATTGCTGAGCTCCTGGACCTCCACCGTCGCAGAGTCCGCGAGCGGATGATCAGCAGGAACGACGACGGCGAAGTCCTCGTGCCGAAGCAGGTGCCGCAGATATCCCTTGAAGTGTTCTTCGGGCTCCAGCGGTGACTCATTGCGGATGTCGATGTCCACCGGACGTCCGGTCTTCTCGGCGTAGGGCTCGTTGAGGCTGATCTGCACCGTCATCCCAGGGTCCTTGGCGCGCAGGGTGGCGACCACACGAGGCAGCCACTCCCTCGCCGCGGAGGTGAAGCTGGCGAGCATCAGGTGGCTGGACCGGCCCAGCCGCAGGCTCTCCACCTGACGGTCCAGCTCGTCGAGACCCTGCAGCACGGCGGCGCTGCCCCGTGCCAGGGACAGTGCCGCCGTCGTCGGGGTGAGTCCGCGACCGCTGCGCTCGAAGAGCTTGAGCCCGGTCTCCTGCGCAAGGATGCTCATATGTTGGCTCACCGTGGCGGGGGAGAAGTGCAGGCTGCGCGCGGCGCCCTGGATCGAGCCGGTGGCGATCACCGAGTGCAGCACGCGCAGCCTGTGAGGGTTCAACATGGCACCAGTATGGCGCAGATTCGTTTATACCGAACAGTCTTAAGCTTTTATCTGCTTGTCCTGATCGGTGTGGTGTCCCAGGATGGAGCTGTGACACTCTCCAGCTATTTCGGTCTGCTCGCCGTCTCCGCCGTCCTGGCCATCACCCCGGGGCAGGACACCATGCTGTCTCTGCGCAATGCGCTGCTCTCCCGCCGGGCAGGCCTCGGCGCGGCGACCGGATCCTCAGTGGCCGCGCTGATCTGGGCGGCGCTGGCCGCCACCGGCCTGGCGGCGCTGTTCCAGGCCTCCCCGGTGGCCTATGAGCTGCTCAGCCTCGTCGGCGGCCTCTACGTGATCTTCCTCGGTGCCCGCGCGGTGCGCAGCGCCTCGATCACGTTGAAGGCGCACCGACTGGCCCGCGCCGACGTCGAAGTTCCCGTGCTGGTCGGGGGCCCCTACGATCCCCAACCCCCCGCAGCGGAGGAGGGCCCAGGCGCTCGCGGATCGGAGGACTCCCCCCGCCGTCGCACCCGCCGCGACATCACCAGCTTCCGCGGCACATTCCTGATCGGGCTGGGCAGCTGCATGACCAACCCGAAGGTCGGTCTGTTCTTCCTGGCACTTTTCCCGCAGTTCACTCCCGTCGGAGCCTCCCCGGCCTTTGCGATCGGGGTGCTCGGCGGCACTGTGGCCGCCAGCATGTGGCTCTACCTGATCGGTGTCGTGCTGCTGGTCGATGCCGCGAACTCCTGGCTCTCGAACCCCGTGGTGACCGGACGCATCGAGATGGGCAGCGGCCTGACCCTGGCGGGACTCGGCGTCTACCTGAGCATCAGCGGTGTGCTCGGTCTGCTCAGCTGAGCCATCCTGTGCTGACCCGGCTCCCGGGGCGGACCGCGTAGACTGTTCCGGTGACTCCAGAAGAACTCTCCACCGTTGTCAAGAGCGTGCTCGCCGAGGCTGTCGAAGCCGGTGAGCTGAGCGTCGATCTCCCCGAGAACGTCGTCATCGAGCGCCCCAAGAATCGCGAGCACGGCGACTGGGCCACCACCATCGCCCTGCAGCTGGCCAAGAAGGCCGGGATGCCCCCGCGTGCGTTCGCCGAGATCGTCGGCGCCAGGCTGGAGCAGGTCGCCGGCGTGGAGCGCATCGAGATCGCGGGCCCCGGGTTCATCAACATCACCGTGGACTCCGCCGCCGCAGGGGAGCTTGCCCGCACGATCGTCGAAACAGGGGACACCTTCGGTCACAACGAGGCGCTGGCCGGGCGGAGCGTCAACGTCGAATTCGTCTCCGCGAACCCCACCGGACCGCTGCACATCGGGCACACCCGCTGGGCCGCGCTCGGCGACGCCATCGGCCGGCTGCTGCGCGCCTCCGGCGCCACGGTCGCCAACGAGTACTACGTCAACGACGCCGGCAACCAGATGAACGTCTTCGGCCACTCGGTGCTCTCCCGCATCCACGGCGAGGACGTCCCGCAGGGCGGCTACCCCGGTGACTATGTCATCGAGCTGGCCGACGAGATCCTCGCCGCCCGCCCGGACGTCAAGGACATGCCCCGCGAAGAGGCGCTGCCGATCGTGCGCGAGCTGGGCTTCCAGGCGCAGATGGGTCAGATCAAGGACACCCTGACCGCGTTCGGCGTGCACTTCGACGTCTTCTACTCCGAGCAGGCCCTCCACGCCGAGGGCAAGGTCGCCGCCGCGGTGGAGACGCTGCGCGAGCAGGGCCACATCGAGGACCGCGACGGCGCCGTCTGGCTGCGCACCACCGACTTCGGTGATGACAAGGACCGGGTGCTCTTCAAGGCCGACGGTGAGCCCACCTACTTCGCCGCCGACGCCGCCTACTACCTCTCCAAGCGGGAGCGAGGCTTCACGGAGAAGATCTACCTGCTCGGCGCGGACCACCACGGCTACGTCTCCCGGCTCAAGGCCATCGCCGCCTGCGCCGGTGACGATCCGCAGCGCAACATCGAGGTGCTCATCGGGCAGCTGATGTCGATCCGCGGCGCGAAGCTGTCCAAGCGCGCCGGCAACATCATCGAGCTCACCGACCTGATCGATTGGCTCGGCGCCGACGCGCTGCGCTACACGCTGGCCCGGTTCCCAGCGAACTCCCCGATCGACGTGGACCCAGAGCTGCTGCAGTCGCGGACCAATGACAATCCGGTCTTCTATGTCCAGTACGCCCATGCCCGCTCCCGCAATGCCGCGCGCAACGCCGAGGCCGCCGGAGTGGACCGCGACGGCTTCGATGCCGGGCTGCTGACGCATGAGACCGAGGAGGAGCTGCTCTCCCACCTGGGACGCTTCACCTCCGTGGTGGCCTCGGCAGCCGAGCTGCGCGAACCCCACCGGGTGGCGCGCTACCTGGAGTCCCTGGCCAGCGCCTATCACGGCTGGTACGCCGTGTGCCGGGTGGCGCCCAGCGTCAGCCCCGACGGCGTCCAGGACCCGGTCACCGATCTCAACCGCACCCGGCTCTGGCTCAACGACGCCACCGCCCAGGTGCTGCGCAACGGACTGGCGCTGCTCGGCGTCACCGCACCCGAAAGGATGTGAGCCGCCATCACGACCCGCAGCTCTGCCCCCGAAGAATCAACCACCCCCAGCGCGCATCCGCTGGCACCGGCCTGGCTCACCGCCCGTCGGGACACCGATGACCTCGAGGCGGCGCTGCTCCCGGCCGACGCGCACCGCGACGCCGAGGGCCGCCTGGTGATCGGCGGGGTCGACGTCGTGACCCTCGCCGCCCAGCACGGCACGCCGCTCTACGTGCTCTCCGAGGCAGACTTCCGGGCCCGCGCCCGCAGCTTCCGCGAGGCCTTCGGCGCAGCCTTCGCCCCTGAGGCCGAGGTGGACGTCTTCTATGCCGGCAAAGCCTTCCTGAGCACCCATGTGGCGGGCTGGGCCGTGGAGGAGGGGCTCTGCGTGGACACCGCCTCCGGCGGCGAGCTGGCCCTCGCCCTGGCCGGCGGGGTTCCGCCGAGGCAGATCGGACTGCACGGGAACAACAAGTCCGACGCCGAGATCCAGCGCGCCCTCGACGCTGGGATCGGCCGCATCATCGCCGATTCCCTCGATGAGCTTGAACGGATCTCCACGCTGGCCGTGGCAGCCGGCACCCGCGCCCCGGTCATGCTCCGGCTGACTCCCGGCGTGCACGCCTCCACCCACGAATACATCGCCACCGCGCACGAGGATCAGAAGTTCGGCCTCTCCCTGACCCCGGCGTCCGGTGCAGACGCGTCCGGTGCAGACGCTGCCGGGGCAGAGGCGAAAGTCACCAACCCCTACCTCGGTTCGCCCGCCTGGACAGCAGCCTCGCGCGCACTGGAGCTTCCCGGCGTCGAACTCCGTGGAATCCACGCCCATATCGGCTCGCAGATCTTCGAACCTGCCGGTTTCGAACTGGCCGCGCAGAAGCTCATCGCCTTCCTGGCCAGCCTGCGTGCGGCCTACGGCGTGGAACTGCCCGAGCTCGACCTCGGCGGGGGACACGGGATCGCCTACACCGAGGCCGACACCCCGCGGGCCCCCGAAGCAATCGCCGCAGCCCTGGCCGCCACGGTGAAGCAGGCCTGCGCGGAGCACGGACTGAGCGTCCCACGGATCTCCATCGAGCCCGGCCGGGCCATCGTCGGCCCCGCCGGGGTCACGCTCTACCGAGTCGGGGTGCAGAAGGACGTCCAGGTCGACGCCCCCGACGGCACCACCGTGTCCCGGCGCTACGTGGCCGTCGACGGCGGCATGAGCGACAACGCCCGCGGCGTGCTCTACGACGCCGACTATTCAGCGGTGCTCGCCTCGCGCCGGGTGACCGGAGACCACGCGCTGTCTCGCATCGTGGGCAAACACTGCGAGTCCGGCGACATCGTCGTGCGAAACGTATACTTGCCGACGGCGACGGCCCGGGATGATCTCCTTGCCGTTCCCGCCACCGGCGCATACTGCCACTCGCTCTCGAGCAACTACAACTACCTGACTCGACCCGCAGTGGTCGCCGTCGCAGACGGCGCCTCCCAGGTGCTCATCCGCCGAGAGACCGAGCAGGACATGCTCGGGCGTGACACCGGCATTGCCGCACACTGACACACAGCACGCGCGCAGCGCCGGGAACCGAACAGGCACAAGGGATTGAGGTCATGATGTCCGCAGCAAGGACCACCGCAGAGCCGCTGAAGATCGGTCTGCTCGGCGCAGGCAACGTCGGCTCACAGGTCGCACGCACCCTGGTCGAGGAGCGGGCGCTCATCTCCTCGCGGGTCGGTGCCCCGATCAAGCTGATCGGCGTCGCCGTCCGCGACGTCGAGGCCCCGCGCGACTGGAAGATCCCCGGCGAGCTGCTCACCACCGACGCCGAGGCGCTGGTGGACGAGGCAGACCTGATCATCGAACTCATGGGCGGCCTCGAGCCCGCCGGCACCCTGGTGGAGCGCGCGCTGCGCGCCGGCACCGCAGTGGTGACCGGAAACAAGGCGCTGCTCGCGGTCCAGGGCGGAAAGCTCAGCCAGGCCGCCGCAGAGTCCGGCGCCCTGCTGCGCTTCGAAGCCGCGGTCGGAGGGGCCATCCCGATCCTGCGCCCGATCCAGGAATCCCTCTCCGGCGACCGCATCACCAAGGTGATGGGCATCGTCAACGGCACCACCAACTACATCCTGGACCAGATGGACTCCACCGGCGCCGCCTTCTACGACGCGCTGGCCGAGGCGCAGCGGCTCGGGTACGCCGAGTCCGACCCGACCGCCGACGTCGAGGGCCACGATGCCGCAGCCAAGGCCGCGATCCTCGGCGCGCTGGCCTTCCACGCGCCCTTCAGCATCGACGACGTCTACTGCGAGGGCATCACCTCCGTCACCTCCGCCGACATCGAGGCCGCCGCGGCTTCCGGCTATGTGATCAAGCTGCTGGCGATCGTCGAGAAGAACGACGACGGTGCCATCCTGCGCGTGCACCCCACCCTGCTGCCCCGCACCCACCCGCTTGCAAGCGTCCGCGGAGCCTTCAACGCGGTCTTCGTAGTCGCCGAGAACGCCGGGGAGCTCATGTTCTACGGACAGGGAGCCGGCGGGCTGCCCACCTCCTCGGCCATCATGGGTGATGTGGTCTCCGTGGCGCGCCGACTGCACAGCGGACCGGACAACCCCGGGACCACCGACACCAACGGAGACTCCCAGACGGTTCGCGCACTGCCGGTGGATGACGCCCGCACGCAGTACTACATTGATATGGAAGTCGCTGACCGTGAGGGTGTCATCGCCGAGGTGGCCCGCGTGCTGGCCGATCACCACGTCTCCATCGAATCCATGCGCCAGCCCGGAAGCGTATCGACCGACGGTGAGGTGGACACCGAGGCGGCGCGCGAACGCGGCGCCGTCGTGCAGATCGTCACGCACCTGGCGAAGGAGAAGCACCTCTCCGACACCGTGTCCACGTTGCGCGCCCTGGACGTGGTCCTGGCAGTGAACTCGGTGCTTCGCGTCGAGGTCGAACAGTAGTCCTGGGCCCAGCCCACACAGAGCAGATCCCACCAGCACGACGATGAAGGAGCCCCCACTCGTGGCGCACCAATGGCGCGGAGTCATCCGTGAGTATGCAGACCGACTCCCCGTGGAGGAGACCACCGAGGTCATCACCCTGGGAGAGGGCGGCACCCCGCTGGTCTACGCCCCCGCGCTCTCCGAGCTGGTCTCCGGCACGGTCTACCTGAAGGTGGAAGGGATGAACCCCACGGGATCCTTCAAGGACCGCGGCATGACCATGGCGATCACCGCCGCGGTGGCCGAGGGCGCCAAGGCCGTGGTCTGCGCCTCCACCGGCAACACCTCCGCCTCGGCCGCCGCCTACGCGACCCAGGCCGGTCTGACCTGCGCCGTACTGGTGCCGGCGGGCAAGATCGCGATGGGCAAGCTCTCCCAGGCGGTCGCCCACGGTGCGGAGCTGATCCAGGTGGACGGCAACTTCGACGGCTGTCTCGACATCGCCCGCAAGCTCTCCGAGAACTACCCGGTCTTCCTGGTGAACTCGGTGAACCCGGCACGCATCGAAGGCCAGAAGACCGGAGCCTTCGAGGTGGTGGACGCACTCGGCGATGCCCCGGACTACCATCTGCTTCCGGTCGGCAACGCCGGCAACATCACCGCTTACTGGAAGGGCTACAAGGAGTACTCCCAGCCCTGGACCAACCCCTACGGGGGAGGCACCGGTGAGGAGCTCGCCGCGGTGGCCAGCCACACCCCGATCATGTGGGGGTTCCAGGCCGAGGGCGCCGCGCCCATCGTCATGGGCCACCCGGTGACCGAGCCCGAGACGGTCGCAACGGCCATCCGGATCGGCAATCCCGCCTCCTGGGAGAAGGCCGAGGCCGCTCGGGATGAGTCTGCCGGGGTCATCGAGTCGGTGACCGACGAGGAGATCCTCGTCGCGCACCGCTGGCTGTCCTCCAAGGAGGGCGTCTTCGTGGAGCCCGCCTCCGCTGCCGGCGTCGCCGGACTGATCAAGAAGCACTCCGCCGGTGAGATGCCGGCGGACAAGACGATCGTGATCACCGTGACCGGTCACGGACTGAAGGATCCAGACTGGGCGCTGAAGAACGCCGACGGCTCGGACGTCACCCCGACCATGGTCCCGCAGGATGTCGAGACCGTGGCCCGGCAGCTGGGGCTCTGATTCGATGAGCGGGCAGCCCAGCATGCACAAGCTAGGACAGGGCCTCGCCCCTGAACAGGCACTGGCCCCCTCGGCCGCGACGCCACCTGCCGCGCAGGGACATGACGCGGAAGGTGCCAACGACCTTGCCCTTCGTGAGCCGCTGGCCGCCCCGGCGTCCTTCCACCTGAAGGTGCCGGCCACCTCCGCCAATCTCGGCCCCGGCTACGACACCATGGGTCTGGCACTGGGTCTCTACGATGAGATCACCGTCCACGCCGCGCCGCGGAGCGGCACCACCGCGCAGGTGGAGATCACGGTGGAGGGTGAGGGTTCCGCAACGCTGCCCCGCGATGCATCCCACCTGGTGGTCACCCTGGTCGAGAAGATCCTCAACGCCAAGGGCTTCAGCCTCCCCGACCTTCAGGTCCGAGCGGTCAACAACATTCCACACAGTCGCGGGCTCGGATCCTCGGCAGCGGCCGTCGCCTCGGCCGTGATGACCGCGCACACGCTGCTCCCAGACGGGTTGAGCGACGACGAGAAGCTCCAGATCGGTTCCCGGATCGAGGGCCATCCGGACAACTACGTCCCGGCGCTGCGCGGAGGGGTTGCAATCTCCTGGCAGGCAGCCGCCACCGCGCTGGGCTCCGCCGGTGAGCCTGACGGGTCCGCCGTCCACCCCCGAGACGGAGCCTTCAAGACCGCGCCGCTGATCCCGCACCCGGACCTGCGCACCGTGGTGGCCGTGCCGAACTTCGAGCAGTCCACCCAGGTGGCACGAGACCTCCTGCCCGCCCAGGTCGATCATTCCGCCGCGGCGCAGAACTCCGCGCGCGCAGCGCTGCTGGTCCACGCCCTCACCAGCGCTCCGGAGCTGCTGCTCGACGCCACTGAGGACGCGCTGCATCAGGAACAGCGCCGTCCCGCATTCCCCGGGTCGATGGCTCTGGTGGACGGACTCCGCGCAGCGGGGTTCGCCGCCGTGATCTCCGGCGCGGGACCCACGGTGCTTGTGCTCGCTGACTCCGACGCCCAGGCCAGCGCCGCGGCACAACAGATCTCGGCACTTGGCGGGCCCGACGCGCGGGGCCATGTGTTCACCCCCTCAATCCTGCCGATCGCGGGCGCGGGTGCTACAGTGGAGGCACATCAGCGTTGATGGCGTGCCCCGCACGCTCTCTCCCCAGATCCATTGAGTTGGCCCTGTAGAGATCACCATGATGTTCTTTCGCGCGAATTGCGCTTTTTCCTGCGCGCTGGACGGTGCAGACTCCTCAACAGAGTGAATCAGCAGAGTCCCGCGATGATCCCACTCCCCGCCGGGGACGAGGACCGTGCAAGAAGTCTCCCCGACGGTGTATGCGCGAAAGAAACTGAAATAAGCCAACGGACTTCTGACGCTCCGTTGAAGACATCGCAGGACGGCGCATCCGCCGGGCCTGCCTGACGAGGGGGAAGGAACCTTCGTGACAGAAACCACCGCTGAGACCACTGCGACTCAGAGCCCCGAGAAGGCCGAGTCCGCTGCACCCGAGGCCAAGAGCTCCGGGCTTGCCGGTCTGAAGCTCGCTCAGCTGCAGGCGCTTGCCTCACAGCTGGGCATCACCGGAAGCTCCCGGATGCGCAAATCTGCTCTGGTGGAGGCCATCTCCTCTCATCAGCGCGGAGGCGCCGTCGCCGAACGGGACAAGAAGCAGGACCAGGCGGCCGCCGCAGGCCGCGAGAACGACGCCGCCAAGGGCGGCAATGATGGGCAGACCGCGAGCTCCGAGGAGCCTGCCGCCAAGCGCCCCAACCGCCGCCGGTCCAAGGCGAGCGAAGCTGCCGCAGAGCAGAACGGCTCCACCGCGGACAGCGCTGAGAACGCCGCGAGCACCGATGACACGCGCACCGAGAACTCTCGCGACAACGGCCGCAATGACAGCAACGGCATCGACCGGCGCGCTGATCAGCAGGGTGGCGAGAACAACGGCAGCGATGACGGCGGCGATTCTCAGCCCCGCGGACGCAACCGCAACCGCCGCAACCGCAACCGCGACGACAACGGGAGCCAGCAGCAGAACACTGCGCCGGCCGAGACCCAGCAGTCCAACGCCCAGCAGTCGGATTCCCAGCAGTCGAACTCTCAGTCGGGCTCCAACGAGCAGACTCAGGACCAGACTCAGGAGAACGGCCAGCGCAACGACGGCGAAGGCCGCGGCCGACGCAATCGCGACAACAACCGCGACAACAACGGTCGTGACGGTGGCCGCGGCAACCGCAGCGAGCGCAGCGAGCGCAGCGATCGCAGCGACGGCCAGCGCAGCGACGGCGGCCGCGACAGCAGCCGCAGCGAGCGCAATGACGGCCAGCGCAGCGAGGGTCAGCGGAGCGACGGCGGCCGTGACAGCAGCCGCAGCGAGCGCAATGACGGCCAGCGCAGCGAGGGTCAGCGGAGCGACGGCGGCCGTGACGAGGAGCGTCGCAACCGGCGCAGCCGCAACCGCAACGACCGCAATGACCGCAATGACCGCAATGACCGTAACGACCGCAACGACCGCAGCAACCGTCGCCGCGGCCGCGATCCAGAGGTCGACGACACCGAGGTCACCGAGGACGATGTCCTGGTCCCGGTGGCGGGCATCCTGGATGTGCTCGACAACTACGCCTTCGTGCGCACCTCGGGCTACCTCCCCGGACCCAACGACGTCTACGTCTCCCTGGCCCAGGTCAAGCGGCACAACCTGCGCAAGGGTGACGCCGTCCACGGACACATCCGCGCCCCCCGCGACGGGGAGAACCCGCAGAAGCGCGCGAAGTTCAACGCGCTGGTGAAGCTCGACGCCGTCAACGGCCGCCCTTCGGAGGCCAACACCGATCGTGTCGAGTTCAGCAAGCTGGTTCCGCTCTACCCGCAGGATCGTCTGCGCCTCGAGGGTGACCCGAAGGACATCGCCCCCCGCGTGATCGACCTGATCGCTCCGATCGGCAAGGGCCAGCGCGGCCTGATCGTCTCCCCGCCCAAGGCAGGCAAGACGATCATCCTGCAGGCCCTGGCGAAATCGATCAAGGCCAACAATCCTGAGGTCCACCTCATGATGGTCCTGGTCGACGAGCGGCCCGAGGAGGTCACCGACATGCAGCGCACGGTCGACGGCGAAGTCATCGCCTCGACCTTCGACCGCCCGGCCGATGACCACACCACCGTCGCCGAGCTGGCCATCGAACGCGCGAAGCGACTGGTGGAGCTGGGCAAGGACGTCGTCGTGCTGCTGGACTCCATGACCCGACTGGGTCGCGCCTACAACACCGCGGCTCCGGCCTCCGGTCGGATCCTCTCCGGCGGTGTCGACGCCAACGCGCTCTACCCGCCGAAGCGGTTCTTCGGTGCAGCGCGCAACATCGAGCATGGCGGTTCGCTGACCATCCTCGCGACCGCGCTGGTGGAGACCGGGTCCAAGATGGACGAGGTCATCTTCGAGGAGTTCAAGGGCACCGGCAACATGGAGCTGCGGCTGTCCCGCCGCCTGGCGGACAAGCGGATCTTCCCAGCCGTGAACGTGAACGAGTCCTCCACCCGTCGTGAGGAGAACCTCCTCTCGGCTGAGGAGGTCAAGATCATGTGGAAGCTGCGCCGAGTGCTCTCCGGACTCGAGCAGGAGCAGGGTCTTGAGCTGCTGATCAACAAGCTCAAGGCGACCCAGTCCAACGCTGAGTTCCTGATGCTGGCGTCGAAGACCACGCTCGGAGACAAAGGCAACTAGCCGACTCATCAGGCGAAGCCCGGGGAGAGCATGCGCTCACCCCGGGCTTCGCCTGTACCAGCCCGGTCCGCCAGCGCTCCGTTCGCGCTTCAGCCACGGAAATGAAAGAGAATCCAGTCATGAGCGAAGAGATCAACGCCCGGATGTTCGACTCCGTATCGACGCTGCTCGCCGAGCACGCCGAACTTCAGGAGCAGCTCGCCGACCCACAGGTCCACGCCGACCAGTCGCTGGCCCGCCGGCTGGGACGCCGCTACGCCCAGCTCAACGGTGTGGCTGAGGCGCACAAGACCTGGAAGCAGCTCAGCGAGGACCTGGCGACCACCCAGGAGCTCGCCCAGGAGGACTCCGAGTTCTCCGCCGAGATCCCCGCGCTCACAGCCCAGCTCGAGGAGGCCGCGGCGAAGCTGCTGCGCATGCTGATCCCGCGCGACGAGAACGACGTGCGCAACGTGATCATCGAGGTCAAGGGCGGTGCCGGGGGCGATGAGGCCGCGCTCTTCGCCGGAGACCTGCTGCGCATGTACACCCGCTATTCAGAGGCCAGGGGCTGGAAGACCGAGATCATCTCCTCGACCCCCTCGGACCTCGGTGGCTACAAGGACGTGCAGATGGCGATCAAGTCCTCCACCAATGACCCGGCCCGGGGCGTCTACGCGCACCTGAAGTTCGAGGGCGGCGTGCACCGGGTCCAGCGCGTGCCCGAGACCGAGTCCCAGGGCCGGATCCACACCTCGGCGGCCGGTGTGCTGGTCCTGCCAGAGGTCGACGAGCCTGAGGAGCTGGAGCTGAGCCAGAACGACCTCAAGATCGACGTCTACCGCTCCTCCGGGCCCGGAGGTCAGAGTGTGAACACCACGGACTCCGCGGTGCGGATCACCCACCTGCCCACCGGGATCGTGGTGGCCATGCAGAACGAGAAGTCCCAGCTGCAGAACAAGGAGGCTGCGATGCGCGTGCTGCGCTCCCGCATCCTGGCCCACCAGCAGGAACAGATCGACGCCGACAATGCGCAGGTGCGCAAGTCCCAGGTCCGCACCATGGATCGCTCCGAACGCATCCGCACCTATAACTACCCGGAGAACCGGATCGTCGATCACCGCAGCGGGTACAAGGCCTACAACCTGGACACCGTGATCAACGGCGACCTGGAGGCCGTGATCCAGTCCTGCGTCGAGCTCGACGAGCAGGAGCGGCTCGCGGCGCTGAACGACACCCAGGACTGAGTCCCATGCCCACACATCAGCCAGCCGGTGCCCAGCCGGGGGACCACCCGGCCGATCAGCTCATCGACGACGCCGCCGCCCGGCTCCGCGCAGCGGGCGTTCCGAGTCCCAGGGTCGACGCCGAGATCCTCGCCGCCCACGTGCTCGGCGTCCCGCGCGGACGCCTCGCCGCGATGGCCATAGCCTCAAGCTCGGTCACCGCTGCCGACGCCGAGCGGATCACCGACCTGGTGGCCGAACGTGCGGACCGGGTGCCGCTGCAGCACCTCACCGGACTGGCGCCCTTCCGGCACCTCGAGCTGCGGGTGGGCCCCGGAGTCTTCATCCCGCGCCCCGAGACCGAGCAGGTCGCCCAGGCGGCGCTCGAACAGCTGGCCCGGATGGCCGCGCAGCGCCCACCCTCCTGGCGGCCCCGCGTGGTCGATCTCGGCACCGGCTCAGGCGCCCTGGCCGCCGCCATCGCCGCAGAACACCCCTCGGCCGAGGTCCACGCCGTGGAGCTCTCCACCCAGGCCGTCGCCTGGGCGGAGCTGAATCTGGCCCCGCTCGGAGTGACCCTGCACCAGCGCGACCTGCGTGAGGTGCCCGAGGAGTGGGAGTCCAGCTTCGACGTCGTCGTGTCCAACCCGCCCTATATCCCCGCCGGCATGGTGCCGCGTGAGGAGGAGGTGCGGGTGCATGATCCGGAGCTGGCGCTCTACGGCGGGGGCGCCGACGGGCTCACCATGCCCCATGCGGTGATCGCCGCCGCCAAGCGGCTGCTCGTGCCGGGAGGCTGGTTCATCCTCGAACACGCCGAAGCTCAGGCGCAGGCGCTGGCCGAGCACTGCAAGGCAGACAGCTCGCTGGCTCAGGTGAGCACGCACCAGGACCTCACCGGCCGGGATCGCGCCACCAGCGCGGTCACTGACCCAGCTCCCGCCGTTGACGCAGGTCTCGTGGCTGACCCGTATCCCGCCGTCGGCGTGGAAGAATGGCGCGCGTGAGCCAGACAGTCGACTGCACGGACCCCGCCTCCCGCGCCGAGGGCATCTCCGCGGCGCAGGACGCGCTCTCTCGAGGGGAGACGGTGGTCCTCCCCACCGACACCGTCTACGGCATCGGCGCCGACGCGTTCTCCCCGCAGGCCGTGGCGGTGCTGCTCGCGGCCAAGGGCCGCAGTCGCACCATGCCGCCGCCGGTGCTGATCGGTCGCCCCGAGATCATGGACGCGCTGGCCATCGACGTGCCCGAGGAGGCCAGGACCCTGGCGCAGGCGTTCTGGCCCGGCCCGATGACGCTGATCCTCAACGCCCAGCCCTCGCTGCGCTGGGACCTGGGGGAGACCCATGGCACCGTCGCGCTGCGCATGCCGGCCGATGAGCTCGCCCTGGATCTGCTCAACGCCACTGGGCCGCTCGCGGTCTCCTCGGCCAACCGCACCGGAATGCCCGCCGCGACCACCGTCACCGAGGCCCAGCAGATGCTCGCCGAGTCGGTCGCGGTGTACCTCGACGCCGGTGACCGCGGCTCATCCGCCGCGTCGACCATCATCGACGCCACGGTGACGCCGCCCCGCGTGGTGCGCACCGGGGCCCTGCCCCTGGCCGAGCTGCAGGCCGTCGTAGCCAGCGTGGCGCCCGAGGCAGAGGCGTCCGACTCGCACTCATGATCTATTTCCTGGCCGTCCTCGCCGTCTCGATGGTGGTGACCTATCTGCTCACCCCCGCGGTGCGGACCATCGCGTTGAAGCTGGGCATCTACACCCCGATCCGGGAACGTGATGTGCACAACCAGATCAAGCCGCGCTGGGGCGGGGTGGCGATGTTCCTCGGGATGGTCGTCGGTCTCGCCGCCGCCTCCACGATTCCCTATCTGAGTGGCATCTTCGCCGACCTGACCCCCGTGCGCGGCGTCTTCGCGGCGATGGTGGTGATCCTGCTGGTCGGCATGGCCGATGACGCCTGGGACATCCCCTGGATGGTCAAGCTCGGCGGACAGGTCGGCGCAGCCATCATCCTGGTGCTCCACGGGATCCAGCTCGAGGTCATGCCGGTGGGCTGGCTCGGAGTCGGCGGGCCGCTGGTGCAGGCGATGCTGACCGTGTTCGTGGTGGTGCTGACCATCAATGCCTTCAACTTCATCGACGGGCTCGACGGACTGGCTGCCGGAGTCGCCGCGCTGGGCGGCGCCGCGTTCTTCATCTACAGCTACCTGCTGACGCTCTCGATCAACGCCTTCGACGCCTCGAACCTGGTGACGCTGCTGATGGCGGTGCTCGTGGGCTCGTGTCTGGGCTTCCTGCCGCACAACTTCTACCCCTCGAAGATCATCATGGGCGACACCGGGGCCATGCTGCTGGGCCTGGTCATGGCGGCCGGGGCGCTGGCAGTGACCGCCGACGTCGGCCAGCTCGCCGAGGGCTTCAGATTCCGTAACATCCCCGCGTACATGCCGATCCTGCTGCCCCTGGCGGTGACCCTGCTGCCGCTGCTGGACCTGGCGCTGGCGGTGGTCCGACGCACCGCTCGGGGCGCCTCACCCTTCACCCCTGACCGTGGCCATCTGCACCACAAGCTGGTCGACGGCGGCTATTCCCACCCGCAGGCGGTGCTGCTGCTCTACTTCTGGTCTGCGCTGTTCGCCTTCGGAGCCGTCTCCTTCAACTTCCTGCCCTGGTGGCTGGTCACTCTGGGCATGGTGCTGAGCCTGGGCGCCGCGGTGGTGCTCACGCTGGGGCCCTGGCTCCGCCGTCGTGCGCTGCGGGTCAACCGGGCCGCCGCCCAGCGTGCGCTGCGGCACCGACTCAACGACTGATGACCCGGGTCAGGACGGCTTTCGGTGTGGTGGGACCGCCTTCGTCGGTGGTCCTCCGGCAGTGCCGGGGGTCGTTGTTCTGGTAGGCTTTCGGTGACTTCCCACACCAGTTCTGTGTTTTCCAACACCTGCGTGGGGGAGTTGCCCGTGGACCGTCTTCGGAAGTCTTGCTCATAGACTGGCGGTCCACATAAAAGGCGAGACGGAGTTGATCCGGCTTCCGATGCCCGGGGTTGAAACCCACTGACGGACACCGCAGAGAGGACCAGCGTTGCATTCGCTTGCGCCCATGGCCACCAATGAAGGTGGATTCCAGCCGCCCACGATTTCTGAGACGCACCTTCCGGAGATCTTTCCCTGGATGGCGGAGTGGGGGACTGGCTTCGGCAAGAACATGCTGATGGTCATCCTCTCGGTCATCGTCATCTCCTGGTTCTTCATGTGGGCGATCCGGAAGCAGTCCCTCGTCCCGTCGCGCACCCAGTACCTTGCCGAGTCCGGCTACGGGTTCGTCCGGCACACCCTGGGACGCGACATCCTCGGCGAGAAGCACTTCCGGCAGTGGATCCCGCTGCTCTTCGCGGTGTTCTTCTTCGTGCTGGTCAACAACATCTTCGGCGCCGTCCCGGGCCTGCAGCTGCCCACGTTCTCCCACGCAGGCCCCGCCTACGCGCTGGCCCTGATCATCTGGATCACCTGGATCGCGCTGGGCTTCAAGACCCACGGCCCCAAGTTCATCAAGCTCATGACGGTGCCCTCAGGCGTGCCGAAGTGGCTGCTGCCGCTGCTCGTGGTCCTGGAGTTCCTCTCCAACTTCATCATCCGCCCGCTGACGCACTCGCTGCGACTCATGGCCGTGATGCTCGCCGGGCACATCATCGTGATGCTCGCCGGCTCCGGCGTCGAGTTCCTCGTCGCCCAGCAGGGCGGCCTGGCCGACTACGGCCTGGGCGCGCTCATCCTCGTCGGCTCCATCCCGCTGTACTTCCTGGAGCTGATCATGATGGTCCTTCAGGCCTTCGTCTTCGCGCTGCTGACAGCGATCTACATCCAGGGCTCGATCGAGGCAGACGCCCACTGATTTTTCCCTCTATGCGGTTCGGCGTTCCTACCAGGACGTCGAGGCGCAGCGGCGGACCGGCACATGCCGGTAGGCCAGACATTAGAACCGTCCGCGTGGTACGCACGGGGACTCAGACAGAAAGTGAGCAACACATATGGACGGCACTCTGAACATGGTCGGCATGGGTCTCGCAGGCTTCGGCGCTGCACTGGCCATCGGCATGATCTTCTCGGCCTACCTCAACGGTGTGGCCCGCCAGCCTGAGGCGCAGCGCGTGCTGCAGCCCATCGCCATCCTCGGCTTCGCGCTGGCGGAGGCGGTCTTCATCCTTGCCATCGTCTTCGCCTTCGTGCTCTGACGCTGGTCCGATTCTTCTGGGACGGGCACCGGAACTCCGGGCCCTCTGAGATCGTCAGACTACTGAAAAAAGGGTGAACACATGATCAGTGCATCTCTGATCCAGGCAGCAGAAGGTGACGCCAACCCGTTGCTCCCGAACTTCTGGGAATTCCTGGTTGTGCTATTGGGCTTCCTGGTGCTGCTGTTCGTGGTCCAGAAATGGATCGTGCCAGCATTCGAGAAGGCCTATCAGGCCCGTACCGAGGCCATCGAAGGTGGACTCAACGAGGCTGAGAAGGCCAAGGCTGAGGCCGAAGCCATGAAGGCCGAGTACGAGAAGAACCTTGGGGATGCCCGTGCAGAGGCGAGCCGGATGCGTGAGGAAGCTCGCGCCGAAGGTGCCGAGATCGTCGCCGAGCACAAGGAGAAGGCCGCCGCTGAGGCGGCCCGCATCACCGAGCAGGCCCAGCAGCAGATCGCCGCAGAACGGGCATCGGCTGCGCATTCGCTCAAGGCTGAGGTCGGTTCGCTGGCCACACAGCTCGCGAGCCGGATCGTCGGCGAGGCGCTCGAGGACGACACCCGCTCCCAGCGAGTGGTCGATCGCTTCCTCGCGGATCTCGACGCTGATCAGTCAGCCCAGGCTGGCCAGACAGGAGCAGCACAGTAATGGCAGCGGTGACCACCGAATCCCTCGCAGCCGTGCAGAAGGAGCTCGCGCCCTCATTGGCGCAGGCCGACCTTGAGGTCGCCCGTGAGCTCTTCGCTGTACTGGATGTGCTCGATTCCTCGGCAGGGCTGCGCCGCAGCCTCACCGACCCCTCCCGTGATCCCCAGGACCGGGTGGCGATGGCACGCAGCCTCTTCGGCGCGAAGGTCAGGGGCACGACGACGGAAGTCCTCGATGCCCTCGTCTCGCGACGCTGGAGCAAGGAGCGCGACCTCGGCGACGCCGTCGAGATCCTCGCCGTCGTCGTGGTGGTGGTGCAGGCCGAGCGCGAGGGCCTGGCAGGTCTGGAGAAGCTGGAGTCGGCACTGCTGGACTTCCGGCGGACCGTGGCCTCCTCGCACCAGGTGCAGCGCGCGCTGACTGACGCCCAGGCAACGCCTGAGGCCAAGCAGAAGCTCGCAGCCCAGCTCTCCCCGGGAGCCAGCGCCGAGGCGCGGCTGCTCATCGATCGTGCTGTGACGGCGCCGCGCGGGCTTCGACCCGCGCAGCTCGTCGAGCGCTTCACCGAGCAGATCGCGGCACGCCAGCAGCGCTGGATCGCACTGGTCACCGTCGCCAAGGAGCTGGACCCCGGCTATATGCAGCGGCTCGGGGCAAGCCTGGACCGTTACTTCGGTCGAGAGCTGAAGCTCGACGTCGTGCTCGACCCTGCTGTGGTCGGCGGCATCCGAGTCCAGGTCGGTGATGAGGTGGTCGACAGCACGGTGGCCACCAAACTCAATGATCTCCACCGGAGACTGGCCAGCTAGTCTTCTTCAGACTGGCTCAACACATACGTGAATCTTTGAACCACCCGGCCGCACCTCGCGGCCATTACTGAGGAGAGCAGGGACTGCAGATGGCCGACTTGACCATCAACGCCGACGACGTCCGCAACGCCTTGAACGATTTCGCCGCATCCTACGATCCCGGCAGCGCAGAGCGCGTCGAGGTCGGACGCGTGATCTCCGCGGCTGACGGCATCGCTCGAGTCGAGGGACTTCCCTCGACCATGGCAAACGAACTTCTTCGCTTCGAAGACGGCACCCTGGGCCTGGCCCAGAACCTCGACACCCGAGAGATCGGCGTCGTGATCCTCGGCGAGTTCTCCGGCATCGTGGAGGGCCAGGAGGTCACCCGCACCGGCGAGGTCCTCTCGGTCCCGGTCGGTGACGAATTCCTGGGTCGCGTGGTCGACCCGCTGGGCACGCCCATCGATGACAAGGGCGACATCACCCCGGAGGGTCGCCGTCCGATGGAGCTTCAGGCTCCCTCGGTGGTGCAGCGCAAATCCGTGCACGAGCCGCTCCAGACCGGCATCAAGGCCATCGACGCCATGATCCCGATCGGCCGCGGTCAGCGTCAGCTGATCATCGGTGACCGCCAGACCGGCAAGACCGCGATCGCCATCGACGCCATCCTGAACCAGAAGGCCAACTGGGAATCCGGCGACGTCACCAAGCAGGTTCGCTGCGTCTACGTTGCTGTGGGCCAGAAGGCCTCCACCATCGCGGCCGTGCGGCAGACCCTCGAAGAGCGCGGCGCGCTGGAGTACACCACCATCGTGGCGTCCCCGGCATCTGACCCCGCCGGCTATAAGTACCTGGCACCGTTCGCCGGTTCGGCCATCGGCCAGCACTGGATGTACGGCGGCAAGCACGTGCTGATCGTGTTCGATGACCTCTCCAAGCAGGCTGAGGCCTACCGCGCGGTGTCGCTGCTGCTGCGTCGCCCACCGGGACGCGAGGCGTACCCCGGCGACGTGTTCTACCTCCACTCTCGTCTGCTCGAGCGTTGTGCCAAGCTCTCCGACGAGCTCGGCGCGGGTTCGATGACCGGACTTCCGCTGGTGGAGACCAAGGCCAACGACGTGTCGGCCTACATCCCGACCAACGTCATCTCGATCACCGACGGTCAGATCTTCCTGCAGTCGGACCTCTTCAACGCCAACCAGCGTCCGGCAGTCGACGTGGGCATCTCGGTGTCCCGCGTCGGTGGTGCCGCTCAGCTCAAGGCCATGAAGAAGGTCTCCGGCACGCTGAAGCTCGACCTGGCGCAGTACCGGGACATGCAGGCCTTCGCCATGTTCGCCTCGGACCTCGACCCCGCCACCCGGCAGCAGCTGGTGCGCGGCGAGCGCCAGACCGAGCTGCTCAAGCAGGCGCAGTACACGCCGTACGCCATCGAGGATCAGGTCGCATCGATCTGGACCGGTTCCCAGGGTCACCTGGACGATGTCGAGACTGCGGACATCAAGCGCTTCGAGACGGACTGGCTGGACTACCTGCGTCGCAAGACCAACGTGCTGACCAACATCGCCGCCTCGGGCAAGCTCGAGGACGACACCGTCAGTGCGCTCAAAGAAGCCATGGTCGCGTTCAAGAAGGAATTCCACGCCGAGGGTGCCACGTCCATCGTGGGCAACGAGCAGACCGACGCGATGTCCGCCGACGAGATCAGCCAGGAAGAGATTCCCGCACGCAGCTGAGGTCCACACCGCAGCTGAGCAGAATCACTTGCTGAACGACATCAAGGAAGGACAAGCATGGGAGCCCAGATTCGGGTCTACCGCCAGAAGATCGCATCGACTTCGTCGATGAAGAAGATCTTCAAGGCGATGGAGCTGATCGCGACGTCTCGCATCGGCAAAGCACGCAGCCGTGCGCGGGCAGCCTCGCCATACGCAGATGCCATCACACGTGCGGTCTCCGCCGTGGCCTCGCAGAACGACATCGATCACGTGCTGACCACGAAGGTGGAGAACCCCACCCGCGCGGCAGTGCTGATCGTCACCAGCGACCGCGGACTCGCCGGCGCCTACTCCACGAACGTGCTCAAGCGGGGCGAAGCCCTGACCAAGCGCCTTCGGGAGGACGGCAAGGAGATCCGCCCCTACCTCTATGGACGCAAGGCGCAGGCGTTCTATGACTTCCGTGAGCGGGAGTATGACCAGGTATGGACCGGAAACACGGACGCCCCCGAGGTGGAACGTGCTCAGGAGATCGGCCGCACGCTGGTCGATCGCTTCCTGCAGCCCACCGAGGAGGGCGGCGTGGACGAGCTGTATCTCGTCTACACCGAGTTCCAGTCCATGGTGAAGCAGGAGCCGGTGGTGCGACGTCTGTTGCCGCTGGCCTTCGTGGAGCAGGATGCGGAAGCCAAGCACGAGCCCACCCCGCTGTATGACTTCGAGCCCGCCGCCGAAGAGGTCCTCGATGCGCTGCTTCCGCGGTACATCGAGTCCAAGATCTTCGCGGCGATGCTGGAAGCCTCGGCGTCGGAGCTCGCGGCTCGCCAGCGGGCGATGAAGTCTGCTGCCGACAACGCGGACGACCTCATCAAGAAGTTCACCCTGTTGCGCAACAACGCTCGCCAGGCCGAGATCACCCAGGAGCTCAGCGAGCTCATCGCGGGTGCCGACGCTCTGGCCGCGAGCTAGCCCACGGGTACCCCCGCAGGCCAACAACAGACGTTTTGACATCATCCAAGATCAAGTGAAGTGAGAGAGATGACTGCCACTACTGCAGAGCAGAGCTCCGGAGCAGCCGGTCAGCCGGGTGCGACTGGTCGCATCGCCCGGGTGATCGGTCCGGTCGTGGACATTGAGTTCCCCGCCGACTCCATCCCATCGATGTACAACGCGCTCAACTCCGAGGTCACCCTCGGCGGCGTGACCCGCAAGATCACGTTCGAGGTCGCTGCACACCTGGGCGACAACCTGATCCGTGCGATCTCGCTGCAGGCCACCGACGGCCTGGTGCGCGGCACCCCCGTGCACGACACCGGATCAGCCATCACGGTGCCCGTGGGTGAGTCCGTGAAGGGACACATCTTCAACGTCCTGGGCGAGACCCTGGACATGCCGATCTCCGAGCTGGAGGTTCAGGATCGCTGGCCGATCCACCGCCCGGCTCCGAACTTCGCGGCACTCGAGGGCTCCACCGAGATGCTGGAGACCGGCATCAAGGTGATCGACCTGCTGACCCCATACATCCAGGGCGGCAAGATCGGCCTCTTCGGCGGCGCCGGTGTGGGCAAGACGGTGCTCATCCAGGAGATGATCACCCGTGTGGCCCGCAACTTCGGCGGCACCTCGGTGTTCGCCGGTGTCGGTGAGCGCACCCGTGAGGGCAACGACCTCTGGGTCGAGATGGAAGAGGCCAACGTCCTCAAGGACACCGCCTTGGTGTTCGGTCAGATGGATGAGCCGCCAGGCACGCGTCTGCGTGTGGCACTGAGTGCGCTGACCATGGCGGAGTACTTCCGCGATGTGCAGAACCAGGATGTGCTGCTCTTCATCGACAACATCTTCCGCTTCTCGCAGGCCGGCTCCGAGGTCTCCACGCTGCTGGGGCGCATGCCTTCAGCAGTGGGTTACCAGCCGAACCTTGCCGACGAGATGGGTGTGCTCCAGGAGCGCATCACCTCGACCCGCGGCCACTCCATCACATCGATGCAGGCCGTCTACGTCCCCGCCGATGACTACACCGACCCGGCGCCGGCGAACGTGTTCGCCCACCTGGACGCGACCACGGAGCTTTCCCGTGCAATCGCCTCGCGTGGTCTGTACCCGGCTGTGGACCCGCTGAGCTCGACCTCGCGCATCCTTGACCCGCAGTACGTGGGTCAGGAGCACTACGACACCGCGACTCGGGTGAAGCAGATCCTGCAGAAGAACAAGGAGCTGCAGGACATCATCGCGATCCTCGGCATCGATGAGCTCGGCGAGGAAGACAAGATCGTCGTCTCCCGCGCCCGCCGCATCGAGCAGTTCCTGTCACAGAACACCTACACCGCCAAGCAGTTCACCGGCGTCGACGGTTCCACTGTGGCGATCAAGGACACCATCGAGGGCTTCAACGCCATCGCCAACGGCGATCTCGACCACATCCCGGAGCAGGCGTTCTACAACGTCGGCGGCCTCGATGATGTCGAGCGTCTCTACGCCGAGATCAAGAAGAGGTCCTGATCATGGCCGAACTCGACGTTCAGGTGGTCGCCAGCGACCACGCCGTCTGGTCCGGTGCCGCCAAGTCGGTGCGCGCGCGCACAGTGGAGGGTGACATCGGCATCCTGCCGGGTCACACTCCGGTGCTCTCGCTGCTGGCCGAAGGTGAGCTGGTCATCAACCCCGTCGAGGGCTCCCCAGTGAACGCGAAGGTCACCGGAGGCTTCTTCTCGGTGGACTCCGATCAGGTGACCATCGTCGCGGACGAGGCCGAGCTCACGCAGAGCTGACCCGATCATCGACTGATCCACCTCATCGCCAGGCGGGCCCCCGGACTCCTCACGGAGACCGGGGGCCCGCCTGTCTGTGCGCGCGTGCGCGAAGCTCATCCTGTCTGTGCGCGCGTGCGCGAAGCTCATGGACAGCTTCGCCAGCTCATGGCGGCGCATCAGGCGCTGCCGAACGCGAGGGGCGTCGAGATGGTCCAGGGGCGAGATGCCCGCCATGGTGCGCGAGCTCGATGCCGAGTCCGGCCGGGACAGCCGGCTCTGCGGCGACGCCGACCCCAGGGGTGAGCCTCCCGACGTTTCGGGCCGGAGGTTCAGCCGGCTAGAAGAGGCGCGAGTCGGCGTCGTCGACCCCGCGCATCGCGTCATAGTCCAGCACGAGGCAGCGGATGCCGCGGTCCTCAGCGAGGGTGCGTGCCTGGGGCTTGATCTGCTGGGCCGCGAAGACTCCCTGCACGGGCGCCAGCAGCGGATCGCGGTTGAGCAGGTCCAGGTAGCGGGTGAGCTGCTCAACCCCGTCGATGTCGCCGCGACGCTTGAGCTCCACGGCGACGCTGCCCTGTGGGCCGCGGGCGAGGATGTCCACCGGACCGATCGGGGTGGGGTGCTCCCGACGGATGAGCCGGTGGCCGGCGCCGAGCAGCTCGATCTGCTCGGCGAGCAGCCGCTGCAGATCGGACTCCACGCCGTCCTTGACCAGACCCGGGTCCACGCCGAGATCATGCGAGACGTCCTCGTGGACCTCGCTGATCAGGATGGACAGGGTGTCATCGCTCTTGGTCGCCGAGACGTTCCAGACCTCGGTGATACCGGCCTCACGCTGCTGCGCGTCGGGCGCGGTCACCCGCATCGTGGCGGGCGGGGACATCCAGTTGAGCGGCTTATAGGAGCCGCCGTCGGAGTGGATGAGCACGCCGCCGTCGGCCTTCACCATGAGCAGGCGCGTGGCCTGGGCCAGGTGGGCGTTGAGCCGGCCGGAATATGACACTGAACAGGTCGCAATTACCAATCGCACGGTGACTGATCCTACCCGGTCTCGGGGGAAGGGCCGCACCCGGGACCAGTGGCCCAGCTGTGTCGTGGTATCCGGAGCCCCACACCTGAAACAATGGAGCCCATGGCCAAGTCAGCGAAGGGACCCGGAAGGCGCGCGTCGAAGTGGCAGCGCGAGCACCGACCGCTGTCCACGGGGGTCTTCGGTCAGGGCGCATTCTCCTCCGGGACGGTGCGCCGCCGTGACGGGGAATATCACGTGCGGCACATCTCCGCCTCCGCAGCGCAGAAGAGCTACACCTGCCCGGGATGTCACCTTCCCGTGCCGGCAGGGACCGCTCACGTCGTCGCCTGGCGGGCCGATTCGATCTTCGGCGATGAGCACGCGGCCGCCGAGCGACGCCACTGGCACAGCCAATGCTGGCGGATAGGCTGAGGTCATGTCTGCTCAGAGATTTGAATACACCGAGGTCCACGACGAGGAGCTGGGACCCAAGTCGGTGCTGCCGGCGCGGCGTGAGGAGATCACGCTGCAGACCGAGGACGGGCTGACCCTGGTCGGTGAGCTGGCGCTGCCCCTGCATGCTCGGCCCGAGGCGACTCTGGTGACCTTCCACCCGCTGCCCACCCACGGCGGGTTCATGGACTCCCACATCTACAAGAAGGCCTCCTACCGGCTCCCTGCACTGGCAGACATCGCGGTGCTGCGCTTCAACACCCGTGGCACCAGCTCACCGCGCGGGACCTCGGAGGGGGAATTCTCCGGAGGTGTCGAGGAGCGACTCGACATGGCCGCCGCGATCCGGTTCGCCGCGCAGCGCGAACTGCCCCACCGCTGGATGCTCGGCTGGTCCTTCGGCACCGAGCTGGTGCTCAAATATGGCACCGACGAGCCCGCACGCTCGGAGACGGAAGGCGCGATCCTGCTCTCGCCTCCGCTGCACCGCGCCGAGCCGGCACACCTGGAGGCCTGGAACGAGGATGGGCGCCCGCTGCGCATCCTGGTGCCCGAGCTTGATGACTTCCTCAAACCCGCGGAGGCGCGGCAGCGCTTCGCCCCGATCACCCAGGCTCAGCTGCGCGGCGTCGAGGGTGCCAAGCACCTCTGGGTGGGGGAGCGGTATTCCCGCCTGGTGCTCGAGGACATCGCGTCCACCGTCCTGGGCGTGACCGCGGATCTGCCGACCACCTGGACCGGGCCGATGGCCTCGGAGTAGCGCTGCGCCGCGCGACCGACCGGTCTGCGCTGCGCCGCGCGGCCTGACTGGGTTCCGGGCTAGCGGGCGTCCTGGCGGCGGATCAGGACCTCGCGGGTCAGCAGCATCACCGCGGCGGCGGTCGGGATCGCCATGAGAGCCCCGAGCACCCCGAGCAGCGTGCCGCCGGCGATGACCGAGATCACGACGACGGCGGCGGGGATCCGCACCGCGCGGGCCATGATGCGCGGCGAGACGAAGTACGCCTCGACCTGCAGGTACACGAAGTAGATGGCGGCGAAGGTTGCGGCGGTCTGCCAGTCCACCGTCAGGGCGACCAGGGTCACGATCGTGCCGCCGGTGACCGGCCCCACCAGGGGGATGAAGGCCAGCACTCCGGCCACCACTGCGAAGAGCACGCCGAAGGGCACGCCGGCGATGCTGATCGCGAGGAATGCGACAAGCCCGTTGAGCACCGCGACACCGGCCTGACCGATCACGTAGTGGCCGACCCCGTCCAGGATCCGATCCCCGAGGTGCTGGACCCGGCCGCGGTTCGAGCGCGGTGCGAGACGGTAGGCCCATGCGGTCATCACCGGCAGTGAGGCCAGGAAATAGATCGCCAGCACGAACACCACCAGCGTGCCGAGTCCGGTGGTCAGGATCGCCGTCCCGACTCCGAAGAGCCCGCCGAGGGCATTGGTGATGTTCGTGGGGTCGGAGATGAACCGGTTGACCTCGGTGTCGATGATCTGTTGCACCTGGAACTCATCTTCGACGCTCCGGAACCACTCAGAGCCGGAGATGTTGTTGACCAGCACCGGCAGCGAGCGCACGAAGGTGGACGTCTGCTCCGTCACCATCGGGGCGAGGGCCGCGATGAATGTCGCCACGACGGCGAGGAATGCCGTGATCGTGACAGCCACCCCCGCGGGCCGCGGCAGGCCTGCCCGTTCCAGGCTGCGCACCACCGGATCGAGGCCGATGGCGATGAACAGCGCGGCGGTGATCCACAACAGCAGCTGCGTGTTGGCCTGGGCCACGAAGAAGACCAACAGCGCGAGGCCGACGCCCAGGGCGAGCATGAATCCGGTGTAGATCGGGCGCGACGCGTAGGGGGCGGCGGCGTTCTGCGTGGACTCCGCCGAGACCGGGGGCAGGCCATATCGGTCGAACTCGGGAAGCGCCGCCGGTGGTTTGAGAGCACGGGCTGACCGAATCATGCGCATGCGGTACTGCAGGCCGCGCGGACGACGTCTCGAGGGTCCACGGCCGAACAGGCGTCGACGGGGAGCGGCTGAGCGGTCCTGTTCGCCGCTGCCGGACTGCCCGTCGGGGCCCAGCTCCTGAGGATCATGCTCGGACTCTGTCACGGGGTCAGCTTAGCCACGCGCCGTCCATGGGACACCATGGTCTGGCGGAAATCCGTCCAGCGGGCGCCCAGACTGTGATCCTATTGTTATGTTCGGTATTCTAAGAGGTTGAACCACCGCCTCCTCCTCCGATCAAGGACTCCTCACCCGTGCGTCTCCCCGCTTCCATCATCGCTTTCATCCTGGGTCTGCTTATGGCGGGCATCGGAGTGGGGCTGCTCACCGTCTGGGCCTCCGACGAGGTTCCCACCGCGCAGACCGAGGAGGTGGAGGATGCCCCGCTGACCGTGATCAGTGAAGACCTGATCGACCCTCAGGCGGAGCGCGACGAGTTCACCATCAGCGCTGAGGGTGAGTACACCATCGCACTGGCGCGCACCCAGGACATCGAGGCCTGGGTCGGCGACGCCGCGCACGTCACCATCGGAGCGGTGCAGGAGGGCGAGGATGATGCCCCGTCCACCATCGAGACGCAGTTCACCGAGGGTGAGACCACGGTGCCGGATCCGAGCGGCTCTGACCTCTGGGCCGCCAGCGAGACCACCGAGGGTGATCTTCGCTACCGCTGGAGCGCACCCGATGACAGCGGCGAGTGGAGCCTGCTGATCTTCCGCGACGGCGAGGAGCCCGCTCCCAGCGCCGTCACAGTGGAGCTTCCCGAAGAGGAAGAGAGCCTGCTCGGCACGGTGCTGATCGTGCTCGGCGCGCTGGTCATCCTGGTGGGCATCTTCCTGCTCTACCGCGCACTCGCCACCCGTCGCCGCGACCGCAGCCCCGAGACCGACCCCGGGACCACCCGGGTCGGTGGTCTCGCCGCGGGCGCTGCGACCGGTGCCACCGCTGCGACCGGTGCCACCGCCGCAACCGGTGCCACCGCCGCGACCGGTGCCGCTGCCGCACCCGGTGCTGGCGCCACGGATACCACCACAGTCGAGGATGAGATGAACCAGACCGAAGGGCCCCACGAAAGCCCTCACCCTGAGGCTCCCCAGCACGTCGATCCCTCCGAAGAAGAGCTGACCGGGGTCCTCGGTTCGGTCTCCACCACCGAGAGCACCTACGACCCGGAGGCGCTCAAGGACGAAGACTCCGCCGCAGCCGGCACCGAAACTGCCCGCACCGACTCAGCCGGAGGAGCCGATCCGGTGGATCCCGATGCCACCGGCATCATCGACCCGGTGGGACCGGAGCCGACCGCTCCCGAAGCGACCGAGGATGACACCGAGGACGATACCGAGGAAGGCCGCACCTGGCGCAGCCGCTCGGTGGCCACTGCCGCGGCCTTTGCGCTGGCGCTGAGCCCTGCTGCGCTCATGGCCGATGCGGAGAATCCCGCTCAAGACCCCGCCGAGGACGAGTCGGCGCAGACCGAGGAGGTCGAAGCAGAAGAGGTCGAGGCAGAAGATGGCGAGGGCGCCGGATATTCGGTGCTGCTCCAATCCCAGCTGCAGGGGATCGTCGATGACATCGCGGAGCAGACCGCGGCGGCCGACGCCGAGTTCGATGCCGAGATGCTCTCGCCACGAGTTTCGGGAAATGCGGCGCAGGTCCGTGAACTGACCTACCGGAACCACGAGATGGACGAGGAGGTCACCGCGGACGCCATCGGCACCGAGATCCTCAGCGCCGCGGTGACCTCCGGCACCGACTTCCCGCGTCAAGCGGTGGTCATCACCCAGGACGCCGAGGCCGAGATCCCGCAGGTGCTGGTCATCGAGCAGGCTTCACCTCGGGAGAACTATGAGCTCATTCAGGCGGTGCTGATGGTCCCCGGCACGGAGTTCCCGGCCATCGCGGCCGAGGACGGCGGTGTGGAGCCTGTGGATCCCGACGCCGAGGAAGCTCGGTTCGCCGCCAACCACGCCATGGAGCGCGTCGCCGTCTTCCTGAACAACAGCGAGTACTACTTCGGGATGAGTGTGGAGGAGAACGCCTACATCGAGGACCTCCAGGCGTACCAGGAAGAGCTCAGCGAGAGCGCCGAGGACCTGAGCATCTCCTACACCCGGCCGTTCATCGGCGAGGGCAGCACCGCGATGCGTCTGCCTGATGGTTCGGTGATCGCAGTGGGCAGCTTCGACTCCACCACGCAGCTGCGACCCGAGGACGGCGCCTCGATCAACCTCACCGGCGTGACCGCGGATCTGGCGGGCACCGATTCCACCACGGACGACGTCGACATCGTCAATCGTGAATCGATGATCCTGCACATCCCGGCCGAGGACGGCGAGCGGGTCGTCGTGCTCGGAGTCCACGATATTGTGAATGAGGTCAACGTACTCGACTGATCTCCGCAGCCGGAGATCGATCTGCAGGACCACCATGATGGACCCCGACGTGCAAGGAGCGCTTCTGTGACCGATTCCGCCCAGGAACCCCAGTCCCGACGGGTCGACGCCAGGGGGGCAGTGGATCTCTCCGGATTCGCCTCCGACGGTGCGCCCGGGGCGTCCGCGCCCGCCGCCCCGGCGGGTCAGGCCCCAGCCGCTCAGGCTGCACCGGGAGCGCCCAACAGCTGGGCCATCCAGGTGCAGCCGCAGCAGCTGCAGCAGGTGGTGGAGCTCTCCTCGCAGGCTCCGGTGATCGTGCTCATCCACGGCACCGACGCGGCCTCGGCGACTATGAAGTCCACCCTGGAGGACCTCGTCGACGCCCAGCAGGGTCGCCTGCTGCTCGCCGAGATCGACTCCTCCGCGCACCCGGAGCTGGCCCAGAGCGCCGATCAGGTCCCGGTGGCCACCGCCTTCATCGGCGGCCGTCCGGTCGGGGAGTTCGACGCCTCGGTGCCTACCGAGCAGCTTTCCCAGCTGGTGACGCAGATGGTGCAGATGGCCACCCAGAATGGCATGACACAGAAGCTTCCCGCGCAGTCCACCCGAGTCGTGGAGGGCCAGGAGCCCCCGGCGGAGCCGGAGCTGCCGCCGCTGCATCAGGAGGCGCTCGATGCTCTGGAGAACAGCGACTACGCCGCTGCGGCGAAGGCCTACGAGCAGGCCATCAAGGAGAAGCCCGACGATGAGGACGCCAAGATCGGCCTGGCCCAGGTGAAGCTGCTGCAGCGGACCACCGGAGCCGATCTCGCCGCAGCCCGTGAGGCCGCGGCCGCGAACCCCGACGATGTCACCGCACAGATCGCCGTCGCCGACCTCGACGTGCTGGGCGGTCACGTGGAAGATGGCTTCTCGCGCCTGGTGCGCTTCATCCAGACCCATTTCGGTGATGATCGAGAGACGGCACGGGCTCACCTGGTCGAGCTCTACTCCATCACCGGTGACACCGATCCCCGCGTCTCCGCCTCGCGCAGGCAGCTCGCCCGCGCCCTCTTCTAGAAGGCCTCGTCTCGACCCCGCTCGAAGAGTCAGGAGATGTCCTTCTCAGGGCGGAGGCGCCGCTGAGCTGGGCTCGGTAGTCTCGGTGCATGCATTCAGCCAGCGTCAGCACGCCCGCACTGAGACTGCGCGGCCTGAACAAGAGATTCGGACAGACCCCCGCGGTGGAGGATCTGCACCTGGACGTGCCGCGCGGATCCTTCTACGGGTTCGTCGGCCCCAACGGTGCGGGAAAGACCACCACCCTGTCCATGGCGACGGGCCTGATGCGACCCGATGCCGGCAGCGCAGAAGTCGTGGGCATCGACGTCTGGGCGCAGCCCCAGGAGGCCAAAGGCTCCATGGGAGTGCTCGCGGACGGCGTCATGCTCTTCGACAAGCTCACCGGTGCGCAGCTGGTGACCTACGCCGGGCTGCTTCGCGGGATGGACCGTGACACCGTCGAATCTCGCACCGCTGACCTGCTGCGGGTGCTCGGTCTCGAAGATGCCCGGGGCAGACTCGTCCAGGACTACTCCGCCGGGATGACCAAGAAGATCGCACTGGCCTCGGCGATGGTCCATGCACCGAAGCTTCTGGTGCTCGATGAGCCCTTCGAGGCCGTGGACCCGGTCTCCGCGCGCACGATCCGCGGCCTGCTGGAGTCCTACGTCGCCTCCGGGGGCACGGTGATCCTCTCGAGCCACGTCATGGATCTCGTCCAACGGATGTGTTCCCACGTCGGGATCATCGCCGAGGGGCGGCTGCTGGCCTCGGGAACCCTGGAGGAGGTCCGCAATGGTTCGGACCTCGAGGCGCGCTTCGTGGAGCTGGTCGGACTCGAAGGCGGAGATCAGGAGCTCGAATGGTTGCAGCTCTGATACGCCTCAAGAAGGATCTGACCTTCAACGGGTTCAACCGATCAGGCTGGCACATCCTGGGCACGGTCTTCGCCGGGCTCTACGGCCTGGGCATGGTGGGGATGGTCTTCGCGCTCCAGGTGATGGAGGGCAGCGCCGACGTCGCCGACCCGGAGTTCGTCCACACCGCCAGCGTGCTGATGGGCTCGGCGGTCTTCCTGCTCTGGCTGATCATCCCGGTGTTCATCTCAGGGGCCGACGCCGCGATGAACCCGCGTCAGTTCGTCACCTACGGCATCCCCCGGCGGGGACTGATCCTGGGGCTGGTGCTGACCGGGCTGATCTCGATCGGAGCGGTGCTCACCCTGATCTGGCTGATCGGGCAGGTGCTGCACTGGCGCTGGGACGCCGCGGCCGCCGTGACGGCGGCGATCACGCTGCCGCTGCTGCTGATCACCTACAGCCTGGTCTCCCAGGCAGTGACCACCTCGATCAGCGCCTGGCTCAGCGGGCGCCGGTCCCGGGACTTCCTCGCCGTGCTGGCGCTGAGCCTGATGGTGCTGCTCTACCCGATCATGGTCGGGCTGCAGAGCGCCTTCGCGTCGCTGGCCGACGCGCTGCCCGCCGTGGTGAACTTCCTCGCACTGACTCCGCTGGGCGCCGGGGCCGCTCTGCCTGCCGACGCGGCGGCCGGTCACTGGGGCTCATTCACGCTGCGGCTGGGGATCCTGGCAGCGACGGCGGCCGTCGCCCTCGTGGTCATCCGAGCCGCCCTGGTGAAGATCACCGAACAGCCCACCGTGCCGAGCTCCTCCGGGTCCAGGAGTGCGAAGGGACTCGGGATCTTCGCACGCTTCCCCGCCACGCCCTGGGGTGCGGTGGCCGCGAGGGCCAGCACCTATTGGCTCAAGGACGCCCGCTACGGCGGGACCCTGGTCGTCCTGCCGGCACTGGTGGTACTCGCGGTGGTCATGTACTTCCAGCTCGAGGCGCCCTGGGTGCTGCTCGCACTGGGACCGATCTTCGGCTTCAGCCTGGGCTTCGCGATCTCCGCGGACATCTCCTACGACCACTCCGCCTTCGCGCTGCACATCACCAGCGGCGTCTCCGGCATGGCGGACCGGGTGGGACGCCTGGTCGGGCTGCTGGCCTTCGGCCTGCCGGCCACGGTGCTCGCGGCGCTGATCCCGGCGGTGATGTTCGCCGAACCGGGCACCGCAGCCGCGCTGGTGGGTGCGAGTGTCGGCATGCTGCTCAGCGCCGCCGGACTCTCCTGTCTGATCTCGGCCCGCTTCACCTATCCCGTCCCCAAGCCCGGGGACGGTCCGCTGAGTCAGCCCTCGGGCTCCACCGGCCGGTTGATGATCGTTCAGCTGGGCATGCTCATCGCGACCCTGGTGCTGATGCTGCCGGAGGTGATCCTGGTCATCATCTGGATGGTCAGCGACGCTCAATGGCTGGCCTGGGTGCTCGGGATCGGATCGGTGCTCAAGGGTCTGGCGCTGGTCTGGATCGGCGTGCATCTCGGGGCGCGGGTCTATGATCGCAGTCAGCCGGAGCTCTTTCAGCAGGTCAGCCAATACTGAGGCGCCGCGGATCGGGCCCAGAGCGGCGGGTCCGGTGCTGCAGCGAGCTCGGAGCAGCGGCGGCGGAGGCGAAGCAGATGGGCCGACACCGCGTCGCGCGGGGATGATCTGCTCTCGCAGGCTCGCTAGACTAGGACCCATGATGGTCAATGACAACGGACTCCAGCCCGCCCCCGCCCGGTTTGGCATGCACACCGCTGATCCGGCCGCCGCGCCGGCACCCGGTGGAGCCGCCACCATCGAGCGCGAGCACCAGGAGCAGCTCTCCGAGCCCGGTGATCACGAGCGCTTCGCCCATTACGTGAACAAGAACCGCATCATGGAGTCCGCCCTCGAGGGCGGCGCCGTGGTGGCGCTCTGCGGCAAGGTCTGGATCCCGTCGCGGGATCCCAAGAAGTTCCCCGTGTGCCCGGAGTGCAAAGAGATCTACGAAGAGATGATGGGCGGCGGAGACGGGGACGGCGAGTCCGGCGGGGACTCCGGCGGCAAGCGCGGCTTCTTCGGCTTCGGCCGCAGCTGAACCTGCGCTGAGCCAAGCACACAGTGGAGCAGTCTGAGACGCTTTTCGACGTCGGCACCGATGTCGGCAGATCACTACCCCCGGTCTATCCGCACCGTGCCGCCCACGGCACCGCGGGAACCCTGCGCCAATGGCAGCAGGAGGCCCTCGACCTCTACATCCAGAAGCGGCCCAAGGACTTCCTCGCCGTCGCGACCCCCGGTGCGGGCAAGACCACCTTCGCGCTGCGAGTGGCGAAGCTGCTGGTGGAATCCGGTGAGGTGAACCGGATCTACGTGGTCGCGCCCACCGAGCACCTGAAGCGGCAGTGGGCCGATGCCGCCGGGCGCGTGGGTCTGGCCCTGGATCCGAACTTCAAGAACTCCGACGGCCGCCATGGCCGCCAGTACATCGGCGTCGTCGTGACCTACTCGCAGGTGGCGAACAAGCCCGCGCTGCACCGAAACAAGACCGAGGCCGGTCGCACCCTGGTCATCTTCGACGAGATCCACCATGCCGGTGACGCGCTCTCCTGGGGCGACGGCGTGCGGGAGGCCTTCGATCCCGCCGTGCGGCGGCTGGCGCTCACCGGCACCCCGTTCCGCTCCGACACCTCACCGATCCCCTTCGTGGAGTACGTGGAGGACGGCGCCGGGGTGCGCCGATCCAAGGCGGACTACGCCTATAACTACGGTCCGGCGCTGAAGGACCGGGTGGTGCGTCCCGTCGTCTTCATGGCCTACTCCGGGAACATGCGCTGGCGGACCTCCGCCGGGGAAGAGATGGAGGCCCAGCTCGGGGCCGCCGCCACCAAAGACATCACCAACCATGCCTGGCGCACCGCGCTGAACCCGGAAGGGGAGTGGATCCCTTCGGTGCTCAAGGCCGCGCATCAGCGGCTGCTGAAGGTCCGAGACAAGATCGACGACGCCGGCGGACTGGTCATCGCGACCGACCATGAGACCGCCCGCGCCTACGCCGCCCAGCTCGACGAGCTGACCGGGCAGAAGACCACCGTGGTCCTCTCCGATGACAAGGGCGCCTCGAACCAGATCGAGAAGTTCTCCGATGACCCCTCCAAGCTGTGGATGGTCGCCGTGCGGATGGTCTCCGAAGGTGTTGACGTGCCGCGGCTCTGCGTGGGCGTCTATGCCACCTCCACCTCGACCCCGCTGTTCTTCGCCCAGGCGGTCGGGCGCTTCGTGCGGCTGCGCAAGAAGGCGGAGGTGGCGTCGGTCTTCCTGCCTTCGGTGCCGGTGCTGACCACCCTGGCCAATGAGATGGAGCAGGAGCGCGACCACGCGCTGGACGTCCCGCGCGCCGCGGCGCAGGACTCCGAGGAGGGCCTCGACGATGAGCTGCTCGATGCCGCCAACAAGGAGGAGCGTGGCTCGGATCAGCTCGAGCGCGGCGAGTTCGCCGCGCTGCATTCCAACGCCTCCTTCGACAAGGTCCTCTTCGACGGCGCCGAGTTCGGCCTCGGTGGCGCCATGGGCTCCGAGGAGGAGCTGGACTTCTTAGGGATCCCCGGTCTGCTGGAGCCCGAGCAGGTCTCCACGCTGCTGCGCCAGCACCAGGCGGACCAGCTGCGCCGCAAACCCGCCGCCGCGGCGTCGGCGGAGCCGGTGGTGGACCACCGGCAGCTCAAGACGCTGCGCGCCACGCTGAACAAGTCGGTCTCGGCCTATGCGGCGAAGACCGGCATGCATCAGGGCAGCATCCACACGAAGCTCCGCGACGCCTGCGGGGGACCCGCGGTGGGCCAGGCCACACAGGTTCAGCTCGAGGAGCGGCTCAAGAAGATCCAGATGTGGTTCGTCGGGCGGAAGTAGCCGAGCGAGAGGCCTGTGACTCGGCTGCCCCTGGCCAGAGTTTCCTTCTCAGAGGTCCTCGAGGCTGACGACCTCGACCTCGGCGGCGTCGAACTCGGCATAGGCCTGTTCGACCGAGTCGTCGCTGACGCCCACGGTGAGCTCCCGGATGATGCGGACCTGGAAGTCGTTCTCCACCGCGTCGAGCACGGTGGCCCGCACGCAGTGATCGGTGGCGATGCCGACGATGGTCACCGCGTCGATGTCCTGGGCGCGGAGCCAGGCGTGGAGATCTGCTGAACCCTCGGTGATGGCAGCTGCGGGACCGACCTTGGAGCCGTTCTCGCCCTCCAGGCTGCCCACCTTCTCGGGATCACCCTCCAGGCCCTCGAATCCTGAGTAGCCGTCGGAGTAGAGGCCCTTTAGGAAGCGCGCATCGACGTGTTCGGTGTCGAGATTCGGATGAAGCTCGGCACCGGGGGTGCCAGCCACGCAGTGCTCGGGCCAGCTCACCTTGAAGTCCGGGGTGTCGGAGAAGTGAGGTCCGGGATCGATGTGCCAGTCCTGCGTCGTGAGGATCGCGTCGAACTCGGCGTAGCTGTCCTCCAGAAATTCGCTGATCTCGCTGGCGACCTGCGCGCCGCCCGCGACCGCAAGCGTCCCGCCCTCACAGAAGTCCTGCTGCACATCGACAATGATCAGCGCCTGGGCCACTACGTCCTCCTGGTCGGAAAGCTCCGGGTATGGGTGTGCGACGCGAGGTACTCACAGCAGCACACCCACCACGTTACTGGTTCTACCCGGCCTCGGCGAGGTCGAACTCCTTGAAGACCAGTGCGCGGTCGGCGGCGGCTCCGGCGACGCTGCTGACCTGCCGGCGATCAGCTGAAGATCGTGGGCAGGACCGGGTCCCCATGCTGCAGCCGCTGCGCTGCGGGCGGGAGTTCGGCGAGCGATGCCGCGTGACGCCGACGCGCATCGGCCACGCCGGCCTGCCCGACATGTTCGGGTGCGACCTCGCCGGCGCGGACCAGCGGCACCATCAGCTCGCGGGTGCGCTGGCCATGGGTCTGCGGCGCGGCGCCGACCCCGATCAGCTCCGCGTCGGCACGGCCGGACTCATCGAAGCTGCGCACCGCCTGCTTGACCCCGCCCAGGCTCGACTTGCCGGGGGCGTTCTTCGCCACGGAGACGGGCTCGCCGTCGTCGTCGGTGCGCTGCACCAGCTTGTAGACCATCGCGGCCGTGGGGGAGCCGCCGCCGGTGACCAGCTTCGTGCCCACCCCGTAGGAGTCCACCGGAGCCGACTGCAGCCGCGCGATGGCATGTTCGTCCAGATCGGAGGAGACGATGATCTTGGTACGGGTGTTTCCAAGCGAGTCCAGCAGCGCCCGGACCTCGCCGGCCTGCTCGACCAGGTCCCCGGAGTCCAGCCGGACCGCGCCCAGCTCCGGCCCGGCGATGCTCACGGCGCGGCGCACCGCTGTCTGTACGTCGTAGGTGTCCACCAATAAGGTGGTGCCCGGTCCGAAGGCTCGCACCTGGGCTTCGAAGGCCTCCTCCTCCGAATCGTGGAGCAGCGTGAAGGCGTGGGCCGCAGTGCCCAGGGTGGGCAGGCCCCATCGGCGCCCGGCCTCGAGGTTCGAGGTGGCGGTGAAGCCGGCGATCGCGGCCGCCCGGGCTGCGGCCACGGCGCTGAACTCCTGGGTGCGTCGCGATCCCATCTCCACACACGGCCGGTCCCCGGCGGCGACCGTCATCCGCGAGGCCGCCGACGCGATGGCCGAGTCGTGGTTGAGCACCGAGAGCACGTAGGTCTCCAGCAGGCAGGCCTCGGCGAAGCTCGCCTCCACGCGCAGCACCGGGGAGTCCGGCATGAAGATCTCTCCCTCGGCGTAGCCGTGGACATCACCGGAGAACCGGTAGTCCGCTAAGAACTCCAGCGTGGTCTCGTCGACGATGCCGCGGTCACGCAGCCAGTCGATCTCGGCACTGCCGAAGCGGAACTGGGCGAGGCCCTCGAGCATGCGCCCGGTGCCGCCCACCACGCCGTAGCGTCGGCCCGCGGGAAGATGGCGGGTGAAGACCTCGAAGACGCAGCGCCGCCCAGCGGCCCCGGAGGCCAGCGCGGCCTGGACCATGGTCAGCTCGTACTGATCGGTGAGCAGCGCGGTGGAGGGCGCCGTCGGTCTGGAGCGGACGGCGGGCGTGGCGGAGGCCGCGGTGGCGCGGGCAGCGGCGGGCTGGGCGGAGGCAGATTCAGGTGGCACGGTCCCAGCGTAGAATACTCAGCATGAGTTCAGCCGAAGGATCCACGCTCAGCCGTGAGGAGACTGGCCTCGATTCCGAGTTCTCCCAGCTCCTCTCTGCGGCGCGCCCCTACCAGGTGGTCGTCTGGAACGACCCGGTCAACCTGATGACCTATGTCAGCTGGGTCTTCCGCAGCTACTTCGGTCATTCCAAGTCGCGCGCGGAGAAACTGATGATGCAGGTGCACGAGGAGGGCCGCGCCGTGGTCTCCCACGGTCCGCGGGAGAAGGCCGAGCAGGACGTCACGGCCATGCACCAGTACGGTCTGCAGGCGACCCTGGAAGAGGCCGAGTAACCCGTGGCGACAGCTTTTCGCGCCACCACCAAGGGATACCGCGCCGATCTCGAACAGCATGAGCGCCGCCTGCTCAGCTCGCTCTGCGCCGATGTGATCCAGCTTCTGGAGAGCCGCGAGGACGAGGCTGATCCAACGGACGAGGCCGCAGCCCCGGACGGGTCCGCGTCGCCGGCTGGGTCTGGGTCGCCGGCTGGGCCGGGATCCGCGGCCGAGGATCCCGCCTTCGCGCACTTCCGGGCCGAGCTCGCGGGTCTCGGCGGGGAGGAGCCGCTGGCACCGCCCGAAGATGACGTGCTGCGACGGCTCCTGCCCGATGCCTCCACCGATCCGGAGGAGGCCGGCCACTTCCGTCGACTCAGTGAGAACTCGCTGCGCGGGGCCAAGATCGCGGATCTGCGCACCGCTCGGATGCTGCTCGAGAGCACTCCGATCAGCATCGACGACGACGTCGCCCCGGTCTTCGGCCGGGCGCTGAACGATCTGCGGCTGACCCTGGCCAGCCGGCTCCAGCTGCACAGCGCCGAGGACGCCGAGCGGGTGCATGACCTTGCGGTCGGGTCGAGCGCCAAGGACACCGACGCCTTCATGGCCGAGATCTACACCTTCATCACCTGGCTCCAGGAGACCCTGTTCAGCGCGATGACCGAGTTCCTGCCGGAGCGTGGGACCGCCGACGACGATGAGAACGCCGACGAGGCAGACCCCGACGCGAGCGGCGGTGCCGGGACATCTGCTCCATGAACGCCTCCGCTCCGGTGGGGATCTTTGATTCCGGGGTCGGCGGGCTGACCGTGGCCCGCGCGGTCCTGGACCAGCTGCCGGGGGAGTCGATCACCTACCTCGGTGACACCGCGCACGGCCCCTATGGACCGTTGCCCATCGCCCGGGTCCGCGCCCATGCGCTGGGAGTCATGGACTCACTCGTCGAGTCCGGGGTCAAGGCCCTGGTCATCGCGTGCAACTCAGCCTCAGCCGCGGTGCTGCGCGATGCCCGCGAACGTTATACGGATCGTCACGGGATCCCGGTGATCGAGGTGATCCAGCCCGCGGTGCGACGCGCCGTCTCGGCCACCCGCAACGGACGCATCGGGGTCATCGGCACCTCCGCCACCGTGAGCTCACGGGCCTACGAGGACACCTTTGCCGCCGCCCCGGCGCTGCAGATCACCACCGCGGCCGCTCCGCGCTTCGTCGAGTTCGTCGAACGCGGCGTCACCACCGGGGACGAGCTGCTCGACGCGGCGCAGGAGTATCTCGCGCCGCTGAAGGCCGCCGGCGTCGACACGCTCGTGCTCGGCTGCACGCACTACCCGCTGCTCACCGGCGTGATCTCCTTCGTGATGGGGGAGGAGGTCACACTGGTGTCCTCCGCCGAGGAGACCGCCAAGGATCTCTACCGGGCGCTCACCCGCCAGGACCTCCAGCGCCCGCCGGCTCTCGACGCACCGGGGACCGCCGCGTCGAAGGAACACACCTTTCTCTCCACCGGGGACGCGGAGGCGTTCGCGCTGCTCGCCCGGCGCTTCCTGGGCCCCGAGGTGCTCGCAGTGCGGCAGGTCGACCACGTCCGAGAGACCTATCCCACCGGAATGATCCGACGCATCACTCCCGCTATGCTGACCGGAGCGCAGGATGACTGAAGTGGAGCTACGCACCATATGAAACTCACCATCATCGGGTGCAGCGGGTCTTTCCCCGGCCCGGAGTCTCCGGCCTCGTGCTACCTGCTGACCGCCCAGTATCAGGGCCGGACCTGGCGCGTCGTCGTGGACCTGGGCAATGGAGCCCTGGGCAAGCTCCAGCAGCACCTGGCGCTGGAGGACATCGACGCCGTGTGCCTCTCCCATCTACACCCGGACCACTTCATGGACCTGTGTGGGCTCCACGTGGCCATCCGTTGGCGGCCCGGGGGCTGGCCGGGCAGGCATGTGCCCGTCTACGGACCCTCCACCACAGACCAGCGGATCGCCAGCGCCTACGGGATGGATCCCAATCCCGGGATGCATCCCGACTTCGACTTCAGGACCTGGCGGCCCCGGCAGGCCGAGACCATCGGACCGTTCACGATCACCCCGGTGCCGGTGCGCCACCCGATCGAGGAGGCCTACGCGCTGCGGATCGACATAGCAGCCGAGGCCTCGGCCGATGCCCGTGCGCATACGCTGACCTACTCCGGTGACACCGACGCCTGTGATGGACTGGTCGAAGCAGCCCAGGACGCTGACGTGTTCCTCTGCGAGGCCGCCTTCGAGGATGGCCGCGACGACCACATCGAGGGAGTGCACCTGAACGGCCACCGCGCCGGAGTCATGGCGCGATCGGCGGGGGTGGGACGGCTGCTGCTGACCCATATCCCGGTCTGGACCTCCCAGCGGGTCCTGTTGGCCAAAGCACGAGAACAATACGCAGGCGACCTCGCGGTCGCCGTCGCCGGTGTCACCTATGAGATCGGTGCCAGCACGCCCCACCACCACGGAGAGAGTGAGCAGTGACTATCACCACCCTGCGGACCGACGGACGCGCAGCCGATGAGCTGCGCCCGGTCATCATCACCCGAAACTGGAACGCCCACGCCGAAGGGTCGGCGCTGATCGAGTTCGGCGGCACCCGGGTGCTGTGCACCGCCTCCTTCGAGTCCAATGTGCCGCGCTGGCTCAAGGGCAAGGGCGAAGGGTGGGTCACCGCCGAGTACGCGATGCTGCCCCGCGCCACGAACACCCGCTCCGGACGCGAATCCGTGAAGGGAAAGATCGGTGGGCGCACCCATGAGATCTCCCGACTCATCGGCCGCTCGCTGCGGGCGGTCGTGGACACCAAGGCCCTGGGGGAGAACATGATCACCCTGGACTGCGACGTGCTCCAGGCCGACGGCGGCACCCGCACCGCCGCGATCACCGGGGCCTACGTGGCGCTGGCCGACGCGGTGGAATGGGCGCGCCAACAGGGCCACGTGTCCAAGCGCGCCGAGGTGCTCAAGGACTCCGTCGCGGCGATCTCGGTCGGCGTGCTCCCCGACGGCCAGTCCGTGCTCGACCTGCCCTACGCGGAAGACTCCACCGCAGGCACCGATATGAACGTCGTGGTCACCGGCTCCGGAGACTTCGTGGAGATCCAGGGCACCGCCGAGGGATCACCGTTCAACCGCACAGAGCTGGACAGCCTGCTCGACCTCGCCCTGGGCGGGACCGACAGGCTGGCCCAGCTGCAGCGGGAGGCGCTGGCCCAGTGACCGCGAGGATCGTCCTGGCCACCCGGAACCAGGGGAAGCTCCGCGAATTCCGCGCCCTGCTCGGCTCCAGTCCGCAGCTGGATGACCTCGACCTGGACACCGCTGTCATCGACGCTGCGACCGCCGGCTGCGCCGAGGTCCCGGAGACGGGCCTCACCTTTGAGCAGAACTCGCTGCTGAAGGCGCGCGCGGTGGCCGCCGAGACCGGACTGCCCGCCGTCGCCGATGATTCAGGACTCGCCGTGGACGTCCTCGGCGGCGCCCCCGGAATCTTCTCTGCCCGGTGGGCCGGCGCCCGAGCCTCGGACGAGGCGAATCTCATGCTGCTGCTGGAACAGCTCGCCGACATCGCCCCAGCTCATCGGGGCGCGGCGTTCGTCTGCGTCGCCTCCTTGGTGATCCCCGACGCCCAGGGCAGACCGACGAGAGAGTTCACCACCACCGGACGGCTGGAGGGCACGCTGCTGCGCGAGCCGCAGGGCCTGGGAGGCTTCGGCTATGACCCGATCCTGCAGCCGGAGGGGGAGACCCGCAGCGCCGCCGAGCTCTCCATGGCGGAGAAGAACGCGATCTCCCACCGAGGCACCGCCTTCGCCGCGCTGCGCGGCCACATCGTGGAGGCGCTGACGCAGTGAGGGGCTTGAACTTCACGGCCGTGGACTTCGAGACCGCCAACGGCTTCCGCGGCTCGCCCTGCGCCATAGGGCTGGTCAAGGTCCGCGACGGCGAGGAGGTCGACACCTACTACTCCGCGATGCGTCCGCCGGAGGGCTTCGACCGTTTCGATCCGCACAATGTCGCGATCCATGGGATCACCGCGGAGGCGGTGGCCCAGGCGCCACGCTTCGGGGAGCTCTTCGAGGACATCCACGGATTCATCGGTGAGGACATGCTGGTGGCCCACAACGCCGGCTTCGACATCGAGGTCTTCGAAGCCGCGCTGGAGGTCAGCGGACTCGATTCCCCGGGTCTGAGCTGCCTGTGCTCCGTGCGACTCTCCCGCGCGAACTACCAGCTCCCCTCGCACGCGCTGCCCAAGGCGGCCGCAGAGGCCGGCTACCAGCTCACCCAGCACCACTACGCGCTGGACGACGCGCGCGCCTCGGCGGCGGTGGTCTGCGACATCGCCGCACGGCGCAACGTCGGGGCCACCGATCGGCTGTTCCAGGAGAGCGGAATCGCCCCGCGCACCATGGAGCCCTGGCAGGCCCCGCGGACGCGGGAGTCCCGGGCGACCCGACAGGTGCGCACCATGGCGCACCTCTTCGACGCCCGGCTGCCGGCCCCGCAGCCACGGCATATGCCGGATCTGATGCGGTGGCAGGACGAGGGGAAGAACCTCCCGCCGTCCTCCGTGGCTGATCCCGCCCATCCGCTGTTCGCCCAGCAGCTGGCCTTCACCGGGAACCTCTCGATACCGCGTGCCGAGGCCAAGGAGCTGGTCGCCGCCCTGGGCGCGGCCACCGCTTCGCGGGTCACGGCGGGCACCACGCTGCTGGTGGTCGGGGACGGATTCGAACCCTGGGAGCTGAGCGCCCCTGAGGAGTCCTTCCCGCTGCGCAGCAGCAAGGCGCGCGAGGCGCTGCGCCGACAGCGCGAGGGTCAGCCGCTGAGGTTCATCGCCGAAGAGGAGTTCCGCGCCCTGCTGGGCTCCCGCTGGCCGGTGAGCTCTCCTGCCGTGACTGACCCTGAGGCTGCTCAGCCTGCTGTCGAGGCTTCTCGGCCTCTCAGCGCGCGCGGGTGACCTCTTCCCAGTCCCGCGCGAGCTCGTCGATGACGGCATAGACGCTCTGACCCTCCTGGCGGGTGGAGCCAGAGCTGCCTGGGCCCGAGGCTGCCGCTGCGGGCGCGGCTCCCGCCGCGGCGAGGAGCTGACGGTCCAGGATGGCGGCGACGTCGTCGTCGAGACCTGCGGTGATCTTCTGCTGCCGCGCGGCCGCGGCGTCGGGCAGAACGTCCGAGGGCGCGCCGCTGGCGAGCAGGTGCACCAGGTCCGCCAGGTCTTCGGCCTTGCGCGTCAGCTCCGGATGTCCGTGCGTGAGCGCCATGGTCTGGCGCGCCCAGGCGCGCCGCATCGAGGCGTCGATATAGGGGACCAGACCCACCGGCACCGCGCGCAGCAGCGCCGTGGCATCGGTGGACTCTGGCTGCGCCGGGGCGCTGGGATAGGCCATCTGACCGTGGGCGAGTCCGCGCAGGCTCGTCGCGGCGGAGCCGGCCTGCGCGGTGAACATGCCTTGGAGGATCAGCCGCTGAAGCGCCTGATCCAACGGGCGCGCCGGAGGCTGCGGGGCGTTCTCGGGGTAGGACCCGGTGATCAGACGGTACCAGCGCAGCGAGCCGAGCCACATGCAGGCCAGCGGGTCAGCGCCGAGTCCCTGGCGGCTCCAGTCCAGCAGCTCCATGAGGCCATCGGCGGTGCAGAGCTGGTGCAGCACCTCGGCGTGCAGAACGATCGGTCCAGCAGCGCCCCGGCTGCCCGCCAGGACGCCGGCATCGCCAGGGCCACCCGGTCTCGAGGGTTCGACGCCGGCGGCCAGCACCGGGCGCAAGCGGCTGATAAGTATCTCGGCGGTCTCCACCTGACCAGAATAGTCTCCTGCGGGGTGGTGATCCGGCCATGTCCGTGCCAGCCGATAGCGTGGTGGCATGCGCTGGCTACACACTTCGGACTGGCACCTCGGTCGCGGCTTCCACGGACATTCCCTGCGCGACGAGCAGGAGCAGATGCTCGAGACGGTCTGCGCCGCCGTGACCGAGCATCAGGTGGACGTGGTGCTGATCGCCGGAGACGTCTATGACCGTGCGCTTCCCCCCGAATGGGCGGTCGTCGCGCTGGAGGAGACGCTGCAGCGCCTGACCGACGGCGGAACCCAGGTGATCATCACGCCCGGCAACCACGATTCCGCCCAGCGCCTGGGATTCGGGCGCGGGCTGATGCGCGGCTCCGGCGTTCACATCCGCAGTGCGCTGAGCGACGCATGGACCCCGGTGGTGGTCCCGGAGCCCAGCGGGGGCACCACCCTGGTCTACGGCATTCCCTACCTGGAGCCGCAGCTTTTTGCGCCGAGCCTCGGGCTGGACCGCGGACATCACACCGGCGTCACCGCGGAGGTGATCGGAAGGATCTGGGAGGACGTGGGCCAGCGCCGTGAGGCCGCCGCGCAGAACACCGGGGATCAGGATTCCAGCGCTGAGCTGAAGGTGGTGCTCATGGCACACCTCTTCGCCGCCGCTGGAGCGGCCTCGGACTCGGAGCGCAATATCGGGGTGGACGTCGCCGCGGGGGACCAGCCCACACACCATCAAGACAGCATCGGCGGGCTGGCCGTGGTGCCGCTGGAGATCTTCGAGGGCTTCGACTACGTGGCACTGGGGCATCTGCATGGGCGTCAGCGGTTGTCCGAGACCGTCCGCTACAGCGGGTCGCCGCTGCGTCTGTCGTTCTCCGAGACCCGCCAGGCCAAGGGGGCGTGGCTCTGGGACTCACATTCGGGGGAGCCGGCTCAGCCGCTGGACTGGCAGATCGGCCGGCCGCTGGCGCAGCTGGAATCGACCCTCGAGGAGCTGCTGAGCCCATCGACGGTGGAGAAGCATCAGGAGGCCTATGTCCAGGTCAAGCTCACCGACCCGATCCGGCCGGCGCGCGCCTTCCAGCGTCTCCAGGAGGTGTACCCGTATATGGCCTCGTTCGCCCACACAGGACGTCAGGACACCCCGCACCGGACCTATTCGGCGAAGGTGGAGCAGGCGCGCACCGACGTCGAAGTCATCGAAGGCTTCCTGGAGCATGTGCGCGGGGGACGCGGACCCAGTGCTGACGAGACTGAGCTGATCACGCAGAGTGTCCAGGCGGTGCGGCCGTGAAGCTTCACCAGCTCACCCTGCATGCCTTCGGTCCCTTCGCCGGCACGGAACTGGTCGACTTCGACCGGCTCGGCGCCGACGGGCTGTTCCTGCTGCGTGGGCGCACCGGTGCGGGCAAGACCTCGATCCTCGATGCGGTGACCTTCGCGCTCTATGGCGACGTCCCCGGACAGCGCGACAAGACCCAGCTCAAGAGCACCCACGCGCCTGCCGAGAGTGAGCCGTCGGTGACGCTGGAGTTCACCCAGGGCGGGCGCCGCTGCCGGGTCTGGCGCTCACCGCATCACGGCCGCCCGCAGAAGCGCGACGCGAGCCGCCAGCGTGAGGTCGGGCAGCGCGTCGTCGTCGAATTCTTCCAGGACGGCGCCTGGGTGCCCTACACCTCCGGCATCCAGGCGGCCAATGATGAGATGCAGCGGATGCTCGGACTGGACCTGCACCAGTTCACCAAGGTCATCCTGCTGCCTCAGGGCGCCTTCGCGCATTTCCTGCACGCCAGCAGCAAGGACAAGCAGGACCTCCTCGAGCGGCTCTTCGACACCGACCGGTTCACCCTGCTGGAGAAGCACCTTCGGGAGATGGCCCGGGAGGCCGAGCAGCAGCTCAAAGACAGCGACACCAGGATCGCGATGCACCGCGAGAACCTCACCCAGGCCGCGCTGGCGATGCTCCCCGCGCCTGCCGATGCCGAGCCGGGTCCTGCTGAGCTGAGTGCCGCTGAGCCGGGTGCCGCTGGACGGGGCAGTCCCGCAGAGCGCGACGAGCCCGAGGCGCTGCCAGCCCTGCAGGAGGCGGAGCTCACGGAGCTCAGCGAGGTGGAGCTGAGCGAGCGTGTGGATCGGGCCATCACGACCCGGCTCGCCCAGCTGCGCCGGGGGGCCGAGGCTGCCGACTCCGCGGCACAAGACGCCTCGGCCGTGCAGGAGGAGCTGCGCGTCCGTGAGGAGACCCTGCGCCGCTTCACCGACCATGCAGCACGGCACGCGGCGCACGAGAAGCAGCGCGAGGACGTGACGGCGCTTCGAGCGCAGCTGCGTCGGCATGAGGCGGCGCAGCTGATCCAGACCTGGTTCGACGCCGCCGCCGACGCGTCCCAGGAACATCGGGCCGCCGTTGCGGCCGCCTCGAAGGTGACCCAGGAGGCCGAGTCGACCTTGGCTGGGTTCGCCGCACGCCAGCCCGATGTCGCCGCTCCCCGTGTGCTGACCACCCTGGACCAGGAACCCGCCCCCGCTGAGGTCGGTGCGGCCATCGAGGAGCTGATCGCGCTGCGCGCTCGGCTCTCAGGATCTGACACCGATGAGCTGGAGACTCGGCTCGACCAGCTGCTCCAGGCTGCGGCCGAGATCCAGCAGCAGCACGAGCAGGCCCAGGCCGAGGCCGAGGACCTGGCAGTGCAGCAGGAGAGCCTGGGCGCCGCGCAGCAGGCGCTGCAGCAGCAGCTGGAGGATCCGGAAGAGCTCGAAGCCGCCAGAGACGCGGCCCGCGCCGATGCTGAGCTGCTCGCGACCCGCGTGCAGGCCCAGCGCACCCGGGATGCACTCGCCGCCCGATGCGCGAGCTGGGGCGACAAGCAGGAAGAGCGCGAACGCGCCCACGCTGAGATGAAGCGTGAGCACGAACAGCGGCTTCAGAGCTACCTGCGCAACATGGCTCTGCAGCTCGCCGGCGAGCTCGAGGACGGCATGCCCTGTCTGGTGTGTGGATCCACCGATCACCCCCATCCGGCGGTGGACGAGGATCCTGACGTCACCCGGGAGGAGGTGGAACAGACGCAGCAGCTGCTGCAGAACGCCCGGGATGAGCTTCGTGAAGCTGCGATCCAACGTCGAAGCGTCACCGAACAGCACGACGCGGTGCTCGTTGAGCTTGCGGAACATGCGGAGATCGACATCGAGCGCACCGAGGCCGACCTGGCGCAGGCGCGTGGATCTCTCATCCACGCCGAACAGCGCAGATCGGATCAGCGCGAGCTGCGCGAGCGTCTGGACGCCGACGTCGCCGAGCGACAGCGCGTCCAGGCCCGGCATGCCGAGGCACGGCACAGGGCTGAACGGGCACAGGCCACGCTCACGCAGCAGCGGACACAGGCGAGCGAACTCGCATCGGCGCTGGAGGGGCTTCGGGGCCCCTACGACTCCCTGCAGCTGCGCCGTGAGGCGCTCGAGCGAGTGCTGCAGGGGCTGCGCGATGCGCAGGCGCGGATCGAGGCCGCCGCTGTCCAGCAGTCCCACCGCGATCGGGCCCAGACCGGGGCCGCCGCCCAGCTTGCGAGCTCAGAGTTCGCCGACGCAGCGGAGCTTCAGGCCGCGCAGCTGCCTGAGCATGTTCTGGACGGCCACCTTTCGACCGTGCAGACCTGGGATGAGCTCAAGACACAGCTCGACTATGAGTCCGCGCAGGACGACATCCAGGCCGGCAGGCGTCGCCATGATGAAGGTCAGATCCGGCCCGGAGCCGAGGAGCTGCACGCCGCAGCCGAGCTCAGCGCATCCGCCGCGCAGGCCGCACGGGACGCCACGGCGGTTCTGCTCCGCTTCGACGCGCAGCGTGAGGCCGTCGAGGACATGAGCGCCAAGCTTCTGACGGCGCTGCGGCATCGTGACGCGGCGCTGGGTGCGCAGCGCATGCGAAGCGAGCTGGCTGCGACCATCAATGGTGCCGGACCGGAGAACTCGCTGAAGATGACGCTGACCACCTACGTGCTGGCCGCCCGCCTCGAGCGTGTGGCGGAGGCGGCGACCCGTCACCTGGCCACGATGTCCGAGGGCAGGTACCGGCTGCGTCACAGCGACGAGGCGGGCGGGCGCGGACTGCGCGGGCTGGAGCTGAAGGTCTACGACGACCACAGCGACGTCGAGCGGCCCACCTCCTCGCTCTCAGGCGGCGAGACCTTCATGGCCTCGCTCTCGATGGCGCTGGGGCTCGCCGAGGTGGTCCAGGCCGAGTCGGGCGGGATCGGCATGGAGTCCCTGTTCATCGATGAAGGATTCGGCTCGCTGGACGAGGACACGCTGGAACACGTCATGAGCGCGCTGCACCGGCTGCAGGGTGAGGGCCGCCGGGTGGGACTGGTCAGCCACGTGACCGAGATGCACCGAGTCATCCCGACCCAGCTGCGCATCCACCGGCACCGCACCGGATCAACCACCGAGATGGTCATCCCATGAGCCGCCGGTCCACGATGAACAAGACGGTCGCACTGGCGGCCCGAATGCCTGGCCCGATGCTGCCCGTGGGTGTCATGGCGGCATCGGCGGCCAGCACCGGATCGATGTTCACCACCGCCACCCTCACCGCCGCAGCGCTCGTCGGAATCTCGATCTCCGCCCCCGCGGCCATCGCAGGAGCCGAGCGTTTCGGTGTGCGCAACGTCCTGCTCAGCAGCGCCATCGCGCATGTGCTGATGCTGGTCCTGATGGTCAGCAGCGTGGAACGACTCACCCGGGGCGACACGCTCACCTCCAATGCGACGATCTATGCGCTGCTCCTGGTCTTCACGCTCGGCGCGGGTCTGAGCACCCCTGCGGCGGCCACCTTCAGCCGGGCGGTCAGCTCGACCCGGTCAGGAGGGTTCTCGGTGCGCCAGAGACTGCGCGCGGAAGCCCGGCTCGATGACGCTGCACTGATCACAGCGCCGTTGCTGCTGGCTCTGCTGAGCTTCAGCTTCGGGCCCACCGTGGGCCTGCTCAGCTCAGCGGTGCTCACCGCGGTCGCGGTGCCGCTCTACGCGGTGGATCGCGCTCATCCCACCGAGGTCCCGCCAGACACTGCGCGACTGCCCCTGGGAGGAGCAGAACACGCCCAGCAGCAGCTCCTGGAACAGCGCGGACTCGCTCCCGATCAGCCCGCGCAGCGGGGAGAGCCGGAGCTTGGGCAGTCGGAGCTTGGCTCGCCGGAGATCCGGCGGCCGCCGCACCCGACCGACTGGGCGCGGCGCATCAGCGCAGCGATCGTCCTGGTCGCCACCATGGGACTGGTGCTGGGCGGACTCTGGATCACGGTGCTGGACGCCGCCCAGACCCTGTTCCGGCCCAGTCTCTTCGCGGTCACGCTGGGACTGATGGCCGCCGCGGGGGTGGTCTGCGCACGCTGGAGGCGCTCGAGCTTCACCGCACCGCTGATGTTGAGGCGACGGAGGCTGCATGCCACGACTCTGTTCGTGCTGAGTCTGCTCCTGCTGCCGCTGGCCGTGTGGCTGCCCGAGGGGCTGACGTCGCTGCTGCTGCTCAGCATCATCGCCGTGCTGCAGTCAGCGGTGCTGGGACGGCTGGTGCTCGGACTCTATGCCGGTCTGGCGATCGGCGTGCCGGCTCATCGGGTGCCGACCGCACTCACCGCCGTCGCCGGGGGAATGCTGCTGGGGCTCGCACTCGGCCTCACCCTGGCAGGGGTCGCCGCCGATGAGCTCGGCACCGGCGCCTCGGCCGCGGTGGTCACTGCGGGAAGCGTGGTGGCCGCTGTCGTGGTCTTCTCGGGACAGCTCTGGGGCAGCCCCGGGTCCCGCGTCGAGCACCCGGCGGCTGCAGGCCGCCCGGACTGAACGCTGACCTCAGCCGGCCTGCAGGAAGCTGAGGACAGCCGCCTTATAGTCCCGCGAGGTCACCGCATTGATGTGATCGCGCTCGGGGATCTGGACGAACGCGGCGACGGCGCCCTGGGCGGTCACCAGCGGCACCAGGGAGGCGGCCTCCGCGGCGATCTCGTCTCTTGAACCGGCCACCACCAGTGTCGGCACCGGCGGCACGGCCGCGGCGGGGTCGTAGGGGTCCACCGAGAGGCTCAGCAGCAGCTCCACGGTATGGGGCACATTCGCTCCTGGCAGGGCGCCGGCCAGGGTCACCAGATTCCGCGTCAGGTCGTCGACGGGTCGCACGCCCTCCTGCACCCAGAGCCGGGCCTGCTTGGCCTTCAGCGCACCGAGGCGATCATCGGTGGGGGAGCCGCCCATGATCAGGTGCGTGACCATCTCGGGGTGGGCGGCGCTGAACTCCCAGGCGAGACGGGATCCCAGCGAGTACCCGTGGACGGCGACCGTCTCGTGCCCCTGCTCCTGCAGGTGCGAGCCGAGATCGGAGAGGATGTCCCGCACCCGGACGTCCACTGGGTTGAGGTCCTGAGACGCGCCGTGACCGGGCAGGTCGACGGCGATGATGCTGCGCCCAGTCCCCGCCAGCGGATCCAGCCAGCCGGTCTTCACCCAGTTGTAGAGCGTGCTGCTGGCGAAGCCGTGGATGAGCAGCACCGGGGGCCCGGTCGGGTCTGCATGGGTCCAGGTGTGCAGCGTCAGCCCTGCCGGGGTCCGCACAGACTCCGGGGCCGGAAACTCTAGGCGCGCCATGGATCAGGGCTGCAGCTGCAGTGTCGCGACGGTGTCAGCTGTGACCTCGGAGAGCAGCGCGGGGTTCTCGTTGAGCGCCCGGCCGAAGGAGGGGACCATCTGTTCCAGCTTCGGACGCCAGCGGTCCATCTGCGCGCCGAAGCACCGCTCGAGCAGCGAGAACATGATCGACGGCGCGGTGGAGGCGCCGGGGGAGGCGCCGAGCAGGCCGGCGATGGAGCCGTCCCGGGCAGAGATCAGCTCGGTGCCGAACTGCAGCACGCCCTTGCCCTTGTCGTTCTTCTTCATCACCTGCACGCGCTGTCCGGCAGTGATCATCTCCCAGGCATCCGAGCCGGCGCTGGGGAAGAAGGCGTGCAGCTCTTCGAACTTCGAGCGGGAGGACTTGGTGACCTCCTTGACCAGATAGGTCACCAGATCGGTGTTGTCCTTGCCCACCTGCAGCATCGGCAGCAGGTTGTGCGGGCGGACCGAGAGCGGCAGGTCCATGAAGGAGCCGCTCTTGAGGAAGTTTGTGGAGAACCCGGCATAGGGGCCGAACATCAGCGTGCGTCGGCCTTCGACGAATCGGGTGTCCAGGTGCGGCACCGACATCGGCGGTGCGCCCACCGAGGCCAGGCCGTAGACCTTGGCGTGGTGCTGCGCGGCGACTGCAGGGTCGGTGCTGCGCAGGAACTTCCCGGAGACGGGGAAGCCTCCGAAGCCCTTGATCTCGTCGATGCCGGCGCCCTGGAGGAGTCCCAGCGCGCCGCCGCCGGCGCCGACGAAGACGAAGCGGGCACTGGCCACGCTGCGGTCTCCGGTGGCCTTGTCCTTGACCTTGATGTCCCAGCGGCCGTCGACCCCGCGCTTGATCGACTGCACCTCGTGGCCGTAGTGCAGGTCCGCGCCGCTGCTGTCCAGATGTGTTGCCAGCTGACGCGTGAGTGAGCCGAAGTCGACATCGGTGCCGCTGTCGAACTTCGAGGCGGCGATCCGCTGGGAGGGATCACGTCCCTCGATCAGCAGCGGGGCCCATTCGGCGATCTCCGCGTGGTCCTCGGTGTGCACGATGTCGGAGAAGAGCGGCTGGGCCTTCATCGCATCGTAGCGGTCCTGCAGGTACTGGGCGTTCTTGTCGCCCCAGACGAAGCTGATGTGCGGCAGTCCGTTGATGAACGTGCGCGGCGAACCGATCGTGCCCTCTTTGACCCAGTGCGAGTACAGCTGCTTGGAGACGGTGAACTGCTCGTTGATGCCTTGGGCCTTCGCGGTGGAGACCTTGCCGTCCGCCCCGCGCGGGGTGTAGTTGAGCTCGCACAGCGCTGCGTGGCCGGTGCCGGCGTTGTTCCATGGATCGGAGGACTCCTGGCCCGCCTGGTCCAGCGCTTCGAACAGCCCGATGGACCAGTTCGGCTCCAGCTCCTTGAGCATGGCGCCGAGAGTGGTGGACATGATCCCGGCGCCGATGAGCACGACGTCGAACTTCTGTCCTTCACTGGACTGCTGAGCGCTTGTCGACGATGACTTGGCCACAGAATTCTCCTTGAGTGTTCCCCCTGATGAGACCCGGGGGTGGTACGCGTTGTCCTTGAATCGACTCTACCTGCGCCCGCGCAGGCCCGGGAAATCCGCCGCCGCCCAGGGGCGGGGGCTAATCGGCCGGAGTGATGTCCTTGAAGAGCTCATGCAGCACCGGGGACATCGGATAGTCCGCGACGCCCCGGCCCAGCGCCACTCCGGAGATCGGGTGCACCAGTGGCAGCGCTGGCAGGTCCTCTGCGACGATGTCGGCGATCTCCCTATATATGTCATTGCGTGACTGCTCGTCATCCTCGCTGCGCGCGTCCTGGATCAGCTCGCGGACCTCGGCGGAGTCGTAGTTGAACTCGGACGTCTGGTGCGAGAAGAGCGGACCGAAGAAGGAGTGCGGCGACCGGTAGCCGCCGTTGCGTCCCAACAGGTGCATGGCTCGATCGTCATCATCGAGCAGCGAATCCACGTACCCGTCGTCCCAAGACACCGGTCGGGGAGTGATGTTGAACCCTACCGCCGTCAGGTCGCGGGCGATCGAGGCGAACACCGCCTCGGGACGGGGAAAGTAGCTGCGAGTCGCGTTCATCGGGTAGTAGAAGCGCAGCGGCTCACCGTCATATCCGGTGTCCGCCAGCAGCTCCTGGGCCTCCTCGACGTTGTAGCCATAGCGTGTGGCCTGCTCCGAGTGGACCCCCAGCGCCGCCGGGGTGAACTGGTAGGCGGGCCGGCTGCCCTCCAGGAAGAAGGACTCGACCAGGGTGTTGAGGTTGATGGCGCGAGCCGCCGCCTCGCGCACCTGAACATCCCCCATCACCGGGTGATCCTGGTTGAACCCGAGGTAGAGGACCGAGAAGGGGTCCCGCTGCAGGATCAGCCGGCCCGACTGCACCAGAGAGCGCAGATTGTCCGCCGTGATGTAGTCATAGACATCGACCTTGCCGCGCTGCAGCTCACGCAGCCGATCGAAGGAACGGGGCAGGGTGCGCACCACCACCCGTTCGGCAGGGGGCTCGCCGTCCCAGTAGTCCTCGAACGCCTGGAGCACCACCTCCTCGGGGTCCACGCTGAGAAGCCGGTACGCCCCGGTGCCGCGGGGTTCGCGGGCGAGCCGCTCCGGATCAGCGTCGGAGAGCACCTCGGCGGAGGCGATCCCGAAGGCAGGCATCGCCAGCGCCTGCGGGAGGAACACCAGCTGCTCGGACAGGGTGAGCTCCACTGTGAACTCCCCGGCCGCCTCCACCGATTCCAGCAGGCAGTCTTCGTCGTCGAAGAACCCGCCGAAGAGCGACTCGAAGGCCAGCGTGGTCCGCGCCGGGGCATCGGAGCCGAGCAGCTCATTCATCCGGCCCCAGCGCCGGAAGTTCGCGACCACCACCTCGGCGGTCAGTTCGCTGCCGTCGTGGAAGAGCACGTCCTCGCGCAGGGTGAAGGTATAGGTCAACCCGTCGTCGCTGGCCTCCCAGTCCGTAGCCAGCAGCGGAGCGGTGGCGCCGGTCTCGCCGTCGATCCCGACGAGGGTCTCAAAGACCTGCCGGCAGACCCGCGCGGTCTCGGTGTCCACCGACAGCGCAGGGTCCATCGACTCCACGGAGGAGACGCCCGAGAGGACGACGCCGCGCGGCTCGTTCACCTCGGGGACTTCGGTGGCGCGGGCCTGCATTGCGGAGCCGGGGGTGAACGCCGAAGCCGGCCACTGCAGGGCACCGGCAGTGCCCGCCAGGCCGAGCGCCCCGAGAAAGCGACGGCGCTGCATGGGTGAATGCATCTCGCGTCCTCTCGATCGGGGCAGGACCTGCGGGATGCCCGCTGGTCGCCGTTCAGACTACCTGAGCCCCTTCCGCGTCACCCATCCGTGCGCCCTGATCGACCCATGGGGAAGATCCTGGTGATCGGCTCCTCCGCCGCACTGGGGATCCCGTGTGTCGATGTCTCCCACGAGGGTGCGCTGCTGCGGGCTCTCCAGCGGGAGCTCGGTGGTTCCCCGGTGCCGCTGGTGACGATGTGCGGGCCCTATCCACAGGGCTCAGCGGCATCCTGGCAGCCGAGGTCACCGCGACGCTCGATGATGTCTCGGAGGTCAGCGTGGGCCTGGTGCAGAACACCAACGCGCTGGTGGGGCCGGTCGGTGTCCGGGACATGCTCACCAAGCTCTCACAGCGAGTCTCCACGCGGGAGGGGCTGAAGCCGGGATCCACCAGGCCCCGGCGCATGCATTTCGGTGAGCGGGCGGTGACTGTGCGACTGATGCGCTGCGATGAACGCCCCGATATCCAGGACGTGGTGGTGCCGCTGGGCTTCTTCACCGCGGCAGATCTCCAACGCATCACCGACGGTGCTGGTCAGATTCGCCGCGGGAGCAGATTGAAATGGTGCGGGCGGGGGGACTTGAACCCCCACGTCTAAGACACTGGATCCTAAATCCAGCGCGTCTACCAATTCCGCCACGCCCGCAGATGTCGCTGGGGGAGTGCTTTGACCTCCCCGCGGCGACATTTCAGTCTACAGGAGAGCCGGGCCCGAACCCGGGCAGGGTGCGGGCCGCGAGTGCGACGCCCGCCATCTGGCGCAGGTCGGGACTCGGGTCAGAACTGCGCCGAAGGGCTCATGCTGCGAGCTTCTCGCGCAGGCGTGCGACATGGCCGGTGGCTTTGACGTTGTACTGGGCGAGCGTGACCTTGCCGTCCTCGTCGAGCACGATCGTGGAGCGGATCAGGCCCTCGATGACGCGACCGTAGTTCTTCTTCTCACCCCAGGCGCCATAGGACTCCGCCACCGCGTGGTCCTCGTCGGCGAGGAGCGGGAAGCTCAAGCACTGTTCGTCGGTGAACTTGTCCAGAGCCGAGACCGGGTCCGGGGAGATTCCCAGCACCGTATAGCCCGAGGCGGCGAGGGAGTCCAGTGAGTCACGGAAGTCGCAGGCCTGGGTGGTGCATCCAGGGGTGGAGGCCTTGGGATAGAAATAGAGGATGACCTTCTGTCCGCGCAGCTGGTCCAGACTCACCGAATCCCCGCCGGCAGCCGGCAGGATGAAGCTGGGAGCGACGTCGCCGGTCTCAAGTCGAATGCTCATCGAAGTCCTTTCAACGGATATGGCTGATGCGCCGAAACCACCCTATCCGTAGAATAGATCGACCAAGCCCCCGCGAGAGTAGAGGCAGTGATGGTCATCCTCACCGAGCGCAGCCAGCCGGAGCAGCACCTGGTCGACGCCCTGCGCGCAAGCTTCGACGCCTCGGTGATGAACTTCGGGTCCTACAACATCCTCTGCACGGTGGACCGTCTGGGAGCCCCTGCGAAGATCGGCGCCGCCCGTGCCTGGGGCGGGTCTCTGCTGCTGGTGGGCTACCGCCGCGAGCCTGTCGAGATCGTGCTCTGTCCAGTGGATCTCGACGACGCGCTGTGCCGGGTGCAGTCGCTGCAGCAGGGTGAAGAACCGGGACGTGCTGCGGCCGCCATCCCCACCCTGGTGAACCTCACGAACCTCGCCGGGATGGCGTCTCAGGACAATTTCGTGGAGGTGACCCTTTCCACCGGACGACGGATGAAGCTTGACCTCCATGAGGAGGTGAGCTTCGATCAGTTCCCGGAGATCGCGCTGCATCAGGGACGGGACGTGGAAGACTTCTACGAGTTCATCGACTACTTCATGGACGTCGTCGAGCGGATGAACGCGGCCTGACGGTTCCGGGTCGACGCTGCGGTGAGGGCGCGGTGAGCGTCTAGCACGGCGCCGAGGCTTCCGAGACCGGGGGAGTTCCCGAGATCTCCGCCGACAATGCCCGCGCCCGACTCCGGATAGGAGCTTTCCGAGAGCACTGTTCTCACCGCTTCTGCGACCTGCGCCGCGGACGGCTCGTCTCGAGGCGGAGCGTGGGGCGGGGGCAAGGTGCAGGAACCTCTGGCCGGAGCACGAAAAAGACCGTCGGTCCACGAGAGATTCTCGTGATCCGACGGCCTGAATCGCGGACAGCGCCTGCCCGGTGGAAGTGGGCCCCTCGGGACTTGAACCCGAAACCTGCAGATTAAGAGTCTGATGCTCTACCAATTGAGCTAGAGGCCCTTGAACTGCAAGCGCTGTACTGACTTTCGCCGCTCTGCATCTCAGCAGGGCAACGACATAGAACTCTAGCACCAGGTCGGCGGGTGCGCCAATTGAGAATCAGTGATCGTGATCTCACCGGACAACCAGGCGGCGCGGCCGGTCTGGACGCTCTTCCGCGGGTCTCACCTGGGCGCACAGACGAGGATTCGTCGGCTTGGGGGAGGACACGGTACTGTGGACCGGTCCGCCTGAAGTCCCATGGAGGTCTGCCGTGCAAGCGGTGGGTCACCAGCATTAGGACGGGCAGTCGATCGGGGTGTAGCTCAGCTTGGTAGAGCGCGCGCTTTGGGAGCGTGAGGCCGCAGGTTCAAATCCTGTCACCCCGACAGCAGACGATTCACCAGTCATCGATCAGGAGCCCCACACGTGGTCAAGAGCACCGTAGAGAATCTGAACCCGACCCGCGTCAAGCTCACCGTCGAGGTGACTTCCGAGGAGCTGGAACCCAAGATCAAGGCGGCGTACAAGAGCATCGCCGAGCAGGTCCAGGTCCCCGGCTTCCGCAAGGGCAAGGTGCCGGCTCCGATCATCGATCAGCGCGTCGGCCGCGAGTACGTCATCCAGCAGGCCATCAACGACGGCCTCAACGACTTCTACCAGCAGGGCCTGGCCGAGGCCGATCTCGCCCCGCTGTCCCGTCCTGAGGTGGAGATCGAAGAGGTCCCCGACGTCAAGACCAACGAAGGCGTGCTCAAGTTCACCGGCGAGCTGGACATCAAGCCAGTCATCGAGCTGCCCGAGTACTCCGGCCTCGAGGTCGAGGTCGAGTCACGCTCGGCAGATGAAGCAGCCGTGCAGGAGCAGCTCGACGAGCTCCGCGGCCGGTTCGGCACGCTCAAGGACGTCGAACGCCCCGCCGCCAACGACGACTTCGTCACCATCGATCTGATCGCCACCGTGGGCGAGGAAGAGGTCGACACCGCGTCCGGCCTCTCCTACCAGGTCGGCGCAGGCACCATGCTCGAGGGCATCGACGAGGCCCTCGAGGGTCTCTCGGCCGGCGAGGATGCCACCTTCGACACCACCCTGGCCGGCGGCGATCACTCCGGTGAGACCGCATCGGTCAAGGTCACCCTTCAGGCCGTCAAGGAGCGCGAGCTTCCGGAGGCCGACGACGAGTTCGCTCAGCTGGCCTCGGAGTTCGACACCATCGAGGAGCTCCGCGCGGACCTGACCTCCAAGGCCGAGGAGAACCTCGTCGTGGAGCAGGGCGTGGAAGCACGCGACAAGGTCCTCGAGAAGCTCATGGAGCTCATCGAGGTCCCCGTGCCCGAGTCCGTGGTCGCAGAGCAGGTCGAGCAGCACTTCTCCTCCCAGGGCCACGAAGTCGGTGACGATCACGACACCGAGGAGCACCGCGAGGAGCTCTCCAAGCAGACCGCCGACGCCTTCCGCAACGAGCTCGTCCTCGACGAGATCGCGCAGAAGGAAGAGATCGGCGTCGAGCAGAGCGAGGTCATCGAGTACATCGTCTCCACCGCCTCCCAGTACGGCATGGAGCCGAACCAGTTCGCGCAGATGCTCGATCAGGCCGGACAGGTCCCCATGATCATGGGAGAGGTTCGCCGTCGCAAGGCGCTGGCCAAGGTGCTCGAGCTCGCCGTCGTCAAGGACACCGAGGGCAACGTCGTCGATCTGACCGACTTCGTGACCCCCGCCGGTGACGAGGACGAGACTGACGCTGTTGAAGCCGAGACCGCCGAGGTCGAGGCTGCCGATGCTGAGACCACCGAGGCCGAGGCCTCCGAGGACACCAAGCAGAACTGATACAACTCGCAGCAGCAGAAGGGCGTCACCGCACAGGTGGGGCCCTTCTGCGCGTCAAGGTGTTCTCTGTGAGTTGAAACCGTGTGCCAACAGCGAACAGTCCCGCGCCAGGGGCTCACCTGGAGCGGAACAACCAGTAATGTTCTTGCCGAGGGCACTTCCAGTGCCGACCCCAGCTTGACCCACCAGTGGAGGATGAGTCCATGACCCAGAGCCTGCCGAGCATGTCCAGCGTGGACGCCGCGTCCCGCGACGACTATATCTACAACCGTCTGCTCAAAGAACGGATCATCTGGCTCGGTTCAGAGGTCCGCGACGACAACGCCAACGCCATCTGTTCCCAGCTGCTCCTTCTCTCCGCCGAAGACACCGAGAAGGACATCTACCTCTACATCAACTCCCCAGGTGGATCCGTGACCGCGGGCATGGCGATCTACGACACGATGAAGTTCATCCCGAACGACATCGTCACCGTCGCCACCGGTCTTGCCGCCTCGATGGGACAGTTCCTGCTCTCCTCGGGCACCCCGGGCAAGCGCTTCGCCACCCCGCATGCGCGCATCCTGATGCACCAGCCCTCCGGCGGCATCGGCGGCACCGAGTCTGACGTCCGCATCCAGGCGCAGCTGATCCAGCACATGAAGCAGGTCATGGCTGAGCTCACCGCCGATCAGACCGGCCAGAGCATTGAGACGATCCTGCGGGACAACGCACGCGACAAGTGGTTCACCGCTGAGGATGGCCTTGCGTATGGATTCTTCGACAAGATCGCCCAGCGGTCTTCCACCGTCTCCGGCGGCGGGGGAGTCTGAGCCCTCACGGGAGCAGATCACCCTCAGCCAACGATTCGCACCAGGACCACAGGAGCACATCTGACATGAACCCACTTGATCCTTCGGCACCAGGCCTTCCCTCGGCGCAGCCAACCGGCCCCGCCATGCCGGATTCACGCTATATCCTTCCCTCCTTCGAGGAGCGCACCCCCTACGGCTTCAAGCGCCAGGACCCCTACGCGAAGCTCTTCGAAGATCGCATCGTGTTCCTGGGCAGCCAGGTCGACGACGCCTCGGCCGATGACATCATGGCGCAGCTTCTCGTGCTGGAGTCGATGGACTCCGAGCGCGACATCACGCTCTACATCAACTCCCCGGGCGGATCGTTCACGGCCATGACCGCCATCTACGACACGATGCAGTTCGTCCGGCCGCACATCCAGACGGTCTGCCTGGGTCAGGCAGCCTCCGCAGCCGCGGTGCTGCTCGCCGCCGGCACGCCCGGCAAGCGGCTGGCCCTGCCCAACGCGCGCGTGCTGATCCACCAGCCCGCCGTGGGCGGCACCCGTGGCACCGCCACGGATCTGCAGATCCAGGCCGATGAGGTGCGGCGCATCCGCACCTGGATGGAAGACGTGCTGGGAGACCTCACCAAGAAGTCCCCGGACGAGATCGCCGAGGACATCGACCGTGACAAGTTCCTCTCCGCCGCCGGCGCGAAGGACTACGGCCTGGTGGATGAGGTTCTGGCCTCCCGCAAGCTCCCACTCTGACGCTTTTCAGCGACAAGATGCGACCCGTTCGGGGACGTTCCACAGGAACGTCCCCGAACGTGTCAGCGCCCTGAAGTACGCTAGAGCCGAAAGCACAACAGTTCCGAAGGGGATCCACGTCCATGGCACGTATCGGTGAGAGCGCAGATCTGCTCAAGTGCTCGTTCTGCGGCAAGAGCCAGAAGCAGGTCCGGTACAAGCTGATCGCTGGCCCCGGCGTCTACATCTGCGACGAGTGCATCGAGCTCTGCAACGAGATCATCGAGGAATACCTCAATGAGGTCCAGGAGCCCGACGATTTCGAGCTGCCCAAACCGCGTGAGATCTATGATTTCCTCGACGAGTACGTGGTCGGGCAGGACAAGGCCAAGCGCACCCTCTCTGTGGCCGTGCACAACCATTACAAGCGTATCCAGGCCACAGGTTCGGCGAAGAAGACCACTTCTCTGGAGAAGGGCCCGCTGGACGACGTCGAGATCGGCAAGTCCAACATCATGATGGTCGGCCCGACCGGCTCAGGAAAGACCTACCTGGCGCAGTCTCTGGCCAGGAAGCTCCAGGTGCCCTTCATCGTCGCCGATGCCACCAGCCTCACCGAGGCCGGCTACGTCGGGGAAGACGTGGAGAACATCCTGCTGAAGCTCATCCAGGCCGCCGACGGAGACGTCAAGAAGGCCGAGCAGGGCATCATCTACATCGACGAGATCGATAAGATCTCGCGAAAGTCGGAGAACCCCTCCATCACCCGCGACGTCTCCGGTGAGGGCGTCCAGCAGGCCCTGCTGAAGATCCTCGAGGGGACGGTAGCCTCGGTGGCCCCGCAGGGTGGACGCAAGCACCCCCAGCAGGAATTCATCCAGATCGACACCTCGAACATCCTGTTCATCGTCGCCGGTGCCTTCGCCGGTCTTGAGGAGCTCATCGAGTCACGGGCCGGCCGCAAGGGGATCGGCTTCGGCGCACCGCTGTCGACGATCACCAAGAGCGAGGCCAGCTACGCGGACGTCGAACCGGAGGACCTGCACAAGTTCGGGCTCATCCCCGAACTCATCGGGCGGCTCCCGGTCATCGCCACGGTCGAACAGCTCGACGCCGCGGCGCTCACCGACATCCTGACCAAGCCCCGGAATGCATTGGTCAAGCAGTACCAGAAGATCTTCTCCATCGACGGGATCGAGCTCGAGTTCACCCCCGAGGCGCTGGGCGCCGTGGTGGAGCAGGCGGAGCTGCGTGGCACCGGTGCGCGCGGTCTGCGATCCATCCTGGAGAATGTGCTGGGACCTGTGATGTTCGAGCTGCCCTCCCGCGATGACGTCGCCTCGGTGACCATCACCGCAGCCGTGGTCCGCGAGGGCGCCGAGGCGGAGCTGGTCACCCTGTCCGAAGCCAAAAAGTTCCGCAAGAAATCCGCCTGACCTGCCTCTTCGACCCTTTTTTGCGCCTGTCTATTTGCTGGACGGGAGCTGAGGTGTAGGCTCGCTCACACGTAGTGACCTAGGCCACATTAAGTGGCCGGGCCACCACGCCGGGTGACGAGAGGTGGAAGATTCATGGGTGAATCCCAAGGCTCCCCGCGCAGGGGACGGACGGCTCGCGCATCAGGCGCCGCACTCGCGGCGGCCATCCTGCTGAGCGGCTGCTCGGACAGTGAGGACGTGCCGGTCCTCACCTGGTACATCAACCCGGACGACGGCGGACAGGTGGCCCTCGCGCAGGTCTGCACCGAAGAAGCAGAGGGCGCCTACGTGATCCAGACGTCGCTGCTCCCGGCCGACGCCCCCTCCCAGCGGGAACAGCTGGCCCGCCGTCTGGCGGCCAACGACTCATCGCTGGACATCATGTCCCTGGACCCCCCGTTCATCCCTGAACTTGCGGAGCCCGAATTCCTGGCCCCGGTCCCGGACGACGTCGCTGAACGCACCACCGAGGACACCCTCGAAGGAGCGCTGGCCGGCGCGATGTGGAACGACGAACTGGTCACCGTCCCGTTCTGGGCCAACACGCAGCTCCTCTGGTACCGCAAATCTGTGGTCGAAGAAGCAGGTCTGGACATGGAGCAGCCGATCACCTGGGACCAGGTCATCGACACCGCGCTCGAGCAGGACAAGCTCCTCGGCGTCCAGGGGGTCCGGGCCGAGTCCATGACGGTCTGGCTCAACGCGCTGGTGGAGTCCCAGGACGAGTCGATCCTGGCGAACCCCGAGGCCCCTGCCGCAGAGCTGCAGACCAACCTCGACACTGAGCAAGGGATGCGGGCCGCGGAGATCATCGGCCTGATCGGCACCGAAGGTCTGGCAGGGCCCGGAGTCGCCTCCATGGATGAGAACCAGTCGATGCTGCTGTTCCAGCGAGATGAGGGCTCCTTCATGGTCAACTGGCCCTTCGTCTGGCCGGCGACAAACGCAGCCGCCGAGGAAGGTGCACTGGACGAGGAGCTCGTCGATGACATCGGCTGGGCGCAGTACCCCCGCGTCGACGAGGACACCCCGTCCGCGCCTCCGCTGGGCGGAATCAACCTCGCGGTGGGCGCCGACTCCCTCAACCAGGATCTCGCCTTCGAGGCCATCGAGTGCATCGTGCAGCCGGAGAACCAGACGGAGTACTTCATCACCAACGGCAACCCGCCGTCATCGGAGGCCGCCTACGAGGATCCAGCCCTCGAGGACAACTTCCCGATGGCCGACGCCATCCGGGAGGCGCTCGAAAATGCAGCCCCGAGACCTCAGACTCCCTTCTACAACGAGATCTCCACCGCGATCCAGCAAGACTTCACACCCATCTCCGGGGTCCGCGCCGAGCAGACCCCCGCGCAGACCGATGCCTTCATCGTTGAAGTGCTCAGAGGGGAGCGTCTCCTGTGACGACCGCACCAGAAACCTCGCGGAGGCAGAAGCGCGAGAGCGCCGAGTCATCCAAAGGCAAGAGCGCAGACCGCAAGAACGGCAACAACGCGAAACGGACCAACCGCGCGAAGTCAGAGGCTCGCCTGGGCTGGCTCATCGCGGGACCAGCGTTCTTCGTCATGCTCGCGGTCACTGCCTACCCGATCGCGCAGGCCATCTACGATTCGATGTTCTCCTTCCGCCTGACGGCACCGGATGAGCGCTCCTTCGTGTTCCTGCAGAACTACCTGACGATCCTCTCCGACACCGGGGTCTTCTGGCGGGCGCTGCTGGTGACCTTGCTGGTCACCGTGGTCACCGTGGCTGTCGAGCTGGTCCTCGGCTTCGCGCTGGCGCTGGTGATGCATAAGGCGCTGAAGCGGATCCGTGGGGCGCTGCGCACCGCAATCCTCGTTCCCTACGGCATCATCACCGTGGTCTCCGCCTTCGCCTGGTTCTACATGTTCGACATCAACTCAGGCTTCGTGAACAACTGGTTCGGCTGGGTCCCCGGGATCGACAGCGACCTCGACTGGTTCGCCAACTTCGGCACGGCGATCACCGTGATCATGGCCTCGGAGATCTGGAAGACGACCCCGTTCATCGCCCTGCTGCTCCTGGCGGGCCTCGCCCAGGTCCCCGATGAGCTCGTCGAAGCCTCCAAGGTCGACGGCGCCAGCTGGCGTCAGCAGATGACCCGGGTGATCCTGCCCAACATGAAGGCTGCGATCATGGTCGCAGTGCTCTTCCGCGCACTGGACGCCTTCCGAATATTCGACAACGTCTTCATCATGACCAATGGCGCCGCGGGCACCGAGGTGCTCTCGCTGCTGGCCTATCGGACCTCCATCGGACGGTTGGAGATCGGACTCGGCTCCGCGGTCTCGGTCATCCTCTTCATCTGCGTGCTGCTGATCTGTGTCATCGCGATCAAGTTGTTCAAGGTCGATCTCGCCAGCGGCACCGACTCCAAGGGAGGTAAGTAGAGATGGCCTCCAACGGCAAGCTCACCGGAAAGCAGCGCCTGGGATGGACGGTGCTGAGCGTCGTCGTCCTGGTCTATGCACTGTTCCCAGTGGCCGCGATCCTGGCCACCAGCTTCAAGACTCAGGCGGACCTCGGCACTGCCTCCTTCCTGCCTGGCAGCCCCACCTGGGCGAACTACGAGATGATCCTCTTCGGGGACGCCCAGGGCCTGTTCCTCACGGCGCTGCGCAACTCCATCGGCATCACCCTGATCGCCACCTTCATCGCCGTGGTGCTGGCCACCCTGTGTGCCTACGCCATCGCGCGGCTGGACTTTCCGGGCAAGAAGATCATCCTCGGATCCGCTCTGGCGGTGTCGGTCTTCCCCGTGATCTCAGTGGTCATTCCGCTGTTCAACCTGTGGCGCAACATCGGGCTCTATGACACCTGGCTCGGGCTGATCATCCCGTATCTGTCGCTGACGCTGCCGATCTCGATCTGGACGCTCGCCGCGTTCTTCCGGCAGATCCCCTGGGACCTCGAGCAGGCGGCGCAGGTGGACGGCGCCACCCAGTGGCAGGCCTTCCGACGAGCGATCGTGCCGCTGGCCATGCCCGGTGTATTCACCACCGCGATCATCGCGTTCTTCATCGCCTGGAACGACTTCGTCTATGGGATCTCGCTGACCTCCACCGAAGCCGCCAGACCCGTTCCTGCGGCGCTGGCCTTCTTCACCGGGGCTTCCCAGTTCGAGGAACCCACCGGCGCAATCTCCGCGGCTGCCATCGTCGTGACCATCCCCGTCGTCGTTCTGGTGCTGCTCTTCCAGCGCCAGATCGTATCCGGACTGACCCAGGGCGCCGTCAAGGGCTGAGTAGATAAGGACTCCACTGCAATGTCATCCATCACGCTTAAGAATCTCGTCAAGAAATACGACGATGGCTTCCCAGCTGTCAACGACATCTCCATAGACATCGAAGACGGCGAGTTCATCATCCTGGTGGGACCCTCCGGCTGCGGAAAGTCCACGCTGCTGCGCATGATCGTGGGCCTCGAGGACATCACCGAGGGTGACCTGCTCATCGGCGGGGAGCGCGTCAATGAGAAGGCCCCGCGCGAACGCAACCTCGCCATGGTCTTCCAGAGCTACGCGCTCTACCCGCACCTGACCGTCTACGAGAACATCGCGTTCCCGATGCGGCTGACCAAGGGGAAGTTCACCAAGGAAGAGATCGATGAGAAGGTCCGCCACGCGGCAACCATGCTCGAGCTCACCGAGCACCTGGACCGCAAGCCGGCGAATCTCTCCGGCGGTCAGCGTCAGCGTGTGGCCATGGGCCGCGCGATCGTCCGCGAGGCCGACGCGTTCCTCTTCGATGAGCCGCTCTCGAACCTCGATGCGAAGCTCCGCGGGCAGATGCGCGCAGAGATCGCCAGGCTCCAGCGTGAGCTCAACACCACCAGCGTCTACGTCACCCACGATCAGACCGAGGCGATGACCCTGGGGGACCGGGTGGCAGTGCTGAAGAAGGGTCTGCTCCAGCAGATCGCCTCCCCGCGGGAGCTCTATGAGCAGCCGGCGAACCTCTTCGTCGCCGGATTCATCGGCTCACCGTCGATGAACTTCCTGCCCGGCACCGTGGAGGGCAATGTCTTCTCCACTCCGCTGGGCAAGATCGAGATCCCCGACCGTGCGGCAAAGGCGGGCGAAGGGCGCGACATCGTCCTGGCGGGCATCCGCCCGGAGTTCTTCGACGATGCCTCCCAGCTCAGCGAGGCTCAGCTCTCCAAGGGCACGACCTTCACCGCAGAGATCAGCCACAGCGAGTGGATGGGCAATGAGCAGTACGCCTATGTCTCCTACGAGACCGACGAACGGGTCCACGAGACGCTGCGCAACCTCGCCGAAGAGATGGACGCCGACGAGCTGCGCACGCAGCTCGTGGTCGAGGTCGATGCGACCTCGCGCTTCCGCAGCGGTGACACGGCCGAGCTCTGGCTGGACACCCGCAGGATGCACCTCTTCGACCCAGCCACCGGGGAGAACCTCACCCGGGACGAAGAAGCCGGCGCGGAGCTCACTCGCGAGGCCCGCGAGGACCGCAAGCGCGACGCCGAGCGGTTCGTCGCCCGGCAGGGCTGACCGGAGCGCCGCCGTCCCGGTTGACCTGCGGGGTCATACCGTCAGGTCGGCCTGGGGTGCTAAGTTGTTCGCAGACAGACCTGACGCTCAGCAGGACAGACCGCCGCGAGGCGGCTGTCCGCTGAGCAGTCAACACCAGGCCGAAGAGTTGGAGCGCAAGCATGAGCACCGTCCCCGAAGATTTCAAGTACAGTGCCGAGCACGAATGGATCGGCACCACCGAGGATTCACTCGTGGTGCGCGTGGGCATCACCGACTTCGCTCAGGACGCCCTCGGTGAGGTCGTCTACGTGGAGCACCCCGAGGTCGGCGCTACCGTCGCCTCCGGTGATGTGGTCGGCGAGGTCGAATCCACCAAATCTGTATCAGACATCTTCGCGCCGGTCGCGGGAGAGATCGTCTCCGTCAACACGGATCTCGACGAGAACCCCGGTGCCGTGAACTCGGCCCCCTACGCCGCGGGCTGGCTGTTCGAGATCAAGCTCGCAGAATCCTCGGGGGCAGATTCGCTGCTCTCTGCCGAGGATTACAAAAACCAAGTAGGCTGAAGGCCGCCAGCAGGCAGGCCGGCGAGAGGAGGCGACGTGGAGAGCACGCGAGAACATGACAGCAGTCAGAGTGCGGCGGAGACGACGAGCATCTCGTTGCCGCCAGCCGATGCGCACGCGGGGGAGCCTCACCTATCTGAGGATGACAAGCAGGCCATCGCGGCGCTGCCCAAGAACTCCGCTCTGCTGATCGCCCACAGCGGCGCCAATCAGGGAGCTCGGTTCTTGTTGGATCAGGACCTGACCACTGTAGGCAGGCATCCGGAGGCGGGGATCTTCCTCGACGATGTCACCGTGTCACGGCGTCACGTAGAACTGGATCGGGAGGGTCTGGGCTTCCAGATCCGGGATCTCGGCAGCCTCAACGGCACATACGTGAACCACGACCGCGTGGACGAGTATGCGTTGAGGCCAGGTGACGAGGTGCAGATCGGCAAATTCCGGCTGACCTTCTATGCCGGATCCAAAGAATCCGACTGACCGGTGACTCGAGATCCCAGGGCGGACCGGAGGGGAACGTTATCCTGAAGCCGATCTCGTCCCTTCCCCACAGCCCGAAAGAGGACACGCAGTGAGTGCTTCCGCAGCGTCGAAGTCGAAGCCGAAACCGGCCCCGCCCTCGACCGAGCGCGCCGCCAAGCATGTCTTCACCATCTCTGAAGTCCTGCGGGAGCTGCAGAACGAATTCCCGGATCTCACCGCATCGAAGCTGCGCTTCCTCGAGGAGCGCGATCTGGTGGAACCGGCCCGGACCGCCTCGGGCTACCGCAAGTACTGTGCCTCCGACGTCGAGCGGCTGCGCTTCATCCTGGCGCTGCAGCGCGACCGGTACATGCCGCTGGACGTCATCAAGCAGACGATGGACGTCATCGACTCAGGCGAGACCCCCGAAGAGCTGCCGCAGGCGCCTCCGGTGGGTCCCCGTGAAGTCACCGATGAGATGGCAGCTCAGATCACCGGACGCATCCGGCCGATGTGCCGCAAGGAGCTGCGCGCCCACTCCGGCGCCACGCGCGGGATGCTCGACACGCTGGAGAAGTTCCGCATCATCCAGGCCGATGGCGAGGGCAACTACAGCCACCACGATCTCAAGGCCGTCAAGGCGGTCCGGGTGCTGGCACGCTATGGGCTTGAACCGAAGCACCTGGTCAACATCCGGCGCTCCGCGGACAATGAGCTGGACCTGATCGCGCGCGCCATGGCCCCGCATGCCGCCCGCAAGGACACCGCCGCCCGAGCGCGGGTGGCAGAGTCCTCCAAGGAGATGCTCCAGTGCCTGAAAGACCTGCGAGCTTCAATCATGGACACATCGGTCGAGCAGTTGGACAAAAACTGACCTAGACTTGGATCATGGAGAGCCAGCTTGTGCCGCTGGATGTCGTGGGAGTTCGGATCGAGCTTCCATCGAAACAGCCTGTGGTGGTGCTTCGAGGCGCCGAACCCGGACTGGAGAATCTCCATGTGGCCGTCCTGGTTGGACCTGCCGAGGCCAATGCCGTCGCCATGGCGATGGAGAAGAAGGTCCCGCCCCGGCCGATGACTCACGACCTGCTCGCCGAGGTCATGACCAGGCTCGGCTCGGGAGTGCGCTCCGTGGAGATCGGCATGCTCGACTCCTCGACCTACCGCGGGACCATCACGCTGGGCAGTGGTCGCAGCTTCGATGCCCGGGCCTCAGACGCCATCGCAGTGGCGGTGCGGGTGCAGTGCCTGGTCACCATGGACCGCGAGATGCTCACTCGGGTCGGGATCACCCCGCGCACCGCCGCCACCGGGCAGCGTCCCATCTCCGAGGATGAGATCAAGGAGTTCCGCCGGTTCCTGGACAACGCCGAGCCGGAGGATTTCCAGTGAAGCAGGCCCGCTGCGGGCGCGAGACTAGTGCAATCGCGCGACACGCCGTAGAGTAAATTTCAAATGTCTTTGACCCATAGCGGCTGCGGCAATACCGTCAAGGGACAAGACTCTCGCACGCACCTTCCTCGTCGCTCTCGCGTCGCAGGGACGCGCTTCCCCGGCGGAGTCGAGCACTTCAGGAGGGTACCAGGTGGGTCCAGAATCGCACGCGGGCACTGAGCGTGTTCGGCCAGGGCAGGCGGCTGCCCAGCAGCCCCTGTTCAGTGACGGCCTGCCCGAGCTCGACGAGGAGCTGGGCTACCGCGGTCCGGTCGCCTGCGCCGCCGCCGGAATCACCTACCGCCAGTTGGACTACTGGGCGCGCACGAAGCTTGTCCAGCCCTCCATGCGCAACGCCGCCGGGTCCGGCTCGGCGCGTCTCTATTCCTTCCGCGACGTCCTGGTCCTGAAAGTCGTCAAACGCCTGCTGGACACCGGCGTCTCGCTCCAGCAGATCCGCAGCGCGATCGAGCACCTGCGCGAACGCGGCGTCGATGACCTCGCGCAGATCACCCTGATGTCAGACGGTGCCTCGGTCTATGAATGCACCTCCGCCGACGAGGTCATCGACCTCGTGCAGGGCGGACAGGGAGTCTTCGGCATCGCCGTAGGCCGCGTCTGGCGCGAAGTCGAGGCCAGCCTGGTGGAGCTCCCGCGTGAGCGCACCGAGCCCGACGCGGTCCCCGAGCTCGAAGCCTTCGGTTCCGCCGGCGACGAGCTTGCCCAGCTCAGAGCCCGCCGCTCCCAAGCCTCTTAGTGCCCCACCCGTCTCCATCGAGGGGCGGAGTCTCGGTGCACCTGAGTGCGATCCAGGCGAGACCGCTCAGACCAGCTGCTCAAGCAGCTGGTCGAAGGACCTCGCCAGGTCCCTGACCTGATCGCTCGGCCACTGGTGCACCGGGTAGGCCGCGCCCTGGATCTGCTGCCAGAAGGGGTTCTCCTCCAGGACCGGAAGCATCAGCTTGTCCTTGTAGAGCCGTTCCATCTCGAGCAGCCGGTACTCGTGCTCGGCGGAGTCCGCGCGGACACGGTTGACCACCACACCGGCCGACTTGAGCTGCGGCGCGTACTCGTTGGAGAACATCCGGATGGCGCGCATCGTACGCTCTGTGCCGGCCACGGAGAACAGGCTCGGCTCGGCCACCATCAGCACACCGTTGGACGCCGACCAGCCGATCCGGGTCAGCCCGGCCAGCGAGGGCGGGCAGTCGATGAGCACCAGGTCATAGCCGGTGACGCGATCCAGCAGCAGCCGCAGCCGCCGCATGTCGCGGGGCCGGATATCGGGGCGATCGAATGCGGCGGAGAGCGCGGAGCCCACGACGACGTCCAGCGTCGCGTCGGAGCGATGTTCCTGGGGGAGCAGATCCACCCAGCCGGAGCGGACCACATGGTCGCTGAGGTTGGCGCGCTTGGCGTCGCGCAGCAGCTGACCTGCCTCCGTGCCGGTGCCGCGGGCGACCGCGAGCCCGGTGGTGGAGTCCGCATGGGGGTCGAGGTCGACGACGAGGGTCCGCACCCCCTGATGGAGGGCGGCCGAGGCAAGGCCCATGGTGACCGAGGTCTTACCGACCCCGCCCTTCAGACTGGAAACGCTCAAGATCTGCACGCTACCCATCATAGGGATGATCTGCGGTGTTCCCTGCCCCGGCGCTCCGCGCAGCGAGAGCGGGGTCAGTTGATCTTCATCTCACCCATCTCCTCCCAGTCCTCACCCTCGATCTGCCGGGAGATGATCTTCGGGGTGGAGACCAGGGCCTCTGCCATGGCGCCGTCCGAGCTGACCGCCCGCTGGAAGTGCGCCGATTCCACGTGCGGACCGGCGGCGTCGTCGTCGAAGGCCTCGATGAGCACATACTCGTTGGGGTCCTCCACGCTGCGGGACCATTGGAACCACTTGTTCCCGGGCTCGGCGCGCGTGGCTTCGGTGAACTCAGCCGTGATCGCTGGCCACTTCTCTGCGTATTCGGGCTTGACCTGGAATTTCACGACGATGAAGATCATGTGGATCCTGCTCTCTGACGATTAGGGGAGTGGGCCGCGGACTGTCCGCTGGGAATGGCCGTTCACTGGCACGTTGTTTAGTCTGCCTTGTCCAGCGAGATGACGCCATGACGAAGACCAATGATGCTGAAGTCAGCAGCGTTCTTGCTTCTCGATGGTGACTCGTATCACGTAGCCTTTAACGTGATTCCGTGCGGCGCCAAACCACCGCGGCTTCACTCGCCCGCATCAACGTCCCCCACCTTGACGAGGCAACCATGTCTGACCGGTATCAGCAGAACCCGCAACAGTACGACCCGTATCAGCAGTATTCACCAGTGTCACCGACGCCAGCCAAGACAGGTATCGGCATCGCGGCAATGGTCCTTGGCATCGTGGGGATCGTCTTCGCGTTCATTCCCGTTGTTGGATTGCTCAACTTCTTGCTCGCACCCCTAGCCATCATCTTGGGCATCATCGCGGTCGTGAAGCGTCGCGGCCGCGGCCAGGGCATCACGGGTGTCGTCACCGGCGCCGTCGGCCTGGTTATCGCCACCATCGGCGTCGCATTGGCCGGAGCCATCTTCATCAGCGTCGATGACGAGATGCAGAACCTCGAAGAATCCCAGGAAGAGGCTGAGGAGGAGATCGAGGCAATCGCCGAAGCAGACGACGCAGTCGAAGACGCCGACATCGAAGAGATCGAGGAAGAGGTCGCCGAGGAGGAGGCACCTGCCGAAGAAGTCGAGGCCAGCGGGGAATGGGTAGAAGTTGCCACCCTCTCGGGAACCGGCAACCAGCGTGGCGAGGTCTTCGAGGTCACTGGCGACGTCCTGCTCTCCTACGAATTCAACGGAGACGACGACTTCGGCATCGCCGGTGTTTATCTCATGGACGAAGGCAGCAACCTCACTGAAGACGGGGGTCTTCCCGAAGTCATGCTCAACGGCTCAGACAGCGGCGAGACTATGATCTACCGCTCCGCCGGTAACTACTACCTCGACGTCACCGCGGCCAACTACAGCGACTGGACCGTCACCGTCGAAGAACAGCAGTAACTCCATCAGCGACGGCCGAAGGGCTCCACTGCGCCCGAAGGAACTTCCGACTGGCACAAGCTGGATGGGGCGCTTCTTCGTCTGGCAGCGCGGCTCGTGGCCGTGGACGTCAGCCGCGTGCAAGAACGCTCGTCTTCTTCAGCGCCGGCACCTCCAGGTTCCCGATCGGGGGCTGGCCGTTCCTGCTGACTGGGACTAGTCACATTGTTATGGGCGGCCGCAGCGGTCACCACCGAGGTCCTGGTGATGTTCACCAGTGGTGACGCCGCCGGCCCACGACAACCGACCAGACCGCCGAGGGATTCCCCCGAGGCCGCTGTGAAGCCGGTCCGACGTTCCCGTCTAGGATGGCCGCATGGCCCACTATGACCTCTCCATCATCGGCTCCGGCTCCGGGAACTCCCTGATCACACCCTTCTGGGATGACAAACGCGTCGTCCTGGCGGACAAGGGTGCAGGGGGCACGGGAGCCTTCGGCGGCACCTGCCTCAATGTGGGCTGCATCCCCACCAAGATGTTCGTCCGCCCGGCGGCGCTGGCCCGAGGGCCTGTCGAAGCGGCCCGGCTCAACGTCACCCAGGAGACCACCGACGTGGACTGGCCCGCCATGCGGGACCGGGTCTTCTCCCGCATCGACGCCATCTCGGCCGGCGGCCGGCACTACCGGGAGGTCGAGCTGGACAACGTCGACCTCGTCGCCGAGAAGGTCACGCTCACCGGGGACTTCAGCCAGCCGCCCTTCGCCTTCGTCTCCGAATCAGGGGTCCGGGCCGAGGCTGACCAGCTGGTCATCGCCGCCGGCTCCCGTCCGGTGCTCCCGGACGTCGCGGGCATAGGCCTCCCCGGGGTGCACACCTCGGACACCATCATGCGCATCGACCAGCGGCCCGACAAGCTGCTGATCCTCGGTGGCGGCTACATCGCCTGCGAGTTCGCAGGGGTGTTCTCAGGCTTCGGAACAGAGGTCGTCCAGATCAACCGCAGCCACGGACTGATGACCGCACTGGACCACGACATCTCCGCGGCCTATACGGCCGAGGCGGAGAAGAACTGGACCGTGCACTACGAGCGCACCATCACGAGCATCTCCGAGCACGGCCCGGGCCTGCGAGTCGAGCTGGTCACCTCTGACGGCCGGGTCGAGCACTACGACGTGGACGCGGTCCTGGTGGCCATCGGCCGCACTCCGAACACCGACCTCATCGGTGCCCGAGAGGTCGGGCTCGATGTCCACCCGGACGGACGCCTCTTGGTGGATGAATACCAGCGGGTGCTCATGCAGGGCGAGCCCGTGGACGGCCTCTATGCGCTCGGCGACGTCAGTTCCGAGGCGATGCTCAAGCACGTGGCGAATCAGGAGGCCCGGGTGGTCGCCCACAACCTGGTGCATCCGGACCGGATCCGGCCCTCACGGCATGAGGCCATCCCCTCGGCGATCTTCTCCTTCCCCGAGATCGCCCAGGTCGGGGCGACCGAGGCGCAGGCGGCACAAGCCATCGGTGAGGAGCACCTCACCACCAAGATCCAGAGGTACGGCGACACCGCCTACGGCTGGGCGATGGAGGATGGCAGCGGGATCTTCAAGGTGATCGCGGACCGCCGCACCGGCCAGATCCTCGGGGCCCACGTCATGGGCTACCAGGCTTCGAACCTGATCCAGCCGGTCATCCACGCGATGAGCTTCGGCCAGGACGCCTACACCGCCGCCCGCGGCCAGTACTGGATCCATCCGGCCCTGATGGAGGTCACCGAGAATGCGCTCCTGGGCCTGGAAGTCCCGATCGCAGAGGACGCCCCGCTCTGAGGTGACCTGGGCGGATCCGATCTGATCCCGGGAGCACAGGTGGCGCCACTGACAGCGCCGCCGCAGGAATGGAATCAGCAGCGCCCCAGTTGTGACCACGAGAAGCATCTGCAGCAGAATCATCTCCGTTCACGAGCTGCAGCTGACACGAACCAACACTGATCCGTGCGCGGAGGCTGAATGCCCCGCGCCGAGAGGAGTCCTTCATGGCTGAACGCGTCGATTTCTGGTTTGACCCGCTGTGCCCCTTCGCCTGGGTGACATCACGCTGGATCCTGGAGGCGGAGAAGGTCCGCGACATCGAGGTGCACTGGAACGTGATGAGTCTGGGCGTGCTCAACGAGGCCAAGAACCCCTCACCGGCCGAAGATCCCGAGCAGCTCGCCCGCTGGGTCCCCGCCCGCGCCGCCACCGCTGTCGCGCTGCAGCACGGTGAGGCCAAGGTCGGCGAGTTCTACACCGCCGCCGGCACTGAGATCCACAACAACGGCAACAAGGACTTCGAGTCCGCCACGCTCAACGCGCTGCGCGCCGTGGGCCTGCAGGAGGACCTCCTCGCCGAGGCCAAGACGGATAAGAACGACGCCGAGATGCGCGCCTCCCACGACAAGGGCATCTCCCTGGTCGGTCAGGACGTCGGCACCCCGGTCGTGGCGTTCCAGGGCACCGCGTTCTTCGGTCCGGTGCTCACCCGGATTCCGCGCGGCGAGGACGCCGGCAAGGTCTTCGACGGCGCCGTGGCTCTGGCGCAGTTCCCGTACTTCTTCGAGCTCAAGCGCTCACGCACGGAGTCCCCAGTCTTCGACTGAGCGGGACTTCCACCATGTGACGTCACTTCAGGACGCCACCGCACGACGACGCCGGCGCGGGCTTGAGAGCCCACGCCGGCGTCGTCGTCGGTTCTGCTGGCGTCGGCCCTCGAGGCAGCAGCCTCGGGTCGGTGCCGCGTCAGGCGGCCGGGGTGCCGCGGCTGATCACTCCTCGCGGATCACCTTGTGCTGGGCGGCCTGAGCGACCGGGCGGACCACCACCTGGTCCAGGTTCACGTGGTGGGGGAGGGTGACTGCGGCGGCGATGACCTCGGCGATGTCCTCGGCCACCAACGGGCGCTTGACTCCGCGGTAGACCGCCTCGGCGGCGGCCACATCGCCGCGCAGCCGCTTGGCGGTGAACTCCTCGGTGGCCACCATGCCGGGCAGCACCTCGATCACGCGGATGTTGTGCTCGGCCTCCTCCAGGCGCAGCGCGCCGGTGAGTGCGTGCTCGCCGAACTTCGCCGCGTTATAGCCTGCCCCGCCCTCATAGGGGGCGAGGGCGGCGGTGGAGGTCACGGTGAGGATCGTGCCCTCGCCGTGGGCGCGCAGCATCGGGACGAAGGCCTTGATCATGTTCAACGCGCCCAGCACGTTGACCTCGTACATCCAGAGCCAGTCCTCGGGCCGTCCCTCGGCGACCGTGTCCATGCCCAGCGCGCCGCCGGCGTTGTTGATCAGCGTGTCGATCCCGCCGGCCGCGGTGACCTCTTCCAGCGCGGCCGCCACCTGCTCCGGGTCGGTGACGTCGCAGATGATCGGAATGATCCCCTCCTGCTCGGCCAGGCTCTCGAGCTTCTCGGCCCGGCGGGCGACGGCGAAGACCCGCCAGCCCTCGGTGGTGAGGCGGTGCGCGGTGGCGGCGCCGATCCCGGAGGAGGCGCCGGTGACCAGGGCGCTGCGGGTGGAGGCATCAGTGTCAATCATGAAGACAGCCTAGTGAGCGGGGTGCTCCGGGAGAACCGCCCGTTCAATATGTGACACTGCCGCCGTGAGAGAATGGCCAGCATGGCTGATCACACTCCGGGCACAGACGCGCCCGCCACCGAGACCCTTTCCACAGACGCATCCCACGGCACCGCCGCGCGCAAGACCCCCGTGGTCCCGGACCGCCCCGCGCTGGAGGGCCTCGAGGAGAAGCTCCACACCGCCTGGCAGGCCGAGGAGATCTACCACTTCAACGAGGACACCGAGCGCGCGGATGTCTACTCCATCGACACTCCGCCGCCCACCGCCTCCGGGGCGCTGCACGTGGGGCACATGTTCTCCTACACGCAGACCGACGTGATGGCGCGCTTCATGCGGATGTCGGGCAAGAACGTCTTCTATCCGTTGGGCTGGGACGACAACGGTCTGCCCACCGAGCGCCGGGTGCAGAACTACTACGGCGTGCGCTGTGACCCCGCGCAGCCCTACGACCCGGACTACACCCCGCCGGAGAAGCCGGCCAAGAACCAGCGCGACTGGGACGCCATCAGCCGGGCGAACTTCATCGAGCTCTGCGAGACACTCACCGTGGAGGACGAGAAGATCTTCGAGGATCTCTTCTCCCGGCTGGGCCTCTCCGTGGACTGGCGCCAGACCTACCGCACCATCGACGACGATTCTCGCGCCGCCTCCCAGCGCGCCTTTCTGCGCGACATCCATGCCGGCAACGCCTACACCGCCCAGGCACCGACGCTGTGGGACATCACCTTCCGCACCGCAGTGGCCCAGGCCGAGCTGGAGGCCAAGGACCACCCCGGGGCGTACCACCGCTATCCCTTCACAGTGAAGGACACCGGTGAGCAGGTCTTCATCGAGACCACCCGCCCTGAGCTTCTGCCCTCCTGCGTGGCCCTGGTCGCGCACCCTGACGATGAGCGCTACCAGCAGCTCTTCGGCAAGACCGTGATCTCCCCGCTCTTCGGCGTCGAAGTCGAGGTCAAGGCGCACGGACTGGCACAGCCGGACAAGGGCTCCGGGGTCGCCATGATCTGCACCTTCGGCGACATGACGGACGTGACCTGGTGGCGTGAGCTGCAGCTGCCCACCCGCGCGCTGATCGGCCGCGACGGCCGCTTCTCCCGCGAGACCCCGGAATGGATCAGCTCCGCCGAAGGCCGGGCGAACTACGAGCAGCTCGCCGGCAAGACCGTGCATTCTGCCAAGGAAGCCGTGGTGGAGCTGCTCAAGGCCGCCGATCTGCTCGACGGTGAGCCGAAGAAGATCACCCACGCGGTGCACTTCTACGAGAAGGGCGACAAGCCGCTGGAGGTCGTGACCTCGCGGCAGTGGTACATCCGCAACGGCGGCCGCGACGCCGCCCGCCGGGAGAAGATGGTCGCCCGCGGCAAGGAGATCTCCTGGCACCCGGCCTTCATGCGCTCGCGCTACGAGAACTGGGTGGAGGGCCTCAACGGTGACTGGCTGGTCTCTCGGCAGCGCTTCTTCGGCGTGCCGATCCCGGTCTGGTACCCGCTCAACGCCGACGCCGAGCCCGACTATGACAACCCGCTGCTGCCCGAGGAGGCGCTGCTGCCGGTGGACCCGGCCTCGCAGGTCCCCGCCGGGTATGACAAGTCCCAGCGCGGCGCCGCCGGCGGCTTCATCGGCGAGGCCGACGTGCTGGACACCTGGGCCACCTCGGCGATCACCCCGCACATCGCAGGCCGCTGGGAGAAGGACAACGACTTCTTCAACAAGGTCTTCCCCTTCGACCTGCGCCCGCAGGGCCACGACATCATCCGCACCTGGCTCTTCGCCTCCGCGGTCCGCGCGAACTCGTTGAACGACTCCGTGCCGTGGACCAACACCGCGATCTCCGGATGGATCCTGGACCCGGACCGGAAGAAGATGTCCAAGTCCAAGGGCAACGTGGTCGTGCCCACCGAGCCGCTGGAGCAGTTCGGCTCCGACGCGGTGCGCTACTGGGCTGCCTCGGCCAAGCTCGGCGCGGACACCGCCTACGAGGTCGCGCAGATGAAGATCGGTCGACGGCTGGCGATCAAGCTGCTCAACGCCTCGAAGTTCGCGCTGAACCTGGGCGTGACCGAGGCCCACATCATCACCGACGACGCTGGAGCCCAGGTCCTCACCGAGCCCCTGGACCGCGCCCTGATCGCCGAGCTGCGCACCGTGGTGGAGCAGGCCACCAAGCACTTCGCCGACTATGACTACGCCCGGGCGCTGCAGCTGGTGGAGTCATTCTTCTGGTCCTTCACCGACGACTACGTGGAGCTGGTCAAGGATCGCGCCTACGGCTCACGCGGCGAGCAGGCGCAGGACTCGGTGCTGGCGGCCCTGGCCACCACGCTGGATTCGCTGCTGCGGCTCTTCGCTCCGGTGCTGCCGTTCGTGACCGATGAGGTCTGGCGCTGGTGGCGCAACGGCTCGGTGCACTCCACCCAGTGGCCGGGAACCTCCGGGCTGGAATCCGTGCAGGGCTCGGCCGGGATGTTGGACTCCGTCGCGCAGGTGCTCTCGGGTCTGCGCAAGGTCAAGTCCGAGGCCAAGGTCAAGCAGCGCACCGAAGTGATCACCGCCAAGGTCTTCGCGCCGGAGCGGACGCTGGCCCACATCGACGCGGCGATCGCGGACGTGCAGGCGGCCACTCGGGCGCGCTCCCTGGAACTGGTGGTTCAGTCCGAAGCCGTGCAGCACGTGGTCGTCACCGACGTGGAGCTCGTCGAGGAAGAGCAGCCCGCCCAGGTCTGACGCTTCCGCGAAGTCAAGAAATCGTAGAGCCATAGCCGATCATCGGGCTATGGCTCTACGATTTCTTCATCGCTGGACAAGCTGACCGCCCTGCGCGGGACCGGGTAGGTCAGTCGTTCTCCTCGGTCACGGTGCGGATCTCCAGGACGCCGTCGAGCTCCTGGAGTGCTTCGAAGAGGTGTTCCCGGCCCACGCGCTGGGTGCGGGTGAAGGTCATCGTGGCGTCCACCGCGAACCCATCGCCGACCTCGAGCCGTCGGGTACGCACCAGCCGGGTCTCATAGCCCCACTGAGCCGCGGCGCCGAGGATCTCGCGCAGGATCCCGCGACCGTCTGCGTAGCGCACGATATAGCGTTCGGAGCGGTCGTGGCGGGGGAGTCGGCGGACCAGGTTCGTCACCACGGTGACCGAGAGCAGGTAGAAGACCACGGTCAGCCCAGCGATCACCGGCATGCCGGCCCCGCAGGCCATCCCGACGGCGGCCGTCACCCAGATCGACGCCGCGGTGGTCAGCCCGGAGACGACGTTCTGCCGGACGAAGATCACCCCTGCGCCGATGAAGCCGATCCCGCTGACGATCTGCGCGGCGATCCGCGACGGGTCCAGGACCACGTCCCCGCCGATGAGGTGCGAGAACCCGTAGGCGGAGACCAGGGTGAACAGGGCCGAGCCCATGCCGACCAGGATGTGGGTGCGCGCTCCGGCGGACTTCTGCCGGATGTCACGCTCGATCCCGATGGTCGCGGACATCAGGAACGCGAGGGTCAGGAGCAGAATCTGCGTCGGGGCCGTCTCCGGCCAGACATCGATGTTCATCACCGGCTCCTCTCGAGATCCCACATCACCCTATAGCGCCGTCGTCGAGCGGCACAGTCCTGCCGGGGGCCGCCCCAGGGCAGGGCAGCCCCCATGCCGGGCGGCCCTGCGTCCAGACTCAGATGATGTCCTGCCCGGACTCGCGAGCCTTCTTCCAGTCGGCGAAGAAGGCGTAGCCGATCACGCCCATGACCGCGAGCACGATCAGCGGCCACATCAGGGTGTAGAGGGTCATCGCAAGGGGGCTCATCGGGTGTCTCCCACTGTTGTCGGTTCAGGGTTGGCGGTGCTGGCAGCATCTGCGGGGCCGGCTGCCGCGTCGTCGTCGAAGTTGCCGGTCCGCTGCGCGATCAGCGCGAAGTCGAACTCGGCGTTGCCGCGCACCGACATCGCCCAGCAGACGATGGTGCTGACCGCATAGGCGACCAGCGAGGCGCTGAGCGTGGCGTAGTCGTGCAGGAAGCCGATGACGAACGGCGCCGAGACCACGGCGGCGATCACCGCCACCACCTTGGCGACCTTCATTCCGAAGAAGCCGAAGCACATCAGCCCCAGGATCACCGCGATGCCGACCACCGAGAGCAGGTCCACGAAGATCCCGACCGCCCCGGAGAGCGGGAACCATTCGAAGCGCACCGGCACGAAGCAGGCCAGCGCCGCGAGCACCGAGACGGTGAAGGCCTTGTTGGTGACCTTCTTCCAGTAGAAGCTGGCCAGCACCGGGAAGACCAGCGCGCCCCAGAGCGCGCCGACGAACACCAGCAGGTCCAGGATGCTCAGCTGCAGGCTGGCGAAGCTCACCGCCGCGGCGGTGGCCAGCAGCATGGTCACTCGGCCTACCAGAAGCATGGTCTGCGGGTTGGCCTTGGCCTTGCCGGCCACGTTCTGCCCATAGACATCGGCCATCATGATCGAGGACATCGCTGAGAGGTCGGAGTCAGCGGTGGAGGAGAGGGCGCCGATGATCATCACGAAGAAGATCGCCAGCAGCGCCGCGGGCAGGTAGCTCGCCGCCATCTCGGGAATGATGTTGTTGACGTCGCCGTCGGTGGGTTCGAAGCCCAGGTAGAGGGCCATCACGCCGAACATGCCCACCCCGATGACCATGGCGCCATAGCCGATGGTGGCGGTGATGAAGGTCGGCTTGATCAGATCCTCGCGCACGGCGAAGAGCCGCTGGGCGATGGTCTGGTTGCCGATCGCGTAGGCGAGCACCGCCGCGATATAGGGCGCGCCCTGATTCAGGAACGCCTCGCTGGAGAAGAAGCTCTGCTGCTCGGGCGAGAGGTTCTGCGCGCCGGTCTCGAAGGCGGACGGGAAGTCCGCGGCGAAGAAGATGAACGGGATGATCACGGCCACGGCCCCGAACATCGCCATGACCTGGATGAAGTCGGTCAGCACCGAGGCGCGGAAGCCGGACCACAGCGTGTAGAGCAGCACCCCGGCGGCCACGGTGAGCACGCCCTGGATGAAGGTGAACGGAGAGAGCATCGCGATCAGCACCCCGCCGGCGATGAAGTTCGACATCAGCGAGATCAGGCTGCCCACCACATTGGAGCCCGCGAGCATCAGCTGACTCGAGCGTCCGTGCCGGGCGTACATCACCTCGGCGATGCTGTGCGCCCGCGGCGCCACCGCGCGGATCCGCTTGCCGAAGGGGTAGATGAACAGGATCATCAGCGCCCCCCAGAGCCCGTAGTGGATGGGCCCGGAGATCCCGTAGGTGTACCCGGCCTCGGCGGAGGCGTACATCGACGACGCCCAGATCCAGGTCGCGGTCATGGATGCCGCGGAGATCCCGAAGCCGATCTTGTTGCCGGCCGTCATGTACTGGTCAGCGTTCTCCTTCTTCTTCCTGATCCGATGCGAGACCAGGTAAGTCCCCCCGTAGAAGGCCACCAGCAGCAGCACCACCGTGATGGCGCCGAACTGGACTGCGCTTGATTCGTTCACGTCGTATGTTCCCCTCGTTGAGTATCAGTCGTCTCGCTGCGTTCACTCGTCGTCACATCCGCCTGGCGCCGCATTTTTGGGCGCGCACAGGCAAGGCATCGCGTGACGCCGCATCGTGCTTCAACGGATCCGTGGCCGCGCTCTGAGCTCATGACGCGGGCCTGTTCTCAGGCCTCGGCGGAGCTGGTGCAGATGGCGCGGGACGGTGTCCCCTCGTGGCGGCCGGGCCGCACCCTCATCCATCAAAGGGGGTGAACCAGGCCACAAGCAGTAGACCGTAACACACTGCCTATTTCACTCGACCGTTCCCGGTGCCCGCGGCGCCGGCTCCGGATGGCCCCTCAGGCACGGACCCAGTAGACTGATCACCAGCAGCTTTGACCCGGCCATCACCGGTGAGCTTCCGGTAGAACCGGTCCCGCGGCATCACCCCCGCGGCGCCTCAGTAGAGCCGGACGGGTAAGCCCGTCACAGCAGTCATGGAGAGGCCCGACGACGGCGCGTCCTCAGCTCCTTCACGGAGCAGGGACGGCAGGCGTGGGGCAAGCAAGGTGGTACCGCGCCCGGCAGGCGTCCTTGTGAGTGCGTCAGACCATCGCTCAGCACCACAGCAGGACGGACCTCCATGACCGAGAACAACTCTCCCGTGTATCCCCGCGCATCAGCCGCCGAGTCAGGCGCGCGTCGGATCCCCGCCTCCCCGCGCTTCCCGAAGATCGAAGAGCGCGTGCTGGCGCAGTGGGAGAAGGACGGCACCTTCCAGGCCTCCATCGACAACCGGCCCACCGAGGACGCCTCCGGTGAGGCCAACGAGTTCGTCTTCTACGACGGTCCGCCCTTCGCCAACGGTCTGCCGCACTACGGTCATCTGCTCACCGGCTACGTCAAAGACCTCGTGGCGCGTTACCAGACCCAGCGCGGCTCCCGGGTGGAGCGGCGCTTCGGCTGGGACACCCATGGGCTGCCCGCCGAGCTCACCGCCATGAAGGAACTCGGCATGACCGACAAGGCCGAGATCGAGGCCTTCGGCGTGGACAAGTTCAACGACGCCTGCCGTGCCTCGGTGCTGAGGTACACCGGCGAATGGGAATCCTATGTGCACCGCCAGGCCCGTTGGGTGGACTTCGAGAATGACTACAAGACGCTCAACGTGGACTACATGGAATCGGTCATCTGGGCCTTCAAGCAGCTGCACGAGAAGGGCCTGACCTACCAGGGCTTCCGCGTGCTGCCGTACTGCTGGAAGGACGAGACCCCGCTGTCCAACCACGAGCTGCGCATGGACGACGACGTCTACAAGGACCGCCAGGACCCCTCGGTCACCGTGGCTTTCCCGATCACCGGAGGCGGCGCGCACGGCGACGCCCTCACCGGGGTCAACCTGTTGGCCTGGACCACCACACCCTGGACCCTGCCCACCAACTTCTCCGTCGCCGTGGGTCCTGAGGTGGAATACGTCGTCGTCCAGGCACCCGCAGATTCCGCGCTGCCCGGCCGGCACCTGATCGCTGCCGAGCTGCTCGGCGCCTACGCCAAGGACCTGGGCTTCACCGACGCTGAAGCCACCGACGCTGAAGCCACAGACGTGCAAGCCACCGAAGCGGTGCCTGCCACCGCGGCCGAGGCGGCAGCCGCCGCCGTCGTCGCCCGCTACCAGGGCACCGAGCTGGCCGGGCTCGAGTACGCGCCGCTGTGGGACTACTACACCGACACCGAGACCTGGGGCACCGAGCACGCCTTCCGGGTGCTGGTGGAGGACTACGTGACCACCACCGACGGCACCGGGCTGGTCCACCAGGCCTCGGCCTACGGTGAAGAGGATCAGCGCTCCTCCGAGGAGGCCGGGATCCCGGTGATCCTCTCCGTGGACGAGGGCGCCCGGTTCCTGCCGATGTTCGCCCAGCCCACCCCCACGGGCAAGACCCCGCTGGCCGAGATCGCCGGGGTCCAGGTCTTCGAGGCCAACCGCACCATCATCAACGAGCTCAAGACCTCCGGGCGACTGGTCCGTGAGGCATCCTATGTGCACTCCTACCCGCACTGCTGGCGCTGCCGCACCCCGCTGATCTACAAGGCGGTGACCTCCTGGTACGTGGCTGTCACCCAGGTCAAGGAGCGGATGCTCGAGCTCAACGAGCAGATCAACTGGATCCCGGGCAACGTCAAGCACGGCCAGTTCGGCAAATGGCTGGAGAACGCCCGCGACTGGTCGATCTCCCGCAACCGCTACTGGGGCAGTCCGCTGCCGGTCTGGGTCTCGGACGATCCGGAGCACCCGCGGACCGAGGTCTACGGCTCGCTGGAGGAGCTCAAGGAGGCCTTCGGCGACTACCCGCGCAACGCCGAGGGCGAGCCCGACCTGCACCGGCCCTGGATCGATGCGCTGACCCGCCCGAACCCCGACGACCCCACGGGCGCCTCCACGATGCGCCGGGTCGAGGACGTCCTCGACGTCTGGTTCGACTCCGGCTCGATGCAGTTCGCCCAGGTCCACTACCCCTTCGAGAACGCCCAGTGGTTCGCCGATCACCACCCGGCGGACTTCATCGTGGAGTACATCGGGCAGACCCGCGGCTGGTTCTACACCATGCACGTGCTGGCTACCGCGCTCTTCGACCGCCCGGCCTTCACCAACGTGATCAGCCACGGGATCGTGCTGGGCTCCGACGGCCAGAAGATGTCGAAGTCGCTGCAGAACTACCCGGACGTCTCCGAGGTCCTGGACCGCGACGGCTCCGACGCGATGCGCTGGTTCCTGATGTCCTCGCCGATCCTGCGCGGCGGCAACCTGGTGGTCACCGAGGAGGGCATCCGTGAGAGCGTCCGACAGGTGCTGCTGCCGATGTGGAACGCCTGGCACTTCTTCGGGCTCTACGCCAACACCGCCAACCAGGGCGCCGGCTACCAGGCCAAGTCCGTGGGGGCCGACGACGTCGCCAGCCCGCTGGACCGCTACATCCTCGCCGCCACCGGTGATCTGGTCCGCGAGGTCACCTCCTCGCTCGACGCCTACGACGTCTCCGCCGCGTGTGAGTCGCTGCGCCGGTTCTCCGACACGCTGACCAACTGGTACATCCGCCGGTCTCGGGCCCGCTTCTACGCCGAGGACTTCGCCGCCTACGACGTGCTCTACACGGTGCTGGAGACCTTCGCCCGGGTCTCGGCTCCGTTGCTGCCGCTGATCAGCGAGGAGATCTGGCGCGGCCTGACCGGGAAGCGCTCGGTGCACCTGGCCGACTGGCCAGACCCTGAGGACTATCTGCGCGACGAGCGTGCCGTGGAGCTGATGGAGCTCACCCGTCTGGTCAGCTCCGCCGGGTCCTCGCTGCGCAAGCAGGCGAATCTCCGGGTCCGCCAGCCGCTGGCCAAGCTCTCCGTGGCCGTGCCGCAGGCTCAGGCGCTGGAAGGCACCTACCAGCAGATCATCGCCGATGAGCTGAACCTCAAACAGGTCCAGCTGCTCGACGCCGCGCAGACCGATGCGGCGGACTTCGGCATCGGACAGCAGCTGGTGGTCAACGCCCGCGTCGTCGGCCCCCGACTGGGCAAGCAGGTCCAGCAGGCCATCAAGGGCGCGAAGTCCGGTGACTGGTCGGTCGAGGCCGGCGTGGTGACCGCTGGAGGGTTGGAGCTCTTCGATGGTGAGTACACTTTGAGCACCACGGTCTCCGAAGAGCTCGGCGAGAAGGCCGTCACGGTCCTGGACGGTACGGGCGGCTTCCTGGTGCTGGACACGGAGCTCAGCGAGGAGCTGATTGCCGAGGGCACCGCCCGGGACCTGATCCGCAGCATCCAGCAGGCCCGCAAGGACGCCGATCTGCAGGTCTCAGACCGGATCGAGACCACGGTCACGGCGTCCCCGGCCATCGTCGCGGCGCTGGAAGCCCACCGTCAGCTCGTCAGCGAGGAGACCCTCACGGTGGATCTGCACCCGGTCGCCTGCGAGAGTTCAGCCGAACCGAGCATTCATGTGTCCGTCGTCGAAGGAGCTCGAGCATGAGCGAAGACCTTGATCAGTTCTCAGTGGCCAGCGTCTACGCGGAGCTGCTCTCGCGCGCACCGGAGAACAAGATGGAACCGCGGATGCAGCCCATGGTCGAGGCCATGGACCTGCTGGGGGAGCCGAACCGGACCGCGCCGGTCATCCACATCACCGGCACCAACGGCAAGACCTCCACCGCCCGGATGATCGAGGCCGGCCTGCTTGCCCACGATCTGCGCGTCGGGCGCTACACCTCCCCGCACCTGACCTCGGTGACCGAACGGATCTGCCTCGACGGCCAGCCGGTCGACGACGGCACCTTCGTGCGGATCTGGGACGAGGTGCGCCCCTTCATAAGCCTGGTCGACGCGAAGCTGGACGACCGCGGCGAGGTCCCGCTGACCTACTTCGAATGTGTCACCATCCTGGCGTTCGCGGTCTTCGCCGACGCCCCGGTGGATGTCATGGTGCTCGAGGTCGGCCTCGGCGGCATCACCGACGCCACCAATGTGGCCGACGGATCGGTCAGCGTGGTCACCCCGATCAGCCTGGACCACACCGACCTGCTCGGCGACGACGAGCGCGACATCGCCCTGGAAAAGTCCGGCATCATCAAGTCCGACGGGTTCCTGATCTCCGCCGCCCAGGTCCCGGCCGCGGCCGATGTGCTGCTCGCCGAGGCGCGGGCCAAGAATGTGCCATACCGCTTCGAAGGCGTGGAGTTCGGCGTCGAATCCCGGGTGCCTGGGGTAGGGGGTCAGCAGCTGACCGTCTCCGGCCTGGCCGGACGCTACCCGGACATCCTGCTGCCCCTGCACGGGGCGCACCAGGCGCAGAACTTCGCCGTGGCGGTAGCCGCTCTGGAGGCGTTCATCGGCGGGGGAGACCAGGAACTCAACATCGAGAACCTGCGCCTGGCCGCGGAGAACATCAGCGCCCCCGGACGACTCGAGACCCTGCGCACCGGCCCGAGCATCATCGTCGACGCCGCGCACAACCCTGCCGGGATCACCGCCAGCGCGCAGGCGCTCAAGGAGAGCTTCGGGCTCTCCCGACTGGTGCTCGTGGTCGGGATCCTGCAGGACAAGGACGCCCGCGAGATGCTCACCGCGCTGTACAAGGAGTATGAGGGTCTGGTCGAGGACATCTGCTTCACGCAGTCCACCTCCCCGCGGGCCATTCCCGCAGGACAGCTCGGAACACTCGCGCTCGAGGTCGGCTACGCCGAGCAGGACATCTACGTCACCGAACGCCTCGACGACGCGATCGACTGGGCGGTGGGGCGCGCCGACGAGGCCGACCCGGGCCTGATCGGCGGCGTGCTGATCACCGGATCGATCACCCTGGTGGGTGAGGCCCGCACGCTGCTGGGAGCACCCGAGGGAACATGAGTCAAGACCCCGAGTCGAGCGGCGAACCAGAACCAGTTCAGAGAACCCCGCAAGAACCAGCACCCAGCACGAGGCAGGAGCAGAGGATGCCCAAGCAGACCCGCGCACAGCGCGAATGGCGCCCCGGACAGGTCAAGGCACCACGATCGGTGAAGACGCTGTTCGCCTCCACCGTGCTGTGCCTGGAGGCAGTGCTGATGTTCTTCTTCAGCCTCATGGCCTGGGGGTTGAACCAGAACGAGTGGTACGCCTGGTGGCTGCTGGGCGGCTCGCTGGCCCTGGCGGTGGTCCTGATCTTCACCTGCGCCATCCTGCAGCGCCGAGGCGGCTATGCGTTCGGCTGGGTGCTGCAGTTCGTGATGCTCCTCGGCTTCATCGCGGTGGCACTGGTGACCAGCGAAGGCCTGATCGTGCCACTGGCAGCGATCCCCGGCGTGGCCTTCATGGCCTGCTGGTGGTACGCGCTGAACAAGGGCGATCAGCTTGACGACGAGAAGCTCGACAGATTCCGGGCCGAAGAGGCCCTGGCAGAGAACCCGACAACTGAGGAGCACAAGAATGACTGAACGTACCCTGATCCTGGTCAAGCCCGACGGTGTTGAGCGAGGTCTGACCGGTGAGATCCTGCGTCGGGTGGAGGCCAAGGGCTACCGCGTCACCGCGCTGCAGCAGCTCAGCGCCAGCACCGAGCAGCTGGCGCAGCACTACGCCGAGCACGAGGGCAAGCCCTTCTACCAGCCGCTGGTGGACTTCATGCTCTCCGGCCCGGTGGTCGCCGCGGTCGTGGAGGGTGAGCGCGTCATCGAAGGCTTCCGCTCCCTTGCCGGCACCACAGAGCCGACGACGGCGGCTCCGGGCACGATCCGCGGAGACCTCGGCCGGGACTGGGGCGAGAAGGTGCAGAAGAACCTGGTCCACGGCTCCGACTCGGTGGAGTCCGCCGAGCGCGAGATCGGCATCTGGTTCAGCTGAGACCGCTCGGCTCCTCAGCTCAGCTGAAAGCCTGAACATGACGGCGGCTCCGGAGGATGACTCTCCCGGGGCCGCCGTCATGTTCGCTCAGCGGCTCCGGCTGCCGCCGGCCTTCTTCGGCCGGGAGCCGGAGGTGAAGTCGACCTTGATCGGATCCAGCCGCAGCCGGGTGCGTTCGTAGACCACCTTGGCCGCGCGCATCCGACCGTTCGACTTGTGCGAGGTGTACTCCTCGTACTGCTCGCACACCCACTGCGGGTCGCCGTCGGCGAGCATCTCGCCCTGTTCGATCCAGATCACCCGGGTGCACATCTGCTTGATGGTGCCCAGCGAGTGTGAGACCAGGAAGACGGCGCCGGCATTGGCGCGCACTTCATCCAGGCGCTCCTTGGTGCGTGCGCGGAACTGCGCGTCTCCGGTGTTCAGCGCCTCATCGATCAGCAGGATGTCCGGGTCGACGGAGGTGGCGATGGCGAACTGCAGCCGCGAGGACATGCCTGAGGAGTAGGTCTTCAGCGGCATCTCCAGGGCATCAGAGAGCCCCGAGATCTCCACGATCTGATCATATTTCGCCGCAGTCTGCTCCGGCGAGAGCCCCATGGCCAGGCAGCCGAGCCGGATGTTCTCCCGGCCGGAGATCTCTTTGACCAGTGCGGCGTTGACGCCGAGCATCACCGGGGTCGACGTGGCGTAGACCTCACCGCTGGTGGGGCGGACCTTGCCGGTGAGCAGCTTCATCAGCGTGGACTTGCCGGACCCGTTGGTGCCGATCACGCCGACTGATTCACCGCGGTTGACGATGAAGCTCAGGTTCGACAGGGCGTGGACCTCGGCCCAGCCGGCGCCGGTGAGCCGTCTGAGGCCTTGAGCGATGCGACCGCCGGAGCCCTTGTTGCCCGTGGATGAGCGCACCCGGTAGGTCATGGAGGCGTCGTCGACGACCATACAGACATTCTTCGGATCCACGGTCTGGATCACCGGGGTCTGTTGGGTGAAGGGATGATCCTCCCAGGCGTCGGCCAGACCGGCAGAATCATCGTCCAGTTCTATGGCGAGGTCTTGAGCAATCAGGTCAGCTTCGGTGTCGGTGTTGCGCCGCGGGACATAGGGAGTAGAGGTACTCATCGTTCCTTCCCGTAGCTCTCTTCCCCGTGCCAGAAGATCAGGAACCCGATGAGCATTGAACCAGCTGCCCAGGAGCCCAGGACGATCCAGCGGGCGGGATCAGCGAACCCGTCGTAGAGCCAGGCATGACGGATGATGTCGAGGACACAGAAGAGCGGGTTGAGGCCCATCACCGTGTCCAGCCAGTCAACACCCATGTCAGAGTATCGATCTGAGGAGAAGAACACCGCTGAGGTGTAGAACAGGATCCTGGTGCCGAAGCTGATCAAGTGCTTGACGTCGTTGTGCGCATTGACTGCTCGTGCCAGCGCGAGGGACCAGCCGAGCATCACCATCAGCGCCAGGGCGATGCAGGGGAAGAACAGCAGCCAATGCCAGGTCAGCGAGATCGGCACCTCGTCGGCGTCCCCGAGCTGCAGGTCTCCGATGCTCAGCACGAGCAGGGCCATCACGAAGAACATCGGGATGCTGGAGAAGAGCTCGCGGACCGTGGTGGAGATGACCAGGCAGGCACGAGGGAAGTTGAAGGCCTGCACCACTCGTTGGTTCCCGGCGATTGCGTTTGACCCGCCGGAGACCGCGGTGGTGAAGAAGCGGAAGGTGAACACGCCGATGATCAGATACCCGATGAAGTTGTCCACGCCGCGACCGGTCTGCAGCAGCAGGCCGAAGACGAAGAAGTATGCCGTGCCGAAGAGGATCGGATTCAGGATCATCCATACCCGGCCCAGCGAGTCATAGCTGTTGGCCGAGGCGACGCGGGAGTGAGAGTCGTAGTACAGGAAGTGGCGGAAGGACCAGATCTCGCGGATGTAGCGGAAGAGCCCCGGGCGGGCCCCGACCCGGATGAGGTTGCTGCCATCAAGTTGAGCGACCCTGCGAGCTTCGCCTGGCTCCTGGGGTCCACCGGCGCGCTCTAGAGCAGGTGCGGCCATGGTCGTTTCCTTCCTGATACCTCGATCGGGCAGGAGTGCCGTCTCGTTCTCGCGGTCCTCCTGCCTTGTTCTACCACCTATGCGGAGTCGAAGTGCGGGACCGGCTGAGCGCCTGCGAGTCTATCAGCGTCGCCGCTCACCACCGGGTCAGCTTGCCTGCGGAGAGAACAACCCAGGGACGGACTCCCGAAGCTCCCGCTCAAGATGCGGCACCATGGTCTCGACGTATTCATTGGTCAGGTGGTGGCTGTCCCGGTAGACCAGGATATTGCCGATCACAGCCGAGCACTCCTGGGCGGGGCAGAAGTGCTCGGTGAGATCCAAGCTGTAGGTGTTCTCGGGCAGGTCCAGCTCATTCAGCGGGTTGACGTCGGCGTATTTCTCATACTCCGGGGCGCATTCGATCGAGTCTCCGCCGTCGGCCAGACAGTCGGGGACGTTCTGCGTCTGCCGAGGCGTTCCCCGCACGAGCAGCAGATCCGTTCCGGCCCCCGTGATCGCGTCCCACTGGTCCGGGGCCCCCTCATGCACGCTCTCGGTCCCGGACTCCCGGGGGATCGCGGTGCCCGGGGTCACCACAAGATCGGGCTGACGGTCGGCGACCACATCGGGGAAGCCGGTGAGCCACTCGTCGCAGGTGTTCGGATCCTCGGTGTCGAGCCCGCGGAACACACACCCGCCCTTGGTGGAGACCAGCACTTCCCAGTTGTGCTTCTCTGCAAGGATGATCCACGCGTTGTGCCAGTGACCCGCGTGGGAACCGCCCGCGAGCATGATGGTCTTGGAGGGGTTCTCCGGCTGTGCGGGATCCTCACAGACCAGCACCTCACCGGATCCAGGCTGATCTCCTGTGGGCTGGTGACAGTCGGTTCGCGCGTACTCGGGCACCCGACGGGAGATGCCGCCGAGATCCGGGTAGAACTCGACGTCGCGCGCGGAGCGATCGGCATTGATGATGTCTGCTCCGGGATAGAGCATCCGGTCCACACCCGCCATGGCGAGGCCGTCCTGCTGCGGGGAGGTGGTCATCTGCACGTAGGTGGTGGCGCCGAGTCCACCAATGATCAGCGTGCTGGCGGCCAGCGCCAGCGTCTTCCCGGCAGCTCTTCTCGCTCCTGGGCCGCTTTCGGTCCTGGACGTGCGGGCCAGTGGCTGCTCGACGAAACGGTGGGTCACCCAGCCCAGGAGCAGGGAGAGGGCGAGCACGGACACCGAGTCGGTGAGCGTCAGTCCGGAGGCGCCGCGAAAATCGAGAGTGAAGATGAGCAGCGGCCAGTGCCACAGGAAGAGTCCGTAGGCGATGTCACCCAGCCGGGTGAACGGAGCGGTGGAGAGCAGGCCCGCGGCCGTACGCCGCCCGTCCTTCTGCCCGGAGCTCGGCGGAGTCGCCGAGGCCAGGACCAGCGCCATGCCTGCCAACGGCCAGAGCGACCACGGTCCGGGGAAGAGCGCCGCCCCGTCCAGGACGAAGCCGCAGCTGATGACCAGGCCGAGCCCGAGCCAGCCAGCGGCCGTGCGCGAACCGCGCGGGAGCACGAACCTGGCGCCGAGCAGAGCGAGGAGACCGCCGAAGCCCAGCTCCCAGATGCGCGTCTGGGTCAGCAGGTACGCCTCCGCCTGGTTCTGCTGCTGAACGATCAGGGCGGCTGCGAAGGAGGCGCTCATCAGCAGACCGATGAGCGTCGCCATCGTGACGGTGGGGGAGAACCCGGATCGACGGGCCAGCCAGACAGCGAGCAGCGCCACCGCTGGCCAGATCAGATAGAACTGCCCCTGGACGGAAAGGGACCAGAAATGCTGGAAGGGACTCGTCTCGGCACCGGCGGCCTCGTAGGAGAGCTGCGAGCGGATCAGCTCAAAGTTCTCGAAGTAGAGCAACGAAGCACGCGCCTCGGCGATGAGCTGGGCATGTCGGGTGAGCGGGAGCAGGAGCAGGCCCGCAAAGGTGGTGACCGCGATGACCAGGGCCGCGGGAGCCAAGATCCGCTTCGCCAGTCGCACGAAGTAGCGCAGAAAGTCGATCTTCCCCGTTGAACCCGCCTCACGCAGAAGCATCGCGGTGAAGAGGAAGCCGGAGATGGCGAGGAAGATGTCGATGCCCCCGGAGACCCTGCCGGCACCGAACAGGTGGAACAGGACGACGCCGGCGATCGCGAGTCCGCGCAGACCGTGCAGCTCAGGCCGATGGCGTCGTTCGAGGAGCGCGCCTGCCACAGGCTCGTCAGCTCTGGAGGCGCGCGGACGTTGGGTCAAGATCGGTCGAGGCACTGTGACGCAGGATATCTGATGGCTGTATTGGTGGCGCTCCGCGACACCCACCGGATCCTTGCAGCACTGAAACAGCGATGAGACGCGGATTCGCAGAACACTATTGGCGAACACGCGTCCAATGGCGGAGGAGGGGGCGTGTCTCCTGCATATCATGACCCACGTGTCTCTGGAGATCACTCCGTGGACTCTTTGACTCAAGGAGCAGGACCGTGACTGCAGCTATGACGACACCCGTGCAAGGGCACGCTTACACCCAATCAAAATACCGACCTGACATCCAGGGATTGCGTGCTGTAGCGGTAGGTCTTGTACTGCTGTATCACGCTGGTGCACCGTTTCTCGAAGGCGGGTTTGTCGGGGTGGACGTCTTCTTCGTAATCTCCGGTTTCCTGATCACAGGAATGCTCCTGCGTCAAAGTCTTGAGACTGGCAAGATCGACCTCTCCGATTTCTACGCGCGGCGTATTCGAAGGATTCTTCCCGCCGCGACAGCGGTTCTCATGGTGACAGCTGTGGCCACGCTGCTAGTTCTCCCCCGAACCCGATGGGAGGGCGTTGGCCATGATGTCGTAGGCAGCGCGCTGTACTACGTCAACTGGGTATTCGCATCGAACACCGACTACCTCAACGCCGACGCGGCGGCGAGTCCGTTGCAACACTTCTGGACGCTCGCCGTCGAAGAGCAGTTCTATATCGTATGGCCCCTTCTGCTCGTGGTGGTCCTCGCCCTTGTCGCGCGTCTGCGCACTGTCAGGTCCCTGCCACAGTCGCTCGCGCTCGAGCGCATCAGGATTAGAAGAGCATTGGAGCTGGGAGTCGCGCTGATGATTGTGCCTTCGCTCCTGTGGTCCGTTTATTGGACGGCCGCTGAGCCCGCGCGAGCCTACTTCGTCACCACTACTCGTCTCTGGGAACTTGGTATCGGTGCGGCTGTTGCGGTATTCGCCGTATACCTCGAGCGCATCCCACCGCAGGTCGGGTACATGCTGCAGCCGCTAGGGCTAGCGTGCATCGCCACTGCAGGCGCGATGTATTCGAACGAGACTTCATTCCCAGGGGCGGCCGCTCTGCTGCCCACGCTGGGGGCGGCGGCGGTCATCGTTGGAGGTATGTCTGGTCGGGCCTACACCGGAGTCTCACGGATTCTTGTGTTGAAGCCGATGCGATGGTTGGGAGACCTCTCCTACTCACTCTATCTCTGGCATTGGCCTCTCTTGGTCTTCGGGGCATATCTCCTGGGTGGCGAGCTCGAGTTTGTCCACGGTCTCGCGATCATCCTGCTTGCCATCCTGCCGGCCTGGCTCAGCTTCACGTACATCGAGACACCATTCCGAACATGGAGTTATGTCGCACGGGACCGATGGCGTGCCATCAAGGTGGGCCTGGCAATGATGCTGGCCTCCGTGCTGGTTGGTCTGGTGATGATTCTGGCCGTGGGTCTATCCGGACAGCCGAACGAGCTTGCTCCGAGAGACGCTGCTGGGGCCGAAGTGCTGAATGACGACGGTGCGGCCGGCGATGTTGTCGATAGCGTGAATGCGTTCACGCCCGTGCCCGAAGATGCAGCTGATGACAATCCTGGCCTATTTGACCTCGGGTGCCACCAGGAGCAGAACGCTACAGAGGTTGAGCCGTGCGTATTCGGCGATGAAGATTCCGACTACGTAGTAGCTCTGGTCGGGGATTCACATGCAGCCCAATGGCTCCCGGCTCTCGCCCCCGTTGCGGAGTCGCACAGTTGGCGATTGGAGACGTACACGAAGTCGAGCTGCCCTCTCAATGGAGTAGGGCTGTCCCATCAAGGAGTCTTCTACGAGGAGTGCTATCAGTGGGGACAGGAGATCGTGGCGTCGTTGAGCCAGCGATCCGACGTGGACCACGTCGTCGTCAGTGCATCTCGGTACGAGACCCCGGAGGATGTGCCGGAAGGTGTCCCGGTGGGTGACCTCGAAGAAGGCTATTCGCAGATATGGGGTCAGCTCAGTGAGTCAGGGATTCCGCTGACCGTCATTCTCGACACCCCAAGAACTGAGATTGATGTGCCGGAATGTGTTGTAGAGCATGAAGACGATCTTAGCGAGTGTGCGGTTCAACGAGACCAAGCGCTTTCTTCGAGCGGATACCGGCAGCTCAAGAAGGCCGCCGAGATGAGTGGATTGACGACGATCGACATGACCGACTCGATATGTCCGGCTCAACACTGTGCGCCCGTGATCGGGTCGGTCTTGGTCTACCGAGACTCCAATCACATCACGGCGACCTACGCTGAGAGTCTCTCCTCCCACCTGGAAGAGGCGTTGCAGGATTCCAGCGAGCTTCGATTCTCCGATCGCTGAGGTGGGTCCTCGGAGTCGTTGATGCTCCCAGGGGTCGAACCGCTCCTCATGCCAGGACCCCGGAAGCTGTCACGGTGTCGATGTCACCGGAGACCATCTCCGCGCCTACGAACTGGAAGAGGACGACCCCCGCGCTGGCGGTCCAGCGCCAACCTGACCGCTCCGGTTGGCAGCGACGTACTGGCAAGGTACCAAGTTGGTCTGGACTCTTGAGCATGGCGGGGGAGAATGCGGAGGGAGGGAATCTGAGCCGCGTGATTTAGGCTATAGGCCTAGTTCCCGTGCTCCCCGCATTGCCGAGTGCAGACCACCATGTCCACAGCGAGGCCTAAGTGACTTCTATCAGCAGTACTCCGCCGCCGAGCCCAGAGTCGGTCAATCTCGAGTTCGTAAATGAACACCTACGAGACCGATGGCTCGACTTTAGCCAGGGTGGCGAGTCCCAACCCCACACCGAAGCGATCCTGTCTGCAGTCACGGCAAGAGGGTGCCGAACGCAGCACGTCGGGAAGAACGTGCTCGTCTTCAAGGGTCGGCATTGCGTCGGAGGCATCATGGGGGCAACTCCTTCGTTAAACACCACCCTTGCCCAGTTCATCGCATCTTCGAAGCACCTCACCAAGTTTGTGCTCCGGAAGGCGAAAATCCCCACGCCGCTGGACGGACAGTTCACCGCCGGGGAACAAGACGCAGCTGTCGCTTACCTCTTGGAGCAAGCTGGTAAGCGACAGGTGGTGAAGCCGGTTGATGGGCGTCAAGGTCGGGGTATCACCACCGGCGTGAGCTCTCCGAAAGAACTCCAGACGGCCTGGACGCGAGCAATGAACGCTTCCGAGTCCGGGAAGCTCCTCGTGGAGGAAGAAGTTCCCGGGGTGGACGTGCGGATCATCGTAGTCAGGGGGAGGGCCCTGGCAGCTGCGACACGGATTCCTCCTTTCATCGTTGGAGACGGTCAACTCACTGCGCGGGAACTCATCGCGAAGCTGCAGGAAGCGAGGAACCAGCACGTCTACCTCAAAGATCGAAGATTGAAGCCCGACGCGCGATACCTCGCTCGACACGGTGTGACCCTCGATGCAGTGGTCGATGCGGGACGGGTGCAGTTCCTCAATGGCACGGCCAACCTGTCTCAGGGAGGTATCGCCGTGGACCTTACGACCACCATTCCGCGAGAAGTCTTGGAGCTTGCTGAACATGTGTGCTCGTGCGTCCCCGGCCTGGGCTTCGCCGGGGTGGACATCTTGATGCCGAGTCTTTCGACGCGCGATGGCGCTTCGGTCATCGAGATAAATACAAGCCCCAACCTCCTGGTCCACGACGCCCCAGCGTTCGGCACCTCAAGATCCGTGGCCGCAGCAGTGGCTGATGCGCTTGTGACTCCCCCCGCCGCGCCGGGAGAAACCGACGCCCCGCGTCAATCGAAGCCTCAACTCGGCGGAATCATGCACACGATTCGCGGACGGCTCAGGAGACATTGAGTGGTCTGGTACAGCAGTTTCATGGCGAGCCATGTGTGGGCCCGGCGCTAGGCTTGGGACCATGGTGAAGAAATCGACGTCCCAATCGCCGCTTGATTGGCCAAGCCAAGTTGTTCCGAACGGCGATCGGGAGTTGAGCCCTCTCGAGCGATTCGTCAATGAGAGCGTCCTGCCCCGACTTGGGGAACTCAATCGGCCTGCGAAGATACTCGAGCCTCACGGGCTCCTATGGGGGGCATCGAAGCGTAGGGGAGTAAAGGCAGCAATCGTTGTGGACGACTACCGCGTCTATTCGAGAAACGGAAGGGTAGTCGGAGGACGTGAGGGGTCTTCGACCTCATTGACGAGCGACCTGGCCGAACGCACGCTTTCCTCAAAGGCATCCACCAGGCACCTCATGGAGTTGGCTGGGCTGACGGTTCCAGAGGGCAAAACTTTCCGGCGGGATGAGCGCAATGTCGCCGACAGCTACGCGAGTTCCCTCGGGTGGCCCGTCGCGGTCAAACCGGACGGCAGGAGTGCCGGGCGGGGCGTTTCGACTGGCGTGAGTTCTCCGGAGCGATTTGTCTCGGCGTGGGAATCGGCGGTCGCGGCGCTCAATTTCGTCGATGCGCCGAGGCCCTGGGATACCAGTGAGAGATCTGCACTGTCGCGGCAGGAGATTTTGATCGAGCGCGACGATCGAGGCATAGGACTCCGGGTGTTTGTCGCGGGTGAGGCCGCCCACGCCGCGCTCGTAAGGCTCCCGATGTTCGTCATTGGTGACGGACGCCGGACAGTGTTGTCACTGGCGCGGGATCTTCAATCATGGCGTAGCCAGAACATCTATTTGAATCGTATGAACATCGGTGAGTCAGTCATGCTCAAGCGACTCTCTCGCCTAGGGATAGACCCGCAGAGCGTCCCCGAGTCTGGCCACCTGCTCATCATTCAAGAATCTCCGAATATGCACGGTGGTGGATTAACCATGGACGTAACATCGATTGTGCGTCGAAAGGTCCTTGAGATGGCCGTGGAAGCCCGGTGGGCGATGCCAGGGCTGCTTGCCGCAGGTATCGACTTGTCGATCCAGAGCACCGGTGACTCCGGGGCAACCATCATCGGTGCCAACGATCGCGCAAGCCACCAGATACACCGCTACCCGGCGTTCGGCCAGTCGCGAAATGTGACCGAAGGCGTTGTGGACATGTTTGTCCGCTCCGGTGGTTGACTCGTCCTTGCGCAAGGCCGCAGAGCAACAGAACACCGTCAAGTGAAGGTAATGTGTCTACAGCACACCCGCCGAGAGTTGCGTGCGCAGCTAGATCTGCATCCGTCGAAACAGCCGTACCGTGAAACCTGAGGAGCCTATGAGAGACCCGCGTGGAGCCATCGTGCGAAGGATTCCCGGGCTCGCGTGGCGCGATCGCAAGTTGCACCGCCTCGAGAAGATGTCCATGGATCGTGAGCGTGACCTGGATGCCGCAGCGGAGCAGCTCCGAGGTGCAGAGGCATCCGCAGTGGAAAGCTCGAATGCCCTTGCGACCGTCACAGGGGAGCGTGACGATCTGGCTCGAGACGTTGAACGGCTGGCTGCCCTGGCGAGGCAGGAGCGCCTCCGCCGTCGAGCACCATCTTTCGAGGCGCTCCTTGCTGCATATGCGGCGCAGCACAGTGCTGCCGTAAAAGCTGGGGATCGAAGTCTGAGCCCCATGGCGCAGGTGCCATATAAGTTGCGCAACTATTCTCTGGCTCAGAGCCACGGTGTCAGATCGCCGAAGATCCATGGTGTCTGGACGTCTCGCAAGGACGTTACGCTGCGGGATATCTCTGTCGACCGCGTGGTGCTCAAGGGTGACGGCGGGCACAGCGCACAGGGGGTGTTTCCACTGGAGCGCACAGCCCGAGGTTGGCGTTCAACCGACGGGAGTATAGATTTCGCAGGTGATGAGGTGCCTGAAGCCATGCGGACAGCATTGGGCAAAGCTCGCGCTCCCTTCTTTGCCGAGGAATTCCTGGAGAGCCCGAGTGGCTGGGCCATCCCCGAGGATGTCAAACTTTACTGCGCCTACGGCCAGGTGATGCAGGTCTACATCATGCGCTCGTCCAGTGACGGAAGCATGGAGCGGCAGAGATTCAGCAGCCGATTCTTGGATTCTCGCGGAGAACCCTTGGGAGAGATTCGCAATGGTCTCGCCTACGATGAGTCCATCGATGTCCCCGCGAATTTCCCCCAGCTCGTTGAGGCCGCCCAACATCTGTCACTAGCTTCGGGACTACCATTCGTGCGAGTCGACATGTACGCCACCGCCGCAGGTCCAGTTCTCGGCGAACTGACTTCAGTGCCGAGTGGCGGGAAACAGAGCTACGTCGAATCACACGACAAGGCGATGGGCCTTTCCTGGGTTCATGGCGCGGCCCGCCTGGAGCGGCACCTGATGGAGGGACGACCCGTCGGAACCTTGTTCGGCGATCAGGAGTACTCATGGTGGTATCCCGCTGCCAAAGACCCGAGCAACATGCACAACCCGTCAAACTGGCTTCGAAACCACACGCGGTGCCAAGACTGGTGCCAATCCGCGTCTTAAGGCGCGATCCAAGCCGGAGTCTCAGCGGTATAGCTCGGGGACTGCCCGCTTCATACGTTCATCCAGGAAGGGAGCCAAGGTTTCCACATAGTGGGAGCTGAGGTGACTGTCGTCCCGGTATACAGCGACATTCCCGATGATGGCTGGACAAGCCCTGTTTGGGCACACAAACTCAGTCATATCGATAGTATGGATCGAGTCATTGCCAGCCACTGACTCAAGTGGATCGTCCTCCGCGTAGATGCTGTAGTCAGCTCCGCAACTCTCAGCTGTTCCACCGTCGGCGAGGCAATCAGGCACGTTGTCGTCAGGGCGTGCCGTTCCGCGAATCAGCAGAAGGTCACTGCCTGTGTGTATGATCTCATCCCACCGATCCTCTGCTCCCCGAGTGATCTCCTCTGAGCTCCCACTGCGGTAGAGAGCAGTTCCAGTGGTGACCACGAGGTCCGGCTCACGCTCTGTGATCACTTCGGGAAGGTTGTCATTCCATTGTGAGCACGTGTCGGTGTCGATCTCATCTGTGTGTCGCAATCGGCACCCCGCTTTGTCGGCGACGATGAGTTCCCATTCGTATTCGTCGGCTAGAAGCGCAAGCGCGTTGTACCAATGTCCCGAGTGTGAACCGCCGGTGAGCATCACCGTGGCTTTGGGGTCGGCTGGGGCATCAGGATCCTCGCAGACAAGGACCTCATCGTTTCCTGGTTCGTTCTCGTAAGTCTGCTCGCACCCCCACGAGTAGTACATCGGTTGACTGGCACCCAGCTCCGACGGCTCCGGAAGAACATCAATGCCTGCCGCACCGGCATCGCCCTCTACTGCGGCCGCACCAGGGTAGGCGTCACGGTCAGCGCCTGCCATGGCGTATCCCTCTGGATTTGTGGGCGCCAGCTGGCTCAGAACGACCGAGAGGGCGGTTCCAACTACAGTGAGGACAACCAGTGCGGACACTAGCTGAGTTCTGATGTCCAGCTTGGTCCTGCTCACAGGCTCTTCAATCCACCGATGCGTCAACCAGGCAAGGAGCAATGAGACCACGAAAACGAGGCCAGCCCCGCGCACCCCTATCGAGTCTTGGTCTCGAAACTCCAGATAGAAGATCAGCAACGGCCAGTGCCAGAGGTAGAGGCCATAGGCCACATTGCCGATCCACGCGAAGACCCTATGGGAGAGGAAAGCAGCTGCGCTTCTCCGGGGTTCGCGACGATCCGCCCCATTGGCGGAAAGCATCACAAGTGTCAGACCAGCCAGGGGCCACAGGGCCCAAGGGCCAGGGAAGAGCGTGGCGCCATCGAGAACAAAACCACACGTGATGATCAGACCGATGCCGAGCCAGCCGGCAAGGAAGCGGACTCGATGCGGCAGGGCAATAGATGTTCCGACGAGAGCGAGGAGACCACCAAAAGCCAGCTCCCAGAACCGCGTCCGTGTCATGAGGTACGCCTGATCCTGATCCACGGTCTGCATATAGAGCGTGAACATGAAAGACGCGGCAATGATCACACCCACGAGGACGGCCATGACGCTGGCTGCGGGCTTCTTGAGTCTTCGCGCGAGAAGGACCGATGCGATGGCTACGAGTGGCCAGACAAGGTAGAACTGCCCCTGCACACTCAGCGACCAGAAATGCTGAAATGGACTGGTGTCCGGTCCTGCCGCTCCGTAGGCAAGCTGAGAGTTGATCAGCTCGATGTTCTCGAAATAAAAGAAGGACGCTCGGGCTTCCCCCCAAAGTTGTTCATGTCTCGTACTGGGGAGGAGCAGGTGCCCGACGATCAAGGTCGCGGAAATGACCACGGCCGCTGGAGGCAGAAGTCGCCGGACCAGACGTGCAAGGTAGTGACCGACGTTGACCGAACCGCCAGAGCGCGTCGCCTCCCGCAAGAGCATTCCTGTGAACAGGAAGCCCGATACGGCCAAGAAGATGTCGATGCCACCGGAGACGCGACCCGCCCCGAAGAGATGGAACAGCACCACTCCGAGGATGGCCAGACCGCGAACTCCATGAAGTTCTGGGCGGAATCTGCGTTCTGGCAACCCGCTCGTCAGGTGGTCATTCTCGGCGTCTTGCCTCAAGCGTCAATCTCTTCTCATTGGGCACAGCAGTGTAGGGAGTCCGTAACTTCAGCCTGCTTCCACTCCCTGATCCCGAAGACGCGTGAGGTAGGCCGTAGGGCTGCACTCGTCGTTGACGAAGTCGAATCCTCTCTCGCGCTGAGCAACATACATCTCTTCGTCCCAGAACCGCTGAATGGTCGATTGCACCTCGCCTGACTTCGCGTACACCGCTCCATCCCCGAATACGGGGGCGAAGTGCGGCGGTAGTACGCACACGACTCCGTGGTTCATCGCCTCCAAGATCGCCATGCCGAAGGCCTCCACGAGGTCGTCACTATGGTAGTAGACAAAGAAGTCCAGGCTCCGAAGGTAGTCCGAGACGTCGATACCGTTGAACGGGTAGACCGTCCAAGAGTCAGGAAGCTCCTCCGAGAGCCACCCAGATCGGATCGGCGTGCTCGCGCCTCCAAGTATCGAGACTTCGACGGAACCGTCCACGGGATACGCGGCGAGGAAGTCCTTCTTGGTGGAGGGCCACTTACCTGGGTGATCACGGCCGTGTCGTCCTATGACCGGCGTACGGTCAAGGTCTGGAACTCGATTGTTGCGCGAGACGTCGTCCAGAGGGACGGTGATGCCCTTCCAGGCGGTAGCCGAGAGGACCCCTGAAGGGACCAGATCCTCGAGGTAGTCGCGAAGGCGCTCACTCTCCGGGGCCCACACCGGCTCGCTGCCAAATGTCGCGGCGATGTTGCGTGAGACGGTTCTGACGTCGTAGCTGCGCCTGTCACCGGCCAGTTCATAGGGCATATGATTTGCGACCGCAAGGATCCGCTGGGCAACGAGGCCCGATCGCTTCCCAAGGGCAAGTTGCAGGCTGGCTGGCCACCTTACGAGCAGGAGCTTTGTCGTCGCAGCGCCCTCAACTGAGAGCCGGTCCACTTGACCGTTCAGAACCAGACGTTCAAGGAACGGGACGAAGTGGCGCTTGGACGCCGAGGCGATCAGTCCATTCTCGATAGGAATGACACCCACGCGCAGGCCCGCCTCTAGGCAAGTAGTGATCTCCTGCAGGAGGACGCTGGAGTTGCCCGCCTCGAAGCCAAACTCTGAGAGATAGACGACGTCATACGCCGGTGGTTCCGTGGGCTTCTGGGGGAGGAAGCTCGGTGGTGCGACAAAGGGGCGTGTCGTGGGGTGTTTCGGCATGTACGCCGAGGCTTCACCGCGCTGGATCTGGCGGTGCCAATCGCGGTACGCCCTCTGGTACGCGTGACGGTCATCGTGACGGAACCCGAGTCCCAGATCCGAACTGGTCAGATTTCCGCTGCCCATCAATGAGAACGCGAGAGGAGCCGTGATCGTCGGCTGCAGATCCACGCCGTAGACGAGCTGGAATCGGAACTTGAACTCTCCGTCACCGGATTTTCGGACGGTGTCCCAGTACCCGAGCGTCTGCTGGATTTCTTCGCGTCGGAACATCAAGGAGGCGAAGCTGGGATGTACCACCCGATCCGGCCCCCAGCGCAGCAGGAACTCGAGTTCTTCGCTGACCCGGACCCAGTTACCGAGGTTCGCCTTGACCGAGGTGTCGTTGAGCAGCTCGGTCGCTTGGAGCTCGATCTTCTGCGGATGATGCCAGTCATCTTTGTCCGCAATCGTGACGAAGAGGCCATTCGCGAGGTCGTATCCGTCATTCCGCACCGCATAGGCACCACGGTTCTGCTCGCAGAAGACCAGCCGCACGCGCTCGTCTTGCTCAGCCCAGCGTTGCAGACGATCGCGATAGTCCGTCTGGAGACCCTGCTCGTCGTAGCGAGGGGAGGCGTCATCTATGACAAGAACCTCGAGATTCCGCCAGCTTTGATTGAGCAGCGACTGAATAGCAAGGTCCGTAGATGAGTCGGGCTCATAGATCGGCATGATGACACTGACCAGCGGCTGGTTCTCTGGCGCGATAGCGGCTTCGGGAGTCTCGGCTCGCAGCTCGAAGAACGAGGGGGCTTCGAGATTCTCAACGCTGATAGGCGTGAGGCCGCTCTGCGCAAGCAAATCGTTCATCGATTCGAGCCACTCGTGCCGACGTCGAACGTCTCCAGTGACGTTGGGGTTGATGGCGTTCAATCGGAGGAAGCTCTGCGCGTAGCGCCGACCGGCACTCTGAGCCGGCGAGGCATCGATGATCTCGAGTGCCTCCACGGACCGTCCCTTCCAGGTCAAGAGATCCGCATAATAGGACTGGTCCACTCCGGTGATCGACGTCGATCCGTGCCAGCGACGCATTGCATCGTAGATGCTCAAGGCATCGAGCAGGTCCATTTCGTTAGTCCGCTGGGAGTACAGCACTCGCGCCAGGCTGATCAGCCCAGGTTTCCAGATGTTGTGCTCGAGCAGCTGATCTGCATTGTCCTGATACATCGGAATGCGTGAGGATTCCAGAATGTCTCCGAATTGGGCAAAGTCGTAGCGCCCATTGGTCGCCGCGTGTGCCAGAACATCTCGAGCGCCGATCAGGCGGTTTCGAATAGCCAGAGTCGAGAACCACGGCAACTGACCCTTGACGGACCGAACCTGCCTCGCCCAGTAGGCCGTGGTGGATTCGTGAGTCTGCACGGCCACCGAAGGTACGGCGCGCGACTCGCTCTTGCGATCTCTGCGCAGCTGACGGGAGATGGTTGTGGTCTGAGTAATTACCCGTCGTGAGACATTGTTAAATCCGTAGATGGCGACAGCCAAGGTGAGGAAGAGCAAGCCGCAGATGCCGATTACGACCCCGGTCCACCACTCTTGCGACGCCGCGATTGAACTGAATATTGCGACGCCTCCGAAGATCGTCACGGCAACCCAGTGTGCAGGGGTCAGTCGCCTATGGACATCTCGAAACGGACGCACCGGAGCTGAACGCAAAATCAATCCTTTCTCGCATCGTTCTGGATCCCGATGCTGACACGGTGCCTGAGTTTACCGGCATAATAGGTCCGGACCCTGGTACCTGGGTATTTGGCCGGTCCCATGTCGGAACGGGAAGCAAGGCTGTGGAGACTCTCGGGGCCCGCTCGGTCGCTCCTCGTGCGTCGCCACCACCGGGTGCCCGACCGCCGAATCTCCAAGAGGCCCGGGACGGACCAGGGAATCAGCGGTACAGCTGGGGCATTACGTCCCTGATCTTCTCATCCAGGTACGGGGCGAGAGTCTCCACGTAGTGCGCGCTGAGATGGCTGTTATCGCTGTAGACGGCGACATTGCCGATGACGGCCGGGCATGAGCCGTCGGGGCACACGTACTCGGTCATGTCGATCGAATAGATCGACGCATCCTGGGTGGCCTGTGAAAGGAGATCATGCTCGGCGTAGATGCTGTATTTAGGGCCGCAGCTCTCAGCGGTACCGCCGGACGCCAGGCAGTCAGGCACATCCTCGTCTGGACGAGCTGTTCCCCGGATCAGGAGCAGCTCTGCGCCGGTCTGTACGATCTCGCTCCAACGATCTTCCGCTCCCCGGGTGAGGTGCTCCTCACTGCCGCTGTCGTATAAGGCGGTCCCGGTGGAGATCACCACGTCGGGTTGACGTTCCGCCATGAAGGCGGGCAGGTTTGCGTTCCACCTCGCGCAATAGATGTCATCGTCCTCGTCTGCGTCATCGCCATCGGCCTCGTCTGTGTGCTGCAACCTGCATCCAGACTTGATGACGACGATGAGTTCCCAGTCCTGCTCTTCGGCAAGGAGCGCGAGTGCGTTGTACCAGTGACCGGAGTGGGAGCCTCCGGTCAGCATGACCGTGGCCACCGGGTCAGCGGGCGGATCAGGGTCCTCGCAGACCGTGACCTCGTCGGAGCCCGGTTCGCTCAAGTACGTCTGTTCACAGTCCCAGGACATGTGCATCGGGAGGCTTGCGCTCAGCTCGGTCGGTTCCGGGAAAAAGTCGATGCTGTCATCGACAGGCTGCCCGCCGCCCACAGCGGCCGCGCCGGGGTAGTCACTCCGATCAACCCCAGACATGGCATAGCCCTCTGGGATCACAGGCGCCAGCTGGTTGAGGATCAGCGAAGAGGCCACTCCGGCTGCCCCCAGCAGAACGGCGGCGGATGCGAGCTGTGTCTTCTCGCGGATCTTCGTTCTGCTCATGGGCTGTTCGACCCACCGGTAGGTCGCCCAGGCGAGCAGCAGTGAGACCGTGAAGACGGCCGCAGCCCCCGGCACGCCGATCGCGTCTTGGTCGCGCACCTGGAGGTAGAAGATCAGCAGCGGCCAGTGCCACAGGTAGAGCCCGTAGGCGATGTTGCCGATCCAGGCGAAGAAGCGGTTGGACAGGAACGTCGCGGCGCTGGCCTTGGATTCTCGGGGTCCGATCCCGCCGTTGGCCGAGAGCATCACCAGTGTGAGGCCAACCAGCGGCCACAGCGCCCAGGGTCCCGGGAACAGTGAGGCCCCGTCGAGGACGAAGCCGCAGGTGATGATCAGGCCGATTCCGAGCCAGCCGGCGAGGAAGCGGAATCGAGGAGGCAGGGCGATCGAGGAGGCGACGAGCGCGAGGAGGCCGCCGAAGGCAAGTTCCCAGAAGCGGGTGCGCGTCATGAGGTAGGCCTGGTCCTGGTCCATCGTCTGCATGTAGAGCGTGAAGATGAAGGATGCCGCGATGATCAGCCCGACGAGTGCGATCATCACGTGTGCGGCGGGCTTCTTGATCTTGCGGGCCAGGAGCACCGCGGCGATGGCGACCAGTGGCCAGACGAGGTAGAACTGTCCCTGCACGCTGAGTGACCAGAAATGCTGGAACGGGCTGGTGTCGGGCCCTGCGGCGCCGTAGGCCAGCTGCGAGTTGATCAGCTCGATGTTCTCGAAGTAGAGCAAGGACGCCCGGGCTTCACCCCAGAGCTGGTCATGCCGAGTGCTGGGGAACAGGAAGAGTCCGATGGCCAGAGTCACGGTGATGACTAGGGCGGCCGCTGGCAGGAGACGGCGTGCGATCCGGGCGAGGTAGCGGCCGATGTCGATGGGGCCGCCGCCGGCGGCGGACTCGCGCAGCAGCATGCCGGTGAAGAGGAAGCCCGAGACTGCGAGGAAGATGTCGATGCCGCCTGAGACTCGGCCTGCTCCGAAGAGGTGGAACAGCACGACGCCGAGGATGGCCAGGCCGCGGACCCCGTGGAGCTCTGGGCGGAACCTGCGTTCGGGCAGACCTCGGGTCAGGGTCTGGACCTCAGCGGCGGGGGCCGCAGCGGCACGGCTGCGCAGCGAACGCGTCGATGCTGAACGCACGATCAACCCCTTTCCTGCACCGTCCGGATTGCGGTGCTGACATGGGGCCTGAGTTTATCGGCAGAATCGGTCCGAACCCCGATACCTGGGTGTTAGACCGGTCCCATGTCGGCACGGGAAGCTAGGCTGTGTGGCAGACACTATGCGCGCGAAGGGACAGGTACAACCATGAAGCGAATCATGCCCATCTATGGGACTCGTCCCGAAGCCATCAAGATGGCGCCGATCGTCAAGGCGCTGCAGGCCAGCGAGCTCTTCGAGTGCGAGGTCACCGTGACCGGGCAGCACCGCGAGATGCTGGACCAGGTCAACGAGCTCTTCGGAATCGTGCCAGACCATGACCTGAACATCATCCAGCCCCGGCAGACGCTCAACGGGGTGCTCACCCGCACGGTCACCGGCCTGGACGCGATCTTCACGCGGAACAAGCCCGACGCCGTCGTCGTCCAGGGAGACACCACCACCACCACCGCCGGCGCGATGGCGGCGTTCTACTCCGGGATCCCGGTGATCCACGCCGAGGCTGGGCTGCGCTCCTTCAACCTCTACTCGCCGTTCCCCGAAGAGGCGAACCGCAAGATGACCAGCCAGATCACCGCGCTGCATCTGGCCCCCACCGCCCAGTCCCGCGCCAACCTGCTGCGCGAGGCCCTTCCGGCTGAGGACATCGTGGTCACCGGCAACACCGTGATCGACGCGCTGCTCGAGGTCGCGAGCAAGCACGTGCCCTTCGCCGACGCCGAGCTCGAAGACGCGGCGGCCTCGGGCCGGGATGTGCTCCTGGTGACCACGCACCGCCGGGAGAACCAGGGATCCGCCATGGAAGGAGTGGGCCGCGCGCTGGCTCGCCTGGCCAACCGGTACCCGGAGAAGCTGATCGTGCTCCCTGCACATCGCAACCCGGTGGTGCGTGAAGCGATCCTGCCCGCGCTGGCCGGTCATGAGAACGTGATCGTCACCGAGCCGCTGCCCTACGGGGAGTTCACCCGGCTGATGAACCTGGCCACCATCGTGCTGACCGACTCCGGCGGCGTGCAGGAGGAGGCTCCCTCGCTGGGCAAGCCGGTGCTGGTGATGCGCGAGAACACCGAACGCCCCGAAGCCGTCGACGCCGGAACGGTGCGGCTCATCGGCACTGCCGAGGAGCGGGTGGTCGAGGAGGTCGCCGCGCTCTTCGACAGTCCTGAGGCATACTCCGCGATGGCCAATGCGGTCAATCCCTACGGTGATGGCCACGCCGCGCAGCGCACCGTGGCGGCGATCGCTGCGATGTTCGGCCTCGGGAACCGGCTCGAGGACTTCCACCCCATGTCCATCAATGACTAGTCCAAAGTCCCGCCAGGCCCCCGGGCCAGCAGGAGACGTTATGCGCATGAGGGATTGGGTCTAGTCGTGTGATGAGCGGCGGGGGCGACCGGGGGAGTGACCATGCCTAGAGGCCAGACCGGTCAATACCAATGATCCTGTTGCGGGAGATGGCGTCCTTAGAAGCTGGCCCGGGCTCGTGGTGACTTGCTTGCCCGTGGATTCCGCACGCTCATCGGCGAGGCAAGCGCCTGGCGGGAGGTTGAGTCTGCCACGGCCCTCGAAGGCCGGGTGAGAAGCGGGCCGTCAACGGGGCCAGGGGAATCGAGTCGAACGCAAGAGGTCCCGCCTGTCCCCTGCGGAGAGTTGGCCGGGCGACCCCTTCTTCCATCAGGGACCTTATCCTTTCCTGGATTCGTCGGCATTTTCAGGTTTATGAAAAGACTCAGAATCGAACGTGTGTCGACATTCAGGATTTGCACAGATTTGCACTATGGTTGTCAAGGCCATTCGCCCGGACATGGAAGAAAGCCCTGACCGCGAGATGTTTCCACGAACGACCAGGCTTTCAGGTAGCGGATGCTGTTTCTCCTATCTTCCTTCGATTCAGCTGGCTTGCTCCGTCAGTTATATGCCTGATCCTGTCCGTTCTCAGCGAAAGTAGTAGATGAAGCACGCTCGAAAATCACCTAAGAAGACTCCAGTGCTCATAGACGGGCTTCCTCCGCGGCAATTTCGACCGGAGATCCATGGTCTCCGAGGTCTGGCGATTCTTGGTGTGGTGGCTTTTCACCTGTTTGGCGCGGGGCGCGTCTCAGGTGGAATCGATATCTTCTTGGCGATATCAGGTTTCCTGTTCACCGCCATGCTGCTGCGGGAAGCAGCTGAATCAGGCGGCACGATTCGAGTGGGACGGTACCTTCTCCGTCTGCTCAGGCGCCTCGTGATCCCAGCCGGGCTGGTCATAGCGGTGACATTCTTCGCGTCCTGGTTAGTTTTTCCGAGTACGCGAAACGCTCAACTGTTGGTCGAAGTACGGGCCTCGCTGCTCTACTTTGAGAATTGGCAACTCATCGCGGACAGCATGTCCTATGAGGTTGCAGACGCGACGGCGAGTCCGTTTCAGCACTTCTGGTCGCTGTCGGTGCAGGGCCAGTTCTTTTTGATCTGGCCATTGGTGGCCGTCGCAGCGGTGTGGTGCGCCAAGCGTCTCAATCGATCGGCAGCATCGGTCATGACCGTTTTCGTCATGCTTGTGCTCGCCGTCTCGTTCACCCACGCAATCTACATGCAGACGATCAACCAAGATCGCGCGTACCTCATGACCACCACACGTTTCTGGGAGTTCGCCTTCGGCGGGCTGCTTGCCTTGTTGGCGTCCAGAATCGCACTGGGCCGTGCGGCCCGAACCGTGTCGGGCTGGGTCGGCCTGACACTCGTGGTCAGCACCGGTTTCATCATGGACGGGGCCGAGGTGTTTCCCGGACCGCTGGCGCTCTGGCCCCTGATCGGCTTTGCCCTGATACTGATGTCGTCGTCGCACCCGAACCCGACTGCGTCTGGTCGGTCGAGTGTCGATCGCCTGCTCACCCTGAAGCCCATCAACTGGGTGGGAAACCTGGCCTACGGTCTCTACCTCTGGCACTGGCCCTTGTTGATCTTCTACCTCGAAATTCGTGATCGGGAGCAGGTTGGTCTACGCGGAGGCACCCTGATCCTTGCGCTGTCGTTTGCGCTGGCGTGGCTTACCCACCGCCTGGTGGAAGTGCCGCTGAGCAGATCGAGCTTCTCTCGGCCAAGACTGAAACTCGGTCTTGCAGCAGGGGTCCTGGCAGCGGCGGCCGTGGGATCGAGCGCGACACTGGCGACCCTCAATGAACCGGCCGTGGCGGGAACACCGCCTTCCACGGCGGAAGGAACGCCTTTCGGCGCAGCGGCCGTGGGGACGCCCTCGGCAGATCCGTGGGATGGTGCCGAGATTCACCCGCCGATTCCTGCCATCAGGAATGACATGCCTGCCTACTACGGGTGGGACTGCCGCCAGCGCGGGGGCAACGACCCAGGAACAGGTGAAGCCCTCGTCTGTGAGGATCCGGATGCACCAGAGAGCCCGAAGGCGACGGTGATGCTTGCAGGTGGGTCCCACGCGGGGCAGTGGCACGCGGCGTTCGTGCTCATGGCTCAGGAGAATGATTGGGAGCTCATCCTGGCTGACAAGTCCGGTTGCAGATTCGGAGAGGTCACGGACGTCAGTGCCAACATGTGCCACGAATGGAACGTGGACTTTTTCGACGTGCTGCGCGAGAGGCAACCGGACCTGGTGGTCACACCAGGAAGCGTCGTCTCCCGAGAGGGCGGAGGGCCTGAGAAGATTGAAGCGGGCGCGCCGGATCGGTGGCTGGAGATTGTCGAGACGGGTTCTGACCTGTTGTTGATGCGTGGTACCCCGCGGCCGAACGACGATGTTCCGGAATGTCTGGCTGGAGGTCGAGGCGCGCTCGAGTGCGGCCCGACATTCGATACTCTCGCTGAGAAGAACCCCCTGAACGGTATTGATCTTCCGGAATCCACCGTGAGCGTGGACATGACGGAGTACATCTGCTGGGAAGACGCCTGTCCGGCAGTCATAGGTGACGTCGCCGTTTACCGAGATGACAGTCACTTGACGAATTCCTATGTGGAATCAATGGTCCCCATGCTCGAGGAGCAGCTGAAGGACCGTTTCCCTTTCCTGTTCAAGCGCTGAGATGAAAATTGGGGAGCTCTCTGTCGCAGACAGGGCTGATCAGGCGAGTCGCGAGTGACTGCGTAGAATTGGGTCATGGACCTCAGCGTAGATGTGAACCGCGAGGCGCTGCCCGCAGAGCCACCATCTAGGCAGGACTCCCCAGAGTGCACCTGAAGACCCTGACCGTCCGCGGATTCAAGTCTTTCGCCTCGGCCACCACCTTCGAGTTCGAACCAGGGGTCACCGCCGTGGTCGGCCCCAACGGGTCGGGCAAGTCCAATGTCGTCGACGCGCTGGCCTGGGTCATGGGCGAACAGGGCGCCAAGTCCCTGCGCGGCGGCACCATGGAAGACGTCATCTTCGCCGGCACCACCGAGCGCCAGCCGCTGGGACGCGCCTCGGTGTCGCTGACCATCGACAATTCCGACGGCGCGCTGCCGATCGAATACTCCGAGGTCACGATCTCTCGGACGATGTTCCGCGCCGGGGGCAGCGACTACACGATCAACGGCGCCAAGTGCCGACTGCTCGACATCCAGGAGCTGCTCTCCGACTCCGGGCTGGGCCGGGAGATGCACGTGATCGTGGGGCAGGGGCAGCTGGATCAGATCCTGCAGGCCACCCCGGAGCAGCGGCGCGGCTTCATCGAGGAGGCTGCCGGGGTGCTCAAGCACCGTCGCCGTCGGGAACGCAGCGTGCGCAAGCTCGAATCGATGCAGACCAACCTTTCCCGCCTCGAGGACCTGATCAGCGAGATCTCCCGGCAGCTCGCCCCGTTGGGCCGGCAGGCCCGGGTAGCCCGCCGAGCTCAGCGCATCCAGCACGATCTGCGCGATTCACTCTCCCGGCTCATCGCCGATGACCTCGTCCGTGCGGCCACCGCGCTGCACGAGTCCAGCCAGGGCGAACAGGACGACCGGGAATCCGCCGAGCAGCTGCGCGCCTGGCTCGACGCCCAGGACACCGAGATCGCGCAGCTGGAGAAGCAGGCCGCAGCGCAGCGCGCCCACGCGGAGAAGCTGTTGGCCGGTCACCACCGGCTCGAGCAGGTCCAGGAGCGGCTGCGCTCGGTCGCCTCGCTCGCCGAGGAGCGCGCCCGCAGCCTGCAGGCCTCCGCCGTGGTGCAACTGAGCGGCCGCGACCCGCAGGCGCTGCGGGCCCAGGCCCAGAGCGTGGCCGAGCAGGCCGCAGAGCTCGACGCCGAGGTCACCGCCGCCAGGGAACGCCTGGAACGCACTTCCGCTGGGCGGGCACAGGCTGAGGAGGCATGGAAGGACGAAGAGACCCGTCTGACCGAGCAGCTGCGTGCCGTCGCGGACCGTCGCGCGGGACTCGCGACGCTGCGCGGCCGGGTGGACACCGCCCGGGGGCGCATCGACGCGGCACAGGCCAGGCGCCTTCGTGGCCAGGAACAGGGCGACGCGGCCCGCGCCGCGCAGCAGCGAGCCCGCGGCGAGTTCGCGGAGCTGGAGCAGCGGATCGCGGGCGTCGAGACCGGCGAAGAGGGCCTTGACGCCGCCTACGAGGCTGCCCATGAGCGGCTCAAAGCACTGCGCGGGGCCTATGGCGAGAAGCTGGCACAGCAGCAGGGGCTGCGCACGGTCATCAGCGAACACCGAGCGCGGCTCTCCGGACTCTCCGCCGCCCGAACCCCTCGTGACGGAGCCGCGGCGCTGCTCCGCGACCGGGCCGAGGAGATCGTGGCACCCCTGGCGCACCGGCTGCGCATCACCCGCGGGTGGGAGACCGCGATCGCCGCCTGCCTCGGCAGCCTCGACGCGGCGCTCATCGTCAAGGACGCCGAGACCGCGGCTGATGCACTGGGCTGGCTGGCGGCCGGAGAGGCCGGCCGTGCGCACCTGATCCACCAAGTGGCGGCCGAGACTCCTCTCGCCTCCCGCCGACCCGCCGCTGAGCCTCCGGGGAGTGCGGTTCACGGCGCTGAGCTCCCCGACATCGAGCTCCACAACATCGAACTCCCCAGCATCGAGCTGCCGGCAGGCGCGATCTGGGCTCGCCAGGTGGTCGGCATCGACGACGACCTTCAGATCCCGGTGCACGCCGCGCTTGCCGGCGTCGTGCTCTGCGCTGACCAGCGCCAGGCGGCCGCGCTGCTGGAGCTTCCCGAGGTGCGCACCGCGGTGACTCCTGCGGGGGTCATCCTCCGCACCGGTGAGCAGATCGGCGGCACCGTGCTGGAGAACTCCGACGTCGCGATCAATGCCGAGATCAGCGAACTCACCGAGGCGCTGCGCCAGCGTGAGCTCGAGCTCGACGAACGTGTCTCCGCCTCCGTCGCTGATGAGTCAGAGGTCAACGCCGCGGAGCTGCACGTCGAGGAGACCCTGCAGGCGCTGCATGCCAACGACGCCGAGATGCACGCCACGACCGAACAGCTCGGCCGGCTTCATGCGGAACTGGCGCGGTCCGCCGAGCGGATCGAACACGCCGACCAAGAGATCCGCGAGGCAGATGCGGCCGCTGCCGAGGCCCAGCAGCAGTGCGAAGAAGCCGAGGCGCGCCTGCAGGCGGCGCAGAGCGAGGACACCGAAGAGGAGCCGTCCAGCGTTGAACGGGATCGACTCTCCGCTGCTGCCACGACCCAGCGCCGCGAAGAGGTCGACGCCAGGCTGGAGCTGCGCGCCGCCGAAGAGCAGCACAAACAGATGCTCGAACGCGCCGCCGGGCTGCGCCGCAGCGCAGCCGCCGAAGAGACACGCAGGGAAGAGGCGCGGAGGATCGCTCAGGTCCGCAGCTCCCGCGCACTGCAGGCAGAGACCATTCAGCGCGAAGCCGAAGCGGCCTATCAGACATTGTTCGGCGTCCTCCAGCGTTCGCAGACCACTCGCGGCGCCGCCGAGACCGCCGCTGACGCGACCCGCCAGCGCACCCTCTCACTTCGCACAGCGCGCAAGACCGAGGCGGCTGAGCTCGAGACTCTCACGGCTGCGTTGCACCAGGCGGAGCTGACCCGCACCGAGCTGCGACTGAGCCTGGAGGCCGCGGAGGCCCGCGGACTCGAGGAGCTCAGCCTCACCGCGGAGTACCTCATCGAGCACTATGGTCCGGATCAGCTGGTTCCGCAGGCATCGGATCAGCTCCTGACGCAGGCTGATCCCACCCAACCGGACAGGCCCGAGGACCCAGCCGATCCAGCCGATCCAGCTGACGAAGCCGAGTCGGGCGTGCCCTTCAACCGGTCCGAGCAGGAGAAGCGGCTCGCGCAGGCCCGCCGTGACCTCAGGGCGCTGGGCAAGGTCAACCCGCTGGCGCTCGAGGAGCACTCCGCACTCGAGGAGCGTCACGGCTACCTGCAGGAGCAGCTGAGCGATCTCAAGAGGTCCAGGCAGGACCTGCTCGAGATCATCGCCGATGTGGATGCCACCGTGGAGAAGGTGTTCACCGAGGCCTGGCTGGACACCAAGCTGCAGTTCGAACGGGTCTTCGCGCGACTCTTCCCCGGCGGGGAGGGTCGGCTGGATCTGACCAACCCGGAGGACATGCTCAACACCGGCATCGAGGTGCAGGCGAGGCCCCCGGGCAAGCGGATCCGCCGCCTCTCGCTGCTCTCCGGCGGGGAACGCTCGCTCACCGCCGTCGCGCTGCTGGTCGCGATCTTCAAAGCCCGGCCGAGTCCGTTCTACGTGATGGACGAGGTGGAGGCCGCGCTTGACGACACGAACCTCTCCCGCCTGCTGGTGATCTTCGAGGAGCTCCGCGAATCCTCCCAGCTGATCATCATCACCCACCAGAAGCGCACGATGGAGATCGCCGATGCGCTCTACGGGGTGTCCATGCGGCAGGACGGCTCCACCCGGGTCGTCTCCCAGCGGCTGGGGACCTCCGCAGAGCCCACAGCAGCAGAGCTCACCACGCCGTGACGGACCGATACGAGCCGGTGATGATCTCTTCGAGCACCGTGACATCCACCTGGTCCAGGCGTGGGATGTAGAGACAGCCGACTCCGGTGCTGTGCGCACCCAGGCGGCCGAGCTCCTCTGCGTGCGGGTCGATCCCGTCGGGCAGATAGATGGTGGTGGCCTGTCGACGTGCGGCGAAGGCGGCCGCAGGAGCGTCGCCCTCGCGGCCTGAGTCGTAGCGGCAGTGATACGTCCCGAAGCCCACGATGCTGCCCCAGAGCTGCGGGTCTTCGGCGGTGATGCGCTGCATCAGTCCCACCATGGTGCGGGCGTCTCGCTGCCGAACCTTCGGCGTGATCGCGCTCAGAAGGGCCTCCAGGCTGCCACCGGTGGGTTCCATCGAATCGCCTCTCGTGATGAAGTGCTCCCATCGTGCCATGGGATCGAAGACCGGCGGAGGGAATGGTCCTGGGGTTCGTTGCGTTGAGCAACGAGGATGACCGGTGGCATAAGGACAGGAGCGGCTCAATGACACGTGAGGTGAAGACCGGGATCCCTCCTGAGCTGAAGGTGATGATCGTCTCGGCCTTCGTGATCGCGATCGGCTTCGGCATCGTGGCGCCGATCCTGCCGCAGTACGCCTCGGACTTCGGGGTCTCCGCCATGGCCGTCTCGGCCGTGGTCTCGGCCTTCGGGCTCTTCCGGCTGCTCTTCGCGCCGGCCTCCGGGAAGCTCACCCAGTGGTTGGGGGAGACCCCGGTCTACGTGATCGGGCTGCTCATCGTGGCGGTGTCCATGATCGCCACCGCGTACGCCCCAAGCTATGAGCTGCTGCTGCTCTTCCGGGCGCTCGGCGGCATCGGCTCGACCTTCTTCACCGTCTCGGCGATGACGTTCCTGGCTCGGAAGTCCCCGCCCACGATCCGCGGCCGGGTCTCCGGCGCCTACGCCTCGGCGTTCCTGTTCGGCAGCGTCGCCGGTCCGCTCATCGGCTCGGGACTGCTGGTCTTCGGCCCTCGGGTGCCCTTCCTGGTCTACGGAGGGGCCTTGGTGGTGGCGGCGGCGATCGTGTTCATCATGCTTCGCCAGTCCCGGCTGGAGGACCGTGGTCGCAAGGAAGATCGAGAGACGGTCACCCTGGCCGAAGCCTGGCAGCACCGCGGATACCGTGCGGCGCTGACCGCCGGCTTCGCCAACGGATGGGCGACCTTCGGGCTGCGCAACTCCGTGGTGCCGCTCTTCGCCGCCACCGCCTTCGTCGGTTCCGGATGGATGCTGGATTCCAGCCAGCTCGCAGGAGTCGCGCTGGCCACGTTCGCCGCCGGCAACGTGGCAGCCGTGCTGCTCTTCTCGCGCCGGTCAGATCGGTATGGACGACGACGTCCGATCATCCTCGGGCTTCTCATCTCGGCGCTCGCCACGGGTCTTCTCGGTCTGGCGCCCAGCCCGCTGATCCTGCTGCTGCTCAGCGTGATCGCAGGGGTGGGCACCGGGCTGATGAACCCCGCCCAGCAGGCGGCGATCGCCGACATCGTCGGTTCGGGGCGCAACGGGGGATCGGTGGTGTCGACCTTCCAGATGACGCAGGACTTCGGCGCGATCATCGGACCGCTGCTGGCGGGGTTCCTGGTGGACCAGCTCGGCTACGCCTGGGCCTTCGGCGTCACCGGGGTGATCCTGATGTTCGGCGCCCTGGCCTGGACTCAGGCTCCGGAGACCTTGGAGGCCGAGGAAGAGTCGGCTGAGACAGTGCAGCCCTGAGGCGCTGCTGCTGAATCCACTCAAGAGCCTGGGTCCGGTTGACCGAGCGAGATGCTCGATGAACCGGACCCAGGCTCTTGAAACGAAGCGGTGACCTAGGAGGCCGTCACTCGCGCGGTGCGCCAGCGGGGCTCTTGCTGGAACCGTTGATGGTCTCGAAGATGTAGGCATCTTCGTCGTGCTCGGAGCGGTCGATGCCGAGGGTCTCGACATCCGAGGTGACGCGGAATCCGATGGTGGCGTGGATGGCGTAGGCGATGATCGCGGTCATCACCACGGTGAAGACCAGAGTCACCAGGACAGCCACGACCTGCGAGCCCATGAGGCCCAGACCGCCGCCGTAGAACAGGCCGGAGCGTTCGCCGTCGATCAGTTCGGCGCGGCCCAGCAGACCGATGGCGACGGTGCCCCAGAGGCCGGCGACGAAGTGCAGGCCGACCACGTCGAGCGTGTCGTCGAAGCCGAGCTTGTACTTCAGGCCGACTGCCAGGTAGCAGAGGAACCCGGAGACGGCGCCGATGATGATGGCGCCGACCGGGTCCACGTGGGCACAGGCGGGAGTGATGGCCACCAGGCCGGCCACGATGCCCGATGCGGCGCCGAGGGCGGTCGGCTTCTCGCCGCGGATGCGCTGGGTGAGGAGCCAGACCACCAGTGCCGATGCGGGGGCAAGGAGGGTGTTGACCCAGATGAGTCCTGCTTCGCCGGCCTCCGTGGCTGCGCCGCCGTTGAAGCCGAACCAGCCGAACCAGAGCAGCGAGGCGCCCAGCAGCACGAACGGGGTGTTGTGGGGGCGGTGTGATTCGCGTTCGGTGAAGTTGCGACGCTTGCCCAGGATCAGTGCAAGGACCAGAGCGGCGAGGCCGGCACACATGTGGACCACGAGCCCGCCGGCGTAGTCGACTGCCTCACCGACAGCGTCGCCCACGGCGCCGCCCTCGACGAGGAGTCCACCATCGCCCCAGACCATGAAGGCCAGCGGGCAGTAGACCAGGGTGACCCAGATGGGCACGAAGACCATCCAGGCGGAGAATTTGGCGCGGTCAGCGATCGCGCCGGAGATCAGGGCCGTGGTGATGATGGCGAAGGTGGCGCCGAAGCCGATGCCGATCAGTTCCTCCGGTGCTTCTGCGAGGGTGCTGTAGAGGCCGAAGTCAGTGGCTGGATTGCCGAACAGGCCGCCGACGGACTCTCCACCTGCGATGGCGGAGCCCCAGAGGGCCCAGACCACGCCGACGAGTCCCATGGCCGCGAAGCTCATCATCATCATGTTGATGGCGGACTTGGCCTGAGACAGACCGCCGTAGAAGAAGGCCAGTCCGGGTGTCATGAGCAGCACGAGTCCGCTTGCCACAAGCACCCAGACGTCTAGTGATCCAAGTTCCATGTGTCCCTCCAGGAAACATCAATTCATCGGTGAACTTCACCGATGCGAGCTGATCTCAATGGTGACTGGCTCGTGTTTCACCGGGCGCGCCGTGATGTTTCAGAAAGGTTAAAGCTTTCCCCGCGGAGGGCAGGGGAGAGCCCCCGCCGCAGCCTTCACGCTCAGAACGGCGTGACGTAGGCTCCCGAGATGCCGCCGTCGACCAGGAACGTGGAGGCGGTCATGAACGAGGAGTCATCGCTGGCCAGGAAGGCCACGGCCGCGGCGAGCTCTTCGGGCTCGGCGAAGCGGCCCAGCGGCACGTGCACGAGGCGGCGAGCCGCCTTTTCGAGGTCCTTGGCGAACAGTTCCTTCAGCAGCGGCGTGTTGACCGGTCCGGGACAAAGGGCATTGACGCGGATGCCCTGGCGGGCGAACTCCACTCCCAGTTCACGGCTCATCGAGAGGACGCCACCTTTCGATGCGCTGTAGGAGATCTGCGAGGTGGCCGCGCCCATGACGGCGACGAAGGATGCGGTGTTGATGATGGAGCCCCTGCCCTGCTTCTGCATATAGGGAATCGCATATTTGCAGCAGTGGTAGACCGAGGTGAGGTTGACGTCCTGGACCCTGCGCCAGGCGTCGATGCCGGTGTCCAGGATGGACGCGTCGTCGGGCGGGGCGATGCCGGCGTTGTTGAACGCGATGTCCACGCTGCCGAAGGCCTCATGGGTCTGCGCGTAGAGGTCCTGGACCTCCTCCGGGTTGGTGACGTCGACCTTGACGAACAGGCCTCCGAGCTCCGCGGCGGCCTGCTCCCCGGCGACCGCGTCGACGTCGGCGATGACGACGCGTGCTCCTTCGGCGGCCATGCGGCGGGCACTGGCGAGACCGATGCCGCTGGCGCCCCCGGTGATGACGGCGCTGCGGTCGACGAGACGACGGGCGTTGATCTGCATGGGACTCCTTGATTGAGGGTCATCTGCTGAAGTTCTCAGTTGATGAGGTGTTCGGCTGCGCGGTCACGCAATCGGTCAGCTGCTGGAGATGAAGACGTTCTTGGTCTCGGTGAAGGCCTCGGCGGCGTCGGGCCCCAGCTCCCGTCCGAAGCCCGATTGCTTGAACCCTCCGAAGGGAGTCCAGTAGCGCACCGAGGCGTGGGTGTTCACCGAGAGGTTCCCGGCGTCGACCCCGCGGGAGACCCGCAGGGCGCGTCCCACGTCACGGGTCCAGATGGAGCCGGAGAGGCCGTAGTCGGTGTCATTGGCCAGGCGGATCGCCTCGGCCTCATCCTCGAAGGGGACCACGGCGATGATCGGTCCGAAGATCTCCTCGTTGAAGACTCGGGAGTCGGCAGAGGGAGTGAGCACGGTCGGCGGGAACCAGAATCCGGGGCCGGTGGGGGCTGACCCCTGGAAGGCGATGGGGGCGTCGTCGTCGAGGTAGGCGGCCACCGAGTCGCGGTGGGCGGCGGAGACCAGCGGACCCATGGCGGTCTGCTCCAGGCTCGGATCGCCGCAGTGGAAGTCGCGCACGGCAGGCTCCAGCAGCTCCAGATACCGATCCAGGACCGAGCGCTGCACCAGCACCCGGGAACGGGCGCAGCAGTCCTGGCCGGCGTTGTCGAACGCGCCGCCGGGAGTGGCGGCGGCGGCCTGGTCCAGGTCGGCATCGGCGAAGATGATGTTGGAGTTCTTCCCACCCAGCTCCAGGGTCAGGCGCTTGACCTGGTCCGCGCAGCCAGCCATGATCCGCTTGCCCACCGCGGTGGAGCCGGTGAAGACGACCTTCCGGACGTCCGGGTGGGTCACGAAGCGCTCACCGACCACGGAGCCCTTGCCCGGCAGCACGGTGAAGACGTCCTCGGGCAGTCCGGCCTGCAGGGCAAGCTCGCCCAGCCGGATGGCGGTCAGCGGGGTGATCTCCGCGGGCTTGAGCACCACGGTGTTTCCTGCCGCCAGGGCTGGCGCGAAGCCCCATGCGGCGATCGGCATAGGGAAGTTCCAGGGCACGATCACCCCGATCACGCCCAGCGGCTCGTGGAAGGTCAGGTTGACCCCTCCCGGGGTGGGGATCTGACGACCGGAGAGCCGCTCGGGGGTTCCGGAGTAGTAGGTCAGGACGTCACGGACGTTTCCGGCCTCCCAGCGGGCGTTGCCGATGGTGTGCCCGGCGTTGCGCACCTCCAGGGCGGCGAGATGTTCCAGGTCGGCGTCCACCGCGTCGGCGAAGCGACGCAGCAGTCGCGCCCGGTCCGCCGGCTCCACGGTGCGCCAGGTGAGGAACGCGCGCTGGGCGCGGGCGATGGCGGCGTCGGTCTCCTGCAGCGAGACCAGCTCGATGGTCTCGATGATCTCTTCGGTCGTGGGATCGACGATCTGGGTCACGGTCATGGGTGCAGTGCGTCCTCTCGGTGCTGGTCAGGGTGGGCGCCGGGTCCCCGATGTGGGTCTTGGGGGGCGTCTCGCCGCTCGGCGAAGCGCCGGGCCACGTCGATGAAGCCCTCGAAGAGCCGAGCATCCTTGCGGTTCTCCTCGGGGTGGAACTGGACCCCCAGGGTCCAGGCCTCCGTGGTGGTCTCCACGGCCTCGATGGTGCCGTCGGCGGCGCGGGCGGTGACGACCAGGCCCTCCGCCACCTCATCCAGGGCCTGATGGTGGTAGCACGGCGACTGGGCGCTCGCGCCGAGCAGCTGCGCGCACCGGCTGCCCGGCTCGGTGGTGAACTGGACCCTTCCGTACAGGCCGGGTCCGGGCTGGTACTGCTCGGCGTCGGGGTTGACGTCGGGCAGGTGTTGGATCAGGGTCCCACCCAGCGCGACGTTGAGGATCTGAGCGCCCCGGCAGATGGCGAACAGCGGCAGGCCCCTCTCCAGGGCTGCCCGGGTCAGCGCGATGTCGTGTTCATCCCGGCTGGGCTGGGAGGAGGTGCGTTCGTGCCGGTCGGCGCCGTAGATGAGCGGATCCACGTCGACGCCGCCGATCACGATCAGCCCGTCCATCAGCTCCAGCACCGAGGTGTCGGTGCCCACCGGGGGCAGCAGCACAGGGGTTCCCCCGGCCGCCGCGACGCCTTCCACGTAGGACCCGGGCACGATCGCCGCCACCGAGTTCCAATCGCCCCACGAGCCCTCCTGGTAATACGTGGTGAGCGCGATCCGGGGTCGCCGGCGCGGCGCCGACGAAGAATCCCTAGAGCCGCTCGAAACCACGGTGCAGCTCCCAGTCGGTGACGGCGGACTCGAAGGCTTCCAGCTCCACATCGGCGTAGTGGACGTAGTGCTCGACCACATCCTCGCCGAAGACCTCGCGGGCAAGTGCCGAGTCGGCGAGCAGGTCGCGGGCCTCTCTCATCGCCGTGGGCACGACCTGTGCGTCGGACTCATAGGCGTTGCCCTCCATCATGGGTTCCAGCTCCAGCTGGTGCTCGATCCCGTAGAGGCCTGAGGCCAGCATCGCTGAGAGTGCCAGGTAGGGGTTGACGTCGCCGCCGGGGAGACGGTTCTCCATCCGGGCGGACTGGCCGGTGCCGACCAGGCGCACCGCACAGGAGCGGTTGTCGATGCCCCAGGCCACCGAGGTGGGGGCGAAGCTGCCCTTGGCGAAGCGCTTATAGGAGTTGATGTTCGGGGCGTAGAAGATGCAGAGTTCGCGCATGCCCTTGAGCACCCCGGCGATGAAGTAGTCGTAGGTGGCGCTGCGGGCGTCCTTCTCCTCATCCCAGAAGCTCAGTTCGCCGTCGAGCCCGCGCAGCGACATGTGGATGTGGCAGGAGCTGCCCTCACGCTCGTTGGGCTTGGCCATGAACGTGATGGACTTGCCCTGCTGCTGGGCGATCTGCTTCGAGGCCAGCTTGTAGACCACGTGGTTGTCCGCCGTGACCAGTCCCTCGTCGAAGCGGAAGGCGATCTCGTGCTGACCGAAGTTGCACTCTCCCTTGGCGCTCTCCACCGTCATCCCGGCGGTGTACATGGCGTTGCGGATCTCGCGCAGCAGCGGCTCGACCCGTTGGGAGCCCAGGATGTTGTAATCGACGTTGTATCGGTTCGCCGGGACCAGGCTCTGGTAGTTGGAGTCCCAGGCGTCCTCATAGCTGGTGTTGTAGACGCAGAACTCGAGCTCCGTCCCGGTGAGCATCTGGTAGCCCATCTCCCGAGCGCGGTCGAGCTGACGGCTCAGCATGGCCCGCGGGGACATCGGGATCAGCTGGCCGTCATGGGCGGTGAGGTCACACTGGATCATCACCTGACCCGGGTTGTGCGGCATCCGCCGGATGGTGTCCAGGTCCATGGCGAAGCTCATATCCCCGTAGCCGGCCTCCCAGCTGCTGATCGCATAGCCGCCGGGGGTGTTCATCTCGGTGTCCACGGCCAGCAGGTAGTTGCACCCCTCGGCTCCCTCTTCGAGCATCGAGTCCAGGAAGAACTGGGCGTGGCAGAGCTTGCCCTGCAGCCGGCCCTGCATATCGGTGAAGGCCAGCACCACGGTGTCGATGCGCCCTTCGGTGATCTCCTGGCGCAGCCCAGGGACGGTGAGCATTCGATCGTTGCGGGGATGCTTGGGCGATGTCGTCACGGGATCTGATCCTTGGGTTGCAGGGGTGATGGCAGGGGCGTGGGTGACCGGTCGGGCTCAGTTCAGCGTGGAGTCTGCGTCCTTGACCCGGGCGAACTCTTCCTCCGGTGCGTTGGCGACCACGCGATGGCGGCTGTAGAACCAGAAGTAGGCGAGGAAGGCCAGGAACACCGCGGCTGTGATGGAGGCCGCGAAGACATCGACGAGGAAGGTCGCGATCACCGCCACCACGGCCAGGACGAGCGCGACGCCGGTGGTGACCACCCCGCCGGGGGTGCGGTAGGCCCGCGGGAGGTCGGGCTCGCGCAGGCGCAGCACGATGTGGGAGAGGTTGAGCAGCACATAGGACACGGTGGCCCCGAAGACCGCGATGTTGATCAGCAGGCCTCCGTCCCCGGTGGCCGCCGCCAGCACGAAGCCGATGGTCCCCGGCACGATCAGCGCGACCCACGGGGTCCGGCGCTTCCCGGTCAGTGAGAGCCAGCGGGGCAGGTAACCGGCGCGGGAGAGTGCGAAGAGCTGCCGGGAGTAGGCGTAGATGATGGAGAAGAAGCTGGCGATCAGTCCCGCGAGTCCGGCGTAGTTGACGATGCTCGCCATCACGCTGTCGGGGCCGGCGACGGCGCGGATCGCCTCGGGCAGCGGATTGTCGGAGGTGCTCATCGACTCTGCGCCTGCCGCCCCGGGGACCAGGACCAGCATCAGCGCACCGGTGACCAGCAGGATCAGCATCGCCACGATGATGCCGCGCGGCATGTCGCGCTTCGGATCGGTGGTCTCCTCGGCGGCCAGCGGCACGCCTTCGATCGCCAGGAAGAACCAGATCCCGTAGACCAGCGCCGCCATCGCTCCGGCGTAGCCCATCGGCAGGAACGCACTGGCTCCCACGGCGTCGTTCGGGACGATGTCGAAGAGGTTGGCGGCGTCGAAATGCGGAACCAGGGCAATGACGGTGACCACCAGGGCGAGCACGGCGATCGCGGTGATGCCGAACATCAGCCGCAGCGCCTCACCCACTCCGTAGAGGTGGATGCCCACGAACACCACATAGGCCGCCAGGTAGACGGGCCAGGAATTGGTCATGCCGAACAGGCCCAGTGCCTCGATGTAGCCGCCGATGAAGGTGGCGATCGCGGCCGGCGCGACCGCGTACTCGATGAGCACCGCGACACCGGTCGCGTAGCCGCCGAGCGGGCCGAGGGCCCGCCGGGCGAAGCCGTAGCCGGCGCCTGCGGTGGGCAGCGAGGAGGACATCTCGGCGAGGCCGAAGACCATGCAGGTGTACATCACGCCCATGAGCACGAAGGCGATCAGCAGACCGCCCCACCCGCCTTCGGCCAGACCGAGATTCCATCCCGCGAAGTCCCCGGAGATGACGTATGACACGCCCAGGCCTGCCAGCAGGATCCACCCCGCGGCTCCGGTCTTGAGCCGGCGATGCGCCATGTAGCTGGAATCAGCGAGGAATGACCTGCTCTTGTCATGTGGCATGGCTGTCCACCTCTTGTGGATTCGACCCGACGGGGGAGACCATCAAAGGACTGATTTCAGTCCATGGTGCTGTGCGGAATCCTGACAGCTCTCCCCCGGGGCGTCAAGAGGTGGACTCCCATGTCGTAACCCCGCGCGGGGGAGCCCGTAGGCTGAGGCCAGAGCCAGTGCGTGAGCCGGAACGGAGGACCAAATGACGGCGGCAGACTTCGGGAACCCCTATTCGGTGCTGCGTCCGGTGCGTTCAGGAAATACGTTCGAGGAGACGATCGAGCATCTGCTCCAGGCGATCCGGGTCGGACTCTTCCCCCCGGGACAGAAGCTGCCCCCGGAGCGGGAACTGGCCGGGCACCTCGGGGTCTCCCGCGCAACCCTGCGCGAAGCCCTCGCTGAGCTGCAGCAGGCAGGCTTTCTCGACGTCCGTCGGGGTCGCTACGGCGGGACCTACATCCTGGAGGCGCCGAGCGCCACGCCGCAGGGCGTAGAACACATGGATCCCCTGCAGCGCCGCGACGTGCTGGTCTTTCGCGCGGTGCTCGAGCCGGCCGCCGCGGAGCTGGCGGCCCAGGCAGACCTCTCCGCCTCGGCGCGCGAGCACCTTCAGGGTTGTCTCTCAGATCTGGAGCGCGCCGATCGGTCCAGCTATCGCGCCCGTGACGCTCGGTTTCACATCGCGGTCGCCGAGCTGAGCGGGTCCCCGTCGCTCATCACCGCCGTGACCGACACCCGGGCGCGGGTGAGCGCGCTGCTGGATGAGATTCCGCTGCTGCCGGCGAATCTCGAGCATTCGAATCAGCAGCACCTGGCGATCACCACGGCCATCCTGGCCGGTGACGGGTCCGGGGCGAAGTCGCTGATGATCGATCACCTGGAGGGCACCGCCTCGCTGCTGCGCGGATTCCTCAGCTAGGCGGCTTCGCGGATTCCGCAGGCGGAGGACCGCTGAGGTGCAGCGCCTGCCGAGGGTCAGCGGGCGCTGATGGTCAACGGGCGCTGATGATCAGTGGTCCTCGAGCAGCGCGGCGACGAACTCGGCGGCGTCGAAGGGTGCGAGATCGTCGGGACCCTCACCGAGTCCGATGAGCTTCACCGGGACGCCGAGCTGGCGCTGGATGGCGACCACGATGCCGCCTCGAGCGGTGCCGTCGAGCTTGGTCAGCACGATGCCGGTGACGTTGACGACCTCGGAGAAGACCTTGGCCTGGTTCAGGCCGTTCTGACCGGTGGTGGCGTCGAGGACCAGCAGGACCTCGTCGACGGCGGACTTCTTCTCCACCACACGCTTGACCTTGCCGAGTTCGTCCATCAGGTTGGACTTGTTCTGCAGCCGGCCTGCAGTGTCGATCATGACCACGTCGGCTTCGAGCTCGATCCCCTTGTCCACGGCCTCATAGGCCACCGACGCCGGGTCAGCGCCTTCGACGTCGGACTTCACCGTCGGCACGCCCACCCGGTGACCCCAGGTGCTCAGCTGTTCGGCGGCGGCTGCGCGGAAGGTGTCGGCCGCTCCGAGGAGCACGTCCTTGTCCTCGGCGACCAGCATCCGGGCCAGCTTGCCCACCGTGGTGGTCTTGCCGACGCCGTTGACGCCGACGACCATGATGACCGCGGGACGACCCTGCGCCGTCACCGTGAGTCGGCGATCAAGGGTGGGATCGACCAGGGTAGTCAGCTCTTCGGTGAGCATCGCCTTGACCACGACCGGGTCCTTGGTGCCTTCGACCTTGACCCGTTCGCGGAGCCTGTCGACGAGCTCCATGGTGGGATCGGTGCCGAGGTCCGCCATCAGCAGGACCTCTTCGATCTCTTCCCAGACGTCCTCGTCGATCTCGTCGCGAGACAGCAGCGCAAGCAGCGACTTGCCGAAGATGTTGTTGGACTTGACCAGCCGGGCGCGCAGCCTGGCCAGACGTCCGGCCACCGGTTCGGGGGTCTCGACGGTCGGTTCAACGACCGTCGGCTCCTCCACCAGATCGACGCCGCCGCCCAACTCGGGCTCTGCGACGTCCGGGCGGTCTTCCGCGGGGGCCTCAAGGGTCCCGACGCCGCCGGACGGGATGTCATCGGGGTCGCGCTGGGTCAGGTATTGCTCACGCTTGTCCTTGGGCAGCAGCTTCCCGCCCTGCACCAGGAAGAATCCCAGGGTGCTGAGCAGAATCACGGCAAGAACGATGAACAGAATCAGTACGTCAAAATCCACGCGCTCAGTCTGTCACAGACCTGCGGACCCGGCGGCCAGGACCCACGCGGACGACCACCTCCTGCGAACCTTCAGGACGCTGGAGTATGGTGCGGCATCGGACTCATCGGCGTCTCTATGGGCCGCCGACCGACTTGCAGCAGATGTGGACAGAGTGACGCCTCGGCGTCGACGACGAGAAAAGACGAGAGACTCACGTGGGCATGACATCGATCTCTTCGGCAGAGGCAACCCCCTCGGGCCGACCGCTGCCGGCCGCGGGCGGGGCACCGACGCGCTTCCAGCCCGAGATCCAGGGGCTCCGGGCCCTGGCGGTGCTGGTCGTGCTGCTCTACCACTTCTGGCCCGACCGTCTCACCGGCGGCTACGTCGGCGTCGACGTGTTCTTCGTGATCTCCGGCTACCTGATCACAGCGCATCTGTTCAAGGAGGCGGTGAAGACCGGGGGAGTCCGGCTCGGCCAGTTCTGGGCGCGCCGGATCCGCCGGCTGCTGCCGCTGAGCCTGCTCGTGCTGCTGCTGACCGCGATCTCCGCCGTGCTGATCCTGCCCAGCACCGCCTGGCAGGCCACCCTGCGGCAGATCATCGCGTCCACGCTCTACGTGCAGAACTGGATCCTCGCAGCCGACGCGGTGGAATACTCCAAGGCCGACGAACGAGCAACAGCCGTCCAGCATTTCTGGACGCTGTCTGTCGAAGAGCAGTTCTACGTCCTGTGGCCGGTCCTGCTGGCGCTCACGCTGATGTTCCTGGCCTTCAGGCAGCGCCGCTCCGGCGCCCCCGGGTTGGAGCGCGCCCAGATCCGGGCCGCGTTCCTCTGGGTGGTCGGACTGCTGGGAGCGTTCTCGCTGCTGTTCTCCATCTACTACACCGCCGCCGCGCCGGCGCAGGCATACTTCGTCACGCCCACCCGGATCTGGGAATTCACCCTCGGTGCGATCGCCGCACTGGTGCTCGGATCTCGGCAGTTCAGCGGTCGAGGGGGAAACCTGCTGGGCTGGGCCGGATTCCTCATGATCGTCGGCGCTGCATTCTTCTACACCGACACCACTCCGTTCCCCGGCTGGACCGCGCTGCTGCCGACAGTGGGCACAGTCCTGGTGCTGGCCTGCGGCGGGCGGGAACCGATGACAGGGGTTCACTGGTGGCTCTCGCTGCGCCCAGCGACCGCCATCGGGGACTGGTCCTATGCGATCTACCTCTGGCACTGGCCGGTGGTGATCTTCTCGCCCTACATCAGCGACGCCGCCAGGTTCTGGTACGTCAAGGTCCTGCTGATCCTGGGCATCATCGGACTCTCCGCGCTGAGCACCCGTTTCTTCGAGTCCCCGATCCGCCGCGCCAAGATCCTGCTGCCCACCTGGCGGACGATGGTCGCGGCCGGCACCGGCATGGTGCTGGTCATCGTGTCCGGGATCGCTGCGGTCTCGGTGATGCAGACCAGCACCGCAGACTCCACACTCACCCAGGACCACCCCTGTTACGGCTACCGGGCGCTGGCGAACCCGGACGAATGCGGTGACCCGTTCGAAGGGGAGCTGGGTCTGTGGCCCTCGCCTGCGGTGGTGGCGGAGCAGTACCAGGAGGAGGCGTTCCCTGGCTGTCAGGCCGACGAGGACGCCGATGGTGTGCCGGAGTGCTGGCTCGGGGCGGAGGAGACGGAGTCCGACGGGACGATCGCGGTCTTCGGCGACTCCCATGCCACCATGTGGCTCCCGGCGCTCGATGAGATCGCCCAGGAGCAGGACAAGCGCCTGCTGGTGCTGACGCGGTCCGGCTGCACGCCCCGCGGCGGCGAGGTCGATGAGGACTCCAGCGACTGCCTCCGCGCCAATGCCGAGATCATCGACCAGGTCTCCGCGGACGACGGCATCGACACCGTGATCGTGGCGGCCAGCCAGATGCATGGGGGGCTCGGCGGGCCGAGCCGCGACCTCGGACTGGACGAGGGTGATTCCGGTCTCGACGATTCGGCGCGGGCCATGTACGAGCCGATCGTGGCCTGGCTCGAGGCCGACAAAGAGGTGGTGGTCTTCGGTGAGGTCCCACGCATGAGCAACGACGAGCAGGAAGAAGAGACCCTGCCGGAATGCGTGGCCCTGAACGAGAGCGACCTCTCGGCCTGCCACGAGAGGCTCGAGGACACTCGGGTGGGGGATCGCTGGCTGACCCGGTCCGCGGAGGTCTTCGCGGACGAAGAGAACTACCACTTCGTGGCCACCGAGGATCTGGTGTGCCGGGAGGACACCTGCTACGCGGTTCTCGGCGGTGCCATCACCTACTCGGACAACAGCCACCTGGCGCGGACCTTCGTGCAGTCGACGATCCCTGAGCTCACCGACCGGATGGAACCGGCGCTGGCCGGGAGCTCCTAGGTCGGGGCAGCTCCGTTGGGGCAGCTCCGTTGGGGCGGGGCAGTTCCGGCGGGGCAGCGAAGTTCAGGCCGGCGCGCCGGTCAGGCGCGTCAGCGCCAGATGCCGCGGGTGTCGATCACCGTGGCATCTCCGAGCCGAGAGGCCGGCAGCTCTTTGAACACCTGATGGTCCACCAGAAGCACCACCACATCGGCACGCTCCAAGGCCTCGTCGAGGTCGCTCAGCCTGACATTGCTGTGCTGCGCCAGCGACTCGGGCAGCTCCTGGATGTGCGGTTCCACCGCCAGCAGCTGCGCTCCCGGGGCGCGCCCGGCGAGCTTCTCCGCGATGTGCAGCGAGGGGGACTCGCGCAGATCATCGATATTCGCCTTGAACGCGAGCCCGAGCAGCGCCACCGCGGGTGAGTCGCCCGCCGTCTCCAGGGCCTGTTCGATCCGACCCAGCACCCATTCGGGCTTCGCGTCATTGGTCTGCCGCGCGGTCCGGATCAGGTTCGCCTCCTCGGGTGCGGCATCGACGATGAACCACGGGTCCACCGCGATGCAGTGTCCCCCCACTCCGGGACCGGGCTGCAGGATGTTGACCCGCGGATGGTGATTGGCCAGCTCGATGAGCTCCCAGACATCGATGCCGAGCTTGTGGCTGATGACCGAGAGCTCGTTGGCGAAAGCGATGTTGACGTCACGGAAGCTGTTCTCGGTGAGCTTCGCCATCTCCGCGGTGCGGGCGTCGGTGAGCAGGAACTTGCCCTCGCAGAACGCGGAGTACAGGTCCCGGGCGGCCTCGGCGGCTTCTGGAGTCAGGCCGCCGATGATCCGGTCATTGGTGATCATCTCTTCCATGATCTTCCCCGGCAGCACGCGCTCGGGACAGTGCGCGACCAGGATGTCGGCGGCACTGAGATCGGGGCGGGCGGCGAGGATGCGCTGCGCCATGTGCTCGGTGGCCCCTGGTGGGGAGGTGGACTCCAGGATGATCAGTTCCCCTCCGGTGATCTCGGCGGCGATCCCGTCGGCGGCGGCCTCGATGTAGGAGAGGTCAGCGGAGTGGGTATCGGTGAAGGGGGTGGGGACCGCGACGATATAGGCATCAGCCTTGGGCGTCTGCGTCGTCGCGGTCAGGGTGCCGCTGCTGACCGCGCGCTCCAGAACCTCACGCAGGCCGGGCTCCACGAAGGGGACCTCGCCCTTGTTCACCGCAGCGACGTTGCGTGCGGAGACATCCATGCCGATCGTGGTGACGCCGTGGTCCGCGAGGATCGCGGCGGTGGGCAGACCGATGTAGCCGAGTCCGATGACACCGACGCTCGAGATGTTCATTGGCAAAGGGGACCACTTTCTGTCGCGACGCGATGACACTGACAGCACGAAGAGGCTGACAGCACGCGAGTCTATCCCAGCGGATTCCAGGGGTCACTACCCTCCACGGGCGTCAAGATCCGGCGTCCGGTGTGGGGTCGGGGATTCCCTGAGAACGGCGATATCTTGGAGCGGTTGCATTCGACCGTCGAAGGAGACCAAGAACCGCCCATGACCACACGCGCCGAGTCCGCCCAGGCACTGCCGGTCGCTGCACCGACGCTGCCGGAGGCTGCCGAACGGTCCTCGCGCGGCGGACGCTACCAGCCAGAGATCCAGGGCCTGCGCGCACTGGCTGTGCTCCTCGTCGTCGGATACCACTTCTGGCCGGAGCATCTGACCGGCGGGTACGTGGGTGTGGATGTCTTCTTCGTGATCTCCGGGTATCTCATCACCGCGCACCTGTTCAAGGAGGCGGCGAGGACCGGGCGGATCCGGCTGGGTCAGTTCTGGGCGCGCAGGATCCGGCGTCTGCTGCCGCTGAGTCTGCTGGTGCTGGGCATCACCGCGGTGGCGGCGGTGATGATCCTGCCCAGCACGGAATGGCAGAACACCCGCCGACAGATCTTTGCGTCGGCGCTCTATGTGCAGAACTGGATCCTTGCTGATGACGCCATCGACTATTCCAAGGCCGACGAACGTGCCACCGCGGTGCAGCACTTCTGGTCGCTCTCCGTCGAAGAGCAGTTCTACGTCCTGTGGCCGGTGCTGCTCGCCGTCGTCCTGGGCCTCGCGGTCCTGGCCCGGCGCGGTCGGCAGTCTGTGCACGGCGAGGCTGTTGCGCGCAGCCACACGCGCACCATCTTCCTCTGGGTGATCGGTCTGTTGGGCGCAGGCTCCCTGGCCTTCTCCATCTACTACACCGCGGACTCCGCCGCCCAGGCCTATTTCGTCACGCCGACCCGGATCTGGGAGTTCGCGCTGGGCGCCCTGCTCGCGCTTCTCCTCGGCGCCACCCAGTTCACCGGACGGTGGGGGAACCTGCTCGGCTGGACCGGGCTGGCGATGATCCTCGGTTCGGCGTATCTCTACAGCGAGCTGACGCCCTTCCCGGGCTGGACGGCACTGATCCCGACGGTGGGTGCGACCCTGCTGATGGCCTGCGGGGGCAGAGACTCCTGGACCGGGATCCACTGGTGGTTCTCGCTGCGCCCCGTGACCGCGATCGGGGACTGGTCCTATGCCATCTACCTCTGGCACTGGCCGGTGGTGATCCTCTCGCCCTACCTGCTGGAGACCGCCGATCTATGGCACGTCAAGGTCGCCCTGATCCTCGGCGTCGTCGTGGTCTCCGCGCTGAGCACCCGGTTCTTCGAGACCCCGCTGCGCCGAGCGAAGATCCTGCTGCCGACCTGGCGGACCATGGTCGCCGCCGGAGTGGGCATGGCGCTCGTGATGGCCCTCGCCCACTATTCGGTCGAGCGTGTGGAACAGGAGTTCACGGCCTCGGACCTCTCTGAGGACCACCCCTGCTACGGCTACCGGGCGCTGGCGAATCCCGATCAGTGCGGGGACCCCTTCGAAGGCACCCAGGGGCTCACCCCCTCGGCGGCCGACGTCGCCGCGCAGCCCCAGGAGCCTGTCCACCCCGGGTGCCAGGCCGGAGCAGACGACGACGGCGTCCCTGAGTGTTGGCTCGGGGCTCTGGCATCAGAGGCCGACGGCACCATCGCCGTGTTCGGGGATTCACACGCCACGATGTGGCTTCCGGCACTGGATGAGATCGCGCGGGACGCGGGCAAGCGGCTGCTCGTGCTGACCCGGTCCGGCTGCACCCCACGGGCCGCGACCTTCGTAGAAGCCGATGACCCCTGTGGTGAGGCCAACCTGGAGATCCTGGACAGGCTCTCCGAGGATGCCGAGGTGGAGACCATCGTGATCGCTGCCAGCCAGATGATGGGAGGCTTCGAAGGGCCCGACGTCGAGGTGGACCTGCCCGACTCCGAGGTGGAGCTCACCGAGCAGGGACGCAGCGTGATCACCCCGATCCAGGTCTGGCTCGACGCCGAGAAGGAGGTCGTCGTCCTGGGTGAGATCCCGCGGCTCAACCTCGAGCGCAATGCGACCGAGACGCTGCCTGAGTGCGTGGCGCTCAACGAGGACGACCCCGCCGCCTGCAACGACGATCTCGAGGACACATGGGTGAGCGAGCGCTGGCTGACCCAGTCCCAGGACGTCTTCGCCGAGGCGGAGAACTACCACTTCATCCCCACGGAGGACCTGCTCTGCTCCGAGGAGGAGGCGACCTGCTTTGCGGTGCTGGGCGGGGCGATCACCTACAACGACAACAGCCACGTCTCACAGAACTTCGTCCGTTCGGTCACCGCCGAGCTGGCCGAGCGGATCGAGCCCGCACTGCAGGGCTAGGTGGCGTCCGGAAGCTCGGTGGTGTTGCGGGGCCGGTCAGGGCTTGGCGCGTCGACGCGCTTCCGCCAGATGGTCCCAGAACTCGACGGCCTCGGGGGTGGTCCACTCGTGGTCCCCGTAGTATCCGAGCAGGTCTGCCAGGGTCTCGGCCGCGAAGAGCCAGTCTGACGGCTCTGACTCGAGTCGGCGCAGCTTCGGGAGCATCCAATTCACGAAGAAGGGCTCCAGCCGGAGATCCCTGTAGGCCTGAAGCTTGTCCACCTCGCGCAGCCAGTCGGCGCGCGCGAGGTCGAGCGGACGGTACTTCTCGAAGTAGCCCGGGTTGATCGTGTTCACCGTGGAGTCGCTGACTGCGGAGTAATAGGTGTGCACCCCGATGTCCTGCACCCGGACTCGGCGGGCGTAGTAGAGCATCTGCTGGAAGAAGTAGCTGTCCTGCCCCACCGCGCCCAGAGGCTGCTCCAGCCCGCAGGCCTGGAGCCAGTCGGTGCGAGCGACCACCGTCTGGATCCCCATGGGACGAAAGTGCAGCCGCTCCAAGGCGTCGCCCGGCACGGCGATGGTCCCGGACGCGTCCTGGTGATCCGCGAGGGTCTCGCGCAGCAGCTCGCTGTAGTGCAGCCTGCCGAACCGGCTGGCCCAGTGGGTCATGTCGCCGAGCACGAAATCCACATCCTGGTGGGACTGAATGTCCGCGAGCAGCTGCGCGAAGCCGTCATGGACCGCCTCGTTGTCGGGGTCCAGGTAGGTGACGAACTCGGTATGGGTCAGCTTCAGACCGGTGTTGCGCGGTCGGGACGCGGACCCTGAACCGCCCCCGCCGTGATGGTAGGCCGTCACGTTCGGAAACTCGTGGGCCAGCTCCTCGACGGTGTCCACCGTGACCGGATCCGTGGACCCGTCATTGACCAGCAGCACGTGCATCTTCTCGAAGACCGAGGATCGGCGCAGCGAGGCGAATGCCTTGTGCCGAAGATGATCGCCGTTGTTGTACACCGGCACGATCACGGTCAGCTCGAGGTTCAGCGCCCCCGCGGTGGCAGCGGCGAGCTTGGAGCTTGCGGCGAGATCCTCATCGACCGTCAGTGCCGGACGATCTCGGCGCATCGACGCTCCGAGTCCGCGGGCATGATGTCCGAGGTGATCAGAGAAGAAGATCCGCTGGTCATGCGCGTGGGCCAGCAGGGCTGCGGCGCTGGCGGCGGGACCCTCAGCGGGTCGCCACCAGGCGGTCAGGTCCAGGGCCGGCGGCGCTGATGCCGAACCCGTAGTCGTCGCCGTTGTCCGTGCCGAGCTGGGGGTCTGATGGCGCAGGGCGGCGCGGTCGGTCTGTTCGGCAGTCCCGTCCAGCTTCGCGACGACGCCGGCGCCCTGGTATCGGAAGGCGCTGATCATGTCAGCCACATAGGTGGGGGAGTAGTGCCGGCGGGTGGAGACCGGCAGCAGGATGTCATAGCTGCCGTGGCGGGCGGACACCTGGTCCCAGGAGACCAGGGGGATCTCCGCGTGGGTCTGCGACCCCAGCTCGGCGCGCAGCACCGAATCCAGCGGGTCCACTGGTTCCAGGGAGTCCGTCTGGCCGCTTCGCCGGGTCTGCCCGGTGTGCTCGACCTGATCCATGACCGCGAGCACCCGTTCCGCGGGCCGTGGCGCCGAGAGGCCCACCGCGGTGCAGATTCTCGCCAAGACGTCGGAGACGTGATGGCTGCTGAAGGCCGTGCGGATCCCGTCGCCCTGGACGCGCCGGAGCTCCCCGAGGGTCAGCGACCCGAGAGTGTCCGCGACGTCCGCCGTCGACTGTGGGATCCTCACATGCGGGAGGTAGGAGTTCACTCCCTGGTTGTAGCCGCTGAGCACCATCGAGCCTGAGGCCTGCAGCTCGATGATGCGCCGGTCATAGAGCGTCTGGGAGCTGATCACGTCATTGAGCACGATGCCGATGTCGGTGACCCGGTCCAGCGCCGCAATCGCGTCGGGTCCCGGGTCGTCGACGAGCAGCGGCCAGTGGCGCGCCGCGAACCCGGCTCCGTGCCCGGCCGGGAGGGTGCCCTCCTCGCCCCGGCGCAGCAGCGCGGCGGGCAGGCCCTGGGCGCTGATGCCGTCAAGGATCCACTCCACCATGACCCGCAGATCGCGGGGGCTCTGCGCCACGTGCGCGCCTGCCATGGCGATCACGGCCGAGGTGGCGCTGCGGGTGCCCAGCGGGGAGTTCTGCAACGGGTTGACCACCATCGGCACCCGGGTGACCTCTGCCTTCTGCCGCCGCGTGTCGGCATAGCGCCGGACGGCTTCTTCGGAGACGGCGAAGACCGCGTCGCAGGCGCTGGCCACCTCGCGGCCGGTCGCGGTGGTGCTGCGGGTCGTGCGGTCCCAGAAGACCACGGGAACGCCCTCGCGCCGACAGCGGGGGATCACCTCGGTGAGCAGCAGCCGCGCCCAGGCCTGGAGCTGGTCCTCGCTGCCCTCCACGGTCCCCTCCGGGGGGACGCTGTATCGGGCGCCGGCGCTGACCGGGGTCAGCACCACCAGGTCGACGCGGTCAAGCGCTGAAGCGTCCGCAGTCAGCTGCTCCGCGCTGAGACCGATCAGCTCGGCGGCCCCGCGCAGCACCTGCTGGGTGCTCAAGTCGTCGATGACTGCCACGCACAGCGCCAGGGGCGGCCTGGAGATCCCGGACTCGAGATCCGGCAGCGCCGCCATCGCCGGTGCCAGCTGCTCGAGCAGATCGGAGGCGTCAGTCGTCCCGCGAGAGAAGGGGCTGCCCGGGCCGGGGCCCAGCAGCTCGGTGGTGCCCTCCTCGGTGAGGGCGCTGAGCAGATCGGGGGCGGCCAGCAGCTCGGCGATCCGAGCGATGCCGGCATCCAGGCGGTCCCGGCGCGGGTGCGGACCAGTCAGGCCCAGGTGGTGGGTCACCGGTCGAACCCTGCTCGGCGGGCCACCTGTTCGAAGGGTCTGGCGAGCTTTCGTCCTGCGACCCGCACGGCCTTGTCAGGGTGCTGCAGGGTGAACTCCACGCGCTTGCGCATCCTCGACGACGCGCTCGCGGACGCGGCCTTGGCCGTCTTCCGCGCTGGTCGGCGCTGCTCCAGTTCCGAGACCCGCTGCTTGAGCGCAGCGATATCGACCTCCTGGACGCGTTCGAGCTGGTCATAGGCCCAGCGGAGCTCGGTGAGCAGGGCCTGGTGCTGAGTGAGCAGCTCGACGACGACCTCGCGGGTGTTCTCGCTGAGATCGGTCACCGCATTCGGCTCGGTCTCGGTCGGTGCCGCCGCGCTGGTGCTGGTCTGATTGGTCTCGGTCATCGCCTGATCGTCCTTCGCATCGATTCTGCCCCGGGCAGTCCCGGCTGCTCTGCTGTGGTCCTCTGCTCTGCCGTGGCCCTCGGCCCTGCCGACTGACCCGGAGGTGGGCGATTCCGTCATCACGGCCGCCCCTCGGGACTGCGGAAGAACTCAAGTCCGCGCGGATCTCTCCAGCGCACATCACCGTAGGCGGCGATGAGCTCGCGGAGCACCCCGGCCGCCTCGTCGCGATCGTGAGGCAGCACCCGCTTGTACTTCTGCAGGTACCAGGACACGAAGAACGATTCGAAGCGCTGCTCGAGGTAGACCTCGAACAGGCCCACCTCGCGCAGCCAGGCGGCACGATCCTGCTCCAGGATCAGGTACTTCCGGAAGTAGTTCGGGGAGATCACGTTGACGATGGAGGTCTCCACCGCACCGTAGTAGGTATACACCGGTCGATACACCGGAACATAGGCCCGGGTGTGGAAGAACAGCTGCTGGAAGAAGTAGCTGTCCTGCCCCACCGCGCCCACGGGCTGCACCAGTCCGAGGCGTTGGAGCCATGCGGTGCGCGCCACCATGGCCTCGATCGACGCCGGTCGGAAGTTCAGCGTGACCAGGGAGTCGGCCGTCGGCCAGTGCAGGCCGTCGCGGTGCTCGACGCCGGCCTGGAACCACTGGTGGTAGTCATGGACTCCGTACTTCCGCGTCCAGACGGCCATGGTCCCGAGCGCGTAGTCGGCCTCCGGTGCCTCGCGCAGCCGCTCCAGCAGCTCCCAGTAGCCATCCTCGAGCTCCTCGTCATCGGGGTCCAGGTAGGTGACGAACTCAGTGAAGCTCAATGCGAGCCCGGTGTTGCGCGGGCGGGAGGCAGACCCCGATCCGCCCCGGGCGTGATGGAAGGCCGAGACGTTGGGCCAGACGTGGGCGAGCTCCTCGATGGTGTCGACGGTGGAGGCGTCGGTGGAGCCGTCATTGATCAGCAGGATGTGCATCTTCTCGAAGATCCCGGATCGGCGCAGCGAGGCGAAGGCCTTGTGCCGCAGGTGGTCGCCGTTGTTGTAGATCGGCACGACGACGGCGAGCTCGAGTCCCAGCTCCTCGGCGGTGCGGCGGAACTCCTCTCTGGCCTGCGCCATATCCGTGCCCTGCTCACGATCGATCTCCCGGCGGGCACCGGCGGGGCGGTGCCCGAGGTGGTCGAGGGCGTAGACCGGCATGGTGGAGTCCGTGGCGCCAGCACCGGCCTCGAGGGTCTCGAGGAGGGCGTCGGGGGAGTCCAGGGCCTCCGGCGCGGGCCGCCACCAGGCGGAGAGGCCCAGGTCGGCGACGCCGGCCCGGCGCTGGTGGGCGGCGTCGTCGGTGGAGTCGGCGTCACCGTCGAGCTTCGTGGTCACCGCGGCGGCCTGGTAGCGGAACGCGGCGACGTGATCCGCCAGGTACTCCGGGCTGTAGCGCCGGGCGCAGCTCATCGGCACCAGGATCTCGAAGCGGCTGGTGTCGGGGAGATCTTCCGCATCGTCGGTCCGGGACGCGGCAAGCTCCGCCCAGGTGGTGATCTCCACGGCCGGGTGCGTCTGGGAGGCGATGTCGGCACGGAGATCTTCGGTGAGCTCATCGGCGACCACCAGGACGCGGTCCTGGTGTGCCGGGATCTCAAGGCCGGCGGCGCGGGCGATCCGGGTCAGCACGTCGGTGCCGTGATGAGCGGTGAAGATCGTCCTGATCCCGTCGGCCTGGACCCGGCGCAGCTCGTCCAAGGTCATCGTCTCGAGGGTCTTGGCGACGTCCTCTGCGGAGTTCGCGATGTGGACCTGCGGGTAGTAGGAGTTCACGCCCTGGTTATAGGTGGCCAGGACCATGGTGCCGCTGGCCTGAAGCTGCAGGATCTGCGGATCGAACACGGCCTGGGAGTCCATCACCGCGTTGACGGCCAGCCCGACGTCCATCGCACGTTGGACCTGGGCCGTCTCGCGGGCTGACCCGACAAGAGCGGCCTCGGCGCGGGTCAGCGTCCACGGGGCGTAGTCGGCGGGGATGGACCAGTGGTGGGGGCGCGGCTCCGGAGGAAGAAGCGCGGCCGTCCGACCGGCTCCCAGCACCCCGTCCACCAGCGGTGGGATGAACTGTGGTTCTTCGAGATGCGGGGCGGGGTGCCGCTGTTCCATTCCCAGCAGCGCGATCAGCGGGGTCCGCGCGGGGCGGGTTCCCACCGGGGTGTGCAGCAGCGGGCTCACCGGGTGTGGGATGACCTCCACTTCGACGTGTTCGGGGCAGCGGCTGCGCAGCACGGCGGCGGCCTCGGGGTCCGTGGCGAAGATCTGGGTGCAGCGCTCCGCGATCGACAGGGACGATCCCAGCGCGGGTCCAGACGTCACCACCAGCACGACGGGCAGCCCGCGGGCGCGCGCCGCAGGGATCAGGGTCTCCAGCAGGAATTCGGGGGATTCCTCGGTCTCTGAGCCGATCATGAGGAGGTCGAGGTGCTCCAGCTGGGTCTGCCAGTCCTCGGCGGTGAGATCGCGCAGCTCGGCCAGGCCGAAGAAGCCCAGACGCAGCCGTGGCCCGGCGACCAGGCCGACGCGCAGTCCCAGGCGTGGTCGGGAGACGCCTGCCTCGGGGGAGGGCAGCTGCGCGGCGTCGCCCAAGGCCTGTGCCCACTGCGCGGCGGGCGTCTCCGGGGGGTCTGCGACCAGGCCGTCCGCCGGTGGGACGGCGGAGGCCGACGCGGCCTCGGCGAGTGCTTCGGCGCGCTCGAGGTGCAACGATGCGTGATGGGCGTACAGGCTGGTCGCCACCGATTTCTGCGTCGGACCTGACCAGGCGCTGGCCGCGGCCCGGTGCGCCTGCTCGGCGGCCTCCAGGGCGGTGTGGTGCGCCGCCCGGGCCGCACTGAGGACATCAGCGTCGGTGGCAGATACCCGCTCCGCGACGGTGGAGGTCTGGGAGGTGGTGTCACTGGGGTGAAGGTCTATCCATCGCACATTGATACTCTAGAGCCTCGGTACATCCACTGCGCGGTGGACGCACTCTGCTCCGCGACGCGCAGCCACCACCAACGACCCAAGGGACATCCCAGACGTGTTCAACTCCCTCTCCGATCGCCTGAGCGCCACCTTCAAGAACCTCCGCGGCAAGGGGAGGCTCTCCGAGGCCGACATCGACGGCACCGCGCGGGAGATCCGCCGGGCGCTGCTCGACGCCGACGTCGCCGTGCCGGTGGTCCGCGAGTTCATCGCCAAGGTCAAGGCGCGCGCCCTCGGGTCCGAGGTCGCACAGGCGTTGAACCCGGGTCAGCAGATCGTGAAGATCGTCAACGAGGAGCTCGTCGGGATCCTCGGCGGGCAGACCCGTGAACTGGCCTTCGCCAAGAACCCGCCGACGGTGATCATGCTCGCCGGCCTCCAGGGTGCGGGCAAGACCACGCTCGCCGGGAAGCTGGCGCACCATCTGAAGAACCAGGGCCACACCCCGATGCTGGTGGCCTGTGACCTTCAGCGGCCCAACGCGGTCACCCAGCTGCAGGTCGGCGGAAAGCGCGCCGGTGTTCCCGTCTACGCTCCGCACCCCGGCGTGTCCTCGGAATTCGAGTCCACCACCGGTGACCCGGTCAAGGTGGCCACCGATGGTCTCGCCGAGGCCCGCAGCAAACTCCACGACGTCATCATCATCGACACCGCCGGGCGCCTCGGCGTCGACGCCGAGCTGATGCGTCAGGCCGCTGACATCAAGGCCGCCGTCGGCGCGCACGAGACGCTCTTCGTGATCGACGCGATGATCGGTCAGGACGCGGTCACCACCGCGCAGGCCTTCAACGAGGGCGTGAACTTCACCGGCGTGGTGCTCACCAAGCTCGACGGCGACGCTCGCGGCGGTGCCGCGCTCTCGGTCGCCTCGGTCACCGGCAAGCCCGTCATGTACGCCTCCACCGGTGAAGGGCTGAAAGACTTCGAGGTCTTCCACCCGGACCGGATGGCTCGTCGGATCCTGGACATGGGTGACATCCTCTCCCTGGTCGAGCAGGCCGAGGCCAACTGGGACCGCGGCGAGGCCGAGAAGATGGCCAGGAAGTTCGCCGACCAGGAGGACTTCACCCTCGACGACTTCCTCGGTCAGATGCAGCAGCTCAAGAAGATGGGCTCGATGAAGAAGCTGCTGGGCATGATGCCCGGCGCGCAGGGGATGCGGCAGCAGCTGGACCAGTTCGACGAGTCCTCCATCGGCCGGGTCGAGGCGATCATCTATTCGATGACCCCCTATGAGCGCAACGTCCCCAAGGTCATCAACGGCTCCCGCCGGGCCCGCATCGCCAAGGGCTCCGGCGTCCACGTCTCCGAGGTCAACCAGCTTCTGGAGCGCTTCACCCAGGCACAGAAGATGATGAAGAAGATGGCCGGCGGCGGGGGCATGCCCTCGATGCCCGGCGGCGGCGGGATGCCGGGGATGGGCGGGATGCCCGGCATGGGTGCCGGAGGAGGCGCCTCGAAGAAGCGCAAGCCCCAGCCCAAGCCCAAGAAGAAGTCCGGCAACCCGGCCAAGGCCGCCCAGGAGGCCCGCGAGGCTGAGCTCAAGCGCACCCAGGGTGCCGCCAAGCGGATGGACGGCTCCAGCTTCGGCGCAGGCACGAAGGATCTCAAGCCCGAGGACCTGAACCTCCCCAAGGGATTCGAGAAGTACCTGCGCTGAGTCTCGGCCTGCGCTGAGCAGGGCTGACCGGGTCTCAGATCGCGTGTTCGGCCGATCTCTGGCACAATAGGCAGGTACTTTGTTCGACGGAGGGCACCCTCTAAACCCGCCGTAGGGACAATGTTCTGAAGTGGTCGCCTCGATTGTGCAGCACGTCCCCACGCAATCCGTTGCCTGACCGCGCCCCTGAAACAAGAAACAGGAGTGGACCACTCAAGTGGCAGTTAAAATTCGTCTGAAGCGCATGGGCAAGATCCGTGCACCGTTCTACCGTGTTGTCGTCGCCGACTCCCGCACCAAGCGTGACGGCGTCGCCATCGAGCAGATCGGCAAATACGACCCGACGCAGGAGCCCTCGCTGATCGAGATCGATTCCGAGCGCGCTCAGTACTGGCTCTCCGTGGGCGCACAGCCCACCGAGCAGGTCAATGCACTGCTGAAGGTCACCGGTGACTGGCAGAAGTTCAAGGGCCTCGAAGGCTCCGAAGGCACTCTGCGGACCAAGGCCCCGAAGGAGGAGTTCGTCGCTCCCAGCAAGGGCTCAGTCATCCAGGAGAAGAAGACCAAGGCTCCGGCTCCTGCCGACGAGGCAGCTGAGTCTGCTTCGCAGGAGAATGCAGAGTAATCATGGGAGCTGATGCAGTGCTGAGTGACGCGCTCGAACACCTGGTCCGCGGAATCGTGGACGCACCCGATGACGTCGATGTCCGCCGTAAGGGCGGGCGTCGCTACGACGTCCTCCAGGTGCGAGTTCATCCGGATGATCTCGGTCGAGTGATCGGTCGGGCCGGGCGCACCGCCAAGGCACTGCGCACTGTGGTCTCCGCCCTCCCCGGTGGGGGCGATGTCCGCGTCGACGTGGTCGACACCGACCGCAGCCGCTGACGGATATGAGGACTGCACCATGATTGCTGGCATGCAAGGCCAGGAAGCATATGAGACCGACCCGCAGGCACTGCCAGATTCGGCAGAGCGCCTGCGGGTCGCTCGTATCGGCAAACCCCACGGCATCCGTGGCGAGGTCACAGCCCAACTCTTCACCGATGACCCGGAGCAGCGACTCGCTCCCGGTTCGGTGATCATCCGGATCGCCGGCGATCAGACCGTCGACCGGATCACCACGCTGCTCACTGTGACCCGGCAGCGCTGGAACAAGAGCATCGCGCTGCTGAGCTTCCGCGAGATCACTGACCGTGACAGCGCCGAAGCCCTGCGCGGCTCCACCCTCTACGTCGAGGTGCCGATGGAGGAAGACTCCGACGAGGACGGCTGGTACAGCCACGAACTCGCCGGATTCGCCTGCGTGGACCTACAGGGTCAGCGCCTGGGCACGCTCAAGGAGCTGATCACCGGTTCGGCGCAGGATCTGCTCGTGGTCACGGCCGTCTCCGGCGAGGACGTGATGGTCCCCTTCGTCGAAGAGCTCGTGCCCGAGGTGGATGCGGAGAATCAGCGCATCGTGCTGACCCCGCCGCCCGGCCTCTTCTGAGCGAGGAGCGCGCCATGCGGATCGACCTCATCTCGATCTTCCCTGAGTTCTTCGACGTCCTTGACCTCTCCCTGATCGGGAAGGCCCAGCGCGAGGGACTGCTCACCCTGCACCGGCACCAGCTGCGCGACTTCAGCTTCGACAAGCACCGCAGCGTCGATGACACCCCCACCGGCGGCGGCGCCGGGATGGTGATGAAGCCCGAGCCGTGGGCGCTGGCGCTGGAGCACGTGCTCACCCAGCGGGAGACCCCGGCATCGGATGATCCCCCGATCCTGATCATTCCCACCCCTGCGGGGGAGGTGCTCACTCAGCGGACCGCTCAAGAGCTGGCCCAGGCCGAGCATCTGGTCTTCGCCCCCGGACGCTTCGAGGGCATCGATCAGCGGCTGCTCGACTGGGCGCCGGAGCATTTCCAGGTGCGCCCCATGTCCATCGGGGACTATGTGCTCAACGGCGGGGAGTCCGCCGTCGTCGTCATGGTCGAAGCCATCACCAGGCTGATCCCCGGGGTGCTCGGCAACCCGGAGTCGCTGGCGGAGGAGTCCCATGCCGACGGCCTGCTGGAGTATCCGGTCTACACCAAGCCTGCGCGCTGGCGCGGCCTCGATGTGCCCGAGATCCTGCTCTCCGGTGACCACGCGAAGATCGGCGCCTGGCGCGCGGCGCAGCAGGACATCCGCACCCGGAAGCTGCGCCCCGATCTGTGGGCCAAGCACGTGGTCGCGCAGGAGCGGAATCTGACATAGAATTGGCCACCGTGCCTGCTGGGCGGCTCCATCTGCCATAGGGGATGACCGTCAACAGACAGGCCGCCGGAGAGGGAAATCATCCCGATCCGGATCCTTACGCTTTGACCTGCGCCGGATTCCGGCGTGATCGGCGCCTTGTGCGCCGTCCGCAAGAGGTCGCAACCCGGGCGAGTGACCTGTGGCAGTCGTCCAAGGAGAAGCATATGCATAAGCTTGATTTCGTTGATTCAGCCAGCCTGCGCACCGACATCCCGGAGTTCGGCCCCGGTGACACCGTCAACGTGCACGTCAACATCGTTGAGGGCAAGAACACTCGTGTTCAGGTCTTCAAGGGTTACGTCCTCGGCCGCCAGGGCCACGGCATCGGCGAGACCTTCACGGTCCGCAAGGTGTCCTTCGGCGTCGGCGTGGAGCGCACCTTCCCGGTCCACTCCCCGGTGACCGAGAAGATCGAGGTCCTGGCCCGCGGTGACGTCCGCCGCGCCAAGCTGTACTACATGCGCGATCGCCATGGCAAGGCTGCACGCATCAAGGAGAAGCGTGAGTCCACCATTGCTCGCCAGCAGGGCGAGAAGGTCGAAGAGGTCACCGAGGCCTGATCCGCGGATCGGCCTCGGCTCATCGCTGAGAGCTCGTACGTCTTATGAACAGCGCAGAGAACCCTGAGCCGCCCGAGTCTGACTCGGCGACTCGGGGTTCTCGGCGTCTGACGCGTCCTCGCCGCTTCCGGCTCTGGATCGCGGTGCTCGCGACCGCCGTCATCGCGGTGCTGCTGGCCACCGGGCTGCGCCTGTTCGTCGTGGACGTCTACACCGTCTCCCAGGTCTCTATGGCGCCCACTCTGGCTGACTCCGAGCGGATCCTGGTGGAGAAGGCTTATCCCGAGGACCAGGGCGTCCGGCGCGGAGATGTGATCGTCTTCGACGGAGAAGGCTCCTTCACCCCCTACGTGGGAGGGGGTTCGACCCTCGAGCAGCTCGGAGCGAGGGTCGGTCACTGGTTCGGAATCGCGACACCTCCTGCGACCTACGTCAAACGCGTGCTCGGCACCGGCGGAGACATCGTCGCGTGCTGCGCGGACTCCGGGCAGCTCACCGTCAACGGGGAACCCGTGGAGGAGCCCTATCTGGGCCGAGACGTCACCGCGCAGGCTCCTGCCTCAGAGCTGAGCTTCGAGGCTGAGGTTCCGCCGGGCCGACTCTGGGTCATGGGGGACAACCGCGAGCAGTCCCTGGATTCGCGGGCGCTGCTGGGCGCACCCGGCGGGGGTATGATCAGCGAAGACCGCATCCTCGGCCGCGTCACCGGCGTCTTCTGGCCCTGGAATGAACGACGAGAGCTTCCGGAGGCACTTCATCAGCACCAGTGACGGGCCTCCGTCTCCATCGCCGGAGAGCCGCAGAGAACGCCGTCGTCGGGCCCGCTCGGCGCGGCACCCGGTGGTCGGATTCCTGATCGAGATCGCCACGATCCTGGTCTTCGCGCTGGTCATCTCCTTCGTCGTCAAGACCTTCTTCTTCCGGGCCTTCTACATCCCCTCTGAGTCGATGGAGCCCACCCTGGAGGTCGATGACCGGATCATCGTGAACCTGCTCGCCCCAGACCTCATGGAGGTCGAGCGCGGCGACGTCGTGGTCTTCGAAGACACCCGCCAGTGGTGGGGCGCCGGGAGCCAGGTGCCCACGAACGCCTTCCAGGACGCGATGATCTTCGTCGGTCTGATGCCGGACACCTCCTCGCACTTCGTGGTGAAGCGGATCGTGGGCCTCGGCGGTGACGAGGTGGAGTGCTGTGACGATCAGGGTCGGATCATGGTCAACGGCGAACCCATCGACGAGCCCTATATCTTCCCCGGCGACGTCCCCAGCGAGGGTGAGTTCGCGGTGACCGTTGCCGAAGACAGCGTCTGGCTGCTCGGGGATCACCGCGGGAACTCCGCGGACTCGCGCTCCCACGTGGATGAGCCCGACATGGGTGCGGTGCCGATCGAAGACGTCATCGGTCGGTCCTCGGTCGTGATCTGGCCGTTTGACCACTTCGGCGACGGCGGAACCGAGCGTGACCCCTTCGAGGCGGTCCCGGAGCCTTGAGCGTCTGGTCCCGGCGCCGCGCCACGCGTCTCATGCGAGGGCTGCGCTGATGCCCGAGAACGCCACGCTGCTGCCCGAGCTGGGAATCGCCGCCGGACGCGACGTCCGCTACATCGCTGGGATCGACGAGGTCGGCCGCGGCGCCCTGGCGGGCCCGGTCAGCATCGGAGTGGTGGTCTTCGATCTTCAGGCCCCGGTCTTCGCCCAGACGCCGACGACGAGCGGGATCTGTACCCAGCTCGACGGCGTGCGCGACTCCAAGCTGCTCAGTGCCAAGGCCCGGCAGCGCTGGCATCCACACATCTGCGAACACGCCGCCGCCTACAGCGTCCAGCACCGGGCGCCGCGGGAGATCGACGCCCTGGGCATCAACGGGGCGCTGCGGGCCGCCGGGCTCGCCGGGCTCAACGCGGTCGAGGTCAAGCTCGGTCGGCCGCTGGACGCCGTCATCCTGGACGGCGCCCATGACTGGCTGACCCATGGCGCCTCGCCCCGCGTGCAGACCATGGTCAAGGCCGATATCAAGGCACTGACGGTGGCCTGCGCCTCGGTGCTGGCGAAGCTCGAACGCGACCGTCTGATGGAGGAGCTCGCCGCGGAGCATCCCGGATACGGCTGGGACTCCAACCGCGGGTATGGCTCTCAGGGTCACCGGAATGCGCTGCTCGAGCTCGGGGCCACCGCTCAGCACCGGCTCAGCTGGAACCTCGGGGTCTGACCGCACCGTCTGACCCGAGTCCGACCGCACCGTTGAAGTCACTCTGACTTCCACGGCTTCCCGAGTCTTCCCCAGGAGCCGCCTGCCCACTCGGTCCGCGTGCGTCCTCCACAGAGCCCGGGGGCAGTCCCTCTGCTGTCGCGCTGTGCCGGATGCTGGTGCCTGTGAGAGAGGAGCGCGAATGCGAGCCAAGGACGTCACCGGCATGGTCGGGGAACAGATCGCGGCCGACTATCTGGGCCGACAGGGACATCAGATCCTGGAGCGGCGCTGGCGCGGCGCGCACGGTGAGCTGGACCTGATCACCAGGGACGGGGCCCACCTGGTCGCCGTGGAGGTCAAGACCCGACGGGGCATCGGATACGGGCACCCCTTCGAAGCGGTCAACGGGCGCAAGCTCGCGCGGCTGCACCGGCTGCTGCTGGAATACTGCGTCGGCCAGCAGTGCCTCCAGGTTCCGCGACGCGTGGACGTCGTCGCGGTGCTGCTCAGCGGAGCGGCTGCGGCGCACGCCGAGGAGCATCTGATCCATCGGCTGGAGCACCTCAAGGACGTGAGCTGATGAGCATGGGTCGGGCCCGCGGGGTGGTGCTCTTCGGCATGGATGGGCATCTGATCGAGGTGGAGGCCGATATCGGGCGGGCGCTTCCGGGGTTCATCCTGCTGGGCCTGCCGGATGCCTCGATGCGTGAGAGCCAGGACCGGATCCGATCGGCGGCGAAGAACACCGGGATCGATCTGCCCGCCCGCCGGCTCACCGTCAACCTGCTTCCGGCCTCGCTGCCCAAATCCGGCTTGGTGCTCGACCTCGCCATCCTGATCAGCGCCTGGGCTGCAGACGGGAGGGTCCACCGCACGTCCGAGGTCGTCTTCCTTGCGGAGCTGGGTCTCGACGGGCGGCTGCGACCGGTCCGCGGTGTGCTGCCCGCGGTGGCGGCAGCACAGGCTGCCGGCGCGCAGACTGTGGTGGTCGCCCAGGAGAACGCTCAGGAGGCCGCCCTGGTGCCCGGGATGGAGGTCCTTGCCGGGTCTCATGTTCGGCAGGCGGCGGCTTCTTTCGCCTCCGCCGCGCTCGAACCACTGGTGCGCGATGCTCCCGGGCTCGAACGGTGGTCCGCAGACCGTTCTCTGGAGGCGCCTGTTCTGGTGGATCCTTCGCAGCCGGCCCGGTCGCCGCAGGTCTGTTCTGCTGATCTCCGTGGCGAGGTCGACGACGGCAGGCCGCTCTCCTGCGACCCGGCGCCTGACCTGGCAGAGGTCCGGGGTCAGCAGGAGGCCCGGTTCTCTCTGGAACTGGCGGCCGCCGGCGGCCACCACCTTCTGCTCATCGGCGCTCCCGGTGCCGGCAAGACCATGCTGGCCGAGCGGATGTCCGGCATACTGCCGCCGCTGGATGATCAGGCGGCGATGGAAGCCACCGCCATCGAGTCGATCTCGGCAGAACCCCGCACCGTGACCAGGCTGCGACGCACACCGCCGTTCCAGGCCCCACACCACAGTGCCTCGATGGCAGCCATCGTCGGTGGCGGAGCGCGGATCGCGCGGCCCGGTGCCGTCACTCGCGCACACCGGGGAGTGCTGTTCCTCGATGAGGCCCCCGAATTTCCGCGCCACGCGCTGGACGCCCTGCGCCAGCCCTTGGAGACCGGAAGGATCTCACTTCACCGCTCCGCCGGCAGCGTGACCTACCCGGCCCGTTTTCAGCTGGTCCTCGCGGCCAATCCCTGCCCGTGCGGGCTCAACGTCGGTGCCGGGACAGGCTGCCGGTGTTCGGTGGCTCAGCGCCGCAACTACATGGCGCGCCTCTCCGGTCCGCTCCTGGATCGGATCGACCTGCAGATTCAGGTCGACCGGCCGCGATCAGCGGCCGACGCACTGGGACCGCCGGGGGAGAGCTCCGCGGTCGTCCGCGCCCGAGTCCTGGACGCTCGAGGCGCACAGCGCGAGCGCCTCCGCCTGTGGGGCCTGCGCACCAACTCCCAGGCCCCTATGCAGCTGCTGACCGGAGATCTGCGGCTGCCCGCCGGTGCCACCCGGCACATCGACGCCGCGCTGGACCGGGCCGCGATCTCGCTGCGGGGATATCTTCGCGTCCTGCGACTGGCCTGGACCATCGCCGACCTCATGCACAACGACCGACCGGGGGCCGATGAGGTCGACGCTGCCCTGCAGCTGCGGCAGCGGTCTCACAAGACCTGAACCCAGGAGGACCTATGGAACGAGATCCCGCCCCCGGCCAACCGAGGGCTGCTTCCCGGAAAGAACGGATCATCCGGGCAGAGCTGTCCCGGCTGATCGAACCCGGAGACCTGCTGGCCGGGCTCGCTCTGGAGACCTTCAGGGCCCAGCACCTCCACGCGCTGATCACCTCAGAGCATCCCCCGTCCGTGGCGGAGCGTCACGCTCTGGCACAGGCCGCCGAATCGGCGGGGCTCGGACCTCGGCAGCAGGACCTGCGCGTCGGGCTCGAGCGATGGCGCACCCGCTGCGGGCAGCTGCGCGGAGCTGCCGATCTCGCCACGATGAGCAGGCTCGGCGGGGGCCTGCTGATCCCTGAGGATCCCACCTGGCCTGCGCAGCTGCGTGACCTGGGCCCGCTTGCCCCCGTGGCGCTCTGGTTCCGGGGCGGCGCGGAGGAGATCGCGTCCCAGTCGCTGGGTCGACTCCCGGAGCCGACCCGGGCCGTGGCGATCGTGGGATCCCGGGAAGTCACCGACTACGGCATCCGGATCACCGCGGAACTCACCCAGGATCTGGTGCAGACCGGGCTCTGCGTGGTCTCTGGCGGCGCCTACGGCGTTGATGCCGCCGCGCACAGGGCCGCTCTGCGCGCGGCTTCAGCGCCGGTCTCAGGCTCGCGCCCGGGGCCGGGATCGGCGGCCAGCGCCGCTTCCGGCACCTGGAGCGGAACCCGGCCTGCGCCGACACTGGCGGTCTTGGCCGGGGGCCTGGACCGGTTCTACCCGGCTGTTCTTTCGATGGTTCGGGGTTGTTGTAAGGAGACCTGAAAAATCAGTCGGCTAGCGACTGAGTGAGCGGAGCTAAAGACAAGAACGGTCGTGTCGGGCGAGGGAGTTCGTCGACTTCAGGGCGGTCCATCAGCGTTCACCACGTCCGGAACGACACGCGTGCGTAGCAGCCGGTAGTATCTCGGTGCCGGGAGGCGACTTCAACTGCGGCCGGCAATGCGCACCATGGTGAGTATCGACCTAGTGGTCACTCGATCGGTCAAGGCCATTGCAAAATAGAGACGAGGATCCTGTGACGGGGGTTAGACGCCCCCAGGACGGTGGCTAGCGGTTAGGAGCCACGCAGTTCACGCCAAGTTTCACCGTTCCAGCCCCAACCCAACCGGGAACCTTCATGGACGACCCACAGGTCCGTTACTGCTGGGTCGAGATCAGGCGCCTGCGATGGCAGGCCATAATCAGAAATATCCCACGACGGCGCGTCTCTGCTGAGCGGACGAGCAATGTCGGAGCGAGTCGCGTCATCCAGCCAGACAAACAAGTGGCGGCGCTGGGCGCCAGACTCTTGGAGCTTTTTGGGGTTGTCCGTCTTCTCACTCAACGTCTCGCCTAGCAACACGAGCGCCTCGTCACTACCTGAGGAACTCCCACCACTTCCGAGCGTTAGGTAGACCCTATGGTCATGCGCTTCCCTGTGCACGGGGTGAGGTACCGCAGAGGCCCTCTCGATTTCAGCAGCCAGTAAGGGTCGATAGACGTGCGATAGCGGCCCCAACTCAATGACGTGCCGAGTGGCCGCATTACGATCGAAGTCCTGTTGCCCCGCCAGCTCGAGATCTACGAGCCATGAGTGAAGTTTCTGGCGTAATCCTTTGACATTGGGGTGAGTGTCGGACACGAATGCAACCCAACAGGTATTGAGGCCTCTGTGGGAAGTTTCAGCAGCTGGAGACTTCCTGAAGGCACCCCATGCGGCGCGTCTCTCGCCGTCTGTGACGCGGGTGACCTCGACAGCGTGAATTCCGTCCGTCGAGATGTAATCGACTCCGCCGTTGGTATCAGCATGTTCGAGCTCAAATCCCATAGCTTCCTCCAGGATTACTTTCGCCGCTCGTTCGTCGTCCCGTTCCCGGTTCATTTCACTCCTGGATAGTCTCAGATTAAGGCAGCCGAATCCACAATAGAGTCAAGGCGCCCAGACCGACGCGTACAACTCCGACGGGCAATGACAACAAGCGCACCATGGTCAACAACGGAGCCGCGGACACTCATTCCTTGGAACAACGTACCCTCAACCACTTGCCGCATCTCGCCCTTGCCAAGGGGTGAGGTTGGGAAGCTGTGCGTCGGTAACGAATGCGACGCTGTGTTTGGCGCGAGTAACACCGATGTAGAGAGCACAAGCAGTAAGGCCGTCAAGCGGAACTCCGCTTCTGAGAAACTCACGCACTTTCGCTGTTGGGTAGATCAGCACGTGGTCAACAGTGCGACCCTTTGCTGCACCGAAGGTAAAGAAAGGGAGATCCAGATGCCCGGCCACTGCTTTGCTGTGTCGGAGGCATAACGCCCTATACCTCTCGGCGTAATCACTGGCGTCGGATTCTTTGACGGTGAAGAGGCCGACATGCGGGTGCGAATCTGTGGATGCAGAGATCGTCGGTGCGTAGCCGAGGGCTGGATCGAAGATGGAATCCGAGAATGTCGCAATGTTCTGGTTGGAACGATATGTCGTGGGTTCCTGCACGATCGTAAGGAGCTTCCTCTTTTCCATCAACTGAAACCAGGCGAAGATCTTCTCTCTGCGGTACTGCCGGTTCTTTGGATCTCGGATGTTGGTAGAGAGCAACGCCTGACGCATGTCACCGACCATGGTCACCGCCAGCTTCGACTTGAGAAGGGATTCCACGAGATTCAGGTCCCATCCGCCGAGATCCTGCACCTCATCGATGTAGATATCGTCGTAAATGTGCTCCAAGCGGTCGATCGCGCCGCCATTGCTCGCACTCGAAACATCGTGGGCGAGCTTGGCGAGATGGAGCTTGTAGGCGCGGTTGTCGCCGTCGAGAAACCGCCCTGGCCCTGTCGCGTAGCGGCCAGGATCGCCATCGAAATTGAGACCAGCCAACCTACGTCCGTCGTAGAGAAGGGGAAGGTAGGGGCGGACGAGATGCTGGAGAAGAAAGGTGAACCAACCCATCACCTCTACGTCACGACCATGGACACCAGCAGCTCGAATCCGAGTGGCGAGTTCGTCTTGGCTTGCTGTGGTGTAGCCGATCACTAGGATCCGGCGTCCTTCTGGGTGCGACCGGCAATCGTCAACGATCGTCTGGGTCTTGCGTCCACCGGCCACCGCCAAGATCGCACGGCTCACGCAAAGTGCTCGATCGCCTGGTTGATATAGGCGGGTATGGCGACTGACTCCTGCGACTCAAGGATCCTCAGAGCGCCTTCGGTCTTATGGTTGGGCATCCACGTTTCCGGGTTGTCCCGGGGACGCAGACTCAGAATTTTTCGCATGTTCTCGACGCCGTTAACCGTGATCAGCTGTGGTTCAAGCGTCGCACCCAGAGCTGGCTCTCCGACAAACATCGCTCGGTTCGTCGACGTGTACTCGCTGAGCTCCTCGATTATCTCGGCAGCTGGAGTGCCGTCGTTGTCCTGGAGTGCGACCACGTCCCGGTCGAGTCGAGCGCATAGCTCAAGTGCGCGCTTGAAGGTTATTCCGTTCATCGAGATGACGTCGATACCGTCGGACTCGGGATACTTCCGAAACTTGTCGAAGTAGCCTCGCTTAAAGATCATCTCGTCGGACGGTCCTTCAACGAGGACCACCCGGTCCGCCAGGACAAGCCGCAGGGTGTCGTATCCCGAGAGGTGCTTGAAGTAAGAAACTGTGTCCTCACCTAGCTCGGTGATTCTACTGGGAGTGTCACCGTGCATACAGATCAACTTATCGAGACCAAGGCGGTTGAGAACGAACGAGCTATGGGTCGTGACGAACAATTGCTGGCTCTCCCCAGCGAGGGTTTCAACGCGGGCGAGCAACCTCTGTAGGCGGCTATAGGCAAGGTGCGTTTCTGGTTCCTCAATCAGCACAATGCGGGCAGACTCAGCGCGCCGTTTCATCGCTAGCGCTACCTTGATAGAGGCTTGCTGACCCTGCCCGGCCATGGCAAAAGGAATGCCGTCGACCTGAGGCACGACACCGGCCTCCCACGAAGCCCGAGCAGATTGGTCCATCGTCAAGCCGAGGGGAGCGTCGTGAATGGCTTCGGAACCCTCACGGATCTTCATGTTGAGGCTGCTGAGCGCCGTAGTTGCCATCTCCTGACGTGATTTGCGGTGGGCAACCGAGATCGCCGCCCGCTCTCTCGGGTCGAGGAAAGAGTCCAGGATCTCGCGCGTGTGGTGGTCGACTCCCGCCTTGGAACGAATCGTACGTGAATCGATCACCGAGAGCCCTAGAGCCGTCGGTCGGCGGCGCAGCGGTCGGTCATTGAAGTCTCTCCACTCTGCCTCGAAGTACTCAATCGGCAGAACGTCGGGTCGCTCCTTGTCTGCCATGAAGGACGCAAACTCCTCTTCGTAATCAAGGCTGCGGGAAACTTCGAGCTTGGTGCCGGGACAATCCATCTTCAAGGAATTGTGGACCCCGCGCATTCGCTGCACCTCGGGGTCCCTGGAATCGAAGTAGAGCTCGATGCTGATTGACGGCGGGGCCGTCTGGGAGTCCTCTGCGTATGCAGCGAAGTACTCCCGCACGTCGTCTGCGTTAAACCAATACGGGTTGAGCTCCTCGTTCGCCCAGCGCCCGTCAATGCGTCCACTGAGAGCCAAGGTGATTGCTTCCAGCAAGGTGGATTTACCGGTCTCATTGTCACCGACGATAATGTTCGTCCTGGGATCGGGCGCGATGGAGAAACGGCGGAACTTGCGATACCCGTTGATGACAACCTTTGAGATCATAGTGCCCTCATGATCCAAGCTTTAGGGCGCCGCGCGCTTGTGCCACGCCGCTGTATCGGGATCCACCGCTCAGGAACGAAATCCGCTTCTCCTGTCCTTCTGTACTGGCCTTCCGTCCCGAGCGAGTCATGAAAGAGTGTAGGTGGCTTCGCACGCCAGGCGACGCTCTACCAGAACAACGAACGGACACCATTGACGCTCGCACCAGTCGATCCGGGACACATGACCCAGCAACAGCTTGAATCCACCCTGTTGGCCGCCGCAAACGCGCTCCGCGGACCTGTCGACCCTGGAGATTTCAAGGCCTATGTCTTCCCCGTCATGTTCTTCAAATGGATCAGCGACAACTGGGACTATGAGCACAAGTTGGCTATCCAGGACTACGGCGCCTCGTTGACGCCGGAAGTCGAAGCGGACCGCCACGCCTTTGTCGTTCCCTACGGGTGCCACTGGACCGACGTCTTCGAAGCGACCCAGCACACAGGTGCGAAACTCGACCAGGTGCTTCAGCAGCTGCAGCTCGCCAACCCTGAATCCCTTGCCAACGTTTTCGGCGACGTGAACTGGGCCAACCAGGACAGGCTGCCCCAGTCGGCACTGACGGCGTTGCTCAATACTTTCCACGGCGTACGCCTAGATCCCGACTCCGTCGGTGGCGACATGCTGGGATCCGCGTACGAATATCTCCTGCGCGAATTCGCCGAGGCATCCGGCAAGAAGGCCGGGGAGTTCTTCACGCCCAGGCACGTCGTTCACCTCTTGGTGAAGCTGCTCGAACCGAAGCCCGGAGACAGCATCGCTGACCCCGCCTGCGGCTCAGGCGGCATGCTCGTCGAGACGGTTACCGCCGTGAAGGAAGCGGGCGGAAACCCGCTTACCCTGCGACTGCACGGCCAGGAGATCAACCTCACCACCTCGGCGATCGCGAAGATGAACCTCTACCTCCATGGGCTCGAGGACTTCCAGATCGCCCGTGGCGACACTTTCCGCACGCCGAAGCTTCTGGACGGTGACGGGCTGCGCAAGTTCGACATCGTCATCGCTAACCCGCCGTTCAGTCTGCAGAACTGGGGCGCCGAGGCCTGGGCAACCGACCCGTACGGCCGCGGCAACTATGGAATCCCTCCAGCTAAGAACGGAGACTGGGCGTGGATTGGGCACATGATCGCGTCCATGAAAGAAGACACTGGGAGGGTCGGCGTCGTAATGCCCCACGGCACTCTTTTCCGGGGAGGTAAAGAGGCAGCCGTCCGCGAGGCGGTCTTGCGTGACAACGTTCTCGAGGCCGTCATCTCCCTGCCAAACAACCTCTTTTACTCGACATCTATCCCAGTGGCCATATTGGTCTTTCGTCGGACCAAGACAGCCGCGCGGGACGACAAGGTCCTGTTCATTGATGCTTCCAAGAGATTCGTGCCGGGTAAAAACCAAAACACCATGTCCGAGGATGACATCAATATCGTTGATACCGCCTATAAGCACGGCGTGGACATCGCTGGAGACGACGGGCTGAGCCTACGCCTCGTCGACCTTTCAGAAATTGAGCATAACGGGTTCGATCTGAGCATCGGGCGGTATCTTAAGAACGAAACCGTGGCGGAGACGAACGTCGAAGAAGCACTAATCGTTTATAAGGAGGCGCGTGAACGCCTCGCTGCCGTGGAGGACGTCCTCGCTGAGAAGTTAAAGGCGGCCGGTTTTGAACTCTGAGTGGGAAACGGTTCTACTGAGCGAAGTATTCGCGGTCAGCAATCTTCGACTCGGCGAGCATGTTGAGGAACCACCCGTCTTCGCCATCTCGAAGTACCACGGCGTTGTCCTCGGGTCGGACTATCACGGCAGGCGCGTTGCATCAGCAGCATTGGATGGCTACAAAGTTCTGGGCCGTGATGACTGGGCATACTCGACGATCCACATCGATGAAGGATCTATTGCCCGGAACAGGCATGCTTTCTCCGGTGTGGTGAGCCCGATGTACACCATCCTGCGATGGACCAGCACTCACCACGACGCGCGGTACTTCGAACTGCTGCTCAGAAGCCCCGCAATGCTGAACGAGTACGGGAACATGGCGCAGGGAAGTGTCAACCGCCGACGGAGTTTGCCATGGAAGAGGTTTTCAAACATCTCGGTCAACGTCCCGCCCGTCGAAGAGCAGAGACGGATAGTGGACTTGGTCGGAGCCTTGGATGCGACGGTCGATGCCGCGGACGAGCAGGCCCAAGCTGCTGACGCGTTGTGGTGGCGACTTTCCCGTCACCTCGAATCTGAAGTCTCGGGACAAGAAACTATTGAGTTCGGTCAGATCGCGGATATTAGCGGAGGCTTGACGAAGAACAAGAAGGACTTGGAGCGTGATGATCTTGTCGAAGTGCCATACCTCCGCGTCGCCAACGTCCACAGGCGGCACCTCGACCTTGAGGAAGTGGCAACGATCAGGACGAGCCCGGCCAAGCTAGAACAACTGCGCCTGCAACCCGGCGACCTCGTTATGAACGAAGGCGGGGATAAGGACAAGCTAGGGAGGGGGGCAGTGTGGAGAGGGGAAATCGCCGACTGCATCCACCAGAACCATGTCTTTCGCGCCCGGGTAACGGCTCAAGCGTTCGTTCCCGAGTTCGTCTCGGCCTGGGCAAACTCGTTTGGTCAGAGCTGGTTTGAAACCTACGGAACACAAACAACCGGTATCGCATCAATTAGCAAGACGACGTTGGCACGTTTTCCTGTGCCCGTCATGGCCCTTGCTACACAGACCGAGTGGGCCAATCTATTTGACGCCGCGATGCAGGCGCACGACGCGGCCAGGGCAACCGTGCGATCGTTGCGCACCCTCCGGACTGACTTGCTTTCTGTGCTGCAGTTCGGAAGTCACATAATTCCGGAATCCTACAACGAGTTCATGGACATCGCCGAAGCACAAGTTCTCACATAAACGCGTGGGGATAACCAGATAATGCGTATGGTGACTGGTACAGAAATATCCTGAGGGGGATGAACGTGGTGGGCTTCAACGAGGCGAACACAGTGCAAAGACCGATCCTGGAGCTTCTGGTCCAGGTGGGATGGAAGCACGTGCCAGGTCACAAGCTGGACCGCAATACGGAGGACACGCTGCTTCGCGGTGAGACGGCAGCCTCCCTGGCCCAACTGAACCCCCTCGTCGCGGAAGACCCGTCCCGCGCGGACGAGATCCTCACCATTTTGCAGCGCCGGATCCTCTCCGCCCGGGAGGACGGTACAGTCCAGTCGAACCAAGCCTTTATGGACTGGGTCCGCGGCCGAAAATCTTACCAGTTCCGTGGAGTGGTCAATCACCGTCCGGTGCACCTGATCGATTTCAGCACGCCGTCGAGGAACTCGTTCATCGTCTCGGACGAAGTCACCTTCGGCACGCCCAATGCTTCCGCTCGGTTCGACCTTGTGTTGTGGGTGAACGGGCTCCCTCTCGTTGTCATCGAAACCAAGACCCGCATGGATGCACGCATCACCTGGTTGAACGGCGCCAAAGACATTCATGACGTCTATGAGACCGGCTGCCCAGGCTTCTTCGTGCCGAACGCCTTCTCGGTAGCCACCGACGGCCGCGAGCTCCACTACGGGGCTGTTGGTCAACGCATCGACTCGTGGGGCGTGTGGGGGTCCACCGAAGACGACGTCCAGCTGTCAGGCTGGGACCGGGTAAAGCGCAGTGTGGAGCTGCTGCTCGCGCCGATAACCGTCCTTTCCGTCGTGAACGAGTTCACCGTGTTCGAAACCGTGAAGCGACCGGGAGGCCAACCACTCCTCATCAAGAGGGTGCCACGCTATCCGCAGGTCGAGGCCGTTGCCGCCATCCACGAGCGGGCGCTTCACGGAACCAAGCGTCAAGGGCTCATTCACCACACCCAGGGGTCCGGCAAGACGCTGGCTATGCTCTTCGCCGCAGTGAAACTCGTCAACGAACCGGCACTGCGCAACCCAACGGTCATAGTGATCGCCGACCGCATCCAGCTCGTCTCCCAGATGTACGGCCAGTTCCTGCGCGCTGGCATGCCATCCCTGGAGGCGCCCGGTGACGCACCGGCGCTGCGTGAGTTGTTGGCCCAAGACCGCCGAGGAGTGATCTTTTCAACCGTCCACAAGTTCAAGAATGCCGGAACACTAAGCGCCCGTGACAACGTCATCGTGATGGTCGACGAAGCCCACCGCACCCAGGAAGGTCAACTGGGCCAACATTTACGCGCGGCTTTCCCCAACGCGCGGTTCTTCGGGTTTACTGGCACTCCCATCGCGGACGACGACCGCAACACCTTCGCCATGTTTGGGGATCCCGACGACCCCGGGCACGCGATGAACACCTACAACTCGGACCGGTCCATCGCGGACGGCACCACTGTGCCCATCCATGTTGCGCCCCGTTTGGTGGATTTCCACGTCCGTAAGGAAGAGTTAGACCGCGCGTTCGACGACCTGGCCGAAGAGGAAGGCCTGGACGAAGCTGCCAAGAACTTTCTGGCGACTCGGGCGACCCGCACCCGCACTTTTTTCGCCAACCCCAAGCGCGTCGAGAAGGTCTGCGCCGACATCATCGAGCACTTCTATGCAACTATCGACCCGTTGGGCATGAAGGCCCAGATCGTTGTGTTCGATCGAGGCCTCTGCGCCGACTATCACCAAGAGCTGACACGGCAGTTGGCCCTACGCGCTGGTGCCGAGTTTGCCGACGAGGCGGCCGTCGTGATGTCGATTCGAGGCAAGGACGACACAGACTGGAATGCCTTCCGGCTGACAGACCAAGAAGAAGAAGAGGTCTTAGACCGCTTCCGCGCGTACGGTGACAACCTCAAATTCCTGATTGTCACATCCAAGCTCGGCACTGGCTTCGATGCTCCCATCGAAGGGGTCATGTACCTGGACAAACCCCTCAAGTTACACACGCTCTTTCAGACGATCACACGTACGAACCGTACTTGGCGCAACCCCGCGAATGGCCAGGAAAAACTGCATGGTCTGGTGGTGGACTACGTCGGACTCGGAGATGGCTTCGCCCGTGCCATGAGTCCCGCCAACCCCGAGCACGCGCGCAAGGAAATAGATGCAGAAGTCCTCGTCGACCAGTTCGAATCCGAGCTCAAGGCAACACTGGTTCGCTTCGTTGGGATCGATCGGACGGACTTCACGCACGCCGCGCTGACGGAAGCCGACAAGCGCCTACCGAATGAGGACGAGATCGCCTCTTTCGTTGCCCAGTTCGGAATGCTCCAAGGCCTCTGGGAGGCTGCGTGGCCCAACCTGCGGCTCGAGAACCACCAAGCCGACTACACGTGGCTCGCCAAGATCTACGCCACCCTCACCCCGTCAACCGCCACCGCGGAACTGCTGTGGATGAGGCTCGGCGCCAAGACCCTTGAACTCGTCCACGGTCACATAGGTGACGTCACCATCGACAAGGCGGGCGTTGACCTGATCATCGCCGACCAAGACACAATCGAACAGCTTATCCAGACGGGGATCCTCGACCCCGAGACGGGTTCGGGGGAGACCATCTCGGTGTCGGCATCGGAAGTCATTGACAACATCGCGAACCGGCTCAAGAAGAGGCTGGACGGAGCAAACGGAGACCATCAGGTTTACCGTTCAATTGCCGAGCGGTTGGAACGGCTTCGGGAACGGCGGGTCACACAGGCGCGTGACAGCATCGAAGTCCTGAAGGCCGCGCTCGAAATTGCCAAGGACTTCACCGTCGCTGAGAAAGCCGAAGACTCCGCAGGCACCTCCGGACTAAATCTGCTGCCCAACCCCAAAATCGGCGCGCTGACTCAGATTTTCCTGGAGTACAAGCCCGAAGGGACCCCTATTGTCTTGGACCGGGTAGTCACTGAGATCGATGACGTCGTTCGCTCCGTCAGCTCATCATGGGAGAACTGGGTGGCCACCCGCAGTGGTGACCGTCGCGTCCGCGACTCCATCCGTCAGGTCCTTTCCCACTACGGCCTGCCGATCCAAGGCGATCTTTTCGACCATGCCTACGCGTACGTCGCCGAAAACTACTAGTCCCGCCATCCCATGAGAGGTAGATAACGTCCTTGAACACGATCGAAAACCGGTCCTTTGTAGACCACCTCGCCTGGTTGCCGAACAACGATACTAATTATCCCGAGCTGGAGACCTTAGAAGAGAGTGCGGTCGATTGGCTCGTGGAACGCGCCGACGCCGCGAATCAGGAGCCAGTTGTTTTCATCAACGCAAAGAAGGCCGCCGATGGATTCTCTCCACCTTTTTCCGACTTGATCCGCCGACATGGCTGCACATATCCGTTGGACCGATCAAAACCAAGGCAGACTCCTGTTCTGTGTCTGTACCCGGATGCGCGTTCTCTCCGCATGGCGATGGAGGTGGCGCGCCGCTCGTCGCTTCTGGTGATCGAGTCGGTGACTCTTCCGCTGCACGGCTGGGCCGCGGCCACCGGTGCCACTGACATCACGGGCCTACACGTGGCAGAAGACTTGTTGGCTCCCGAGGCACGCGCCGCCCTGAACCGAACGCTCTTCTTCACCGGAAACAACAATTGGACGGGTTCCCGCGAGAGGTCCCACGCGAAGTCCGCCCTCCGTGCAGTTGTAGCTGCAGGCCTGCTGGATGCTGACACGGCGGCGGGTTACGTGCTCGGACACGGACGAGTGGCCGAACATGGCGCCAAGAACATCGCGAAGATTGTTGGGGCTCTGTCCAAGTAGACAACGTTGGGTGTCGGCACAGTGGATGAGGAGCACGCATCTCGCCACCGAGGTCAGGGTTCGAGTTTGAGCCCGGACCTCTACTTCGCGACGCCAGCGTCAACCGACGTCTTTAGAGACGGATGGGCGCTGGAGCCCTCGCGGTCGAGTTCTAAGGCCACGGTTGTGCTGCTACGGACCCGGACGTTGGCGAGGATATCGAAGGGTTTTCACGCGTGAGGAGATGGTGCCCTTCTCTGCTGTGTCGATTCCAGCTGCCCCTGATCTGGCCAATCGCAACGAAAGCAAGCGCACATAGCGTGCTGTTCATCGATACAAGCGCGAAGGACTGCATAGTCGGCGGCCATGACTAGACCCGAAGGAGGCATGTCCATCGTGGACCTTCGACCCTAGCGGGCAATCACCCACAGAGTCTCTGCCAGGGCAAGCGCAGAGCACCAACGAACATGCGCTAAGGGCGGCCTGATAAGCAACGACCTATGGAGTCATGGAGACAAGAAGAGGCGCCCACCGCCAAGTGAGCGCCTCTCCAGAAGCTTTGGATGATTCTGAACCACCAAGTCGCCAAACTGTCCGGTTCCAAGCTTCTTCTAAAAGGAGTTTCTATTATGTCCCACTTCATCATACAGGGGGCGCACCCTCTGCCGGGTGGAGGGCTCCAGTCGATCCCTTCTCTAACGCTGCGTGTCGCATTCAAATCCTGTCACCCCGACCATGGCACAAAAGGGCCGTTGACCTGCGGAAATGCTGACGCGGGACGCCTCGCGCGGCGCACTGGGGGTAAGGCGGCCACGAGCGGCCCCTGTGCCTTGGTGGTGCCGGTGGGGGCAACCCGGCCGGGACGAAGACGATGCTGCCGACGCTGCGGGCGTTCATAGACACCCACGGCCTGGCCGACGTCGTGGTCGCAGCCGACACCGGGATGGTGTCGGAGGCGAACATGGACGCGATCGAGGCCGCCGGGCTGTCCTACATCCTTGGGCATCAAGATGCCCCCCGTCCCCTACGTCATCGACCAGTGGCGACAGGACCACTCCGGCCAGGACGTGCCGAACGGGCTCACTCTCACCGCCCATGGCTCGGCGGCCCCTCCACGGGGGGCAAGGACGTGACGACGTCTACCAGTACGCCAACGACCGTGGCCGGCGCACGATCAAGGGCATCCAGACCCAGGTGGCCAAGGGCCGAGGTGCCGTCGCGGGCAAGCCCCGGTCAAGCGCAACCGGTTCGTCCAGCTCTCCGGCGACAGCAGGCGCGTGAACCGGGAGCTGGAAGGCAAGGCCAAGGACCCGCCCGCAGATACCGGACCTTCAGCATCGCCGCCGGCAAGCACACCATCAGCGCAGTCGACCCGTCCTCGACGACCTCGCCGACGCCCTCGACGCCATCAAGGCGAAGTTGGGAGCGCGCCTGGCCGAAGTCAGGTTCCCCGCCACCGCCAGCCCTTCAGCGACGCGTGCCATGGTTAGGTGCCGGGTCACGGTGCCCAGCAGTCCCCACCGCAGGCCGGCACGGGAGATCTTCGCCCGCGGCTCGGCCGCGGCCATTGTGCCTGAAGCCACACGCGGCCGCACTCCGCACACATATTGCGACCAACCTTGAGCAGCAGCGTCGTGGGGCACCAGCCGAACGGCTCGTACACCAGCCGCCTGGTGACCGTGCCGCGTGGCACGCCCTGGCAGCCGCACCGGTGGCACAGTCGTCCGGCTCGACCACCCCGCAGGCCAGCACTGCCCGGTCGCGCTCAAGCAGCTGGCCGGTGCCCGAAGTCCGAGGTTAACCAGGCGGGCCAAGGTGGTTAGGTCAGGACGCGTGAAGGTAGCGGTAGGCACGTCGAGGTCTTCCCGATGGTCAGCGTAGCAACTCCCATCATCGGAGCCCTCGACGCCTACCCCGTGGCCGACGCGACAGCGCTCCCTCACCCATCTGTGTGAGCCCGGTTACGGTCCTACGTGGGCGAGCTGGCCTACCATCCGTGCCGGGGCTCTGCCACACTGGCTACGAGACCTCGTTGCAGTGAGCCCACGAACGGTGGCGCCTGTGCATTCGAGGGTCGCACCAGAGGGCGAGGCTTTGAGCATGCCGGTAATCCAGAAGAGTTGACGACCGCCATGACGCTAGCCTTGCGTGTTCGTGCCCCATTCGAGTCGGTGCCGGGCTCGAAGGCTGCAGATTATGGGATCACAGAGCCTTTCGATGCAACGGGCCGCATGACGGTCGTCGTAAACGGCTCGGCACCAGAGCGCCTGTTGCTGCAACCAGTGTTCCCGGGTTTTCTCACCTTTAAGCCCGCCTCTTCGCAGACCATTCCGGCCGATCCTAGGAGTGGCGCCGCACCTATTGTTGGCGACCTGTATCTAGAGTTGGCGCCGCGGGCCGTTGAAGAGTTGGGTAAAGCTGAAGAAACGTTCGGTTACGCGCTAACTTTTGTCTACTATCAGGTTGCCCTGAGCGGTGCATTCCTTGCCACCACCATCGTTGATGCACTTAAGGCAACCGGCGGCGCGGGATTTGTCCGCGTGATTGAGAATTCAACTACGCTACGCACCCCGGCACAACTCACTAACGCTTTTGCGCGAGGCGCGATAGGCGTGAACCTGAGACCGGCCATGGTTGCTGCGGGCGTCACCTTCCCGATTTTGGTGCCAGCTGGCTCTGGAAATGGTCAGGCCACACTTCAGCTTGGCGTGCGGACTATGACCAACCCATACACCGCGCCGCCGTCCATAGTCAGCGCCGCTGGCCCCACGATAACGGCTGCGCCAGAGTTTGTAGCGTTTCCGATCCCGCTATTCTACCGACTGTTACGCACTCTGCCGCAATGGAGTCGCATCGCAGCCGGGTCGGGCCATGCCAGCCATGCCTTCTATGACGCGCTTGACGCACTCGAGGATCCGGTGACGAACGGCTATTGGCGGCGCCTCCGTGTATTTCTCCCCGGCCCACGTCCCAAGACCGCCGTCGCCGTCAAGGCCTTCGACGCTCTCACGTTTCGTGCTCGGACCACCGCGGGAGCACCGCTGTGGAGCGCTCCCGTTAACCGTGTGGGAGAGGTTTTCGTCCGACAAACGGACGGGCTCGGATGCCGGATCGACGTGACAACTCCAACTGAGACCGTCCTCGTCTCGGCAGCTCCGGACGGCCCGAAGGTGGCGCAGCTCGATGTGCAGTGGCCGCCCCTCGACGCGACAGGCAAACCAACCCTCTTGGACTTGACCGCGCATGTCGCGACGGTCGGTGATCCTCTGACTGTCGACCCTCCGATCCCACTGCGGCTCGGGACGCGTGACCAGGCGGGACTGACATTGAACCCGAAAGCAAAGGCCGTAGTGGCAGAACGCGAGTTGGTACGCCCGCTCCAGCGGGCGCTGGTCGACTTTGGCTTCGGCACCGTTGAGGCCGTCACGGGAATTTTCGATGCGCGGACCGAAGGGTTGGTGCGGGCCTTCCAGCGAGACGCGCGAACCACACAGCGAAGGGATGCTGTCGGCTTGGCCGATCCAGCGACGGTCACCCCTTGGACGGGCGCCGTCAATGGCCAGGCAGACGTACCAACGTTGCAGGAGATGCTGCACTGGCGATCGCAGGCTTATCGCACCGTCAACAGCGATCAACTGTGGGCTGTCGAGCACCAGTGGACCGACATAATGACGGGCACGACTACCTATGCTACTCACTACTCCACGTGGGTATCTGCCAACGTTGACCGGTTCAACGATACAGAGTACCTATGCAATTGGTTCCCACTGCGGCTGCTGGTTGAGTACGCGTCCATGCACGGCTTGCGGCTCCGGCTGCGGTACTGGCAGGGCTCCGCGCCCACCGACCCCCGATTGCGGGAAAACCGGTCTTGGGATTACTCGACCGTCCTGACGCACCACTCTCACGATGGTTCTTTCAACTCAAAAAGCGCCTACTACTTTAAGATCCGCTCGACCGTCACCGCCCGGATGATCGGCGAGTTGAACACGGCCGCGGTCAGTAGGGGCCAAGCGCAGCCGGGTGACCTTGTTGCCCTTGACTACGGCCGATACTACTGGCACATGCAGCAGATCGTCGCGGTGACCGGCTCAAGGGTCAGCGTCCAGGATGGATCTACACCAAAGCAGATACCGCGCGCCAACAAGTCCGACCTGACCGCCATCCCGGCCAAGGCCTATGGCGGCGGATACCGACGGTGGCGCTTCGGCGATTTTGATTAATCCCCGAAAGGATAGATTGATGACAACCTATGAACCGCTGGTTGATGTGCTCGACCTTGATAGTACTGCTGTGACCACCTTGATACCGAATGCAGTTGCCTTGCTTCGCGACGTGAGCATCGCAGAAGTTGCCATGCGTCACACGCCGTTCGGGCCGCTGCTCACTGGCAGCGTGATTCTCGACGAGCCTCTCGTGTTGCGGCTCGCCGGTGTGCCGGTGTCCCTTGTGCTCAACCCGAATAAAGGGGGTGCCCTGATGGTGCGAGCAGTAGTTTCCGAAGACTGGTTTATTGAAATCGAAGGAACTGGTGTCGGTTTTCGCCTTGAGAGTGGGCTCCTCCACCCGCTTGATCCTGAAGCCGGGGCTCCCGAGATTAGTGTGACGGGGGGGCTACGTATCACCCCCGACGACATCGAGTTGCTTGATCCAACTGTGTCACTGTCCCTGCCACCGTGTGAGATCGCCAGGACCGGCATCATTTTGTCACTGACCGGCATTATTGTCGACGGATCGACGGAGACGACGCCTGCAGAGATCGCCGAGCACGGGTATGAAGAGGCGTTCCGCGGGGTCTATGCTCAGTCAGGATCGATTCGTTTCCTTCCCATGCTTAGGTTCGGGGCTGTCCAGGGACTGGAGGTTCAGATCACCGACCTTCTGATCGGTGAGCAGGGTGTCGCCTGCGCCATTCATCAGGAGTTCAACCTACTCGTGAAACATTCGCATGTGGATCCAGCCTCCGAGCGCCTCGGGCACCTCATTAGCGCCGACTGGAGCGTGGGGATCGAATCCATCGATATCGACATTGAAGAAAGCACGCCGGTGACTTTCCGTGTCCAAGGGCTGCTCGAGGTTCCTCTCCTTTCCTCGCCCTTGGGTCTTGCCATCACTATGCGGCAGGGCGGGGAGGGCGACTGGAACGAGTATGCGGCGAGTGTGACCAGTTGGCCGGCCACACTTCGGACGCCCCTCGGCAACATCACCCACGAGGGCGCATCCTTCGAGGGGGCACTTACCTCTGATGTGGTCACCCTTAACGGCGTGATGTCGGGATTAACCGTCGCGCTCCCGTCGTTGACGTTGCGCGTACAAACTGCCTTTGGACGGTTGCAGCATCAAGCTGATGGGGATGAGTTGCGCCTTAGCGTCGAGGGCGCTGACCTCGGCCCACTTGGCTACGTTGAGCGGGTGGCTTTGGTGATCACCGAATGGCGTGACGGCGGTCAGGTTGGACGCGACATCCGCGCAGAGGCCACCCTGCTATGGCAGAATCTGAAGGCGCGGCTTGGATTGCCGCCTCTCTTGCCTACGCCAACGGATAGCACGGTAGTGCAGGCATCCATCACATGGTTCGACGACCCGTCAAGCGGCTTACGACGCATGAACGTGCAGCTAGGCGCGCACGTCGCGGATGTCGCCCAACTTTGGTCCTTTCTCCCCAGTTCCTGGCGCCCGCAGGTGGAGGAGGCACGACTTGAAGCGGAGATCGTTTACACGGACCCGGACGCCAGGATCGCTGCGTCGGCGAATGACCCACTGTCCGGCTCCGGCTCGGTCTCCGTCGTCGTCCGTCTACCGATGCTTCTCACAATCCCAGGGGTCCTCGCCGTTCAAACCGGGGATTCCGACGGTCGCGTCCGCGCGACCCTACGTGTTACAGAAGACGGCGACACGCCGCAAATTGCGCTGGAACTTACGGATCCGGTGGCTCTGGACCTCGCCATGCCTGGCTCTGCCAGGCCGACCGCCTCCCTTGTCCAACTCGAGGTCACCAAAATCGAGCTAAGCAACGGCAAGCGCCCCGGTAGCGGCAGGTTTGTTCTGGCGGGCTCGGTCATGCCGTCAGCGATGGATGACTACCTGAACGGGCTGGCCGGAGAACTCGGCCTGCCGACGGAGTTGGGTGTCGTCCTGCAGCCGCTGGGGCAGGCGGTGCCGGGAGGGGGCACGTTCTCCCTGGCGGTGGAGTCCGACGGGGCGCAGACCGAGGCGTCGATCGAACTGGCCTTCTATCCCGGCGACCCACCGCGCTTCCTCTTGCTGGAAGCCCTTGGGAGAGTGGTCAATCCCAACGGGGCGCCGACGACCGCGGCGACCGCGCTGCCGGGGCTGAGTTCGCCGGCGGATTTTTTTGAGGTGGCACCGAGCGAGCTCCGGCTCGCGGCCACGCTGTCGGACGAGCTGAGCATCCGGCTCAGCGGCTCGCTCGAAACGAAGGTGTTCGGCGAGACCTTCGACATGACGATCGCCCTCAAAATGGAGCCGGGTGACTTTGGAATCTTCCTGACCGCTGGCTCGGTGGATCCCATTCACATTACTGCGCCGATCCCGGACCCGACGGTAATCCTGGGTGCCGCCGACGTCGCCGCTATCGCCGCTACCTACGGACTCGATGTAAGCCAGCGTGTGGCCCTGGCCGCCGTCGATGACTTCCTCACCGACCTCGCGGGTGAGCTAGGGTCCCAGGGCGTGTTCGCGTTCGAGATAAGCAACCTAGGCTTGAGCGTGACCTCTGCTGGCCCGACTGTGGAGGGGTCTGTCCGGCTCATCCAACTGCCTCGCTTTGTTGAGGCCCTGACCCCGCTGACGGAACTGCATCTGGAACTCGGCGCGGAGATCGACAAAGTCTTCGTTCGCATCGTACGCGAAGGTACCGACTCTAGCGAGCCGTTTCTCAGATTGCCCCTGCCTGGCGACGTCAGCGTCGAGGTCAATTTCAGGAACTTTTTGCTTGCCTACGCCTGGGGTCGCAACGAGTTTGCGTTCGCTCTGGACGCCGACGTGGTTCCCACTCCCGAACTGGACATGACAGTCGGGGGGTCGGGCGTGATTCTGCCCGCGGCCACGTTCGACGTCCAGCTTGGGGCGACGGCAACAGCGCCGCCAGCCCCTCTCCCGGAGGGCATAGTTTCTTTCCGACCTCCGCAGCGGAGCGCCCGGGGCTCCGCTTTGGGGGAGTTGGGGCTGCAGGCTATCGTGGGTGTCGGAAACACTCGCCTAGTAACGACCTACCTCCGTGACGTGGCCTTCAGCCCCACGTATTTCCTGCTGTGGCCCGGTTTCCGCGGCGATGGCGGCCTTGTGCTTGGCGGTCCCAACCCGGTAGATTCACCGAACGCTGAGGCCTATCTTGATGCCAGTCAATGGGACCGGGGGGCCTTTTTTGCTCGGTTCACCGTCGAGAATGGAAGCCTAATATTCATCGACCCGCTTCTCGGCCTCATGCTCAACCCGTTGGCTGTCATCCCGCCCTTTGTCACGGCGAACCCACCGTACTGGATCGCCCCCCCGTTGTCCATGGGAGATCTGTACGCCGATCGAATTGGCATATCCGGCAATCTACCTGGCCTGGCCTTCTTCGACTTGACCTTCGAGCGCCCCCTGCCCGCGTTCTCGCTACAGGCACTACTCGAACTTGCGGCCCTGGCCGCAGGCGGCTTCGCTCATGCTATTCCTGACGGATCACCCCTCCGGGAGGTCTTTTTCGCCCGCCTTACGGCTTTGCTCCAGGTCCACTTGCCAGGTCTGAGTAGTCAGGCCGCTTCAGCACGAGTGACGCTGGAAGTGAACGTTGCCGACTTTGTCAATGGTGCCATCGACCTGATGCAGAAAGCCAAGGGCACACTCGACGCGGGGGCAGATCTCCTTGACCTCGTGGCCAAAGATCCAGGCGCCCTTGTGCGAATGATTCCCCCGGAAGCTAGACGGGTGGAGCACGTCATTGACTTGGGCGGTTTTAAGTTCAGTGGCTCCCTGTATCTGTTGTCATCGGATGAGCTACACGACGAACTGGTGCTCTTTTTTGAGAACAAGCGACGTCGCCCCCGCGGCATCGCGGCTAACTGGAGGCCGCCCGCAACTACAGGGATGCAACCCGTGAACGAGAGCCCCACGTTAGAGTCGGTGCGGCCAGTTCATCGGGAAACGATTCTTGACCCGCGCTCTATCCCACCCGACGCTGGCAGGATCGCGGCCAGAGCCGCCGCAAAGGCCCTCGCTGGCCGACGGATCCGAGCAGAGAAAATCGATAAACTCGAAGAGGACCGTCGCAGGAACATGGACGCGGCCGCCAACGCCCTCGTCGGTGCCCTGAGCGCAATCCCTTTGACCGACGCCCGAGCCCGCAAAAAAGCCCTCGCAAGGTTCGAGATGGCGGAGGTCACATCTAGCATCGAGGCAGCAGTTGCAGGTCTTATCGGACGCGGCGTCCCGCTCAACGCAGCGACCGTTGCCGCGAAGTTGCGGCCGGTCTTGATCGATGCGATCACAAAGCGAGACGAGGTTGTTGTTGCCGACAGCCGGCTGTTGTCTCCGCCCGCGGAGATGGCGAACAGTCTGATAGGGCGTTTGCTCCAACCAGACCCTGCGTCTCGAGCCCTTGCGGTGTCGGTTCCCTGGACGCATACGGCGCTCTTCTCCGTCCGAGAGCAGGCGCTCGAGGTCGAGCGTCTCGTGCCCGATGGAGGGCCGTTGAGGGCGCGTCGAGAAGTGGGGAAGGTACTTGGGCAACTGAAGAACAGGCTGGCCGATGCTGGCGCAACGGGGGGCGATGCTGAGCTCGCTATCGCCAGCGCCCATCGAGAAATTACGAAGGCGCTCGCCCACGAGTTCGGGGCACAGAGCCTGAAATTTCCTGATATCCCACGGCTGGACATGAATGTGGAGGGTCTGGCCGCCTCGATTCGGGATACGGCCATGGTGACATGGGGGACACCACCTCGCCTTGCAACCCGCACGGAGACCGTCGGCACCTTTCATGGGAAGCATTTCGCCGACGTCGTGGCGCACGAAACGTCTTTGTTCGCGCCCCCCCGTCAGAATCCAACGGAGACGGTGGAGGAAGTTGTGGGGTACGAGATTCGCCAACGCACGGGTGGGAGTTTCGCCGTGCCCGTTCAGGCGGCCACTGCCATCTACAAGGTGGTAGTGGAGGGTGACCGCTACAGGCTTCGCGTACGCGGTAGGGACCGGACGTGGACCGCCCACGACCTGCCAGCGGCGATGGTCAGTTCCGTTCCGAACGGGCCCGCAAAGGCCGGCCAACTTCGCGACCAATTACTGGTGGCGCCTCGAGTAGTCAGTAGACCCCCTACCCGGGCGGAGAATGACGCAGTCCAGGAGCGCTTTGAGCAGTCCGACGATCTGTATCTTACCTCGATTCTTGCCCGCGAAGAGTACCGAATAAAGCGGTCGGGCGGCATCCACGGGGCATTTTACTTCGCCGACCTCCTGCGGAATTCGTCGACGGGGCGGTATACGGTGCCCGCGGAGCCCGCTCTGCTCGGCGGTTTCTCCACGAAGTTCGGCAACGACACGCTTCAGTTGGCCGGCATGGTCGTCGGCGGGGGGGCAAAACCGAGCGCCTTTTTGTACGGTCACAGTGTCGTGAGCGTCGTTGTAGGTTCTTTGCGGCTCAGGGCCGAGGGGGAGTTCGTCGCTAGTTCCGGCGCCCTGTGGCAATCCGTCCCCCTACCCTCGGGTGCCATGGCGGCGCAAAATGCCGTCGGTTTTTGTGGTCACGTCACGCTCCTTCACGATAACAAGGCGATATTCGAGGGCGCGGCCACCGGGCATTTTTCCAGTTCTACTGGCGGAGAGGACGTTTCGGCAAGCCTGGACGTCCACGTCACGTCAGATGGTTCATATGATCTCGAGGTAGCCGAGACCAAGTTAGCGCGCCTCGCCTGGTCGACCGATGGAAACCTCCAAGTGAAGGTCACACCGCGAACAATAGATATCGCCAGTCAAACTACCGCCAGCGTCTCAGTCGACGTTATGACATTCGGGACCAGGTGGGTCGTCGATGTTCCCGCTCAGACCCTATGTATTCCCTGGTACGACATCAGCCGGTGGCGCTGGACATCCCTCTGTACGAAGATCCCGGAGGTGGGCCACTGGGAATTTGATTTTAGTCGTCCGAACTGGCTCAAGCTAGACAGCGGACGCTGCGCCATGAGCGCCTCTGTGTCCGAGGATGGAGTTACCTTTACGCTGGACCTCGACAGGTTGAATGACGCCGCGCGCAATGCGTTGCGTTCCAGCAGGATCGCATTACCGACCAACTTGATATGACTACAACGTTGATTCGGGTCTCTTCGCAGTTCAGCGGGCGGCCCTGTTTCATGCTGCTGACCTGGTGAGGGTGACTTGAGTCGGTATGCGGCGGTAGTTCTCTATGTCGCGGTATTCGCAGCGGACCCTCTTGATGTCTTTGATGGCTCTTCGCATTTGGGGGTGTAGCAACTGCTGGCACGTGATGGCGTGGCGGTGCGCAGATAGACGTCGAGGCCTTCCGAAGATGGAAGTTCTCACACTGCCCATCTGAAAGACCTCGACGTGGTCAAGCCTACTTTCACCACCCCTGACGTTGATACTTTCTGCCTGGTCGACCAGCTCGGACTCACCATCACAGGCCAGCGCCTCGAAGAACGCCGAGCCGTGCTGGAATGCCGGGTCCTCGACCACGACCCCTGGTGCCGAGACTGCGGCGCCGAGGGCGTCTCGATCGGCACCGTAGTGCGCCAACTCGCGCACGTTCCACTGGGATGGCGGCCCACCACACTCTTGGTTCGGGTACGGCGCTACCGGTGCGCTGACTGCGCCAGAGTCTGGCGCCAAGACACCAGCTGCGCGGCGGCACCGCGAGCGAAGCTCAGCCGCCACGCGGTGCTCTGGGCGCTGAAATCACTGGTGATCGACCGCATGTCGATCACCCGGATCGCCGCCGGACTCGGTGCCGCCTGGCACACCGTCAACGACGCCGTCCTCGCCGCCGGAGCCAAGCTGCTGATCAATGACGCAGTCCGATTCCACGGGGTCACCGTGCTCGGCGTTGATGAGCACTGCTGGCGCCACACCGGTCGTGGCAGCCACTTCGTGACCGTGATCATCGATCTGACCCCAGTGCGCAACGGCACCGGGCCGGCACGACTGCTCGACATGGTTCCGGGCCGTTCCAAGCAGGTCTTCAAGACCTGGCTCGACGACCAGAGCGCAGACTTCCGGGACGGGATTCAGGTGGTGGCCATGGACGGGTTCACCGGGTTCAAGACCGCCGCCGCCGAGGAACTCCCGCAGGCGACCGCGGTGATGGATCCCTTCCATGTCGTCGCTCTGGCCGGTGATGCACTGGATCGGTGCCGGCAGCGGGTCCAACAAGAAACCCTGGGACACCGGGGACGTTCTGGTGACCCGCTCTACAGCACCCGGAGGACGCTTCAGACCGGCGCTGATCTGCTCACCGAGAAGCAGCACCAGCGGCTGACGAAGGTCTTCACCGAGGATGACCATGTCGAGGTCGAAGCGACCTGGAGGATCTATCAGAAGATCGTCGCCGCTTACCGCAACCCTTCGAAGGGTGAGGGCGAGAAGCAGCTGGAGGCGGTGATCAGTTCACTGCATCGAGCGGTGCCCCGCCGGTTGCAGGAGTTGATCAGTCTGGGTCGGACTTTCAATCGCCGGGCAACGGACATCCTGGCCTACTTCGAGAGGCCCGGCACTTCCAACGGCCCCACAGAAGCGATCAACGGACGACTCGAACATCTGCGTGGCACGGCACTGGGGTTCCGGAACCTCGCCCACTACATCACCAGATCCCTGCTGGACACTGGCGGGTTCAGACCGCTGCTACACCCTCATCTGCGATGAGCCGGATTTCGGTTCCGCCTACCGTCCGTTATTTGCTCGTCTTCGTCACACCTAGCTGGCTCGTTCAGACTTCCATTGTCACTGCGCTGCCAGAGACACGATCCCAACGGAGTTCGACCCGGCGTAGCAAATAAGGAGGCAGTTCGACTGCTTCCGAGCGCCTTGCCTGACAATGCATGACATGACCCATACTCCGATCTCCCTTTCCAAGCGGAAACCTGGACGCCTGGGTTTGATAACCGATGTCGACCGAAGAAACACACCTACGCTGGTCCACGCTGTGACCCCAGTGAGTCTCTCAATCGTTGGGTCCGTCGGGTCTCCTTAGCTGGATTGGCGGAGCATAGCCGGGTCCTTCTTCTAACCGTTCCAACCGCCGGGCCAGTCGCCGCGTGGTGATTTGCTCTCGCTGCAACTCCTCTTGGAGAACGTTGATGGCGCGGCCAAGAACCTCACTGAGACCTTTCCAGTCTTGGGCCAGTTGTGAAGTCCTGCCTTGCAAGGACTTCGTTTCCTGGAGCTCCACCTTGGCTTGGTCCAACAAGTGGGTCAGGTGAACCTCTCTGGGAGAAAGTCGTTGAGAGCTTCCGCGCAGGAATTCATAGCGCTGCCTAAGGTCTGGATGGCTCTGGTAAAGATGGTACCGATGCAGTCCTGCCTCTTTGGCAAGGTCGGTAAAAGAAGTTGCATTTCGCGGCACGATCCTCGGGTGTCCCAGGAGTAGTCGTTGCATCGCGCTAAGGATTGCTCTGCGCACGGGATCTTTTTCTCTGGCGATTTCACCGTTGGTGGGTGCTACCGGCTCCTCAAAAGTTGCGTCAACTTCACTTTTCGCCATGCCGCCCAGTCTCCTCAGTGCCTTCACCCAGACGGACCGGATCCGGGCTCGGATATGCGTCGGGGCCGACCCTGCTATTCGCTGATTCTTCTACGATCTTTTGGTTACGTGCAGCCCGTGCCCGGAGAGATTGGGCCATCGGCAGAGGGGCAAGCTCCGCCTCGGCTTCCAGACGCTTCGCTTGCTGGGAGAGCTCCGTGAGGTGTTCGTCAGTTCTAGCGCAGTTAGGACAGCCATCGATACAGCCCAGTAGGTTAGGTTCAACATTCTTGAGTTGCACCTTCTGGCAGAGAGCCTTGGTCTCGTCGAAGATGCACAGGGCTAACGCTGCGGGGTTGTCGTACACCAAGAGACCGGGATCACGACGAAGTCGGCGCTCATCACCGGGAAGCATCTGCCGCGGGAGCTTCAGGGTTGCATCGATCGCCCGCTGGGCGGCGGGTCCGCTAATTCCTTGACCAGAGTCTCGTTGGTCAGCCAAATGGCGGATCATCTCTCGGCGGTGATTCCAATCCTCTTCTAGAAGCAGTTCAGGCAGCCCGGACTCTTTGGTCCCGGCGTACCCTTCTCCCGTCACGGTTCCGAGGTGCTGAAACTGTATCGCTGTTGTGACGTCTCCGTGCGGGCGGTTTCGTATGAACCACGCCAACGAGCGACGGAACCTCCGTAGGGTGATGTGTCCGTCGGGATCCGCGGGAATGGCGAACGTCTCTGGATCAGAAGTCGCGGGGACCAACCGAGTATTAACGAACTCAGTGAACGATTGGATCCATCGAACGGACGTTGACTTCGTGATCACATTTAATCCATCAGCAGAATACAGTGGGCCCGATTCGTGGCCGACCAAGATCTTTACTTGTTCTGCAGCATGTATTGCATTGGCTACAACTGGTATTGTCGCCCAAACCGCCTCTCTCGGCATCCTGGGGGACCCATCGTCATGACGGGCTGGCCCTTTGAGGACTTCGCCGTCTATCAGTTGCAGTCGCGATCCACTTGGCAAGAGAAGGGGCTCACGGGCGCAACCATCGCGCAAGTTGCAGACCTCATCTGGCCGCATTCCAGTAAGCGCCGCCACAACTATAAGGCTTGCTGTGCGCAACTGCATCAGTAGCGAGTGATCACCATAAGCTTTCTGCGTTCCATATCCTACGACCATGTCCGAGACGCGGATCGAATCAATCCACGGCTTCCCGTGAAACGAGCGGGTCACCTCAAAGTCCATCACGAATTCGTCCAGCGAATCGGTATACGAATATGATTCAGGATCAGATTTTGAGTAGACGTTTGCTAGATCAGTTTTTGAGACAGAGTGTCGATACTCGAGAGATCGCCAATCCACTTTGTGATATCTACTAGACCCGGCGTGCGATGGCAGAGGCGTCTGAGTTTCCCGATACCATCTGAGGCACTTGAACGCTGAGTTATTCCTGTTGATTCTCTTAATTGATTCGACGTAGTGGTGGTGCGCGTCAAATATGTCGGAGGCGAAGTCGTTGACAAATGAAGTCGCCCACTCAAGCAGGGGACTGAAGGTGGCCTCCGAGAGACGAACGGTCCGGTTTTCGTCGGGTTTCCTCTTGGGCTTCCAATTTCCGTGACGCCACAACGGTTCGGGCCATTGGCACTCAGCTGGTAACCAAGGATTCAAGTACCACGTCCTCACGACCTCGAAGAGGTGTGCGCCTGCAGATCGTTCTTCCAGACCGCGATTTTCGACCCAAAGTCTAAGATCATCGAGGTGTGAAGAGTCCAGATCCTCGGGTCCTGACACGGGAGTTAATGGATGCAACATCGACCACTCTGTCGTGAGCCAGACTACGTGGGAGCGGAGCCTATAAAGGGTGAGAACAATACTCCCTGTGCCGGGCCACCGGACGACCGTGTTTTTGACGTTGTCCAGCTGTGACTCTGGGTTCCCATAATTGATGAGAGCGTAGGCCACGTGCCGAGCGAATAGTTGAAAGCCATCGGGCCACCCCTCGAAATGTATAGTCCCAGTTGGCCGAGAACCCACGTCGAGCGCAGCGAGAGGCCACACGGGCGCCTCGAAGTTGGCAATGACGCAACTTGGATTGTGCACGCGCTCCGGGCGGATGCTCGGATCACCCCGGGAGGGGAGATCTTGGGCATGGTTTCCATTCAGCGGAACTGGTTGCGATGAATCAGGAGACTTCATCTGGGACTCCATGCCGAAGAGCTGCGAGTACCAAGGGGACATGACTTTTGGCCTCCGGTGCGGCGAGTCTCCGTTCTGTAGGAGTGCATCGATCGATCACAGACTGAAGCTGAAAGTAGTGCCTGGCGAACCGCACCTCCCAGGCGGGCCCAAGACTGTCCCTCAGCGTTTCTAGGACTTGCAGCGCCGCCAGCTGACGGGGCAACAGCCGGGGGACTGAGGCGGCGTTTGGGCAGTCGAGACAGTCGAGGAAAGAGTAGAAACCTGTAGTGCAGGGCGCGCCAGTCGTAGGGTGTGATAACGGGTCGGAACAGTTGGCTATGACTGCATCGTTGGCACTTGGGGCATCCTCGTTCGCAGAGAGTCGCAGAGTGAACCCCTGATGCGAGTGTTCGACCAGTTTCTGTATAGCTGCAGAGGCCGCTTCTTGCTGTTCTATGAGGGCGTCTGGGTCTGTACGAACGTAGTGTAGATATGTTTCCTCACTGTGATTGGTGGGTTCCAGGCTTACGCCCCGCCCCCTGCCTTCGGCACCGCGGCGTAGTCGTCCAAAATTGATGGTTGTGCCGGGAGGCACCCATTGGGATTTGCGCCTGACCTCGTTTAGAGGTAACCCTGACCTTGGTTGACTCGCAAAATCAGCCCAGTACACAACTAGTCGATGACTAGACTGTTCCTGGTTGGCGAGATATGCGCGCGTAGGCTCTGTTGCTTGAGCCACCATCATGAGGTCCTTGTAGCCGGAACCTGCAATGCTCTCCCCGGTTTCGCCGGAATCAATGAATACCTCCGCCCAAAATCTGAGCGCAGAACCGCGTCTTGGTTTGTCCAAGTCGAGTTGGGCGACTCCAGCTTGATGATCGGTTGGAACGTTCGCGGAAATGATGGTCGATAGATTGAGACCGCGATGGCAAGCGAGAAGAACCACGGCAGCGTAGGCCTCGTCCGGGGATAAGAATAAGTGCCTTCTGGCTGGTCCCAGGTTCCTCCTCCCGGCGGCCGTGTGCTCCGGCACGCCAAGGGACTGCATCCCAATCTCAGACTTCGGCTCGCCAACTTCGAGGACTTGTTTCAAGGCCTTGGCCTTCTCGACTTCCCGACCGTCGCGTTCCTCGGACTGAAGGGCCAGAGCGAAGGAGTGAGTGATCCGTGCGTGCGCGGTCCGGACGCTGCGACGTGCCGCGACGGAGATTTCCTGGAACTCCTTCTGGGAGTATCGATGAATCCGGGTCAACGGAAGTGGGAACGGGTCCGTTCGCCTGGCTGCTTCTCTGCGTAACTCGGGGGAGGACCCCTGTGAAGCGAGAATCAACCGCGTCGCGAAACCGTAATAGCGGCAGGTAGTGCTTCTGCTGTACGTCTCTTTTAGGTGCTCCTTGTACTGTCGCAGATGAAATGGAGTGACATCCATCATCGAGGCTACCGGTTCCGATTCTCCGATCTTCGGGTCGTTCCAAGCGTCGATCCACCTGAGTAGCGATGCCATGCCCGCTTTCGCAGCGCCTACTGATGACGTGCGCCTCAAGCCATCGCTGGTAGCTGTGAAGTAGACGAAGGCTTCGCCGAGTTCTTGCTTCAACCGAAGGGGACCTAACATACGAGTCAGATCCAAGAGATAACACGGATTGTCCTCAAGCCTCAGAGTGAATAGAAGAGCATCTTTGTCGGGTGAATGCGAACTGCGTGAACTGTCCAACTCTGGTGAGTAGGAGGATCCAGACTTCATGGTTCACCGTCCCTCGTTGAAACCGACCGCTGCACTTGAGGTAGAAATCTGTTCCCATACATCTGCGACTGTTTTCCCGTTGAACAGGTCTGATCTACGAATCACTTTCAGTGGTTCCAAGTAGATGTTTATAGTCGTTTGAGTGGAAGTATGACCTAAAAGATCGCGAACTCCATCGAAAACATGGGAATAGTTCCGTGCCCAGAAGGGATCGTGAGGCTCGCGTAGTCGATCATTGTCGCTGGCACGAACTCCCGCCACGAGCAGCATTAAAGCGAACGTGAACCGGAGCGAGTGCGGTGTCACGTGTACCCACGGTGACCTAACACCTAGTGAAGCTCTGGACGCTGAAACTCGCGCGTTCGCGGTGTCGAATATTGCGTTCCAGGTGACGTGTGGAAGAGGCCTCCCGCTCTCTGTCAACCAGAGACTAGCCGGCTCCACTCCGTTCTCTCCATTGACGAACAATCTCTTGCGAGATTCCGCCGACATGGTCACGACGTTGATCCATCGGCCGCTCGCTAGACGAACGCGTTGACCTACTCGACCACCCGGGGAGATTTCGTCCGCGACCAGGAGGTTTGGGAGAGTCCGATACAGACCTGCCCGCTGAGCTCTGCGAATGGCTGTCGCCCGTTCACCTTCGCGGTACGAAGCTACGGAGTCCAATCCACTCAAGTGCAACACTTCGTAGTGCCGCAAGACACTACCCTTGCCAACTATGGGGGCCTTGTCGCCCACGTTCGCCGGGATCTCGACATCCAGCAGTGAACCCGCTTCGCTTGACCTCAACCCGGTTGCAAGAACGTAATCACAGAACGCGGTGTTTCGTGCCCAATTTCGTCCTCGAAAGTTCTCATCGGGCACCGTTGCCTCTATGAATCCCTCCTCTGCCCTGGCGGCTCGATATCCCTTTAGCCCGACGTCGCGCCACAGTGTGTACTCACTCGGCGTGATCCACCGGTCGCGAGACGACCGCCCGTTCTTCTCGCGATAACCGCCAACTACCAGGGGATCCTTCATCCGATCCTGGTCACCAACGGGTGAGCGGTCCACCCAACCTTCTAATATCGCCCATCTGTAGAAGTGGCGGAGTGCCGCCCATCCCTTGTTCCAAGTTGCGGGTGTCACTAGGTCAGGATTGTCCCCGTCGTACAGTCTCCAAACTTGAAAAGCACGTATGTCATGGCGCGTGGCTTCGTCCCAGTGGGTTCCTATGTTTGATAGAAACGACAACCACGTTGCAAGCTCGTAGGCATACGTTACGGCGGTGGCGGTTTGATCGCGTCTGAATCCACCATTGAAATAGGCGCCGAGCCGGGCGTCGACTGATCCTCCGGAGATGAGCACAGGCATGCCTGGTCGAATGCCGAGTGCATGTTCGCGATCGGATACGTCGCGCCACTCGGCCGCCAACGGGTGGAAGGCCGGGGAAACGCGCGGACTCGATCCAGTCAAGCAAAGGACTCGAGGGACACTAGAGCTCTCAGGCATGAGCAGGACGATGTATGGGGCGGCCGGTCACGAGAGGCAGACCACAGGAGTCAGCTGGGAACGCCCGGACTATTTTCACTTCGGGTCTCACGCGCTCACCAAAACCCTCTCTCATTCGAGAAGGCAACCATTCGGTCCTCGGGGCCGTCTGGTGGATGCCTTGAGTTGACTCATGGTAACTCAGACCTCTGGCGTTGGACTACAGATCATCGACAACAGGCTGATTTTCTACAGAACCCCATGCAACGAAAGTCTGCTTCAGGAGGTGGCGGTGACCGGGTTGCTGCTCAGCGAGATGGCGCCTGGATCGGCGCCCACTCGGCACCGGTTCCTGCAGCGAAACCGGCTCATCGCAGCGCTGGGCATGGTCACGGTCATCACGGAGGCGCGATGGCGCAGCGGAGCTCAGTCCACCGCCCACCATGCGCTCACGCTTGGCCGGGAGGTGGGGGTGGTGCCCGGAAGCGTCTTCTCCGCCTCCTCGGCGGGGTGTCACCGACTGCTGCGGGAGACCCCGGCACAGCTGGTGCGCGACGCCACCGACGTTCTGACCCTCGTCACCGGCGGCAGAGCCTACGGACCAACGCCGGCGGGCGACTCCGACGTTCCCCGCCCTGCCATCGACCACAGGACCGGGCGCCAGGCTCCACCGTCCCGACACACCGTCCAACCAGAGCTTCCCGGACCAGCGGGGCGGGATCACCCGCAGGATGGACTCGATGAGGCCCAGCGCCTGCTCCTCGACGCGCTGCCCAGGCGTGGATTGAGCGCCCCGGGCAAGCTCTCATCCGTCGCGGGGCTCCCGCTGCCCACGGTGCTCGCCGAGCTGACCCGGCTCCAGCGCTCCGGCCACGCAAGGACCGTCAACGGGCACTGGGGCCGAGCATGACCGGCGCGGAGAACCCTGACCCAGCGCGTCCAGTCGTAGACTTCCGCCATGGCCTCCGCGCAGGATCGACCACGAGACACCGATCGACCATCAGACACCGAAGCTCCGGTCGACCCCGAGCTGATCACGGCGTTCATCGATCACCTCAGACACGAACGAGGGCTCTCGGCCCAGACGATCCGGGCGTACCGCAGCGATCTGCGTCAGCTCGCCCAGCGGCGCGGAGATCTGCAGGAGATCAGCCTGGCCGGGATCCGGAGCTGGCTGGGGGAGCTGCACGAGGCGGGGCTCTCGCGGAACACCCTCAACCGCAAGACGGCCTCGGTGCGGGCCTTCACCGCCTGGGCGCACCGCCGGGGTCACCTGCGAGAAGACCCCTCCGTCCGTCTGCGGACCGCCCGTCGAAGCAGCCACCTGCCCGATGTGCTGCAGCATCAGCACGTCGAAGAACTGACCAGTCACCTCGCGGATGCGGCGCAGCAGGCCGGCCAGGCCGCGGAACTGGATGCGATCGCTCATGCGCTGAGCCTGCGCGACGCCGCGATGGTGGAGCTGCTCTACGCCACCGGGATGCGCGTCTCCGAGCTCAGCGGCCTGGACCTCGCCTCCTTCGAGACCGGTCGGCGGATGGTCCGGCTGCTCGGCAAGGGCAACAAGGAACGGATCGTCCCGTACGGCGTGCCGGCGGAGACCGCGCTGCGAAGCTGGCTCGACCACGGACGGTCTGAGCTGGCCACACCCGCCTCGGCGAACGCCTGCTTCCTGGGTCGCCGCGGGGGCCGCATAGACGTGCGAACGGTGCGCCGCGTCGTCGACGATGCTCTGGCCCGGCTCGGGACCACTGCCGCCCGAGGGCCCCATGCGCTGCGGCATACGGCGGCCACCCATCTGCTGGAAGGGGGCGCTGATCTGCGCACGGTCCAGGAGCTGCTGGGACACGCCTCCTTGAGCACCACCCAGCTCTACACCCACGTCACCATCGACAGGCTTCGCGACGCCTATGGCCAGGCTCATCCTCGTGCCTGAGAAAGTGAGCTGACCTGGATCTGTTAACATCAGTAGTGTTGCTCGACGCGCTAGGTGTTAACCTTGGCAGAGCATCGAAACCATCAGCCACCTGGCTGCTGTCTGGTCGTAGGGGAAGACGTACCAACAGCACAGTGGAGGATGGATATGTCGAAAAATACGGCCCGAGGTGTGCTTCACATCCATTCGGCGCCCGCCGCGCTCTGCCCGCATGTTGAATGGGCGGTGTCCTCGGCGGTCGACTCGCGAGTGGACTTCACGTGGCACCCGCAGCCTGCCGCGCCCGGAGACTTTCGGGCGGAGCTCTCCTGGGAGGGCCCAGCCGGACTGGGCGCCACCCTGGCCTCAGCGCTGCGCGCCGTGAGTCATCTGCGCTTCGAAGTGACCGAGGACCCATCGCCGGGCTGCGACGGCGGACGCTGGTCCCATACGCCCGAGCTGGGCATCTTCCATGCCACCACCGACGTGCACGGCAACATCGTCGTGTCCGAGGATCGGATCCGCTACGCCTATGAGATGGGCGCCGGTGACCCCTCGGTGGTCTACCAGGAGCTTTCGCTGGCCCTGGGTGAGGCCTGGGACGAGGAGCTCGAGTCCTTCCGCCACGCTGCAGAGGGTGCACCGGTCCACTGGCTTCACCAGGTGGTCAGCTGACCCGAGGCTGACCGGGCGGCGCCCTCCACCGCCCTCCACCGCCGTCCCGCAGCTGCGCAGCCCAGCAGCGTCTGGTCGACGTGCACGACTACAGGCTTGCCGCACAGAGCCCCCCAGCGGGCCATCGCTTCCCAGCGCGGCAGCTTCCACATGAAGCAGAGAAGACCCCCGGCCGAAATCCCTGAGGATCCTGGCCGGGGGTCTTCTCGCGTGCTCATGCCACGGGCCTGCCCGGGCAGAAGGGCTCAGTAGGTGCGGAAGGCCGCCACGGCGTTGTGTCCGCCGAAGCCGAAGGAGTTGCACAGCGCCACCTGCTGCTTGTCGCCGAGGTCGCGGGGCGAGCCGGTGACCACGTCGAGCGGCATCTCCGGGTCCTGGTGGTCAAGGTTGATCGTGACCGGTGCGCGGCGTTCATGCAGCGCCTTCACGGTCAGCACCGACTCCACGGCGCCGGCGGCGCCGAGCAGGTGCCCGGTCTGGGACTTGGTGGCGGAGATGCAGACGTTCTCGAGGTGATCCCCGAACACCGATCTCAGTGCCGCGTACTCTGGCTTGTCTCCGACCGGCGTGGACGTGGCGTGAGCATTGACGTGGGTCACGTCGCCCAGCTCCGCGCCGGCGGATTCCAGGGCTCGGCGCAGCGCGCGGGAGGCTCCCAGCGCTTCAGGATCCGGGGCCGTGATGTGGTGGGCGTCTGAGGTGATCCCAGAACCAGCGAGCTCCGCGTAGATCGTGGCGCCGCGGGCCTTGGCGTGCTCCTCGGTCTCGACCACGAGGGCTCCAGCGCCCTCGCCCATGACGAAGCCGTCGCGGTCGCGGTCATAGGGCCGGGACGCCGCGGCGGGATCCTCGTTGCGCTTGGACAGCGCCTGCAGCGAGCTGAACGCCGCCATGGGCAGCGGGTGGATGGCAGCCTCGGTGCCGCCGGCGAGGACGACGTCGGCGTCACCCTTGCGCAGCATCTCCAAGGCCACATCCAGTGCCTCGACACCGGAGGCGCAGGCCGAGACGGCGGTGCGGGCGCCGCCCTGGGCGCCGAGATCGAGGCTGATCGCCCCGGCGGCGCCATTGGGCATCAGCATCGGCACGGTCATCGGCATGACCCGGCGCGGTCCACGTTCACGCAGCGTGTCCCAGCTGTCGAGCAGCGTCCAGACTCCACCGATGCCGGTGGCGAAGGACACCGCGACCCGCTCGGGATCCAGGTCATAGCCCTCATCACCGGGGCGGCTGAGTCCGGCGTCGTCCCAGGCCTGCCGGGCGGCGACCATGCCCAGCTGGGTGGAGCGGTCCATTCGGCGGGTCTCCGGGCGGGCCAGCACCTCTGCAGGCTCGACCGAGACCTCGGCGGCGAAGGTCACCGGAAGCTCGTACTTCTCGACCCAGTCGTGCTCCAGGGTCTTGGCTCCCGGCGTGCCGGCCAGCGCGTTGGTCCAGAGCGTGTCCACGTCGCCGCCGATGGGGGTGGTGGCGCCGAGACCGGTGATGACAAGACGACGTGTCATGGATCTACCTCAATGAGAGTGGGACTGCAGGTGGGGGAGAGGAGGGGAGGGCCCGGCGCTGCGCCGCAGCCCTCCCGTCCGATGCGAGGCTGGATCAGCCCTGGGCGTTGGCGATGAAGTCCACGGCGTCACCGACGGTGGCCAGGTTCTTCACCTCTTCATCGGGGATCTTCACGTCGAACTTCTCTTCGGCGTTGACCACGATGGTCATCATCGAGATCGAGTCGATGTCCAGGTCTTCGGTGAAGGACTTGTCCGACTTGACCTCTTCGACCTCCAGGCCGGTCTCCTCGTTCACGATCTCTGCCAGGCCTGCGAGGATCTCGTTCTTGTCAGCCATATCGGCGACTCCTTTTCTTTGGGTGGTTCTTTCGGGTTCGTGGTGAATCTGTCCCGGGCCTGCGTGGCAGCCCCGGGCCCGGGGCTACGGCAGTCGGATGACCTGCGTGCCGTAGACCAGTCCGGCTCCGAATCCGATCTGCAGAGCGAGACCGCCGGAGAGTTCTGGGTTCTCCTTGAGCAGGCGATGCATGGCCAGCGGGATCGAGGCTGCGGAGGTGTTTCCCGCGTCCACGATGTCCCGTCCGACCATCACGTGCTCAGGAAGCTTCAACTGTTTGACCATCTCGTCGATGATGCGCATGTTCGCCTGATGCGGGACGAAGGCCACGAGGTCATCGGCGGTGATCCCGGCGGCGTCCAGCGCCTGCTGGGCCACCTTCGCCATCTCCCAGACGGCCCAGCGGAACACGGTGGGACCGTCCTGGCGCAGCGTGGGCCAGTACCGGTTCTCCGCATCGAGGAGCTCGGCGGCGTCCTGGGTCTCGCGAGCTCGGGCGAGGGCGTCGCGGAAGTTCAGCATCGTGCTGTCCATGGCCACTGCCTCCCACTTCTCGCCGTTGGAGCCGAGGATCGAAGGCGAGATGCCGGGCACCTCGGAGGGGCCGATGATCGCGGCTCCGGCACCGTCGCCGAGGAGGAAGGAGATGGTGCGCTCGTGGTTGTCGATGAAGTCGGAGAGCTTCTCGACCCCGACCACCAGGACGTAGGGCGAGAGCCCGGAGCGGACCATGGCGTCGGCCTGACCGATCCCATAGCAGTAGCCGGCACAGGCCGCCGAGATGTCGAAGGCCGCCGCCGGAGTCGCGCCGAGGCGGTGCGCCAGGTCCGCCGCGGCGGAGGGTGTGGCGAAGGGATGCGTGACGGTGGCGACGATGACCCCGCCGAGCTGGTCGCCTGAGATCCCGGCATGCTCCAGCGCCTCGCGGGCGGCGCCTTCGGCCATGTCGACCACAGAGACGTCGCGCGGGGCGCGGTGGCGGGTCTTGATGCCGGTGCGCTGCTGGATCCACTCATCGGAGGAGTCGATCCACTGGCAGATCTGCTCGTTGTCGATCACGAGCTCAGGACGGTAGGCACCCAGGCCCATGACACGGGTGCCCGCCAGGGCGGTGGGCTGGTTCAATGCGACAGTCACGTCAGGAACGTCCTTCGTGGATCATTGTGGGGTAGCTGTGCGGCAGTGCTGCCGGCACAGAAGATGTCTGAGGCCATCAACATCGGGCCTCTCGGCTCAACCCGCATGCTCGGCGATGAATTCCTGGGCGGCGTCGATGTCCGCGGGGGTCTTGATGGCCAGCGACTTCACGCCCTTGAGTCCGCGCTTGGCCAACCCGGTCAGCGTGCCGCCGGGCAGCAGCTCCAGCACGCCGGTGACCTCGGCCTGCGCCATGGTCTCCATGCAGAGGTCCCAGCGGACCGGACGGGTCACCTGGTCCACGAGGCGCGCCAGGACGTCAGCGCCGGTGGAGACGTAGGCGCCGTCGCGATTGGAGATCAGCCGGTGTCGCGGGTCGGCCACCTCGAAGCTGGCGGCGGCGGCGGCCAGGGCCTGCTTGGCCGAGTCCATGAACTCCGTGTGGAATGCTCCGGCGACCGTCAGCGGGATGACCCGGGCCCGGGTGGGAGGGCTGGCCTCCAGCGCGGCGAGCTTGTCCAGCTCCCCGGCCGCCACGATCTGGCCCGGCCCGTTGGCGTTTGCGGGGGTCAGTCCGGCGTCGGCGATCACCTGGCGGACCTCGTCCTCGACACCGCCGACGACGGCGGCCATCGAGGTGGGCACCGCTGCGGCTGCGGCGGCCATCGAGGTGGCCCGCACGCGGATGAACGCCAACGCCTGCTGCGGCGTGAGCACCCCGGCCAGGACGGCGGCGGGGATCTCGCCCACGGAGTGCCCGGCGTAGAGGACCCGCTCGGGATTCGCCCCGGTGAGATCCAGCGCTGAGGCGCTGAGCAGGGAGGCGGCCACGATGAGCGGCTGGGCGACCGCGGTGTCCCGGATCGTCTCGGCATCGGAGACCGTCCCGTGGGTGAGCAGGTCGGTGCCTGAGTGCTGGGAGTAGGCGTCGAGCGTGGCGCGGGAGGCGTCGTCGCTGATCCACTCCGAGAGGAAGCCTTGGGTCTGGGAGCCCTGTCCGGGGCAAACTATGGCAAGCACAAGTCCAACTTCCCATATCGCGGATGGTTTTCAGGGGTCATGCGCTCACCAAGCTCCACCGTGGCCTTTGTAGGTACCCTACAACGCAGTTTCGATGACGGTGCGAGGTCAGCCACGGGGCCCGGTCAGAGACGGCCGACTGCCAGCGCGGTCTGCAGAACGTACGCGTCGCGCGGGGAGACGGGGTCCCAGCCGGTGATGTCCGTGACGCGGCGCAGCCGATAGCGCACAGTGTTGGTGTGTACGAAGAGCTCGCGGGCCGTGGCCTCGAGCGAGTGACCGGCCTCGAGGTAGGCGGTGACGGTCTCGAGCAGCCCGTTGCCGGCGGCCCTGAGCACCTCGAAGATGCTGCTCCTGAGCACGGTCTTCGCGGTCTCGTCTCCACATAGTGCACGTTCCGGGAGCAGGTCCTCGGCGGCCACCGGGCGCGGCGCGGAGGTCCAGGCCCCGACCGCGGTGAATCCGGTGAAGGCCGACTGCGCGCTGCGGTGCGCCTGGCTGATCGAACCATCGAAGCTGGAGAAGACCACCTGGCCCGGACCGAAGCGGGGGAGGATCCGCTCGAGTCCTTCGGCGAGGCCGGTGACCCGGCCCAGCAGCAGGATCAGCCGGTCGCCATGGACCCCCACCACCGCATCGGAGGAGAAGCGGATGCATTGCCGTCGCAGCTGGGACATGAAGACCGCATCGGCCTGCTCCGGGGCCTCACCGACGACGACCACCACTCCCTCGTGGCTGCGCCACCCGACGGCCGCGGCGCGGGAGGCGATCTGTTCGGCGGGCTCTCCGCGCAGCACCGCATCCACGAGCAGAGCCTCCAGGCGTGAGTCCCACGCGCCGCGGGACTCCGCCGCGCGGGCGTAGACGTCAGCGATCGCGAAGGCGACCTCGCGGGAGTAGCGCAGCACTGCTTCAAGCATCAGCTGCTGGTCCTGCTGCGGCACCAGACCGGGCAGGCGCTGTTCCACCGCTTCGACGATGCTGCGGATCAGCTGCAGCGCGCGCTGCAGCGAGATCGTTCGCATCAGGTCGGTGGGGGCGTTGCCGAGCAGCTCGTTGACCAGCGGGAGTGAACGCGAGGTGGGGTTCTCCAGCCAGGTGATCAGGCCCCCGATGCCGCGCTGAGCGATCAGGCGCAGCGAGGCCCGCTCATCGGTGCTCAGGTGTCGGTACCAGGTGAGGGTCTCCTCCAGGTAGCAGTTGACCTCGTTGGTGAGGTTGCCCGCGTCGGAGCGGAGCACCTCCAGGGCCTCCCAGGAGACCGGTACGGGCCCAGGCGTCGTCGGAGCAGATGCAGTCATGCTCAGGAGCCTAGGCCGTGTGAGGTTCCCCCGCCAGTTGTGTGATCCCTACAAACCCCTCTGCCGCGGTCAACCCCGCCGCGTGCCAGCCGCTCCGCGGGCAATCCGATCGTTCCGCGGGCACCCCAGCTGTTCTGTCGCACAGCGATGCGACAGATGCGCAGGTGGGGACGCAGCGGGGCCCGGAGCTGATGCTCCGGGCCCCGCTGGGCGCTCTTCGTGCTGGCCCCTCAGGAGGGGCCAGCCGAGGAATCAGGCGTCGCCGCCCGCCTCGCCGGACGTGCCGGCCTTGACGTTGCCGAGATCGTATTTCTTCATCGCCTCGACCGGAGCCGAGGCGTCGACCGCGCCGTCGTCGGCGAGCATCTGCAGAGCGCGCACCACCATCGAGTGGGCGTCGATCTTGAAGTGCCGGCGAGCCGCCGCGCGGGTGTCCGAGAAGCCGAAGTTGTCAGCGCCCAGGGTCGCGAAGCGGTTCGGCAGGAACTGGCGGATCTGATCCGGAACCTGCGTGGCGAAGTCGGTGGTCGCGATGATCGGACCCTCGGCTCCTTCCATCTGCTGGGTCACGAAGGGAACCTCGGGCTCGCGCTCGGGGTCCAGCATCGCCGACTGCTCCACGTGCAGAGCCTGGCGGCGCAGCTCGTTCCAAGAGGTCACCGACCAGACATCGGCGGAGACGCCCCACTCGTCGGCGAGTATCTCCGCGGCCTCCTTGGCCCACGGCACACCGACGCCGGAGGCCAGGAGCTGGGCCTTGGGGCCGTCCTGCTCGGAGCTGGAGAGCTTGTAGATGCCACGCTTGACGCCTTCGATGTCCAGGCCCTCGGGCTCGGGAAGGTGCTGGACGGGCTCGTTGTACACCGTGAGGTAATACATCACGTTGTGGTCGCCGTCGTGATCGCCGTACATCTCGAAGAGGCCGTTCTCCATGATGTGGGCGATCTCGTAGCCGAAGGCCGGATCGAAGTGCTTCACCGCGGGGTTCGTCGCCGCGAGCAGCGGGGAGTGACCGTCGAGGTGCTGCAGGCCCTCACCGGCCAGCGTGGTGCGCCCGGCCGTGGCGCCGATGATGAAGCCGCGGGCCAGCTGGTCGGCGGCGGCCCAGAAGGAGTCGCCGGTGCGCTGGAAACCGAACATCGAATAGAAGATGTAGAACGGGATCATCGTCTCGCCGTGGGTGGCGTAGGAGGTGCCGGCGGCGGTGAAGGCCGCGGTCGCACCTGCCTCGTTGATGCCGGGGTGGATCATCTGGCCCTGTGGGGACTCCTTGTACGCGAGCATCAGCTCGCGGTCCACGGAGATGTAGTTCTGCCCCTTGGGGTTGTAGATCTTAGCGGTGGGGAAGAACGAGTCCATCCCGAAGGTGCGCGCCTCATCCGGGATGATCGGCACGATCCGGTGACCTATGTTCTTGTCCCGCATCAGGTCCTTGAGCAGCCGGACCAGCGCCATGGTCGTGGCGGCCTTCTGCTTGCCCGAGCCCTTCTTGGCCTGCGCGTAGGTCTTGGCCTCGGGCAGGATCAGCCCCTCACCGGCGACCCGACGCTCGGGCACGGACCCGCCGAGACGGGTACGGCGCTCAAGCGTGTACTTGACCTCCTCGGAGTCCTTGCCGGGGTGGTAGTACGGCACGTTGTACGGATCTTCTTCGATCTGCTCATCGCTGACCGGGATCCGCAGGGTGTCGCGGAAGCGTTTGAGGTCATCGACGGTGAGCTTCTTCATCTGGTGGGTCGCGTTGCGCCCCTCGAAGCTCGGCCCCAGGCCGTAGCCCTTGACCGTCTGGGCCAGGACCACCGTGGGCTTGCCGGTGGATTCAGCGGCGGCCTTGTACGCGGAGTAGACCTTCTTGTAGTCGTGTCCGCCGCGCTTGAGGTTCCAGATGTCGTCGTCGGACATGTCCGCGACGAGCTCCTTGGTCTTGGCGGAGCGGCCGAAGAAGTGCTCGCGGACGAAGGACCCGGACTCGGCCTTGTAGGTCTGGTAGTCACCGTCGAGGGTCTCGTTCATGACCCGGACGAGCTCGCCGTCGTCGTCCTTGTCCAGCAGCTCGTCCCATTCGCGGCCCCAGAGGACCTTGATGACGTTCCAGCCGGCGCCGCGGAAGAAGGCCTCCAGCTCCTGGACGATCTTGCCGTTGCCGCGCACCGGGCCGTCGAGGCGCTGCAGGTTGCAGTTGACCACGAAGTTCAGGTTGTCGAGCTTCTCGTTCGCCGCGAGCTGGAGCAGACCGCGGGACTCAGGCTCATCCATCTCGCCGTCGCCGAGGAAGGCCCAGACCTGCTGCTCCGAGGTGTCCTTGATGCCGCGGTTGTGCAGGTAGCGGTTGAACTGCGCCTGGTAGATGGCGTTCATCGGACCGATGCCCATGGACACGGTCGGGAACTGCCAGAACTCGGGCATCAGCCGCGGGTGCGGGTAGGAGCTCAGGCCGTCTGGGGCCTTGGAGTGCTCCTGGCGGAAACCGTCGAGCTGCGCCTCGGTGAGGCGACCCTCGAGGTAGGCGCGGGCGTAGTTGCCGGGGGAGGAGTGGCCCTGGAAGAAGATCTGGTCGCCGCCGCCCGGGTGGTCGGCACCGCGGAAGAAGTGGTTCAGGCCCACCTCGTAGAGGGTGGCCACGCCGGCGTAGGAAGAGATGTGCCCGCCCACGGAGATGTCGCCGCGCTGGGCGCGGTGCACCATGACCGCGGCGTTCCAGCGCAGGATGCGGCGCACGCGGCGCTCCATCTCCTCGTCGCCGGGAAAGTCAGGTTCCTGGTCCACCGGGATCGTGTTCACGTAGTCGGTGGTGGTGACCATCGGGACTTCGATGGACTTCGCGCCGGCTCGCTGCAGCAGGGAGCGGATGATGTATTCCGCGCGCTCGGTGCCGTGGAACTCCACGAGCTGGTCGAAAGACTCCAGCCATTCCTGGGTCTCTTCCGGATCGAGGTCCGGGAGTTGGTTCGTCAGTCCGCTGCGGATATGGGAGTTCTCTTCACCAGCGCTCACGGGTCACCTCTCAAGGGGTAAGGGTCTGGGTACGCGGTCCATGGACGGGGATGTTCCACGGGCGGGACCCACGAGGTCATCTGCCACCGGTTGTTCGGCGGCCGAATTTCAGCTCAACTCTACCCGCTCGGGTGGTGTCGCACTTCCCGAACCGACAGGGGTCCGCGTAACGTTGCTGGTGGCAGCCCCGTCCTCGGGTGGGAGCTGCGTTTCAGACGTTAATGAATGGGAAGGGAACCTCAGGTGAGTCAGGCTTCTGCAGCCGAGGGTCCGTCGAGCATCTCGACGGACCACAAGAACGACGCCGGAACCAATGTTGTCTCGCTCGGCGACCTGCTCCAGGAGCTCGGGCTCAAGCCCGATTCCCTGGTCCAGGAGATCGGTGTGGATGAGGACGTCGATGACGACTTCCGTGACCGTCTGGAGGCCCTTCTCGACGAGGAGCTGCTCGACGAGGACGTCCAGGAGGTCGTCGACGCCGTGCTGGTCTGGTTCAGAGACGGCGATGACGATCTCACGGATGCGCTCGTGGATGCCCTTGGCACTCTCGATGAGGGCGGCGTGCTGTGGCTGCTGACCCCGCGCTCCGGCCGTGACGGCTACGTCGCGCCGGTTGAGATCCAGGACGCGGCGCCCAACGCGGGTCTTCATGTGACCTCATCCGCCGGGGTGAGCACCCACTGGGCCGCGACCCGACTGATGGGGCGCAAGAAGCAGTGACCTCCTCGCCGCTCCCCGAGATCGGGGAGCAGGCACCCGGCTTCTCAGGTCGCAGCCACCATGGCGAAGTGATCGAGCTTCAGCGGCTTGCCGGTTCACCGGTGCTGCTGATGTTCTACCCCTTTGCATTCAGCCGGGTCTGCGACTCGGAGCTGCAGGCCCTGGTGGCGCGGAGGTGCCGGGTCCGCGAGCTGCGAGCCAGAGTCTTGGCGATCAGCTGCGACCCGATGCACAGCCTGCGCGCCTACGCGCAGATGCTCACCTCCGACGTCGCCGACGCCGAGTCCTCTGACGCCGAGTCTGCAAGTGCCGCGCCCGGGGAGCTGCCCTTCGATCTGGTCAGCGACTTCTGGCCGCACGGGGAGATTGCGCAGCGTTACGGGGCGTTCGATCTCGAAAAGGGTGCAGCTCGGCGCAGCAGCTTCCTGCTGGACTCGACCCTTCGGGTGGCGCATGTCCAATCCGTCCCAGCCTCACAGGCGCGTGACCTCGATGAGGCGCTCAGCCTGCTGGGGCGTCTGCGCTGAGCAGCTCGCTCAGGACTTCTGCGCCGGCTCCGTCTGTGGCCCAGCTGCAACAGCTACCGGGGTCAGGGAGCGGGTGAGTCCGCGGGTCACATACCGGGCGCGGTAGCTGTCGAACACGGCGGTCGCGGTGACCACCAGCAGCGCCGAGCCGAGCATGTGCAGCCCGACCAGGATGATCGGCAGGCCGGTGAAGTGCTGGACGTAGCCGATGATCCCCTGGGCGATGATCACGGCCATGAGCCACCAGGCCGAGCGCCGCTGGTTCGGAGCGGTGCTGATCCGGTACTGGCGCACCAGCAGCGCGATCGCCGCGAAGCACAGGACATAGACCGGGGCCACGTGCATCCTGGTCACCAGATCGGGATCGAAGAGGTGCCGAGGCGATCCGGGGTCACCGGCATGTGGGCCCGTTCCCGTGACCACGGTGCCCAGGAACACCGAGACCCAGGTCGCGGCAAGGATCACCGGGGCCATCGCGGAGGTGACCGCGTCGGAGGCGCCGTGGCTCATCCGGATTCCGGCCACACCGTCGCGCGGCCCCGACTCCTTGGCCGGATCCGCTGCTGGGTCCGCGGCTGAATCCTGCGCAGCGGCGACCTGCGCGCCGCGCAGCTCCAGACGGATCCGGTTCAGCAGCATGGTCGCGACCATCACGAGGCCTGCGGAGAGCAGGAAATGCAGCGCCACGATCCACGGGTTGAGGTTCGTCCACACGGTGATACCGCCGATGACCGCCTGCAGCGGGATCCCGGCGAGGATCACCAGGCTCATCCGGAACAGCGGACGGTGGCTGCGTCGCATCCGCAGCAGCGCGAAGAACATCAGCGCACAGATCAGCACCAGCACGTAGGTGAGCAGGCGGTTGCCGAATTCGATCGCCCCGTGCAGGCCCATCTCCTGGGTCGCGACCCAGGACTCGGGCGTGCAGCGCGGCCACTCCGGGCAGCCGAGCCCCGAGGCGGTCAGCCGGACCGCGCCACCGGTCAGGATGATGCCGATATTGCTGATCAGCGTCGCCCAGGCCAGCACCTTGGTGACCCGGGTGATCCGAGTGGGGAGGTTGGTGCGAAAGACTTCGATCGCATTCATCGGGAACTTCATCGCCAGTTGAACCACCTTCGTGCGGCCAGGACGGCCAGCGCGGCCCACCCGGCGAGAATCAGAGCTTCCAGGACAGGGAACGATCCATCGAGTGAGGCGGTGCGCAGTCCTTCACCCAGTGCCGCGGAGGGAAGCAGCAGCAGCAGCGCCCCGGCCCCGTCGTGGTTGAGCGGGAAGACCGAGCCGCCGGCGGCCCCGAGCAGCACCCAGATGACATTGGTCAGCGCCAGCGTCGCCTCGGCGCGCACGGTGCCCGCGAGCAGCAGTCCCAGCGCCGTGAACGCGGTGGCCCCCAGGACGACGACGACGCCCAGCCACAGCAGACCCACCGGGTCGGGGTTCCAGCCCAGGACCAGACCGGCGGTGCCGATCACCACCACCTGGACGGCGACCACCGCCAGCACGGCGATGGCCTTGCCCAGGATCAGGCCCGTGGCCCCCAGTGGTGTCGTCGCCAGGTATGCCAGCACCCCATACTGCCGTTCGAACCCGGTCGCGATGCCTTGACCGGTGAAGGCCGAGGCCATCACGGCCAGCGCCAGCACGCCCGGGGTGATGACGTCGATGCTCGGTGTGGCGGCGGAGGTGATGAGCTCCAGCCGGTGCGCGCCGACGAGGACCAGCAGCGGAAGGATCAGCGAGACGAGCAGCTGCTCGCCGTTGCGCAGCACGTTGCGGGTCTCATAGAGCCCGTGCGAGATGATCCGGCGCATCGCCGGGCGCGGTGCCGGGGCCAGAGGGGCGTGGCTCGTGGTCATGAGACGGAGACCTCCCAGAAGACGTCTTCCAGCGTGCGGGCTTCCATGCGGACCTCCACGGGCATCATGCCGATCAGTTCCCACCAGGCGGCCAGCTCGCGGAGCTGGGTCGGGCCGGTGAGGCTCGGGGTCATCCACGCGGCACCCGGTGCGTTGTCGATGCCGCCGTCGAGCTCGATGCTCACCGGGGCGCTGCCGATCTCAGCACGGGTCAGGGTTCGAGAGGCGGTGAACACCATCCGCCGTGCGGCACCGGTGGCGGTCTCCGAACCGGTCGCACCGGAACCGGTCAGCTCGGCGACGGATCCATGGCGGACCACTTCACCGTCCTTGAGGATGAAGACCGAGTCCGCGAGCTTCTGTGCCTCTTCGAGGAGATGGGTGGTCAGGATGATCCCCATCCCCATCTCGCGGAGCTCCCCGATGAGCTCGAAGACGGTCTGCCGGGACTGCGGATCCAGCCCGGCGGTGGGCTCGTCGAGGAACACCACCTCGGGACGGCCGAGCAGGCTCGCCGCCAGCGCCACCCGCTGCTTCTGTCCGCCGGAGAGGCGTCGGATCGAGGTGCGCAGAAAGTCGCCCATGTCCAGGCGGGAGACCAGGTCTTCCACCGGCCAGGGGTTCTGGTGCAGCGAGGCGACATGCTTCAGCAGCGCGCGGGGCTGAACCGATTGCGGCATGCCGCCGTCCTGGAGCATCACCCCGACCCGGGCGCGGAGCTCGGCGCCCGCGCGGAAGGGATCCTGGCCCAGCAGAGCGACGGTTCCCTGCGACGGATGCAGCAGCCCCTGGGCGCAGCTGAGCGTGGTCGTCTTTCCGGCACCGTTGGGTCCCAACAGGACCGTGACCTCTCCGGATCGCGCGGTGAGGTCCACGCCCCGCAGGATCTCCTTGAGTCCCTGGGGGCTGCGAGCGGAGCCGACGGCATAGCGCACATGGCGCAGGGTCAGACAGGGTGGATGCTGGGGCACTGCACCAGTCTACATTTCTACACCCCGTAGAAGAGCCCAGGGTCAGCAGAGGCGCGATCGGGCAGCTGAAGCGGGCAGCTGCAGCCGTGCAGTGGGGAAGGTCTCCGCCGACTTAGGTCCACCTTGCTGGCGGCTTTGTTCTGAATAGGTCAGAATAGGGTCATGTATTCCACCGCTTCCGAGTCTGCAGCCGCAGATGCTCAGTCACGCGATGTGGATGCGCCTGTCTCCGACGCTCCGGTGCCCGACGCTCCGGGTGAGACGATCCGCGACGCGGAGAGCACGACCCGCCAGCGGGTCTTGCAGCTGGTGGTCGAAGAAGGCCCGATCAGCGCCGCCGCGCTGGGCAGCGAGCTGCAGCTGACCGCTGCCGCGGTGCGTCGCCATCTCGATGCGATGACCGAACAGGGAATCCTCGAGGTCAAGAACATCACCACCCGTCGCCGCGGCGCGGGCCGCCCCTCTCGACGCTATGTCGTCTCTCAGCGCGGCCAGCGCACCATGGGTGACGACTACCTGGGCCTGGTCAAGACCGCGCTGTCGCTGCTGCAGGACACCAGCGCCGGATCCCTCGAGGCAGGCGCCGCCGCCGAGGACGCGTCGACCCAGGAGGCCGCCGCGGGCCTGGCGCGGGAGTACTTCGCCGGCTTCGAGCAGCGCTGGGAGCAGGAGCTCGCTGAGATCGTGGACCTCGACCAGCGCACCGACCGGCTCTCCCAACTCTTCAACGACGAAGGGTTCGCCGGGTTCACTCGCCTGGTGGGTCGGGACAATCCCCTTCTGGCCATGCAGTCCACGCAGCTGTGCCAGGGTCACTGCCCGATCCGGGAAATAGCCGCGGCCCATCCGGTGTTCTGTGAGGAGGAGACCGATATGATCTCCCGCCTGCTCGACGTCGATGTCAGGCGGCTCTCCACCCAGGCGGCCGGAGCCCACGTCTGCACCACTCATGTGCCGGTAGGTCGCGAGAAGCTCGCCGCTGAGCAGCGGGAACGCGCCGCAGCAAGCGCAGAGGCAGAACTACAGATCAGCGCCGCAGCCGGTGCGACACATCAGTCGCGCAAGGTCAGCGGCGGACGAAGACGAATCGTCATCTCCCCCCGTCAACAAGAGAGGTTGTCATGACCGAGCAGATCCAGCGCGAAAAGGACCAGGGGGTCACCTCCGACATCCTGGAGCGCAACCCCGAGCTCCACGGCATCGGTTCCTACGAATACGGCTGGTCGGACTCCGACACCGCCGGAGCCAACGCCAAGCGTGGCATCGATGAGTCGGTCGTGGAGGACATCTCCTCCAAGAAGAGCGAACCCGAGTGGATGCTCAAGCTGCGCAAGAAGGGCCTGAAGTACTTCGAGCGCAAGCCCATGCCGATGTGGGGCGCAGACCTCTCCGGCATCCACTTCGACAACATCAAGTACTTCGTGCGCTCCACCGAGAAGCAGGCGAAGACCTGGGAAGACCTCCCCGAGGACATCCGCAACACCTATGAGCGGCTCGGAATCCCCGAGGCCGAGCGTGAGCGTCTGGTCTCCGGCGTCGCAGCCCAGTACGAGTCGGAGGTCGTCTACCACCAGATCCGTGAGGATCTGGAGGAGCAGGGCGTCATCTTCATGGACACCGACACCGCGCTGAAGGAGCACCCCGAGTTCTTCGAGGAGTACTTCGGCTCGGTCATCCCGGTCGGCGACAACAAGTTCGCCGCACTGAACACCTCGGTCTGGTCCGGCGGATCATTCGTCTACGTCCCCAAGGGCGTGCACGTGGAGATCCCGCTCCAGGCCTACTTCCGGATCAACACCGAGAACATGGGTCAGTTCGAGCGCACGCTGATCATCGCCGACGAGGACTCCTACGTCCACTACATCGAAGGCTGCACCGCGCCGATCTATGACTCCGACTCCCTGCACTCAGCAGTGGTGGAGATCGTGGTGAAGAAGAACGCCCGGGTGCGTTACACCACCATCCAGAACTGGTCCACCAACGTCTACAACCTGGTGACCAAGCGCGCCGTGGTCGACGCCGGCGGCACCATGGAGTGGATCGATGGCAACATCGGCTCCAAGGTCACCATGAAGTACCCGGCCGTCTACCTCACCGGTGAGCACGCCAAGGGCGAGACGCTCTCGGTGGCCTTCGCCGGCGAGGGTCAGCACCAGGACACCGGTTCCAAGATGGTCCACATGGCGCCGAACACCTCCTCGACCATCGTGTCGAAGTCGGTGGCCCGCAACGGCGGCCGCGCCGCCTACCGCGGTCTGGTCCAGATCAACGCGGGAGCGAAGAACTCCGCGAACTCGGTGGTCTGTGACGCCCTGCTGGTGGACACGATCTCCCGGTCGGACACCTACCCCTACATCGATATCCGCGAGGACGATGTCACCCTGGGTCACGAGGCCACGGTCTCCAAGGTCTCCGAGGACCAGCTGTTCTACCTCATGGCCCGCGGGCTCGCCGAGGACGAGGCCATGGCCATGATCGTGCGCGGCTTCATCGAGCCGATCGCCCGTGAGCTGCCCATGGAATACGCCCTGGAGCTCAACCGTCTGATCGAGCTGCAGATGGAAGGCTCGGTGGGCTGACCACCCCCGTCGACGCAGTCCACCCAGCCGCTCGGGGTCACGTACACCGGGCGGCTGGGGCCTGCCGCCCACTGAGCAGCCTCAGTCGAACCGCGCATCAGAAACACGCGCATCAGAAACAAGGGAAGAGAAACACATGACGAATTCCGCGTCCGCCGATCAGGCGGAACAGGTCGCAGGAGTCGAGGTCGGGGAAGCCCGCATCACGATCCCAGGCATGAGCGAGGAGGGCGAGAACCTCGCCACCGCCCATGAAGAGACCGAACACACCCATGGCGGCCTCGGCGAGTCCACCGTCAAGGCCAAGACCGGCGGCTCACGAGCCGACCGCACCACCAGCCTGAACGTGGCTGACTTCGCCGTGCCCACCGGGCGCGAAGAGGAGTGGCGCTTCTCGCCGCTGAAGAAGCTCGGCCGCGTCCTCTCCGACGCCGCCACCCAGACCCCCGTGACGCTGAAGGTGCGCAACCTGGCTGACGGCGTCACCCGCGGTGAGCTCGCGAAGGCCCAGTCCCCGCGCGGCACCGTGTTCTCGGCGGCCGACCGCGCCGCCGTCGTCGGCTACAGCCAGACTGCGCAGGCCGACTACATCTCGGTCGCCGCCGACACCGAGCTCAGCGAGCCGGTGTTCCTCGACATCACCGGTGAGGCCGCCGGGCACCGCGCCAACGGCCACCTCGTGCTCGAGGCTGGAGCCCACTCCAAGGCGGTCTTCGTGATGGAGCACCGCGGCTCCGCCGACGCGAACCTCAACGTGGAGGTCATCGTGCGCGATGGCGCCGACGTCACCGTGGTCTCGCTGCAGCGCTGGGACGACGACGCCGTCCACGTGGGCCAGCAGGATGCTGAAGTCGGCCGCGACGCCAAGTACAAGCACGTCTCGGTCACCCTCGGCGGCGAGGTCGTCCGGATGAACTCCAACGTCCGCTACGCGGCCGAAGGTGCGGAAGCCTCGATGTACGGCCTCTACTTCGCCGACGCCGGGCAGCACCTGGAGCACCGCAGCTTCGTGGACCACAACTCCCCGCGGAACACCTCCAACGTGCTCTACAAGGGTGCGCTGCAGGGCCAGGACGCCCGCACCGTCTGGGTCGGCGATGTGCTGATCCGCAAGGCCGCCGAAGGCACCGACTCCTATGAGAAGAACCAGAACCTGATCCTCTCCGACGGCGCCCGCGCCGACTCGATCCCGAACCTGGAGATCGAGACCGGCCTGATCGAGGGAGCCGGCCACGCCTCCTCGACCGGGCGCTTCGATGAGAACCACCTCTTCTACCTGATGGCTCGCGGCATCCCGGAGAAGGAGGCCCGCCAGCTCGTGGTCCGCGGCTTCCTCAACGAGATCGTCCAGGCCATCGGCGTGGAGTCGATCGAGGAAACCGTCCAGCAGGACCTGGAGAACGAACTGAAGATCGCCGGCTTCTAGAGTCGCCCGGCTTCTAGACGCACCGGCCGCAGGGAATCCGCCGGCTGCCGCGGCTCGTTCGCTCCACCACCAGCACTTTCACGAACCAAGCAAAGGACACGCAAAGAATGTCTACTCTCGCGATCAAGGACCTGCACGTCTCCATCGAGACCGAGCAGGGCTCCAAAGAGATCCTCAAGGGCGTCACACTGACCATCAAGTCCGGTGAGATCCACGCCATCATGGGCCCCAACGGCTCCGGCAAGTCCACGCTGGCCGCCACCATCGCCGGCCACCCCCGCTACAAGGTGACCTCGGGCACCATCATGCTCGACGACGTCGACGTGCTGGAGATGTCCGTGGACGAGCGCGCCCGGGCCGGCCTGTTCCTGGCCATGCAGTACCCCGTCGAGGTCCCCGGTGTGACCATGACGAACTTCCTGCGCACCGCGAAGACCGCCATCGACGGCGAGGCTCCGAAGCTGCGCACCTGGGCCAAGGACGTCCGCGGCGCCATGGAGAAGCTCAAGATCGACGCCGACTTCGCCAACCGCAACGTCAACGAAGGCTTCTCCGGCGGTGAGAAGAAGCGCGTGGAGATCCTGCAGATGGAGCTGTTCAGGCCGAAGTTCGCGGTCCTCGACGAGACCGACTCGGGTCTGGACATCGACGCCCTGCGCGTGGTCTCCGACGGCGTGAACCGTGCGCACTCCGAGAACGACATGGGCACGCTGCTGATCACCCACTACACCCGGATCCTGAACTACATCACCCCGCAGTTCGTCCACGTCTTCGTCGACGGCCGAGTCGCCGAGCAGGGTGGACCCGAGCTGGCCGACGAGCTCGAGGCCAACGGCTACGATCGCTTCCTCGCCCCCGCCCAGGCCTGAGCGAATCATGCTGAATCCAGACACCATCAGGGCTGACTTCCCGCTGCTGACCCGCACGGTCCGCGGCGGGAAGCCGCTGGTGTACCTGGACTCCGGGGCCACCGCGCAGAAGCCGCAGCAGGTCATCGACGCCGAGTCTGCGTTCTACGCGCAGACCAACGCCGCGGTGCACCGCGGAGCACACCAGATCGCCGAGGAGGCCACCGAGGCCTACGAGGCCTCCCGCGCCGTGGTGGCGGAGTTCGTCGGCGCCGATGAGGATGAGATCGTCTGGACCAAGAACGCCACCGAGGCGCTGAACCTGGTGGCCTACGGGTTCCTCAACGCCAGTCTCGCCGGCGCAGCCGCTCCCGGCAGCCCGGCCGCCGAGGTGGTGGCATCCGAGGCGCGCCAACGCTATGCGCTCACCCCCGGCGACGAGATCGTGGTGACCGAGGCGGAGCACCATGCGAACCTGGTGCCCTGGCAGCAGCTGGCGCACAAGACCGGGGCCACCCTGCGCTGGATCGGCGTCACGGCCGAAGGACGCCTGGACCCGGAGACCTTCCCGGTGATCGGGGAGCGGACCCGGGTGCTGGCCATCACCCACGCCTCGAATGTGACCGGGGCGATCACCGATGTGGACGCCCTGGTGGCGCGCGCGCGAGCCGTCGGCGCCTATGTGGTGCTCGACGCCTGTCAGACCGCGGCGCACATGCCGGTGGACCTGCACGCGCTCGACGTCGACTTCGCCGCCTTCTCCGCGCACAAGATGGTGGGTCCCACCGGCGTCGGCGCCCTCTACGGCAAGCGCGAGCTGCTCAACGACCTGCCGCCCTTCCTCACCGGAGGCTCGATGGTCGAAGTCGTGACCATGGACTCCACCAGCTTCATGCCTCCGCCGCAGCGCTTCGAGGCCGGCACACAGATGGTGGCTCAGGTCGTCGGGTTCCGTGCCGCGGTCGATTACCTGCGCGAGCTGGGCATGGATCAGGTCGCAGAACATGAGAAACAGATGACCCGGCAGCTGCTTGACGGCATCGCCTCGGTGCCCGGGGTCCGGGTGCTGGGACCGCAGGACGCGACCGACCGGCTCGCCGTCGTGGCCTTCGAGGTGGACTCGGTGCACCCGCACGACGTCGGCCAGGTGCTCGACAACGCCGGGGTGGCCGTGCGTGTGGGTCACCACTGCGCGCAGCCGATCCACCGACGACTCGGCGTCCACGCCTCCGCTCGGGCCTCGGCAGGGGTCTACACCACCTCCGCGGACATCGAGGCATTCATCGACGGGCTGCACGAGGTCCGCAGGTTCTTCGCGACGCCCTCGGCCACGGGAAGCCTCGACTCCGCAGCGGGAGGTCACTGATGGCCGATGCGATGGAGCAGCTCTATCAACAGGTCATCCTCGACCACGCCCGGGTGCGGCAGGGTGAGGGTGAGCTCACCGAATACGGCGGGGAATCCTTCCAGATCAATCCCACCTGCGGAGATCAGGTCACCCTCCGGGTGCAGCTTGACCCGGCGGGGAAGACGATCCAGGCCCTCGGCTGGACCGGCCAGGGCTGCTCGATCTCCCAGGCCTCGCTCTCGGTCATGCACGAGCTCGTGATCTCGCAGCCGGTCACCCGTGCCGAGGAGCTCGGTGGATACTTCCGTGAGCTGATGGCAGCGCGCGGCAGGGAGCTGGATCCCACGCGCCTGGAGGCGCTGGAGGACGCCTCGGCCTTCACCGGTGTGGCACGCTATCCTGCACGGATCAAGTGTGCTCTGCTGGGATGGATGGCGCTGCGCGACGCACTGGTCCAGGCCCGCGGCAGGGCATAGACCCTTGACTTGCAACGTTGGAACCAGCAGATGATCGAACATAGACCACCGCACGTACGCGCAAGAACGTCGAAGGAAAGGAGAGCGCCATGAGTGACGCTGTCACCGCGGCCCAGACGCCGCTTGAAGATGTCGAGGAAGCCCTCAAGGACGTCATCGACCCCGAGCTCGGAATCAACATCGTGGACCTCGGTCTGCTCTACGGCCTGCACTACGCCGAGGACGGTGCACTGCTCATCGACATGACGTTGACCACCGCAGCCTGCCCGCTCACCGATGTTCTGGAGGAGCAGGTCGGACAGCACGTCGGCTCCCTGGTCGACGAATGGCGGCTCAACTGGGTCTGGATGCCGCCGTGGGGCCCCGAGAAGATCACCGACGATGGTCGCGAGCAGATGCGCGCCCTCGGTTTTAACATATAGATTTGAACTAAAGCCTTGCCAGGTCTTTTCCTGGGAAGAAGCGTGACATAGGCTGGACCGAAGCAGGTGGCATCCATGTCTGTACCCTGAAGCAGGCAGGATGCCGCCTGTGCAAGGGAGCTTATATGTCACGATTGAACAGGTTTCTGGGCCGGGAATCAGAGCTGGAACTCATCGCGGCGGCGGCGGAGGCCGTTCATTCCTCCTCCGACCCGCGATTCATTCTGATCGAAGGCCCTCCAGGTATAGGCAAGACGTCCTTGCTCAATGAGGCCGTGGCCCGACTCTCGGGTTGGTCGCGAGCGAATGTATACCTCGACGTCGCCGATCGGGCGACGCCGGGGTATGCCGCTGTGCGCCTGCTCCACAAGCCGCAGCGCTCCCGCGCGCCCACCGACGGCGAGGGACTCGCGGCGCTGGTCCAGGAGCAGACAGATGGGATCCGCGAACCCGTCGCGCTGGTCATCGAGGACCTGCAGTGGATGGACTCGCTCTCTGCGGCCGTCATCTACCAGACGATCCGTGAGGTCGAGGACGTCCCGATGCTCTCGCTGGTGACCAGCCGCCCCACCACGCGTCCCGACCTGCTGCCTCTGGAGCGCTACACCGCGACAGCCGGTGAGGCGCTGCGCATCGAGCTGGAGCCCTTCAGTCGAGCAGAGGTCCGTGAGCTGCTCCAGCGGGAGACGGGTCTCCCGATCAGCGCCAATGTTGCGGCGCGGGTCCATGACGCCACCGGCGGTTTTCCGTCGTTTGTGAGCTATGTCATCGACACGCTCACCGCCCCGGAGGAGGCGATCACCGCCGCGGCGCTGGACCGTGCGCTGGAGGGACTTGGCCGGGGCGCGGGTCCTGCGGAGTCTCAGCGGCTCCGCATCCGGCAGATCTTCGAGGAGGCTCCTGCCGATGTGCAGCAGGTGCTGGCGCTGCTGGCCCTGTCCCGCTATCCGCTCGCGGACCACGAGATTCGGGAACTGCTCGGTGTCGCATCCGTCGACGTCGAGGCGCTCCGCAATTCCAGCCTCGTCCAGGAGTCGGCGAAGTCCGGCCGATTCTGCCTGCAGCACAGAATCTTCCAGCAGTGCCTGGTCGTCGATCTTCCGCGCGAACAGCGCGTGGACCTGCACATGCGCCTTGCCCGCGTCCACGCGGGCACCTCTGCGTCCCGGCACCAGGCCGAAGCCGCGCTGCTGGATCCCTCGGTGGGAGATCGCCCCGCGATCGTCGCGGCCCTCACCGATGCCGCGCGCGCCGCCAGCCGCGCCGGCGACAATGCCGAGACTCTTGAGCTGAGCCGGCTCGCCTTCGAGGTGGACCGATCCGGCGCCACGCTGGAGGTGCTCTCCTTCGCCGCGATGCGCGCAGGCACCAGGGTCGACATCGACTCGACGATCAGCTGGGCGCACAGTCATGACAACGTCCACCCGGTGCTGCGACGCGGGATCCTCGCGCGCGAGAGCCTGATCCGTGGCGATCTGGAGAGCACACTGGGCTTCCTGGCCGGCGGCGAAGGGCTGGCCGAGGCATCTCCCCAGGCGCTCCTGTGCTATGCCGACACGGTCCTGACCGCGTCGCGCACCGCTGGCCTTCGCGGATCCTACTGGCACCTCTTCCAGGTGGCTGAGCGCACCGTCGAGGTGCTGCAGCTGCTCGAAGCGAAGCTGGAAGCCGACGATCCGGCCGTGCGCACCCGGATGGCGACGCCCGAACAGCTCCTGGCCGAGACCCGCGGGCTGAGGGTCAGTCTGCAGCTCTGGCGGCTGCTCGAAGACATGGACGCCGCCCAGCCCGAGTCGTTCTCCCGGGAGGTCGAGACGCTTCTCGATGAGGTCAGACGTGTTCCTGGCACGGAATCCGCGCAGATGGTGCTGCTGGTGGCGCGAGGCGCGCTGCTGCGCACCGCAGGTCGTCTCACTGAGGCGTATGCCGACCTGATCGCCGCGATCGAGAACTGGCCCGGCCGCAATCGTCGCGCGCTGGCTCAGGCCGAGATACACATCACCTACCTGCTCTTCGAGGCCGGGCTGTGGTCCGAGGCGCAGGACTTTGCGGAATCGGCCGCAGCCGAGGTGCTGGACATCAGTGAAGAAAATGTCGCACCGGTGGCCTTCAACGCTGCTCACCTCGTGCCGGCAGCGCGCGGGCAGCGCGCGGCGCAGAACTGGCCCTTCGACCTGCGCGCGCATGTCCGCCGAATGACCGACACCAGTCTCGGCCGCGCGGGACGAGGGTTCGTCGAGGCCTGGGGGGCCACATCGGCCCAGGACCACGAGCGAGTGGTCAGCAGCGTTCTCGGGCTGCAGGCGGAGCTCAACATCTGGTCCCGCGCACTCACTCCGGCGGTGCTGCTGGGAAGGTCACTGTTCCACAGCGGCAGGGCACAGGCGCTGCCGGCGCTGATCAGCACGATCCGTGCAGACGAGCACTCCTCCACAGCTCAGCGCGAGTATGTGCTGCGGCATCTGCGCGGACTGGCAGCCTTGGGGGCCGGCAAGCACGCGACAGCCTATGAACACCTCAGTGCCGCGATGTCCACGATCTCGGCGATTCCTGCGCTGAAATCGACTCATGTGCCCGGTGATGGCGGTGCGCTCAGCATCTACCGCGGTCTCCTCGCACTGGACCTCGGGCACTGTGTGGCGCTCGGCAGGGATTCTCTGCAGGAAAAGGTCGAGCAGACGTCGGAATGGGTGCTCTGGGCCGGTTCTATGTTCCAGGGATGCGGCGCGGATCAACTCTTCCATCAGGCCGATGAGGTCTTCCAGACGCTGCGCAAGCCGGCGGGAGTCGCGGGGACCACTGAGCGCGCCCGGATGATCGATCTGCCCGAGGGGCTCAGTTCCAAGGCCCGGTTTGCGCTGACCGGGCTGACAAACCGTGAACGGGAGATCGCCCTGATGGTGGGTCAAGGCCTGTCAAACAAGGACGTGGCCGAGGAGCTCGTCCTCTCGGTGCGCACCGTGGAGTACCACGTGGCGAACGCCCTGGGGAAGCTCGCGCTGGAATCTCGCCACGCCCTGCGTCGGATGCTCCAGGATGAGGCCGAAAGCGGCCTGCGCAGCGCCTGAGCCGGTTCGACGCCCCCCCCTGACCTGGTTGAAGATCTCACCACGGGGAATCACGGGGGTTCCCCCGTAGTCCCTGCGGGGGTTCGCCCATCACTGTGACGCAGGACCCACCTCCCGGCCTAGCGTGGTCAACGCACCGTACAGGCGCCCCTCCGTTCCAGGGGCGTCTGCACGGTGACCACTGACCTTGCACCGGGAAGTTGTCACTTATGGCCTTGCACAATTTTGTGCGCATCTGCCGCCGTCGTTGGGCGTCGATTCTGCTCACTCCGGTGATCGCCGTGCTCTTCGCGGCCGCCATCTACGTCTTGCAGCCGGTCACCTACGAGTCCACGACCAAGATCTATGTCTCTGCCGCGACCGGTGAGAGTCTCGAGGAGCTCCAGCGGGGCAGCACCGTTGTGGGACAACGGGTCAAGAGCTACGCAGACCTGGTCACGACCCCGGCGGTGCTGGATCCCGTGGTCGAGGATCTGCGACTGCCGATGTCGAGCTCACAGCTCGCCGAGAGCATCGACGCAGAGGTGCCCCGCGGCACCTCGCTGCTGGAGATCACCGCGACCGCAGACGAGGCTCAGGCAGCGGCAGACATCGCCAACTCCACGGTGACCAGCCTGCAGACCCTGGTGAACGAGATCGAAGGTCCAGGCGAGGATCCTGGCTCAGACGGTGCAGTCCTCGTCGAACTTTCAGTGGTGCAGGACGCCGTGGCGTCTGCCCATCCACAGGGACCGCGGCTGGAGCTCGTCCTGGGAACAGGCCTAGCGGTCGGGATCCTCCTCGGTCTCGGACTGGCCTTCCTGCGCGAAGCCCGCGACACGTCGGTGCGCACTCCCCGCGACCTCAAGGACCTCACAGCCGCGCCGCTGCTGGGCGTCACCAGGGGCGCGCCGACGGTGACGACTCAGGGGGATCGAACCGACCCGAGGTCCGTGGAGGCGGTGGCGTCCTTCCGGGAGATGCGCATGCGGCTGATGTTCGGCAAGTACCTCGACTCACCGAGCTCCTATGTGATCACCAGTTCGGTGGAGGGGGAGGGTCGCACCACCGTTGCGGTGAACCTGGCCCGATCCCTGGTGGAAGGTGGCCGCCGCACCCTGCTGATCGGAGCGGATTTCGCGAACCCCGACATCGTGCACTGGTTTCGCACCAGCACCTCGGGCGGGGGCCAGCTGACCGACCTCACCCCTGCTGGACTGAACGAGGTGCTGTCCGGGAGCGCCTATTTCGAAGATGTGATCATCACCGATGCGGAACCGGGTCTCGACATCCTGCCCGCCGGCCGGGGAGCGGACCACGGCCTGGAGGCCTGCGCCCTCGATGCCATGGCCACCCTGCTTGAAGGCTGCGCCGAGACCTACGACGTCACCATCATCGATACTCCTGCGCTGCTGAGCCAGTCCGCTGCCGCTCTGCTTGCCCAGATCACGACCGGCGTCATCGTGGTGGCCCGCTACGGAGAGGTCTCGCGGGCGCAGCTGAGCGCCGGGCTCGAACTGCTGACCCGAGCCCGCGCCCGACTCGTCGGAGTGGTGTTCACCGGTGTTCCCCCGCGTGGACCTGACAGCCTCCAGGACCGTCGACCCCCTGGGTCACGCCGGCGACGTCGCGGTGGCGGACGTGGACGTGACGGAGATCCCGGCGACTCCGGACAGGGCCTGAGCGCCCGGGCCTCCGGGCTCTCCTCGGCGCGGCGTCGTCGGCTCCCCGACGGCACGCTGGCGCTCTCCGAGGCTGCCCCGGGCAGTGCGCACATCTTCACCCTCCCGCAGGACAGGACGTGATCTGCGTTCATGGCTTCTCCGACCCCAGATCCCGCCACCGCCTTCCCGGCGGTGAGCCCTGCTCCTGCGCTCCAGACAGGTGATACAGCACCGCATCAGCGCACCGTCACATGCACCATCGATTCATCCACGAGGAGATCTCTGATGACTGTCATCCCGTCCCTGAATGTTCCGCTGCTCAACGTCGATGTCACTCCGCTGCGCAGAGAAGAACTTCTGGACCATATCCGCGACGCCGCCCGCGAACACCGTCGGATGCTCGTCGCCGGCCACAATCTTCACTCCGTCTATCTCTGGTACAGCCTGCCGGAGTTCCGCGACTTCTATGACCGGGCTGGGGCCGTCGTCGTCGACGGCATGCCGCTGCTGGCCCTGATGCGGCTCGGGCTCCGGGTGCCGCTTCGCACCGAGCACCGCATCGGATCCACCGACTGGGTGGAGGGCCTGGCGGACCTGGAGGGCATCCATCGCGTGTCTCTGCTCGGCGGCACGCCGGCCGCCAGCGACGCAGTGCTGAAGCATCTGAGCTCACTGGACGGCGAGGTGGACTGGCAGGCCATTCCCGGTGACCCGTGGCGAGCGGAGAACATCGAAGAGGTAGCCGCCAGCATTCGGGATCACGATCCGCAGGTTCTGCTGATCGGCATGGGCATGCCGCTGCAGGAGCGCATCGCCGATGAGCTGGCCTCGCGCGTGGACGTCCCGGTGATCGCCACGGTGGGAGGCGCACTGGACCAGCTGGGAGGCACCCAGTCGCTCGCCCCACGCCGGCTCGGAGCGATGGGCCTGGAGTGGGCGTGGCGACTGGCCACAGACCCGCGTCGACTCGCCGGACGCTATCTCCTGGAACCCATGAAGCTCGCCGCCCTGCTGATGTGGAGGGCGTGATGAGCATCGACACCCCCTCCCGGATCGACGCCGCGAGGCGCGGGCCGTTCACCGCTGAGCTCTACGAGTACACCGAACCTCAGCACGCCCGGTCCTTGACCGCGATCATCCCTACCGTAGGGCGCCGCTCGCTCAAGCGGGCCGTCCGGTCGGTGCTGCGCCAGACCTGGGACACCACAGTCCTGGTGGTCCTCGACCGGCCCGAGAACGCCGCCAGCGTCGAGAAGCTGCTCACCGGGCTGCCGCACATCATGGTCCTCACCCCAGGAGGGCTCGGGGGAGCCGGTGCCCGCAACCTCGGAGTGCGCAGCGCCAGCACGACGCATGTGGCCTTCCTCGACGACGACGACGAGTGGGTCTCTGAGAAGGCCGCCCTGCAGATGGCGGTGGTGGACGACAACACCGTGGTGAGCTCGCGCTCGCTGCTCGTGGGATCGTCGAGTCGAGTGGTCCCCGAGCGGCTCTACCAGGCAGAGGGCGAGGACGCGGAGGCGGTGGTGGACTACATCCTCGACCGCTCCACGCTGCGGCTGCGGCGAACCTTCATGCAGACCTCCTCGCTGCTGTGCAGCAGGTCCACCGCGCTGGAGGTCCCCTGGAACGACGAGCTGACCCGGCACCAGGACTGGGACTGGCTCGCAAGGCTCGAAGCGGCCGGCAAGACGCTGACGATGCTGCCCGAGGTGCTGGTGCGAGTGCACCAGGCCAGCGTCGGCTCCATCTCGCGCAGCGCGGACTGGCAGGCCAGCTCACGCTGGCTCGACTCGATAGGCACCGAGATCTCGGAACGCTCCCGCGCCGACTTCCAGGCCTCGGTGGTGGCGCGGGACGCCTTCGCCTCCGGAGCCTGGAACCAGGGTGTCCGACAGCTGGCGAAGTGCCTGCGGGCTCGCCCACATGCGGCGGCCGTCGTGGTCGCCATGTCCGGGATGCTGCAGGTCGGTGGGCATGACTGAAGAGACAGTACACGCCGCATCGGTGAACCCGGGGCCGCCGAGACCGGGGCCGCACCGAAGCTGGACCGCGATGTTTGCGCGGACCGCTGGTCTGCGCATCGCCGTGCTGCCGATCAGCGCGCTCTGTGCACTGACCACGGCGGGACTCACCGTGCACTATGCCGGGGTGCTTGCGTTCGGATTCATCACCCTGGTCGCCCAGCTGCAGCTTGCTCTCCCGTTCGCCGATCTCGGCATGGGAGCGGCCGTGGCTCGAGCGGTGGCCCGGGTTGATGGTTCGGCACGGGCCGCAGAGGAGGTCCGCACCCTCATCAGACGCACCGCCCTGCTGCTGCTCGCGGTGGGACTTCTCGGTGCCACGGCCGCGGCGCTGAGCGGGGTGTATGGATTCTGGTCCAGAGTCTTTGAAGTTCCTGAAACACTCGCCCCACAGGTCGACCTGGTCATGAGTCTGGTATTGGGGGTCTTCTTCCTGAGCCTTCCGCTGGGGATCGCGGAGCGAGTGCTGGTGGGTCGAGACCGTTCGGATGTTCTCGTCCTGCTCGGTCTGCTCCCCTCGGTCGGAAACGTGCTGGTCGTCTACGCCCTCGGACAGCTGGGAGTGCCCGTCGCCTGGCTGGCGCTCGGGCTGCCGCTGAGCACGCTCGGCTTCCTCGGCGTCTGCGGCTACCTCGCCTTCCTGCACCCGCGCATCGGCATCCGTACGATCCTCATACCGGAGCGATCCGCGAACGAGAACCCCGTGGACGGCTGCCCCGTGCCTGCTGGACACGACGAGCGCCGTGAGGAGATCGCCGAGGGGACGTCGATCAAACTCATCCTGCTTGGCGGGCTCCCAGTGCTGCTGGCCACCGCCGGGATGGTCCTCTCCGAGCAGCACGGCAGGCTGGTCCTGGCCAGTGCAGCCACAGCCCTGGACCTGAGCGAATACGCCATCGCCCTGCAGCTCTACATGCCGATCTACTCGGTCCTCTATATGGCCGCGACGGTGCTCTGGCCGCGCTTCGCCGTGGACCCGAGTCCACAGCTCTGGCGACGAGCGAATCTGTTGCTCACCGGGCTCGGCGCCTGCGCTGCTCTGGGCTTCATCATCTTCGCCCGGCCCGTGGCAGGTCTCGTCACCGGCGGCGCTCTCGTACCTTCCTGGGGCGTCGTCCTCGGTCTCGGAGCGGCCCTCGTCGCGCAGGCCGCACATCTGACCCAGACCAATCTCTTCACCGACCGCCGTGGATTCTGGCGCCAGGCGGCGATGTCACTGGTGCTGCTCATCCTGGTCGTGCCGGGCACCTTGTTCGGGATACAGCTGGGGCTGGGCCCCGCAGCTCCGGGAGTCTCGATGGCCCTGGGAGTGACTCTCGCCCAGGTCATCCCGGGACTTCTCATGGCCTCCAGGCTTGTCCGCCACCCGCGCACGGAAGCACCCGCTGCCCGACCAGCCACCGACCCTGCACCAGCACCGATGCCTGCCGTGCAGGCAGCTCCCCTAGAGAGGTAATGACCATGCACTCCTCCTTGCGCAGGCTGCTGACCCCCATCCCTGATCCCGTTCTGCGGCAGATCATGTACCGCCGCAGGTTCGGACGGTGGGGGAACTTCAAGAAACCTTCGCGGTTCACCGAGTTCCTGACCCAGCGGATGCTTAAGGACCGCAGTCCGGAGATCGCCTGGACCTGCGACAAGCGTGCGATGAAGGAGTACGCCGCCGAGCGAGCACCGTGGATCAACGTGCCAGAGACGCTGTGGCACGGCACTGATCTGAACGAGCTCGATCTCTCGACGCTGCCCGATCACTGGGTGATCAAGCCGAACCATCGAAGCAAAGCCGTCTATATGGGGGATCGCAGCACGACCCTGGCGGACCTGCGCCGGGTGACCAAGGGATGGCTGCGCCCGTATGACCGGATCGCGGTGGGGGAGTGGGCCTACGGACAGGCGCGGCGTGAGCTCATCATCGAGCCGAGGATCGGGGACGGAGCTCCGCTGAGGGAACTCAACATCTTCGTCTTCCACGGCCGCTTCCAGATCCTGCACACCGACTTGGGACGCTTCAGGAACAATTTCGCGGAGGTGTTCTACAACCGCGACTGGGAGCCCCTGGACATCACCAATGGCGGACCTCGGGGAGCTGTAGAGCCACGGCCGGAGAAGTTCGACGAGATGGTGCGTGCGGCGGAGACGCTCGGTGCTGGCTACGACTTCATGCGCGTGGATCTGTCCACCATCGACGGCGAAGTGTGGTTCGGGGAGCTGACCCCCTACCCCTCCGGCGGAATGGATCTCTTCACTCCGGAGTCGGTGGATCTGCAGCTGGGCGCCTGGTGGGCTGGATTCGACACCGTCAAGGAGTACCCGGAAGAGCTGCGAGGCCTGACCGAGGAGGCGCCATCTCTCCCATGATCACCCAGACCACCCCGGCAGGCATCTGCGTCAGATGAATCTGTCCACCACTCACCGACCCTGCACCAGCACCGATGCCTGCCGTGCAGGCCGCTCCCCAGAAAGGCAATCACCATGCACCCCTCAGTCCGGCGACTGCTGACCCCCATCCCTGATCCGTTACTGCGGCAGATCATGTATCGCCGCAAGTTCGGACGGTGGGGGAACTTCAAGAAACCTTCGCGGTTCACCGAGTTCCTGACCCAGCGGATGCTTAAGGACCGCAGTCCGGAGATCGCCTGGACCTGCGACAAGCGTGCGATGAAGGAGTACGCCGCCGAGCGAGCACCGTGGATCAACGTGCCAGAGACGCTGTGGCACGGCACTGATCTGAACGAGCTCGATCTCTCGACGCTGCCCGATCACTGGGTGATCAAGCCGAACCATCGAAGCAAAGCCGTCTATATGGGGGATCGCAGCACGACCCTGGCGGACCTGCGCCGGGTGACCAAGGGATGGCTGCTTCCCTATGACCGGATCGCGGTGGGGGAGTGGGCCTACGGACAGGCGCGGCGTGAGCTCATCATCGAGCCCAGGATCGGCGACGGCCTCCCGCTCACAGACTTCAAGATCTTCGTCTTTCATGGGCGAGCGCGGATCCTGCACACCGACCTGGACAGTTTCTCGGGTCCCTTCGAGGAGGTGTTCTACGACCGCGACTGGGAGCCCCTGGACATCACCTGTGAACTCCCACGAGGGGCGGTCGCTTCCCGCCCGAAGAACTTCGAGGACATGATGCGCGCGGCGGAGACGCTCGGTGCTGGCTACGACTTCATGCGCGTGGACCTCTACAACCTTGAAGGGGAGCTTTGGTTCGGGGAGCTGACCCCCTACCCCTCCGGCGGGATGGATCTCTTCACTCCGGAGTCGGTGGATCTGCAGCTGGGCGCCTGGTGGGCTGGATTCGACACCCTCAAGGAGTACCCGGAAGAGCTGCGAGGCCTGACCGAGGAGGCGCCATCTCTCTCATGATCACGCAGACCGCCCCGGCCGGCAGCCGCAGCCGAGAACGACCGGAACCGACGACAGCTGCGCCCATGGTCCTCACACGCTCCTCGATGCCTGCCTGACAGGCCGCTCCCCTTGAAAGGTAATCACCATGCACCCCTCAGTCCGGCGACTGCTGACCCCCGTCCCAGATCCGATACTGCGGCAGATCATGTATCGCCGCCGATTCGGACGCTGGGGAAACTTCAAGAAACCTTCGCGGTTCACCGAGTTCCTGACCCGGCGGATGCTTCAGGACCGCAGTCCGGAGATCGCATGGACCTGCGACAAGCGTTCGATGAAGGACTGCGCCGCCGAGCGAGCACCCTGGATCAACGTGCCAGAGACGCTGTGGCACGGCACCGATCTGAACGAGCTCGATCTCTCGACGCTGCCTGACCACTGGGTGATCAAGCCGAACCATCAATGCAAGGCCGTGTACTTCGGGGATCGCAGCACGACCCTGGCGGACCTGCGCCGGGTGACCAAGGGATGGCTGCGCCCGTATGACCGGATCGCGGTGGGGGAGTGGGCCTACGGACAGGCGCGGCGGGAGCTGATCATCGAACCGCGCATCGGTGACGGTGCGCCACTGATCGACTACAAGTTCTACGTCTTTCACGGGCAGCTGAAGATACTGCACACCGACGTCGGACGTTTCACCGACGACTTCACGGAGGTGTTCTACAACCGCGAGTGGGAACCGCTCGACATGACCAACGAGGCTCCAATCGGTGCGGCTGTTCCGCCACCGAAGAACTTCGGCGAGATGGTCCGCGCTGCGGAGACTCTCGGTGCTGGTTATGACTTCATGCGTGTGGACCTCTACAACCTTGATGGCGAAGTGTGGTTCGGCGAGCTCACTCCCTACCCCTCCGGCGGAATGGATCCCTTCAACCCGGACGCGGTGGATCTCCAGCTCGGCGCCTGGTGGGCTGGATTCGACACCGTCAAGGAGTACCCGGCAGAGCTGCCGCGCATCATCAACGCGGCCAATGCGGTCTCGTCAGCTGGCACGGTCGATCTGCACCACACCGTCATCTTCCACAGTGCCACCGATCCTGCCGACCTTGTCGTTCCCGGCCGCCTTCCCGTCCCGGCAGAGAAAGAGGGGGCTGTTCCATGACCAGCCAGCCCTCTTCTGCGGTGAACATCGCCAGCGCGGAGCCGAGACTCGATTGGATGGGCTCACCGGCGGGCCCCGCCTCGGCGCGCCGCTGGCAGCGAGGCTACGCCAGGCGGCTGGTGGTGACGGATCTCACGGTCATCGCCGGTGTCCTGACCGTGGTCCACCTGTTGGCGCTGCCCGAAGCGCCGGTGGTCACCACCGCTGTGCTCGGTGTGCTCTGGATCGCCGCGCTCAGCGTGAGCCGGTCCCGGGATTGGCGGCATATCGGGGCTGATGTCACGGAATACCGGAGAGTGCTGGTCGCCACGCTCACGAGCTTCGGTCTGTTGTTCACCGCGCTGGTCGCTCTCGACCTGGCCGTCGCCCGCGAACACCTCATCTGGTCGCTGCCGATCGGGACGATCGCCGTGCTGATGGCTCGTTGGCTATGGCGCCGGATGCTCCACGCCCAGTGGCGTCGAGGAAAGTGGACCCATCGTGCCGTGGTGGTGGGAAATCCTCGAAAGGTCCGTCATGTCGTCTCGGCAGTGCGGGGATCCAAGACGGTCACCGGCACCACCGTCACGGCGATCCACGAGGTCCAGGGCGATCACACCGTTGCTGACGTCGAGACCCGGGAGCGCGTCGTCGCGCAGATCGTGGACGTCGTCACCCGCAGCGCCGCTGATCTGGTGCTGCTGACGGAGACGGACCTGTTCTCCGCCCAGGGGGTACGGGAGCTGGGGTGGGCGCTGGACGCGCTGGATGTGAACCTCGTCGTGGTGCCCTCCATCACAGAGACTGCCGGCTCGCGGATCACTTCCAACATGGTCGCAGGAGTCCCCCTGCTGCACGTGGCCTACCCACGACTGACCGGGACGGCGCGGCTGACCAAGCGCACCTTCGACGTCGTCTTCTCCGCGCTGGCGCTGCTGATGCTTGCCCCGCTGCTGATCACCATCGCGCTCTGGGTCCGGCTGGACAGCCCAGGACCGGTGCTCTTCCGGCAGGAGCGCGTCGGGATCAATCACTCACGGTTCTCGATGCTCAAGTTCCGCTCCATGGTGGTCGACGCCGAAGAACATCTCTCGCTGCTGGAGGAGCGTTCGGAAGGCAACGGGGTGCTCTTCAAGATGCGCAGGGATCCTCGGGTCACCCGGATCGGTGCAGTGCTGCGCCGGCTGAGCCTGGATGAGCTGCCGCAGTTCTACAACGTGCTGCGCGGGGAGATGTCAGTGGTGGGGCCGCGCCCGCCGCTGCCCCGTGAGGTGGAGGCCTACGACGACCACACGCACCGGCGGCTGCTGGTCAAGCCCGGGATCACCGGGCTGTGGCAGGTGGCCGGTCGCTCGGACCTCTCCTGGGAGGAGAGCGTGAGGCTGGACCTCTACTACGTTGAGAACTGGACGCTGCTGGGAGACATTCAGATCGTGCTGCGCACCGCGCGGGCGGTCTTCGGCGGGGCCGGGGCCTACTGACTCAGAGTGCGCCGGCGATCTCGCGGTAGCGGGCGATCGCCGGGGCGGGCACGTCGTCGGCGATGAGCCGGCCCGCTTCGAAGACCAGCACCCGTTCGGCTCGCGCCGCGAGCTCGAGGTCATGGGTGGCCACGATCATCGGCGCGTCGAGACCCATCAGCAGCTCGGTGAACTCCACGGTGCTGCGCAGATCCAGCAGGGTGGTGGGCTCATCGGCCAGGACCAGCTCCGGCTCGGCAGCCAGGACTCCGGCGAGGGCGACCTTCTGCCGCTCTCCGGAGGAGAGGTCATAGATGCTCGAATCCTCACGGTCCCCGAGCCCCATGGTGTCCAAGATCTCACGACTGCGCTCACGCCGCCCTGCGGCCGATCTGATGCTGCGGCGCAGCGAGAACGCGATGTCCTCGCCGACCACCGGCATGATCAGCTGAGCCTGCGGGTTGGCGAAGATGAAGCCGGAGCGCACGCCAGCAGGCCTGAGCTGGAGGGATCCCTGCGAGGGCGCCACCAGACCGGCGATCAGACGCAGCAGCGTGGACTTGCCCGAGCCGTTGGCGCCGATCACGGCGATCCGGTGCTCGTGCAGAGTCAGGGTCAGTGGATGCAGGATCCGGCGTCTCCCGCCCTCGGCCGTATCGACGTCGAATGCGACGGCATCGAGCGTCGTCGTTACACTAGAGAGGTTGTCCACCAAACCCACCCATCTGAAATTGTCAGGCCGACGCACTCTGTTCGGCCCGAAGGGAAGCTGCACCGTTGATCAGCGTATCCAATCTTGAACTCCGCGCCGGCGCGCGCCTGCTGATGGACGAGGTCAACTTCCGGATCGACTCCGGTGACAAGGTCGGGCTCGTCGGTCGCAATGGCGCGGGCAAGACGACGATGACCAAGGTGCTGGCCGGGCTGACCCAGCCCGCCGCCGGCCATGTGGAGCGCCGCGGCAGCATCGGCTACCTGCCGCAGGACCCCAAGATCGACGATATGGAGCAGCTCTCCCGCGACCGGATCCTCTCCGCCCGCGAGCTCGACGTGATCACCACGAAGCTGCGCCAGGCCGAGCAGGACATGATGAGCACCGACGACGCCGTGCGGGACAAGGCCATGACCCAGTACGGGAAGGTCCAGACCCGGTTCGACGCCGCCGGCGGCTACTCCGCCGAGGCCGAGGCCGCCATGATCTGCAACAACCTGGACCTGCCTGAACGGATCCTCACCCAGCCGCTGAAGACCCTCTCCGGCGGTCAGCGCCGCCGCGTGGAGCTCGCCCGGATCCTCTTCTCCGACGCCGACACGCTGCTGCTGGATGAGCCCACCAACCACCTTGACGCCGACTCCATCGTCTGGCTGCGCGATCACCTGCAGAACTACGCAGGGGGAGTCCTGATGATCTCCCACGACGTGGACCTCATCGAGTCCACCGTGAACAAGGTCTTCTACCTCGACGGCAACCGCACCACGCTCGATGTCTACAACATGGGCTGGAAGAAGTACCTGGTCCAGCGCGAGCAGGATGCCGCTCGGCGTAAGCGGGAATACGCCAACGCGGAGAAGAAGGCCAGCACGCTGCGCTTCCAGGCCGAGAAGATGCGCGCCAAGGCCACCAAGGCCGTCGCCGCCCAGTCCATGCTCAAGCGCGCCGACCGGATGATGGCCGGACTTGAAGGGGAACGGGCCGCCGAGCGGGTGGCGAACATCCGCTTCCCCGCCCCGTCCTCCTGCGGCAAGACCCCGCTGATGGCCGAGGGACTCTCGAAGTCCTATGGCTCGCTGGAGATCTTCACCGGGCTCGACCTCGCGATCGACCGCGGGTCCCGCGTGGTGATCCTGGGCTACAACGGCGCGGGCAAGACCACGCTGCTGCGCCTGCTTGCCGGGGCCGCCGAGGCAGACTCCGGACGGGTCATCTCCGGCCACGGACTCAAGCTCGGCTACTTCGCCCAGGAGCACGACACCCTGGACACCGAGAGCTCGGTGCTGGAGAACATGAAGACCGCCGCCCCGTTCCTCAACGACACCGATCAGCGGAAGATCCTCGGGTCCTTCCTGTTCTCCGGCGACGACGTCAGCAAGCCCGCCTCGGTGCTCTCCGGCGGCGAGAAGACCCGCCTGGCGCTGGCCTCGCTGGTGGCCTCCAGCGCGAACGTGCTGCTGCTGGACGAGCCGACGAACAACCTGGACCCGGCCAGCCGCGAGGAGATCCTCGCCGCGCTGCGCACCTACGAGGGCGCCGTCGTCCTGGTCAGCCACGACCCGGGTGCTGTCGAGGCGCTGAGCCCCGACCGAGTTCTGCTGCTGCCCGATGGCGAGGAAGACCTCTACACCAAGGAATACGAAGACCTCATCACGCTCGCCTGAGCTTCGGCTTGCCTGGTCCGACCTGCCGCCTCGGACCGGGCACAGAACTCACCCGCTGGCAGCTCGACGACGAATCCGTGCAGCGGCGGCAGGCGGAGTCGGGCGAGGATGGGCACCCATCCGCGGGGAACATCCCCTCAGCGGTGCAGCCGCTGGTCCACCCAGGCGTCTTCGAGGTCCTCATCCGAGAGCCGGCCGGTCTTGATCCGCTGCCGGCGCTTGGCCTCACGGATCCGGTCCTGCGCCGGCGCTGAGGAGGCCGCGTGCACCGGAGCGCCAGGCCCCTCAGCGTGGTGCGGCTCTCCGGAGATCAGCGCCTCGGCCTGCTCGTAGTCACGGTTGCGGGCGTGGATCCGGGCGGCGTAGCCCCATCCGATGAAGCCGAGCAGCCCGAAGGTGATCCACTGCATCGAGTAGGACAGGTGCGGGCCCTCATCCTGGGAGGGTCGGATCAGCTGCCGCGGGGCGACCTCGGGTGCCGGTGATTCCTCCGCCATGAGTCCATAACCGCCGGTCAGCAGGTCATACCCCAGCTGGTCCTGGTACTCATCCAGGTCGATGGAGGCCAGCTGGCCCTCCGGTGCGTCCCGGTTGATCTCCGGCTCCGCGGGACGGATGCGAGCCACCAGGTCCACTTCGCCCTCCGGCGGATCGGGATTCAGCGCCGGCCGGGAGCCGTCGGTGCTGTCGGTGGGCAGCCAGCCGCGGTCGATGGCGACCACATCCTCGGTGCCCGCCACCGCGAAGGGGACCACCGATTCGTAGCCCACGGAGCCGCTGTGGCCGCGGTTGCGGACCAGCCTGGAATCCTGCGTGAGATACTCGCCGGTGAGCTCCACCACCGTCCATTCGTCCTGCTCATCGGCGGACTCGAAGAGCTCGCGGCCCTCGGTGTAGGGGATCGGGTCCTGGTCGTAGTTCTCCACGATCCGGTTGATCTCTTCCAGCGCGACCTCGCGCCGGTCGATCTGCCACTGGCCGAGGAACACGCAGGCCACGGCGAAGAGCACACAGATGCCCAGCCAGCCCAGCCAGGTGGGGGTCAGCAGAAAGCGGTAGCGCCTCACAGCTGCCTCCGATGCGGATCATCGTCTGGGGTGCTGGGAGCGCGGGTGGGGGCGGTGTCGCTGAAGGACTCGGGGGCGGTGCCGGCGTCGAGCGGTCGGGTGCTGCGCCAGAAGAGCCGCTGGGCGAGATAGTTCTCCAGCCAGGGACGGTGCTCGTCACACGCCAGCCAGATCTTGCGCCGCTCGGGCGCATGGACCTTCGGGTTGTTCCAGAGCACCTGCCAGGTCGCGTCGAACCGGCAGTCCTTGCGCGAGCATTGAGGACTCTGCGGTCCGGGCTGTGCGCCGTCGCCGCCCAGGGTGTTCAAGAGGTCCATCAGCGGTGCAAGTCCTGATCATCGAGGGGCTGGGTCGATCGGTCCTGGTGCGCGGGCTTCTCCGGATCCGGAGACCTGGTGTGATCCTCGGAACCCTCGCCCTGTTTCTCCTGGTCGTCGGGCTCCACCAGCTCGCCGGCGATCACCTCGGACTCGGAGAAACCGTTGGAGGCGCCGTTGTGAAGCGCGGGCTCGTCCTCTTCCCACCACTGCCGGTCAGCCTCGGGCTCACCGTCTTCATGGGTGGTGGCCAGCATCGCGGGGGAGTCCAGGTCCTCGGACTGCCGACGGCCCATGTACCGGTCGGCGCCGACATTGGCCGTGGTGACCGCGACATAGGGCAGCACCACTGCGGCAGCCAGCAAGACCCAGGTCATCCAGTTCTGCAGGATCACCGCAAGGATGAAACACACCATGCGGATGCCCATAGACACCGCATAGCGCACCATCCTTGAGTGCTGCTCGTCACTGTGCTTCTGGGGAGCATCAGTGATCGAGTGGACCTGGTCGCTCACCGGTCTATTCTAGTGGCCCAACCTGGTGTCCGACGGCGATGTGACGCGACGGTCACATACGGGCTGGCATAGGGTTGGGCCGAGAAGAGATTCAGAGCCGATGGCGCCGCTCAGCGCGTGCGTCGCATCGTGCCCATACCCGTAACAAGGAGACTCATGACCGCACGCAGCGTACTGATCACCGGCGGCAACCGTGGCATCGGCCGCGCCATCGCCGAGGCGTTCATCGCCAACGGGGACAAGGTTGCCGTCACCACCCGCAACGGAGACGCCCCAGAGGGTGCGCTCGGCGTGGCCGCGGACGTCACCGACGCCGCGTCCGTCGATGCAGCCTTCACCGAGGTCGAACAGGCTCACGGTCCGGTGGAGGTCCTGGTGGCCAATGCCGGCATCACCCGCGACACACTGCTGATGCGGATGAGCGAGGAGGACTTCACCGACGTGCTCGACACCAACCTCACCGGTGCCTTCCGGGTGCTCAAGCGCGCCTCCAAGGGCATGATCCGGATGAAGAAGGGCCGGGTCGTGCTGATCTCCTCGGTGGTCGGGCTCTACGGCTCTCCGGGCCAGATCAACTATGCCTCGTCCAAAGCTGGGCTGATCGGCATGGCCCGCTCGCTGACCCGAGAGCTCGGCAGCCGCGGCATCACCGCAAACGTCGTCTCCCCGGGCTTCGTGCGATCCGACATGACCGACGAGCTGGACGACGCGACGCAGGCCAAGTACCTGCAGAACATCCCCGCAGGACGCTTCGCCGAGCCCACCGAGGTGGCCTCGGCGGTCCGCTGGCTAGCCTCCGCGGAGGCCGGCTACATCTCCGGCGCCGTCATCCCGGTCGACGGCGGCCTGGGCATGGGCCACTGAGCCCTCCCCGCCGGCCCGCATTCCCCAGCACCCGCACCCCCAGCACGCGCACTCCCGTACGCATCAGGCACAAGCAGAACTGAGGACACCGTCATGACAGAGCAGGATCTCGCCGGAACCGGCGCCATCATCACCGGATCGTCGCGCGGCATCGGCGCCGCCACCGCGGCCCTGATCGGGGCCCGCGGCGCCGGCGTCGTCGTGAACTACCGGCAGAAGGCGCCCCGGGCCAAGAAAGTGGTGGCCGGCATCGAGGCCTCCGGTGGACGCGCGGTGGCCGTGGGTGCGGACCTCACCGAGGCCGCCGGCGCCCAGGCGCTGGTCGACGCCGCCGTGGAGAACTTCGGTGCGCTGAACCTGCTGGTGCTCAACGCCTCCGGAGGGATGGAGTCCGGCCGCGGCGAGGACTACGCGCTGAAGCTCAACCGGGACGCCCAGGTCCAGATGGCGCGCACCGCGCTCGAGGTGATGCCCGCAGGGTCACAGATCGTGTTCGTGACCAGCCACCAGGCGCACTTCATCAAGCAGACGGCCACCATGGACGCCTACGAGCCGGTGGCACGCTCCAAGCGGGCCGGCGAGGACGCGCTGCTCGAACTCGTCCCAGAGCTCGACGCCAAGGGCATCACGCTGACCATCGTCTCCGGGGACATGATCGAGGGAACCATCACCGCGACGCTGCTCGAGCGCGCGGAGCCGGGCGCCCTCGAGACCCGCCGCGAGGCCGCCGGGAAGCTCTACAGCGTCGAGGAGTTCGCCGCCGAGATCGCAGCGCTCATCGGGCGCAAGGATCTTCCGCAGGGGCACACCGAGCTCGTCGGGGGCGCCGAGGACTTCCTGGCCGCCAACGGCTGAGCCGCTCCGCGCGGAGAGGGGTCAGGGGCCCAGCAGCAGGGCGGCGGTGGGGACCAGGATCAAGGCCGCCACGATCGCCACGATCCCGGCCAGGGCTGGCCCGCCCAGCGGCTCGGGCGGGATCAGCAGCCTGCTCAGCCGGGCAGTGGTGATCAGGGCCGACTGCTCCTGGACCTCGGCCCCACCGGTGAACGCCTCCGTCGCGGACCCGTCCCGCCGAACATCGCGGTGCTCCAGCCCGGCGGAGCTCAGCGCCAGGGCGCGCACCAGATCCTCGCGCGCGTGGGCGCGCAGGGCGCCGTCGTCGGCCAGCATCTCGGTGAGCTCGGTGACCGCGGCGCGACCGTGCCGGGTGGTGGGCAGCCAGGGCAGCGCCCGGTACCAGGCCTCGAAGGCCATGGTCAGGAAATGGTGTCGCTGCTGGAGGTGCGTCTTCTCATGCGCGACGACGGCGGCGAGCTCCCCCTCGGAGAGCTGATCCAGCAGTCCCCGGGAGAGCACAGTGACCGAACCAGAGTTCGTGCGACCGGGCAGACAATAGGCCAGCGGCGCCTCATGCTCGAGCACGTGGGCGTGAAGCAGGTCGGGGGAGAGGTTCAGATGCCGCCCCAGGGTCGCGGCCTGATCGCCCTGGACCGGCGTCGAGAGCAGACGCACCACATCGCGGTGGCGTCGGCGCTGGCCCAGCACTCGCACGTAGGTGAGCAGCAGCGTCGCCAGCAGGTGACAGCCCAGAAGCACGCCCAGACACAGTGCGAAGATGTGGCCGGGATGGACCGGAAGCTCGGCCAGCGCGGCGAAGTCGGCCGCCGCTGAGAGTCGAAGCACGTGCACCGCGGCGCCCGGCACCGTGTCTCCGAAGGGGCCGAGCCCGTACACGATCGGGGCGCCGACCATGGAGAGTCCCCCGGCCAGCGCGATCGCCTGCCAGAGCAGCATCGCCGCCCAGGGGGAGCGTGCGCGGAACTTCGCCCGGCTCAGCACCCGCGGCACAGGGATGGCCAGGGCAAGGGCCAGTGCGGCGAGGCAGACGGCGAGGATGGTCACCGGATCAGTTTAGTCTCCGAGGAGCTCGGTCTCCGCACGGTGGGTCTGGTCACGCCCGCGCGAGCGTCCGTGACTGGGCGGCTATTTCTGCAGCAGCCGGCGCAGGGCCGCGGCCTCGGAGTCCGGAATGCCCCCGATGAACCGGGCGAGCACCGCTTCACGGTCTCCGGCGGTGCCGAGCACCTCGTTGAGCATCTCTACGGTGTGCTCCTCGCGGGAGGCGACAGCGGTGTAGCGGTGCGGGCGGGTGGAGCGTTCGCGTCGAACCATGTCTTTGCGCTCCAGCCGGGACAGCACGGTCAGCACGGTGGTCACGGCGAGATCCTCACCGAGGCGGTCACGCACCTCGTTGGCGCTGAGCGATTCGGCGCCGTCCCAGAGCAGGCTCATGACCGAGCGCTCGAGTCCTCCGAGAGTGGCCATCTTGGGGTGCTCCTTCTTGCGGCGAGACATCAACAGTGCTGGTGGGGTGGCCGCTGAGAGCGGCTGCGCAGCCAGATAATGTCAAAGGATACCCCTGCTGGCCCGTGATTTCTACACGATGTAGTAATCACGTGTCATGTTGCCGCGACCGCTGCGGCTGCCAGCGCCTCCGGACTCGGAGCGACGGCGTCGACGCCACGTTCCAGCGGTATTCCGGAACCGTCTCGGCGCACCATCTCCGAGGGCAGGATCCGCGCGACGCCGTTCTTCGCAGCGCCGAGCGCGGGTCCTATGCCGGCCCAGCCCAGCTTCAGGTGGTCCTCCCCGCGCATGAAGCGATGAGCCCGCACCCCGGCGGTGCCGCGACCCTTGGCCGGGAACTCCGAGAAGTCGGTGAGCTTGATGCTGCCCGCTTCGAAGCCTTCCAGCGGGGTGTCGCCGGCGGCGAGGGTCACCACCAGGGCCGCGGAGCTTGCCTCGTGGCCCTGTGCGGGGTCCTGCGTCTGGTCCTTGCCTGACGCGGCGGGCACCACGGAGAAGGCGATGACGGTGTCCTCGGGGCTGAGCTTGATCCCCAGCATCCCGGCCGCGGTGCGTCCCTGGGCGCGGACCAGCGCGGCCTCGAAGCGCAGCAGCTGCGCGCCGGCGGTGATGAAGCAGAGCTGGTCGGCGTCGTCGGCCGCCACAGCGGCTCCGACGACCCGGTCCTGGGCACGTCCCTCGCCCTTGAGCGAGATGACCTCCCAGTCGTCGCGGTTCAGCGGGTAGTCCGGATTCACCCGTTTGACCCGACCCTGCGCGGTGCCCAGGGCGATGACAGCATCGAGCGGGACGAAGGCGAGCAGCTCCTCGTTCTTCTCCAGGTGCAGGAACTCCTTGGCCTTCACCCCCTGGTTGAGGTTGACGCCGCCGGAGGACATCTCCACGGCGGGCATGTCCACCACCGGCACGCGGATCATCCGACCGGCGGTGGTGACCGCCCCGATCTCGCCGCGGGCGGTGGTCGGCACCGCCGAGGTCAGCGCATCGTGGCGGGCGCGCCGGGTGGGGTGCACCAGCGTGGACCGGTTGGTGGTGCGGGCCAGCTGGCCGGAGCTCGAGAGCACCGCCCAACAGTCGGCGTCGGGGATCTGCAGACTGGATCCGCCGCCGGCGGGGGCCGCGGGGTCCGGCTGCGCGGAGAGGGCCGGGGCGACCTCGGCGTCGAGCAGCTCGGTGCGCCGGTCATCGCCGTATTTGGCGGCCACCTCGTCGAGCTCATCGGCGACCAGGCCGCGCAGCCGCTCCTCAGAGCCGAGGATCGCTTCGAGCTCGGCGATCTCTGCCTCGAGGCGCTCCTTCTCCTGCTCCAGCTCCAGCGCGGAGTACCGGGTCAGCTGGCGCAGGCGCAGCTCCAGGATGTGATCGGCCTGCGCCTGGCTCAGATCGAAGATGCTCATCAGCCGGGTCCGGGCCGCCGCGGTGTCCTCTGCGGCGCGGATGATCTGGATGACCTCGTCGATGTCGAGGATCGCGACGAGAAGCCCCTCGACCAGGTGCAGCCTGGCCTGGCGCTTGCGCAGCCGATAGGCGCTGCGCCGGCGGACCACGTTCAGCCGGTGGTCCACGTAGACCTGCAGCATCTCCAGCAGCCCCAGCGTGCGCGGCTGGCCGTTGACCAGCGCGACGTTGTTGATCCCGAAGGAGTCCTCCAGCGGGGTGTGCCGGTAGAGCTGGGCGAGCACTGCCTGCGGGTTGAAGCCCGCCTTGAGCTCGATGATCATCCGCAGCCCGTGCTTGCGGTCGGTCAGGTCCAAGACGTCGGAGATGCCGGTGAGCTTCTTCGCCTGCACCGCGTCCTTGATCTTCTCGATGACCTTCTCCGGCCCGACCATGTAGGGCAGCTGGGTCACCACGATGCCGGTCTTGCGGGCCGAGACCTGCTCGATCGAGACCTTGGCCCGGGTCTTGAACGAGCCGCGACCGGTGCGGTAGGCGTCGCGGATCCCGTCGAGTCCCACGATCCGACCGCCGGAGGGGAGGTCGGGGCCGGGGATGTGGCGGATGAGGTCCTCGAGGGTGGACTCCGGGTGCAGGATCAGATGCTTGGCGCCGTTGATGACCTCGCGCATGTTGTGCGGGGGCATGTTCGTGGCCATGCCCACCGCGATCCCGGAGGCCCCGTTGACCAACAGGTTGGGGAAGGCGCTGGGCAGCACGCCGGGCTGGGTGAGCTGGTTGTCGTAGTTGGGCTCGAAGTCCACGACGTCCTCGTCGAGGTCAGCCGTCATCGACAGTGCCGCGGCGGTCATCCGCGCCTCGGTGTAGCGCGGGGCGGCGGGCCCGTCGTCGAGCGAGCCGAAGTTGCCATGCCCGTCCACCAGCGGCAGCCGCAGGGCGAAGGACTGAGCCATTCGGACCAGTGCGTCATAGATCGCGGCGTCGCCGTGCGGGTGCAGCTTGCCCATCACCTCGCCGACCACTCGGGCCGACTTCACATGGCCCTTCTCCGGGCGCAGGCCCATGTCCGCCATCATGTACAGGATCCGGCGCTGCACCGGCTTGAGACCGTCGCGGGCGTCGGGCAGGGCGCGCGAGTAGATCACCGAATACGCGTACTCCAGGAAGGAGGTCTCCATCTCCGCAGAGACGTCGATGTCGATGATGTTCTCCTCCGGGGTGACCGGGGGACTGTCGGCGCTCTTGGAACGGCGGGCCATAGCGAGTGTGCTGGTCCTGTATCTCTCGGAGGGCAGGTGCAGGTGTCAGCCGCGGGGGTCTCACAATAGCTGGAGGTGCGGTGATCTGGTGCAGCTCGGAGGGTGGGTATCTATCTCGGGGCGGGGTTGGTTAGTCTGATCCTATGGGTGAGACACCCCGAACCGGCGGATATCCGGCGCACTGGGAAGCAGATGTCGTGCTGCGCGATGGGGCTGCGGCCCAACTGCGCCCGATCAACCCGGAGGACGCGGAGCGGCTGCAGCGCCTGCATTCCTCCCAGTCCGAGTCCTCGATCTACCTGCGCTACTTCACCTTCAAGTCGGCGCTGACCGAGAAGGAGCTCGCCCGGTTCACCCGGGTGGACCACGTCGACCGGGTCGCGATGGTGATCCTGCTCGACGAGGAGATCATCGGCGTGGGCGGTTATGACCGCATCGAAGGCACCCGGGAGGCAGAGGTCTCGTTCAACATCTCTGACCAGCACCAGGGCCGCGGACTTGGATCGATTCTTCTGGAGCACCTGGCAGCGGCCGGTCGCGAGCGAGGACTTGAGCGGTTCTCCGCCGAGGTGCTGCCGGAGAACCGCAAGATGCTGGGGGTCTTCTCCGAGGCCGGCTATGAGACCCAGCGCAGCTTCGAGGACGGTGTGGTCATGGTGGAGTTCCCCATCGACCCCACCGAGCGCTCCCGGGCGGTGATGGAGGCCCGCGAGCATCGCGCCGAGTCGCGCAGCATCGCCGAGCTGCTCGCCCCGGAACAGGTCGCGGTCATCGGAGCGTCCCGCGAGTATGGCTCGGTGGGCTATCACCTGGTGCAGAACCTCATCGAAGGCCATTTCACCGGGGGCGTTCATTCGGTGAACCCGGAGGCCTTCGAGGTCGGCGGGGTGGAGGCCTATGCCTCCCTGGCGCACATCAAGCAGGAGGTGGACCTCGCCGTCGTCGCAGTTCCGGCCGAGCACCTGACCGAGGTGGTGGCCGACTGCGGACGCAACGGGGTCAAGGGGATCCTGATCATCACCGCCCCCGACCTTGGCCGCGACGCCGAGGAGGAGGACCATCAGCGGCTGGATCAGCGCGAGCTGGTCCGCCTGGCCCGGCGCTGGGGGATGCGCGTGATCGGTCCGGCCTCGGTCGGGCTGCTGAACACCGACCCGGACGTCTCGCTGAACGCCTCGCTCTCGCCGACCATGCCGCTGCGCGGGGGCGTGGGCCTGTTCAGCCAGTCCGCCTCGATCGGGGTCTCGCTCTTCGCCCAGGCCAACCGGCGCGAGCTGGGACTGTCCTCGGTGATCTCCGCGGGCAACCGCGCGGATCTCTCCGGCAATGACGCGATGCAGTACTTCGAGGACGACGACTCCACCCGCGCCGTCGGGGTCTATCTGGAGAGCTTCGGCAATCCGCGCAAGTTCTCCCGCATCGCGCGCAGGCTCTCGCGCACCAAGCCGGTCGTCGTGGCGAAGTCCGACGTCATGGGGCGCAGCCTGCCCCCGGGCCACGAGGTCCGCACCACCAGGGCGCCGATGGGCGCGGTGGACTCGATGCTGGAGCATTCAGGGGTGATCCAGGTGGGCAACCATGATTCGCTCATGGATGTGCTCCAGGTGCTCGCCACCCAGCCGCTGCCCGGCGGCGGGCGCGTCGGGATCCTCTCGAACTCACCCTCGATGAGCCGGATCCTGGCCGACACCGCCGGCACCCTGGACCTGACCGCGACCCACGTCGTCGGGGACCTGGACCTTGATCTTCCTCGCGCCGAGGCCGACGCCGCGCTGGCCGGAGCGCTGCAGGAGCTGTTCACCGCCGAGGACGTGGACGCGGTGGCGCTGTGCCTGGAGCCGGCGGTCACCGGGGAGCACTATGACCACAGCCGACTGATCTCGCAGACAGCGCGCCAGCACACCAAACCGATGGTGGCCTCCTGGATCGGGGTGCTGGACACCAGCGTGCCGCTGAACCACATCGGCAACGCGGCGCCGGTGATCGAGAAGGGGTCGCTGCAGCAGGGCTTCCCGGTGTTCTCCTCCCCGGAACGCTCGCTGACCGCGCTGGCGAAGATCGTGCGCTATCAGCGTTGGCGCTCCGAGGGGATCGGGGAGCCCTATGTGCCGGCCGGGCTGGAGGGCACCACGGTGTCCCGGCGCGGCGACGAGCTGCTCGACGGCTGGCTCGACGGGGTCGAGGGCGCGACGCTGCGTCAGCTCGAGCCGGAGCGCTGCGCCGAGCTGCTGGAGGCCTACGGGCTGTCCATGCTGCGCTCGGTGGTGTTCTCCACTGAGGAGGAGGCCCTGGCCGCGGCGGAGACGCTGGGCTATCCGGTGGCGGTGAAGTCCACCAACACCTACCTGCGCCACCGCCTGGACCTCGGCGGGGTCCAGCTGAACATCGAGGACCCCGAGGCGCTGCGCCGGACGATCGCTGAGATGCGCCGGGTCCTGGCCGACTACGGGGCCGGGGGCCTGGAGCTGCAGTCCATGGCGCCGGCCGGACAGGGCTGCGTGATCCGCGCGATCGAGGACCCGCTGATGGGCCCGGTGGTCTCCTTCGGACTCTCCGGCGACGCGGTGGAGCTGCTCGACGACTGGGCGCATGCGGTGCCGCCGCTGACCGACCAGGACGTGCGCGGGCTGGTCCGCCGCCCGCGCGCGGCGAAGCGGCTCTTCGGCTATAAGGGCGTCCCGGCGGTGGACATCGTCGCACTGGAGGACACGCTGCAGCGGGTCGCCACGCTCAAGGACAACCACCCCCAGGTGGCATCGCTGGAGCTGACCCCGGTGCTGGCCTCGCCGGAGGGCGTACAGGTGCTGCACGCCGCGATCGAGATCGCGAACCCGGAGCAGCGCACCGACTCAGCCCGCCGCGCGATCAGCCGCTACTGACCCACCTCTCCTGGGTGGTTGAGTTATCCGGTCCTGACGTTTCGGCCGGAAGATTCAACCACGGGGGAGAGGTGCCGGGCATCACCACCGTGGTAGGTAGGGATTCGGGCCGGACCCGGGGCACCCCGGCCTGGCCGAGCTTCGCCGCGAGCACCTCCGGGTGGGAGAGGTCGGTCCAGTCCCAGCGCACCATGCCGCGTCCGGTGCGGCGGATCGCGTCCTCACGGAGCTTCTCGGCGTAGTGCACCTCCTTGGCGGGGCGGCCCCGCAGCAGCGCCTCGTCGAAGTACTTCCCGCGCCCGTCGAACTCGCCGACGATCCGTTGCACCGCGGGTGACGTCAGGGAGGAGCCCTGCACGGTCCATTCGAAGTCCACGCGCTGATCCCCGACATCCGTGGCGATCCACACCTGCAGCGTCGGGGCGGCGAAGCCCAGCTGGTGGATCAGCGCTCGGGAGACCGATTCGCCGGGGGACTCGGCATGGGCATCGGCGAAGCTCAGCGCAGCCTTCCAGCGCCCGGTGAGCCGGTGCGAGAGGAACGCCTCGCCCCAGGTCGCGGGATCAGGAGCGGGGTCAGGCGGCGCCGCGAGGTTCCCCCGAGCCTGATGAGCCAGGAACGCGTCCAGGACCGCCACTGCGTCGGGGAAGGGCATGCGTGAGACGGCGTCGGGCAGGACCAGTTCCAGTGGCTCCACCAGGTACCCCGGCTCGGGCCCGGCCACCGCGGGCAGGGCCCACGCGGGGAGCCGCACCTGCGCTTGTGGGCCTGTGCCGCGCCGCTGGGCCTCCCGGGCGGCGCCGCGGGTCATCCCGCGCGGCAGCACCGTCTCGAAGCGGCGGGTCGGGACGTTCAGCAGAGCCGCCGTCGTCGTGTGGTCATCGTGGAGTCTGGTCCGGTAGGCGGCGAGTCAGTTCTCGGCAATCGTGGTCCCGGTCATCGGTTCGCGGCGGCCGATACCGACCAGGCTGGCGTCGTTCGTGCGCAGGGTGACGTGCGGAGGCGTCGTCGTCAGCGGGAGCCCGTGGAGCAGCAGGGCCGATTCGCGGCAGAACAGCGAGTTCGGCCGGCGGTGCGCCATGGCGGCGACCGCGATCTGCGCGCGGATCCACGGCGGGGACGTGATCCACGCGGCCGCGTCGACATAGACCCCGCGGCGCACCCGCAGCAGCGCCGCCGAGGCGACCAGCGCCGAGAGTCGGGTGGCGCTGTGCAGGTCATCGGTCTGCCAGGCCGAGCGGATCAGCCGGATCGGACCGGGAGCGGCGGGAGTCTCGAAAGTCATGGCTACACCGTGCCGGAGCACTCACCCGCCCACCACGTCCGATGCGCAACTGTGGAGAGCGCCACCTATCCTGGGGACGCCCATCACGGGCACGCCTATCCAAGGCAGTTGAGTTCTCCGGTGGATACGTACCGACCGGAGAACTCAACCACCCAGGAGGGGGAGGGTCAGAGGACCTTGCCGGTGGTCTGGATGTGCTCGCGCAGCAGCGCCAGGCCCTGGTCCAGGCTGACCTTGGGGGTCCAGTCGAGGGCGTGCTGGGTGGCGCGCTGGTCGAACCAGTGGGCCGTGGAGAGCTGCTCGGCGAGGAACTTCGTCATCGGCGGCTCGTCGGCGCGCGGGCCGGCGAGCTTCTCGCTGAGCGCCCAGAGACGTTCCACGACGGCGCCCAGCCCTTTGGCGAGCCCGGGCGCCAGGCGCAGCCGCGGAGCGGGGGCCCCGCCGGCGGCGGCGATGCCGGTGATCAGCTCGCCGATCGGGCGCGGCTCACCGTTGGTGAGCACCAGCCGCTGCCCGGCGATCTGCGGCAGCCGGCGCAGCCCGGCGACGAAGGCGTCCACGGCGTTGTCGATGTAGAGGGTGTCCACCAGGGCGGCTCCGGAGCCGAGGATCGGCATCCGCCCGGAGCGGGCCCGGTCGATGATCCGGCTGGTCAGCTGTCCGTCGCCGGGGCCCCAGACCAGATGCGGGCGCAGGATCAGCACGTTGATGTCCGCGGCGCCGCGAGTCTGCGCGATCAGCTCGGCCTCGGCCTTGGTCTTGGCATAGCTGCCCACGGCGTGCTGCGGATCCGCCGGCCCGGCGACGGCGCCGATGAGCGAAGCCCCGGCGTGGGCCACCGAGGGGGAGGACACATGCAGGAAATCGGTCACCCCGGCGGCCACCGCGGCGTCGAGCAGCCGCTGGGTGCCGCGCACGTTGACCTCCACGAAGTCCTCATGCCGACCTGAGACCGAGACCTTCGCGGCCATGTGGATCACCGCGTCCTGGCCCTGAACGGCGCGCGCGACGGCGGTCGGATCACTGAGCGAGCCGCGCACCTCGTGCACGCCGTCCAGCCCGGAGGCGCCGCGCTGGAGCACCGTGACCTGATAGCCCTGGTCCACCAGCCGCTGCGCCACGCTGCGGCCCAGCAGCCCGGAGGCGCCGGTGACCAGCACCCGGGCGCCGGGTTCGATGAGTCGGCTCATGGGGCCCCGACCTTCTCGCCGGCGAGGACCTTCTCGGCCCAGCCGGCCAGTCGGGTGCGATCGATCTTGGAGTTGTGTCGAACATCGGTGGGCAGCTCGTCGAGCACCAGCACGGCGGCGACCGTAACCTCGCCGGCGGCCTCGCGGACCCGGGCGGCGAAGCTGATCTCGGCCACCGGGGACCGGCCGGTGCGCAGGCTGCGGTCCGGCGCCGGTTCCACGATCACGACGACGGCCTGGGTGCCTCGCGGTCCCACCGGCACCGCGGCGCTGCGGGCCACCTCTTCGAGCGCGTCCACCGGGGTCTCCACGGTGCCCGGACCAAGCGGCCCGGCGGGCGTGGTCAGCACGTGCTGCAGCCGGCCCTCGATCCAGAGCCGGTCCTCGGCGTCGAAGTGTCCGATGTCATTGGTGCGGTGCCAGATCAGCCCGTCCAAGGTGTCCCGGCGGGAGGCCCGCTCGGTCTGCCAGAGCCTGTCGTAGCCGGCCTTCAGATGCGCCGCGGAGACCACGATCTCGCCGAGCACGCCGACGGCCTCGGCGGGGTCCAGCAGCTCCTCGGCGGGTCGTCCCAGGCCGTCCAGCGGGGCCAGCGCGAAGCGCACGCCCGCGACCGGTGTGCCCACGCAGACCCCGGACTGGCCGGTGGCGGCCGCCTCGAGCACCTGGCGGCGTTCGATGTCGGCCTGGAGCAGGCCCTCGGTCATCCCGTAGGGGGTGTGGATCTCGGCCGCGGGGAAGATCTCCTGGACGGCGTTCAGCAGGTCCGGGTGCACCGGGGCTCCGGCGGAGAGCACCAGCGTGATCTCGGAGAGTCCCCGGCGCTGCAGCGCGGTGAGCTGGCCCGCGGTGGCGACCACGTTGCGCAGCGCTGCGGGGGAGCCGAAGAACATGGTCGCGCTCCCGGCAAGGGCCGCATCCGCGACTGCCTGGGCGGTGAGCGTGGCGGGTCGGGTCACCGACATGTCCGGGGTCACCGAGGTGGCGCCGATGGCGGGGCCCAGCAGGGCGAACGGTGCGAAGCCGGCGATCAGCGAGGCTCCAGGGCGGATGTCGAACTGCTCCACCAGCAGCGCGACCAGCGCGCCGAGCCGGCCGTGGGTATACATGACGCCCTTTGCCGGTCCGGTGGAGCCGGAGGTGAACAGGATCGCCACCGGGTCATCTGCGGCGGGGGCCGCCAGCTGATCGGGGGTGGCGCCCTCGTGGCGGCTCAGCAGCGACTCCACCGAGGCCACGGTGCCCAGCAGGCGGGCGCGGCGGGGGGAGAGCGCCTGGGCGCTGATCAGCTTTCCGGGCCAGCCGAGGCTTCGCGCCAGGGTGAGTCCGGGCAGCGCCCCGATGACCCAGTCTGGCCGGGCGGCGCGGACGGCGCGGGTCATCCCGCGCACCCCCAGGCCGGCGTCGGCGACCACGGCCACGGCGCCGAGGCGCATGCAGGCGTAGAGGATCACGGTCAGCGAGGCGCCCGGCTGGACCAGCAGCGAGACCCGGTCCCCGCGGCGCACCCCGGTATACGACAGGCCCACGGCCAGTGCGTCCACCTGGGCGGAGAGCTCCGCCCAGCTCAGTGCGCGGTCACCGGTGGCGGCATCCTCGGCGCTGCTCCAGGCCTCGGGCTCGGCGGTCATGTCGACGACGGCGGGGCTGGTCCGCCGTTCGGAGCCGGCCAGTTCGGCCAGCTGCTCGTGGAGTCCGAGCACCCGGCCCGCAGGAGCCGGGGATTCCAGCGCGGCGCGGGCTGTGCCGGCGCCGAAGTGGTCATCGAGCCAGGTGAAGATCGGGGTGCTGATGTCCCGGTCCTCGGCGAGCATGTGGCCGGCGCCTTCGAAGCGGTGCAGGTCGGCGTGGGGCACCCTGGACTGCAGGTCTGCCAGATACCGGTCCTGGAAGACCGGGTCCTTGGGTCCCCAGAGCAGCAGCGTGGGCTTGTCCCAGTCGCGCAGCCCGGAGGAGATCGCGGTCAGCGCCGCGCGGGAGACATGCGAGGTCTCCGCAGGGATGTCGGCGACGAAGCCGCCGATGCCTCCGCGTCCGCGCCGAGAGGTGTACGGGGCCCGGTAGGCCTCGCGGACCTCCTCGGGGAGCGGGTCCTCGGTGAGTCCGAGGGTCACCTTCAGGAAGCCCTCACTGGCGATCGTGGCGGCGGGAAGCACCGCCGGGGCCATCGCGGCGCGCAGCGCGGCAGGCACCTGATCTGTTTCCGGATGGTGCACCGCGGTGTTGAGCGTGATCGCGGCGTCCACCTGCCCGGCCTGGCGCACGGCCCAGCCCAGCGAGATGATCCCGCCCCAGTCGTGCCCCAGGGTGACCAGCCGGGAGCTGGTGTCCACGTCCAGGGCGTCCATGAGGGCGTCCAGATCACCCAGGCGCGCCGGGAGCCGGCGGTAGCTGGGAGCGTCGGCGGCGGGCGGCACCGGGTGCGAGAGCCTGTCGGAGAAGCCCATGTCCAGCTGGTCCGGGGCGATCACCCGCCAGGCCGCGCCGCTGCGGGCGCGCTCCAGAGACCCGGAGAGCACGTGCCGCCACAGGTACGACCAGGTGGGGTTTCCGTGCACGGCGAGGATCGTGCCGGTCGGGGTGATCCCGCGGGCGGCGAGCTCCGGGCCGGTGTCCAGCACGTGGAAGGTCCGGGCGCCGTCGTCGGTCTTGGCGGTGACCAGCCGGGACCAGGCGGGATCCAGCCCGGGGAAGACCTTGCCGGGGGCGTGGTCGAGGGGCAGCCGCGCGGGGGCGGCGGGGATCGGCGCGAAGCGGCCGGTCAGGTCATTGATGCTCACCATTGGATCTCCAACATCGCGGTGTTTATTCCGGAGCCGACGCCCATGCACAGCACCCGGTCTCCGGGCTGCAGCCGGTCGGATTCCCTCGCCAGGGTGATCGGCAGCGAGGCCGGCCCGACATTGCCCAGCTCTGGATAGGTGACCGGGACGCGCTTCTTGTCCAGCTTCGCGGCCTTCACGATCGAGGAGGTGTGCAGCTGGGACACCTGGTGGGTGATGTAGGAGTCCATCGAGTCCCAGTCGAAGTGCTCGCGGGCATCGTTGAAGGCGTCCATCACCAGCTCCAGGCCGCCTTCGAGCAGACCGCGGGCGTCGGTGAACATGCCGTTGTGGTCGCCCACACAGAGCCCGTGGTGCTGGGACGCGGCCCGGGTGACGCCGCCGATGATCCGGTGACCCTCCGGGTGCTGATCCGCCGGCCCGATCACTGCCGCGGCGGCCCCGCAGCCCAGGGTGAGCGAGGCGAACTCCGCCATGAAGTCATCCCTGGAGGCCATCTTCTCGAGCGAGTTGATCCGCTTGATCGTGGCGTCCTGGACCTTCCTGGTGTCCTCACCGTTGACGATCAGCACGTATCTGGCCTGACCGGCGTCGATCATGGAGCTTGCGAGCGTGATGGCGTTGACGAAGCCCAGGCAGGCATTGGTGATGTCGAAGTTCATCGCCGAGGTGGGCAGCCCGAGGTCATGGTGGATCCCCACCGCCACCGAGGGTTCCAGGTGTTCGCGGGAGACCGACGTGTTGATCAACATCGAGACGTCCTCCGGCGCGATGCCAGCGGCGGCGAGCGCCCTGCGCCCGGCCTCCGCGGTTCCGGCACGGACGTCACCTGGTCCAGACCAGTGTCGCCGCGCCTTCACCCCGGCGACTCGTTGGAGCAGCCCGGTGGGCAGCCTGAGACGTTTGAGCGCATCCGCCAGACGCCGGTCAAGGTCCTTTGACGTAAGGACCTCCGGGGCCTGCACCTCCGTCACGGAGAGGAGGGCGGCGTTGCGGTGGTGAAAAGTCGCGTTTCCTGGCACCGGACCAGTATCCCGTATGTGGGGCGCACCGGCGAATCCCAGTACCGGATAGCATGAGTTCCATGACGTTAAGCCAGCACGGGTCCGGTGAGCACCGCCGCGGCGCCGCCTCCACCTACAGCCTCAAGGAAGCGGTCGAGCGCGGAGGCTTCTACCCCTCCCTGGTGCTGCACACGCTCAGCGAGGCGCTCGATGAGCGCGAGGCCAGCCATCAGATCGTGCACGTGGACACCCACTTCGACATGGAGGAGGTCCACCGGCACATCACGGTGCTGGCGCTGGCCGAGGACGTGATCGTCGTCGCTCACCTCGATGACCACGATCTCGAGGACGACGACGGCCCCGCCTTCGGCCACGGTGATTCCCCGCATCCGCGCCGAGCCGACACCGTGGCGCGGATCTCCACCGAGGTCGTCCCGGTCAGCAGGATCCGCTCGCTGATCCTCTCCGAGGTCCACCGCAGCCCCGAGAACTTCACCCCAGACCGGTCACTGGCCGAGGTCTCCCTGAACCTGACCTGGACCGGGGGTGCACGTTTCGACACCTACCCGGCGGAGTGCGGGAACCCGGAGTGCGTGGCCGACCACGGCGACACCGGAAACTGGGTGCCCGAGGACATCGCGCTGCGGATCGCGGCCACCGCCGAGGGTGACACCGCCGTGGACGAGGCCCGCGGATTCGTCCGCGCGCTGCGCCGAGCCAGCATCAAGCACGCCCGCTGAGCCGTTCCCCGAGATGACCCGCTGAGATGACCCGCTGAGATGACTCGCTGAGATGACCCCGAATACCCGCCCGCTGCCGGTCGCCCCCGACTACGACGGCGCACACCTGCGCCATGTGCTGACCTCCGCCGCGGCGTCGCTCGGCCTGGAGGGCTTCGAGAATCGGCTGGGCCTGCCCGAGGCCGCCACCACGGTGGTGCTGATGGTCGACGGGCTCGGCGATGCGCTGCTCGCCCGCTACTCAGGCCACGCCCGCTTCCTCGCGTCCGCCTGGCGCAGCTCCAGCGCGGAGATCCTCGACGTCGGGGTGCCGACGACGACGGCGGCCTCCCTGGCCTCGCTGGGCACCGGCACCACACCGGGGGAGCACGGACTCGTCGGCTACGACATCCTGGCGCCCGAGCTGGACCGGATGGTCAACATGCTCGGCGGCTGGGACGACGAGGTCGATCCGGCGCAGTGGCAGCGGCACCCCTCGGTGCTGCACCGCGCCGCGGAGGCCGGCGCCGGTGTGCTCACCGCCTCCCGGCCGAAGTTCATCGACTCCGGGCTCACCCGGGCGGTGCTGCGCGGCGGCGAGTTCCGGGGCGCCGCCCGGATGGACGCCCGGTTCCGCCTCACCGCGGACTGGATCCAGCAGCAGCGCCCCGCCAGCGGCGCCGTGCGGCAGGGGCCCGCCCCACGCCAGCTGGTCTACCTCTACGTCGATGAGCTGGACAAGACGGGTCATCGCTACGGCGTGGACTCCCCGCAGTGGCTGCAGATGCTGGAGATGCTCGACGCCGAGGCCGACCGCTTCACCACCGATCTGCGCCGCCGCTACGGCCAGCAGGTCTCTGTGCTGCTCACCGCGGACCACGGGATGATCGACGTCGCGCCGCAGAACCGGCTGGACTTCTCGGCGCAGGCGCACCTGCTCGACGGGGTGCGGCATACCGGAGGCGAGCCGCGGCTGGTGCAGCTCTATGCCGAACCGGGCGCCGACCCCGAGACCATCGCCGCAGCCTGGGAGCAGGAGTACGGTGACCGGGCCTGGATCCTGACCCGCGAGCAGGCCCGCGCGGCGGGCTGGTTCGGGCCGGTGGAGGATCGGGTCGCCGGGCGCATCGGTGACGTGCTGGTGGCCACGCACAGCGACATCGCGCTCTACCACTGTGACCGGGTGGGCCAGGCCCCGATGGACATGGTGGGCCAGCACGGCTCCCTCACCGAGGCTGAACGTCGGGTGCCGCTGCTGCGCCTGGGCGCCTAGCAGCTCCCGCCCCTCGTTCAGTCGTTCTTGGATCCGAAGAGGATGTCATCCCATTTCGGCATGCTCGCCCGACGCGCGGGCGCTCGCTTCCGCGGCTTCTCTGCCGCGGCATCAGGCTCGGTCGGCTCAGCGTCCTCCGCCGGGGGTGCCGGCGCCTGACCTGCCGCGCCGCCGCGCTCCTCAGACTCGCCCTCGTAGGCGAAGCCCCAGGCGTCGAGCCGGCCATCGTTCGGTGCCGCGCCGGAGCCTGTCGCGCCGGTTCCCTCTCCGTCGGATCCGGCCGCGTCGGCGGACCGGTCACCGGTCGCCCGCTCGGTCGCATCCGCTGTGCCCGCCGAGCTCTCGGCCGCCGTGGCGCCGCGCACCTCGGGCGCAGGAGCATCGACGCCTTCGTCCTGCGCGGCGTCGTCGGAGGCTGGTGCGTTCTGGACCGGTCGCAGCCGTGGGATCGGAACGGTGGAATGTTCCTCGTCATCCTGGCCCGCCGGAGCGGGGGGCCGGTCCGAGGAGGCGGCGGAGCTGTCGCGATCCTGCGGATCCTGCCGATTGAGCATCAGGGCGAGGCGGTCGTCGGCCTCGGCGTCCGCGCCCAGGCGCTGGCCGCGACGGGCCCGCAGGACGTCGAGCAGGTCCTCGTGCTCGTGTCCTTCACCACGGGATGCCGCGTCGCCGCGAGTCGGGGTCTGCGGCCGGGGCGCGGAGTCCCGCGAGCCGCGGGTGCTGGATTCCGGCTGCCGGCGCCCCGCGGCTCCGCTGTCGGCTGCAGAAGTCGCTCCGAGCCCGCGCGGGTCGTTGGAGTCTTCCACATTGAAGACGGAGTCGACGGCGCTCAGTCGCCTCCCGGGGCCCGCGGCGGGGGTCTGCGGGTCAGTCTCGGATCTCCCCGGCGTCGGCACCGACGTGGAGAGCGCGCTGAGCGCCTCGGCCCAGCGGTTCATCGCCCGCAGGTGGCGAGTCTCCGGTTGAAAGGTCCACTCGGCAGGAGGCCTGAGCCCGATGCCCGCACCGTGGGTGGCCGAGGAGTCGACGTCGAACACGCAGGTGACCTGCCAGAGGCCGTCCTCCCGGCGCCAGGAGTCCCAGCGCAGTGAGCTGAGGTCCACCTCCATCGCGCGCAGCCGGACCTTCACCATGGCCTCGAGGTTGGCGGGTTCATCGCCGAAGGCCCTCCGGTGCGCCTCGGCGGCCGACGCGGGTGCGACCTGGGTGCCCCGAGCCTGCCGGGCCATGTACTCCCGCTCCGCGTGCACCGGGCCGGCGTAGCGGTCCACGTGAGCGGTGGTCAGCCCCGAGGCCGCGACCACCTGGTCCACCGTGGCCCCGGCGCGCAGCCGTGCCTGGATCTCGCGCGGAGTCAGCGGACTTCTGCCGGGGCTGGCCTTGGCCGGACGGACGGGGGGTCGGGTCGCGGCGTGGCGCAGCGCTTCATCCATCGGCAGCGCGAACTCCTGCCCTGATTCGTCGGAGAGGATGAGCTGCGGCACGTTCTCCTCGTCATTGACCCCGACGATGCGCAGGTGCTGCATTGGTGCTTCCTCCGAAGAACGAGCTGGTGGTTATTCCGGACACTGTATCGCGGGGAGGTGTAAAAACTACCGAGGTGCTCAACCACTCCTGGAAGGATTGCTCAATCGGGCCGCCCGTGACATTCTTTGGTCCTCATCCCCACCTACCAGCTGTGTCCCGAGCCCCTCCGTGTCAGCCCAGGGCTCAACGATTGATCAGGATTTGGTCCTGCGATCCGGATGGGACACAATCTGTCCGACCAGAATTTCCCACGTGTTCTGCGGACCGGGCAACAGCCCGGACCGGCAGGGGGCCACGCCACAGGGAAATCGCGCTCAATCAGCTTCATCCCGAAGCCGGTCAACGAGCGCTTCGATCTCAAGAATTCGGAGTGTGGAGCACCTCTTATGGCAACCGATTACGACGCCCCGCGGAAGAACGACGACGAAACCAGCGAAGATTCCATCGAGGAGCTGAAGAACCGGAACACCTCGCGACAGTCCTCTGTGGTGGACGAGGACGAGACCGAGGCCGCTGAAGGATTCGAGCTCCCCGGAGCGGATCTCTCCGACGAGGAGCTGCAGGTCCGCGTGCTGCCCGCCCAGTCGGATGAGTTCACGTGCTCATCCTGCTTCCTGGTGCGTCATCGCTCCCAGGTGGCTCGCGAGGAGAACGGCATGTTCTTCTGCAAGGACTGCGAGGGCTGATCGCTCCGCAGTGAACAGACCTGGAGACCCTCAGCCACTGGCGGCCCGAGGGGATCCACGTCATTCGAAACTGACGCCGTGCTCCTGCACGGGCTCCGCGGAGCCCAATGCGGAGAGCACGGCGTTTGGCTTTCTGGTGGAGAAGATCCAATACGGGGTGGCGTCCTTGGGATCGATGATCTGCGCGGTGATGACCGGATCGATCCAGCCACGGATGCACTGGTAGGAGCTTGCGTCGAAACCCGGTCCCAGCTGTTCGCGGGCGGCATCCCCGCGGTGCGCCACGACCCGGCCCAGATGCACCGTCTGGATGCGGGCCCGGCCCACACGCAGCCACCCCGGAGTGACCTCCAGCGTCGGGGTGGTGATGACCAGGCCGAAGATGACCAGGCCGATGCCGATGAACACGGTCAGCACCCCGAAGGTGATGCTGATCGGGAAGAAGATCAGTGAGATCGACGCCCCCAGCATGACCCCGGCGACCCACAGCCACCAGGCCGGCCAGAGCTTCTCGGTGTAGATCGGGGCGGTCTCGCTGTCCACGCTCGGGGAGGAAGCTTCGCCATTCTTGGCACTCTCGTCACTCATGGCACTATCGTCGCATGTCCGGCTGAGGACTCGACTCGACCGCGACGGTACACTCGGGGCTGTGAATCGCATCTCAGTACCTCTCAAGCAGCTGGACCCGGGCTTAGACGTCCCGCGCTATTCCCATCCCGGTGATGCCGGGGCTGATCTGCTGACCGCCGAGGAGTTCACGCTCGAACCGGGGGAGCGCCGGCTGGTCCCCACCGGAGTCGCGCTGGCGCTGCCGCAGGGCTGGGTCGGCCTGGTCCATCCGCGCAGCGGACTCGCCGTGCGCCACGGGATCACCGTGGTCAATGCCCCAGGGACCGTGGACGCTGGGTATCGTGGGGAGATCAAGGTGTGCCTGCTCAACACGGATCGCCACGAGGCGGTCCACTTCGCCCGTGGGGACCGGATAGCTCAGCTGCTTCTGCAGAAGGTGGAGCAGGCTGATTTCACCCTGGTGGACGATCTCGAGACCAGTGATCGCGGCGCAGGCGGCTTCGGGTCCACCGGGCGATAGAACAGCGCAGAACCGACCAGGAGGACAGGCATGCTCTTCGGCAAGAAGAAGACCCCAGCGACGCAGGCACCGGAGACAGACGCGGCCCCGGCAGAGTCAGCACAGACAGAATCACCACAGGCAGAGTCGCCACAGAGCCCGCCGACTGACGTCGCGCCCCCAGACGTCTCGGCCACCGACGCGGCGGCCGCTGACGCTGCAGCCACGGCGACGGCCGCCGACGCCCCGTCGTCACCGGTCACCTCCGTGGCGCAGCCGGTCACCGAGTCCACTCCGCTGGCGGTGCCGCGCGACTCCCGTGAGCTGGAGTCCAAGAAGGGCTATCTGGACTTCGGGGCGCTGCTGGTCCCCGCGGCGAAGAACCAGCAGGTGCGTCTGGACATCGATCAGAAGACCAAGCGCGTGGTCGCGCTGACCGTCATGGTCGACCAGGCGAGCATCCAGGTCCAGCCCTTCTCGGCCCCGAAGTCCGGCGGCACCTGGGGTGAGGTGCTCGACCAGATCGAAGAGTCGGTGCTCAAGCAGGACGGCAAGGTCAAGCGAGTCGACGGTCGTTTCGGCATGGAGCTGGCGGCACGCGTGCCGACCGTCCTGAAAGACGGACGCAAAGGCTGGCGGGTGGCCCGCTTCATCGGCTTCGAGGGCCCGCGCTGGTTCCTGCGCGGGGTGGTCGGCGGCCGCGGCGCCATCGACGCCTCCGCAGCCCGTGCGGTCGAAGACCTGTTCGCCAAGATCGTGGTCGTCCGGGGCGACGACCCGCTGCCCCCGCGCGAGCTGCTGCGCCTGCAGCCTCCGGAAGGGGCGAAGCGGGTGGTGGTCCCGCGCAACCGGGCCCAGCGTCGCGATGATTCCCCCAGTCCCAATCCTGCTGCGGCACCGGTGAGCGATGACCGCTGACCCAGGCCAGCCACGCTCCGAGCCGGACTCCCACCCGGACTCCGCCCGTGATCCCGCGGCGCAGTTCTCGACTGCCGCCGCCTCCCGGGTGCGCACCGGTGATGACGGCTCCATCGACGTGCTGGCCTCGGTGGGCGGGGTGCGCGGACTCGTCGAGTCCTCGCTGCCCGCCGCGGCCTTCCTGATCGCCTTCCTGGTCACCGAAGAGCTGATCACCGCGCTGATCATCTCGGTGGCGATCGGCGTCGGATTCGCCATCGTCCGGCTGGTGCAGAAGGGCTCGCTGGTTCAGTCCCTGGCCGGACTCGCCGGCATCCTGATCTGCGCCCTGGTCGCCTACCGGACCGGGGACGCCCGCGACTTCTACGCCTGGGGCTTCCTGATCAACGCCGGCTACCTGTTGGCATTCCTCATCTCGATCCTGGTCAAGTGGCCGTTCCTGGGCCTGCTCTTCGGCGTGGTTCGGGGTGAGGGGCTGGACTGGCGCAAGGACCCGGCGCGTCGTCGGCGATACTCGCTGGCCACCTGGCTGCTTCTCGCCGTCCCCGCGCTGCGCCTGATCGTCCAGGTCCCGCTCTACCTGGCCGACGATGTGGCCGGACTGGGCACCGCGCGCCTGGTCATGGGCATCCCGCTCTATGCGCTGGCGCTGTGGGTAGGGTGGCTCATCTCACGACCGGCGCAGAGTCCGCTCGAGCCCTCCGCAGCAGAGGCCGAACAAGAGCCCGCAGAAGAGGCCGAACAAGAAAAGAGATGGTGATTCCGCGATGACGCAGACCCTGACGCTGGACATCGGACCGATGGCCCATGGCGGCCACTGTGTCGCCCGCCACGAGGGTCGCGTCGTCTTCGTGCGCCACGCCATCCCGGGGGAGACCGTGCGAGCCCGCGTGACCGAGGGAGGACCGGGCGCCAAATACTGGCGAGCCGACGTCGTCGAGGTGTTGAGTCCCTCCGACTACCGCCGCCGGCACATCTGGAAGCTCGCGGACTCGCTGCGCGCCCACGAGAACGATCGGCTCCCGGTGGGCGGTGCCGAGTTCGGCCACATCACCGACCAGCACCAGCGCCGGCTCAAGGGCCAGGTCTTCCGCGACACCATGCAGCGGATCGGGGGATTCTCGATCCACGATCAGCGCCTGCCGCTGGCCTCCGGCGACGGAGAGGTCCACGTCCACGACGTGCTCTCCGACGGGCCCTACCACGGGCTGCACTGGCGGACCCGGGCCAGCTTCGCGGTCAGCGCCCTGGGTGCGCTGAGCATGAAGCCGCACCGCAGCAACGAGCTCATCGAGCTGCGCGGGATGCCGCTGGCAGTGTCATCGATCCATGAGAGCGGCATCTTCGGCTTCAACTTCAAGGGCGTCGACCGGGTCGACGCCGTGGCCGCCGGCGCCGGCCCACAGGTCACTCTGGTGGTGCACGTCCGGCGCGGGCTTCCCGCAGTCGAGCGTGAGGAGCTCAACGAGCGGCTGCTGCACCTGCACCAGCGGGAGCCGGCCATCGCCAACATCGTGCTGGCCACGTCCGCGCCGGAACCCAACCCCAGCCGGGGTCGCGCCGGTGCCCGCGGCGCCGGACGTCGAGGTCGCGGCGAGCGATCCGGCCCCGGGGCGCGCGCCCAGGATCAGGCGTCCGCGCCGCGCCCGGAGCGGATCAGCTACACCGTGGTCGCCGGGTCCCGCACGGTCACCGAACCGCTGCCCCTGCCGCAGCCCCCGACCGCGGATTCAGCGTCACCTGCGGGGACGTTCTCCACGGTGGAGATCCAGCCCGAGGATTTCTGGCAGATCCACCGCAATGCCCCGCGCTGCCTGGTCGAAGCCGTGAACACGATGACACAGGTGCCCTCCGGCGCCTCGGTGGCAGACCTCTACGCCGGGGCCGGCCTCTTCAGCGCCTGGGCGGCCGAGCTCGCAGGCGCAGCCGGGTCGGTGCTCAGCGTTGAAGGGGCACCCGGCTCCAGCGCCAGTGCAGCACAGCTCTTCGCCGGGTCCCCGCAGGTCGAAGTGCTGCAGGCGCCGGTTGAGGCGGTCCTGGATCGTCTCGCCCAACGTGACCTGATCCTGCTGGACCCTCCGCGCACCGGAGCCGGTGAACGCGTCATCGCGGGGATCGACGCCGCGGGCCCGCGGGAGGTCCTCTACGTCTCCTGCGAACCCTCCTCCTTCGCCCGGGACGCCAAGTCTCTGATGACCCGGGGCTGGGAGCTGGCAGACCTCAAGGTCTTCGATCTGTACCCCAACACCCACCACATGGAATCGGTCGCTCTGTTCCGAGCACCTCATCGCAGGTGAACGGCGCGCCACGCTCCCTATGACGTGCGTCTCAGAAAGCTGAAAGAGTAGACTGAACATCGATCCATCGGCCCGGCTGTTCATCGGCGCGGGCTGGCACGACTGGCAACTAACAAGGAGTCCCGAGTGAATAAAGCGGACAGCTATGGGGCCAAAGGCGTCCTCAACGTCGACGGCACCGACTATGAAATCTTCCGACTCAAGGCTGTGGAGGGATATGACTCCCTTCCCTACAGCCTGAAGGTCCTGCTCGAGAACCTCCTGCGCACCGAAGATGGTGCAAACGTCACCGCCGAGCACATCAAGGCTCTGGCCCAGTGGGATGAGAACGCTCAGCCGGACACCGAGATCCAGTTCACCCCCGGCCGCGTCCTGATGCAGGACTTCACCGGCGTCCCCTGCGTGGTGGACCTGGCGACCATGCGTGAGGCCGTCAAGGAGCTCGGCGGCAAGCCCGAGCAGATCAACCCGCTGGCACCCGCCGAGATGGTGATCGATCACTCCGTCCAGATCGACTCCTTCGGCAACTCCGACGCCATCGAGCGCAACATGGACATGGAGTACCAGCGCAACGGTGAGCGGTACCAGTTCCTGCGCTGGGGCCAGACCGCGTTCGACGACTTCAAGGTCGTCCCCCCGGGCATGGGCATCGTCCACCAGGTGAACATCGAGAACCTGGCCCGCACCGTGATGACCCGCGAGGTCGACGGCGCCCTGCGCGCCTACCCCGACACCTGTGTCGGCACCGACTCACACACCACCATGGAGAACGGCCTCGGCGTGCTCGGCTGGGGTGTGGGCGGCATCGAGGCCGAGGCAGCGATGCTCGGCCAGCCGATCTCCATGCTGATCCCGCGCGTCGTCGGCTTCAAGCTCAGCGGATCCATCCCCGCCGGCGCCACCGCCACCGACGTCGTGCTCACCATCACCCAGATGCTGCGCCAGCACGGTGTGGTCGGCAAGTTCGTGGAGTTCTACGGCGAGGGTGTGGCGGCTGTGCCGCTGGCCAACCGCGCCACCATCGGCAACATGTCCCCGGAGTTCGGCTCCACCGCGGCGATGTTCCCGATCGACGACGTCACCATGGGCTACCTGCGCCTGACCGGGCGCACGGAGGATCAGCTCGCACTGGTCGAGGCCTACGCCAAAGAACAGGGCATGTGGCACGATCCCTCCCGCGAGCTGCGCTTCTCGGAGTTCCTCGAGCTGGACCTCTCCACCGTGGTGCCCTCCATCGCCGGCCCGAAGCGTCCGCAGGACCGCATCGAGCTCACCGATGCCAAGGAGCAGTTCCGCAAGGACATCCACAACTACGCCAAGAACGGGTCCACCACCAGCGGCGCCGTCGACGAGGCCTCCGAAGAGTCCTTCCCGGCCTCCGACGCGCCGTCGCACGACGCGACCGACGAGCAGTCCGCAAAGGACAAGCCGCGCGACACCTCAGGGGCCCCCGTTGACGGCCGGCCGTCGAACCCGACCCCGGTCTCCATGCCAGACGGTCGCGAGTTCCACCTCGATCACGGCGCGGTCTCCATCGCGTCCATCACCTCCTGCACCAACACCTCGAACCCGAACGTGATGATGGCCGCCGGCGTGCTGGCCCGCAACGCGGTCCAGAAGGGCCTGACCAACAAGCCCTGGGTCAAGACCTCCCTGGCTCCGGGCTCCAAGGTCGTCACCGACTACTACGAGAAGTCAGGACTGATCGAGTACCTCGAGAAGGTCGGCTTCTACGTGGTCGGCTACGGCTGCACCACCTGCATCGGCAACTCCGGTCCGCTGGAGGAGGAGATCTCGCAGAAGATCCAGGAACAGGATCTCGCCGTGACCTCGGTGCTCTCGGGCAACCGCAACTTCGAAGGCCGGATCAACCCGGACGTGAAGATGAACTACCTGGCCTCCCCGCCGCTGGTGGTCGCCTACGCCCTGGCCGGAACCATGGACTTCGACTTCGAGAACGAGCCGCTGGGCCACGACGAGTCCGGCAAGGCCATCTTCCTCGCCGACATCTGGCCGGACCCGGTCGAGGTGCAGAAGATCATCGACGCGTCCATCGACACCGAGATGTTCACCTCCAAGTACTCCACCGTCTTCGACGGGGATCACCGCTGGCAGGAGCTGGAGACCCCCGAGGGCTCCACCTTCGCCTGGGACGAGGACTCCACCTACGTCCGGAAGCCCCCCTACTTCGACGGCATGAAGCTCGAGCCCTCCGATGTCACCGACATCGAAGGCGCCCGGGTGTTGCTGAAGCTGGGCGACTCGGTCACCACCGACCACATCTCCCCGGCCGGATCCTTCAAGTCGGACACCCCGGCCGGTCGGTACCTGCTGGAGAACGGCGTGGCGCGCAAGGACTTCAACTCCTACGGCTCCCGCCGTGGCAACCACGAGGTCATGATCCGCGGCACCTTCGCGAACATCCGCATCAAGAACGAGCTGCTCGACGGCGTGGAGGGCGGCTACACCCGCGACTTCACCCAGGAAGGCGCTCCGCAGTCCGCGGTCTACGACGCGGCGGTCAACTACCAGGAGGCCGGCATTCCGCTGGTGGTCCTCGGCGGCAAGGAATACGGCTCCGGCTCCTCGCGTGACTGGGCCGCCAAGGGCACGAGCCTGCTCGGCGTCCGCGCGGTCATCACCCAGTCCTTCGAGCGCATCCACCGCTCGAACCTGATCGGCATGGGCGTGCTGCCGCTGCAGTTCCCCGAAGGCGAGTCGGCCGACACCCTCGGCCTCGACGGCTACGAGACCTACTCCATCTCCGGGGTGACCGAGCTGAACAGCGGCACCACCCCGAAGACGGTCAAGGTCACCGCGGTCAAGGAGGACGGCGCAGAGGTCAGCTTCGACGCCGTGCTCCGCATCGACACACCGGGCGAGGCCGATTACTACCGCAACGGCGGCATCCTGCAGTACGTGCTGCGCCAGCTGGTGAAGAAGTAGTCAGCCTGATCCTGGGCTGTTGAGCGGCTCCGGTCGTCTCATCCGCGAAGGGGCGCTTCGATCCACGGATCGGAGCGCCCCTTCGTGTCTGGGAATGTGTCTCGGGAATGTGTCAGAGAAAGTGTCGGAGAACCGTCAAGGTCCGTCCGCGCAGGACGCGAGAGGTAGAATGCACCAATGAGTATTCTGCAGACAATCACGTCTCCGCAGGAGCTGTCCAAGCTCAGCGACGAGCAGATGGAGAGGCTCTCGGCAGAGATTCGGCAGTTCCTCATCGCCAACGTCTCCAAGACCGGCGGGCATCTCGGACCCAACCTCGGCGTGGTCGAGCTGTCCCTGGCGATCCACCGGGTCTTCGACTCCCCGCGGGACTCCATCATCTTCGACACCGGCCACCAGTCCTATGTGCACAAGCTGGTCACCGGGCGGCAGGACTTCTCCACGCTGCGCCAGACCGGCGGCATCGCCGGATACCCGGAGCGGGCCGAATCGGTGCATGACATCGTCGAGTCCTCCCACGCCTCCTCCTCGCTCTCCTGGGCCGACGGGATATCCAAGGCCCGCGTGCTCGCAGGGGAAGCTGACCGCTGCGTCATCCCGGTGATCGGCGACGGCGCGCTCACCGGCGGCATGGCCTGGGAGGCGCTGAACAACATCGCAGCCGACAAAGACCGCCGCGTGATCATCGTGGTCAACGACAACGGGCGCTCCTATGCGCCCACCGTCGGGGGTCTGGCCGATCAGCTGGGCCGGCTGCGCCGGAACTTCCTGGACAAGGTGCGGACCCACCGCACCTATGAGAACGTCATGGACGGCACCAAGACCAGGCTGCAGAACGGCGGACCGGTCGGCAAGATGGTCTACCGCAGCCTGCACGCCGCCAAGAAGGGCGCCAAGGACTTCTGGGCCCCCCAGGGACTCTTCGAGGACCTCGGCATGAAGTACATCGGGCCGGTGGACGGCCACGATCAGGGCGCCCTGGAAGAGGCGCTCACCGACGCGAAGAACTACGGCGGACCGGTGATCGTGCACGCGCTGACCGAGAAGGGCAAGGGATACGCTCCCGCCCGGGCCGATGAGAACGACCAGTTCCACGCCGTCGGCGTCATCGACCCGGAGACCGGGGAGCCGGTGCACCGCGGCGGCGCACGCTCCTGGACCTCGGTGTTCGAAGAAGAGATCACCGCCATCGCTGATGAGCGTGAGGACATCGTCGCGCTCACCGGTGCGATGATGATCCCGGTCGGTCTGCGCAGCTTTGCGCAGAAGCATCCGGAACGCGTCTTCGACGTCGGCATCGCCGAGCAGCACGCGCTGACCTCCGCCGCCGGACTCGCCTTCGGGGGACTTCACCCGGTGGTCGCGATCTACGCGACCTTCCTCAACCGCGCCTTCGATCAGCTGCTGATGGATGTCGCCCTGCACCGAGCAGGTGTCACGGTGGTCCTCGACCGGGCCGGAGTCACCGGACCCGACGGGCCCAGCCACCACGGCATGTGGGACCTCTCGCTGCTCCAGATCGTCCCGGGCCTGCGGATCGCCGCCCCACGTGACTCGACCCGGCTGCGCGAGGAGCTGCGCGAGGCGGTGGCTGTGGACGACGCTCCGACGGTGCTGCGCTTCTCCAAGGGCTCGGTCAACGGTGAGATCGATGCGCTCGAACGTCTTGAGGATGGCGTGGACGTGCTCTGGCGCTCCGCGGCCAGCTCCGAGGCGCAGAAGCCCTACGCGCACGACGTGCTCATCGTCTCCGTCGGCACCATGGCCGAACTTTCCCTCGACGTCGCTCAGCGGCTCGCCGATCAAGGCATCAGCGCCACCGTGGTAGACCCGCGCTGGGTGCTGCCGGTGCCGTACTCGGTGGTCTCGCTGGCCGCTCGGCACCGGACCGTGATCTGCATCGAGGACGGCGTCAAGGCCGGCGGCGTGGGTTCGCGCATTCGGCAGAGCATGCGCGAGGCCGGCGTTGACACCGGCCTGAACGAGGTGGGACTGCCGGTGGAGTTCCTCCGCCACGGCACCCGCGGCGAGGTCCTCGAACGCGTGGGCCTCACGGCACAGAAGATCACCCAGGACGCCGTCGGACAGGTCCTCGGCACGAAGGTCCCCTACGCCCGTCCGCTGCCCGGTGAACCGTTTCCCACCGGCCAGATCCCCAGTCTCCGCACCCGAAAGGTCTGACATTGATCACTCTCTACCGCCGCGACGAGCAGGCCTGGAACTACCGGGAAGCCTGGTACGACGAAGCGACCGGAGAGTTCGTCATCCACCACGGGGTGCTGGGCGCCAACGGCAAGCTCTCCTCGGAGGGTGCCAGCGCGGAGGAGGCCGAGCAGCTGCTCGAGAGCTTCACCGCCCAGTGCCGGGCCGACGGCTTCACCGAACCTCCCGCCGAGGCCCAGATCGAGATGCGCCTGCTCTACCCGCTGAAGGGCGCACAGCCCAGCGCGTCTGAGGAGCGCAACATCGGCGCCGTGCACCGTGAGGTGCTCGCCACGCTGGCCTGGCGCGGCCTGGGTCTGCTCAGCGACCCGGTGACCGAGCCCCACGCCGGCGGTCACGCCTCCGTGATGCGCATCAAGACGCTGCACCAGGGCAAGGCGAAGGAGGCCGTGAAGGCCGCCATGCGCGCCGGCGACGTCCCTGCCTCGAAGATCGAGCTGCGCGTCGGCTGAGTCCGGAGGCGGACGCTACGCCTGGACCCGGATGGCTTCCCCGTCGATCTCGGCGGGGTAGCGGGTCAGCGGATCACGCGCCGGGCCGCCCTCGGCGGCCCCGGTCTCCAGATTGAAGATCGAGCCGTGGCACGGGCAGGCGAAGCGCTCGGGCTCGGTGCCCACCGCGCATCCCTCATGCGTGCAGACCGCGGAGAAGGCGTGGACCGTGTCCTCATCGCTGCGGTGCAGCAGCAGCTGCGTCTCACCGATCTCGGCTGTGCTGCTGGCCCCCACCTCCAGGTCGGCAAGCGGCATGACCTCGGTCCAGGAGCCGCCCTCGGCCCGGGTCGGCGTGGCAGGCTCGGGCGACTCATCAGTCCCGCAGGCGGTGAGCAGCGCCGCCGAGCCCGCAGTCAGGGCTGAGGCGTGCAGGAATCGACGGCGGTCACAGCATGGCGAAGTCATGGGGCCCAGTCTACGAGTGATCGGTCCGGGACCAGCCTCTGTGTCAGCACCCTGTACCGGGGCTGATCCAACAGCTGGCCCGGACCGCTGACCTGGACCAGCTGGCCCGGATCCCGCTGGCCCTGGAGCTCATCAGCCCCGGAGCTCAGCGCGGACCCGGCAGCGGCTCAGTCGCGCGCGCTGAACGTACGACCATTGACCCGCTCGCTGGCGCCGACCTGATCCAGGTAGGGGGTGATCCCACCGCGGTGCAACGGCCAGCCGGCCCCCAGGATCATGCACAGGTCCACATCCTGGCGGGAGGCGACGACGCCCTCATCGAGCATCATCCCGATCTCCTCGGCGAGGGCGTCCTGGACCGTGGTGAGCAGCTGCCCCGCGGTGCGGGGTGCGCTGCCGAAGCTCATCAGGCCGATGGTGCTGTCCTTGATGAACGGCTGCCCGGCGTCGTCGGTGCTCCAGATCTCGGTGACGCCCGCGTCGATGAGGCGCTGCAGGTTGGCCGAGACGTGGAATCGGTCCCCGAAGCTGGTGTGCAGCGACTCGGTGACGTGCTGGGCCACCGGGATGCCCACCATCGCCAGCAGCGTGAAGGGGCTCATCGGCAGGCCGATGGGCTTCAGCGCGGCGTCAGCCGTGGCCGCGTCGGTGCCCTCGTCGAAGGCCTTCTGCACCTCGGCCATCAGCCGCAGCAGCACCCGGTTGACCACGAACGCCGTCGCGTCGCTGGTCAGCACCGGGGTCTTGCGCAGTCCCGCGGCGAGGGCGAAGGCCGTGGCGATGGGCTCATCAGCGGTCTGCGGGGCCCGGGCGATCTCGACCAGCGGCATGGCGGCGACCGGGTTGAAGAAGTGGAAGCCGATGACCCGCTCGGGGTGGGAGAGGTCAGCTGCCATCTCGGTGACCGAGAGCGAGGAGGTGTTCGTCGCGAGGATCGTCTCGGCCGGCACGATCTGCTCCAGCTCGGCGAAGACCTGCTTCTTCACGCCGATCTCCTCGAAGACCGCCTCGATGACGAAGTCCGCGTCGGCGTAGACGGACTTGTCGGTGGAGCCGGTGATCAGTCCGCGCAGCCCGGCGGCCTGCTCCTGCGTGATCCGGCCCCTGCTGGCCTGCTTCTCGAGCTGGGCCGCGATGTGGTCCAGCCCCTTGTCCACTCGGGCCTGGTCGATGTCGGTGAGCACCACCGGAACCTGCAGCTGCGCGGCGAAGACCATCGCGAGCTGGGAGGCCATGAGTCCTGCCCCGACCACGCCGACCTTGCCGATGCTGCGCGGCTGGACCTCGGGCACCCCGGCGGGACGCTTGGCCCGCTTCTGCAGCAGGTTCAGGAACGCGTAGACGGTGTTGCGGAACTCATCGGTGAGCATCAGATCGCCCAGCGCCTCGCACTCGGCGGCGCGGCTCTGCTCCCGGGTGCGCTCAGGCACCTGGGTGAACAGGTCCAGCGCGCGGCGCGGGGCGGGGGCGGAGGGGCCAAGCTTGGTCGCCACGGTGCGCTCGGCGGCTTCGATCGCGCGGGTCCAGGCCTCGGGGGAGTCGTCATGGCTGCGGTGCGCGGCGAGCTGCTCCGCGGTGGCGGCATCACCGGTGATGATCCTCCCCGCGTAGGCGATGCTCTCGGCCTCGAACTGCTCGGCCTCGAGGAGCTGATCGGCGAGCCCCAAGGCGTGGACCTTCTTCCCGGTCAGGGTGCGGTTGTTGTTCAGCGCGTTGGTGAAGATGACCTCGGCGGCGGCCTCGGGGCCGATCAGGCGCGGGAGCCGGTAGATGCCGCCCCAGCCCGGGACCAGGCCCAGGAAGGCCTCGGGCAGTCCGATGCCCTTGGCCGCCGTGGAGACGGTGCGGTGCTGGGCGGCCAGGGCGATCTCAAGCCCGCCGCCCAGTGCGGTGCCGTTGATGAAGGCGAAGCTGGGCACCGGGAAGTCCTCGAGCAGCCGGTAGGCGTGGTGGCCCAGATCGGCCATGGCGGTGGAGTGGTCGCGGGATTCCACTCGTTCGGCGGCGCCCAAGTCTGCGCCGGCGGCGAGCACCCCGGGTTTGCCGATCACCGCGATGCCGGCGATCTCTCCGGCGCGGGCCCGGGGCAGCTGGGCGGCGAGGACCTCGCCGAACCCGATGAGGCTGCTCGGGCCCAGGGTGGAGGGGCGCTTGGGCTGGTCATTGTCCAGGCGCACGAGCACCAGCGTGCCGGCGCCGTCGGGCAGTGCGATGTCCTCGGCGCGAGAGTGCGTGATGACCTCGTCGCTGAAGGCTTCCGCGAGGTCCGCGAAGTGGGAGAAGTCCAGAGCCTCTGTCGGGATCTCGGGTGAGTGCGCTGATGTCATGTGCTGCCTCCGTGACGTGGGGTCGGCGCGGGGCAACCGCGCCTCGGGTGAGTCTCAGCTCACATCCTACCCATGAGTAACCAAGGAGGAAACCGCCGCCGTGGGTGTCAGAAGGACTCGAGCGGCTCCGGGTCGAGCAGGGCCACGGTGACGATGGCGGCGCACTGCTCGATCTGCCATGGCCTGGCGCCGAGCTCGCGCAGTGCGGCGCTGACGCCGTCCAGGTCCATGACCTTCGGCGGGGTCCAGCAGAGCTGCTTGAGCACGGCCGGGGTCAGCAGGGTCTCGGGCATGAGGTCGAGCTCGTCGGCGCGGTGGGTCAGCCAGTCCCGGGCGGTGCGGTAGCGGCGGAATGCCAGCGGGTTGCGGTCCTTCCAGGTCCGTGGCGGCGGGGGACCGGCGGCGCGCCGCTTGGACTCCGGAGCATCGGTGTTCTGGGCCCCGGATTCGATCGCGCGCAGCCACTTGGGCGCCTCGCGCTTGGCTGCCCGGCCGTAGAAGCCCTTGACCGAGAGCAGCTGGGGAACAGTGCGCGGCACCGCGTCGGCCGCGGCGACCAGCGCCGAGTCGGGCAGGATGTGTCCGGGGGCGATGTCCTTGGTCTCGGCCATGTTCTCCCTGGCTGCCCAGAGTTCACGCAGCACCGCGAGCTTCCGAGGTGTCTTGAGCCGGTTGACCCCGGTGGCCTTGCGCCAGCGTTCGCTGCGCGGGACCGTGATCGGCCGGTGGGTGCGCAGATGCTCGAACTCCTGCTCGGCCCAGCCCAGCTTCTCCTGCTCGCGCAGCAGCTCGGTGAGGCTCTCGCGCAGCGGGATCAGCAGTTCGACGTCGAGGGCCGCGTAGCGCAGCCAGTCCTGCGGCAGCGGACGCCGCGACCAGTCTGCTGCTGAGTGTTCCTTGGCGAGGCGCACGCCCAGCAGGGACTCCACCACCGCCCCGAGGCTGACTCGGGGCACTCCGCCCAGCCGTGCGGCGAGCTCGGTGTCGAAGAGGCTGTGCGGGTGCATGCCCAGCTCCGCGAGGCAGGGGAGGTCCTGGGTGGCCGCGTGCAGGATCCACTCGACGCCGTCGAGGGCCTCCTGGGCCGGGGCCAGGGTGGTGAACGGTTCAGGGTCGATGAGCCAGAGCCCGGAGCCTTCGCGTTTGAGCTGGACCAGGAACGCGCGCTGTCCGTAGCGGAAGCCCGATGCTCGCTCGGCGTCCACCGCGACGGGGCCGGTGCCGGCGGCAAGCGCCTCAGCGCAGCGCTGCAGGCCGCGATCGGTGTCGATGACGAAGGGAACCCCGTCCTCGGGTTCGGTCAGCAGGGGCGGCGGCCCCTCCTCGGGAGAGTCCATCGAGGTCTCCGGCACTTCGTCAGCTCCTCCTGATATGTGGCAGGGCGATCACTCCATCGGGCAGCGGCGGCAGTCCCGCGAAGGAACAGACCATATCGGCCCACGCCTGCAGGTGGGATCCGAATCCGATTCCGGTGGGGCTCCACGAGGCGCGCAGCTCCACATCGTTGCTCGGCATCCGGTTCTCCATGCTGCCGAAGCTCTCGGAGAGGATCCGGGTGGCCGTGCCGCCCGCATGACTGTACTCCACCCCGTGCTGGGCGAGGGAATCACAGAGCCAGGTCCAGGCCACGGAGGCGAGCAGCGGATCATTGCCCATCTCGGCGTCGAGCTCCGCGCGGATATAGATCACTACCCTGAAGGTCCCGCCCCAGGCCTGCTGACCTGCGGGGTCGTGGAGCAGGATGAAACGACCGGTGGCCAGGACCTCGGTGTCTTCGGGCTGCGGCCGGAGTCGGGTGACCGGATGGGCTCCCAGTGCGACGCCGCCGTGCGAGTGGACCTCGGCGCGCAGCGCGACCGCGAAGGGCGCCAGCTTCGACGGCGCCGGGACCTCCTGGACCAGCGCCTCGGCGCGCGGGGAGGCCCGGCGCAGACTGCTCAGCGCCTGCAGGAAAGAGTCAGGCAGCCCCTCGATGCCGCTGGCACCGTGGGGCGGCTGGGATGCGTCTCGCGCTGCGCCCTGCTGGTCGGGTCCGCCAAGGGGACCGAAAGCTGTCACGCCCCAAGATTAGGAACTTCGGTGAGTCTGACGTGCTAGGCGCGCCGGGCGCACTCCACCAGCGCCTCGATCTGCGCATCGGTGGTCTGGAAGGAGCACATGATCCGCAGCACCGGGTTGCCGCCGGCGGCGGTGTCCCAGACATGGACCAGGTACCGGTCCCGGATGGCTTCGGCGATCTTCGTCGGGACCTCGGGGAAGGTGGCGTTGACCTCGGTGGGCCGGGACAGCGTGACCCCAGGGATCTCTGCGAGTGTGCGTCCGAGCTTCGCGGCCGCAGCGTTGGCATGGGTGGCGTTGCGTCGCCAGAGGTCGGTGCCGAAGAGTTCCAGCAGCTGGGCCGAGACGAAGCGCTGCTTGCTCGCGAGCTGCATCGAGAACTTCTGGATGAAGTCGGTGCCCGCGACGCGGTCGGGGTTGATCACCACCACGGCCTCCGCGGCCATGGCTCCGTTCTTGGTGCCGCCGAGGCTCAGGACGTCGACGCCGGCGGCGGTGGTGAACTCACCCAGCGAACAGCCCAGGGCGGCGGCCGCATTCGAGATCCGGGCTCCGTCGAGGTGGACCCCGAGCCCGTGGGCGTGGGCTGCCTCGGCGACCTCGGCGATCTCCTCGGCGGTGTAGACCGTGCCGAGCTCGGTGGACTGGGTGAGCGTGACCGCCAGCGGCTGCGCGGCGTGGACGAAGCCCAGCGCCTTCAGCTCGGCGTGCACGTCGGAGGGAGTCAGCTTCCCTGCGGCGGTCGGGCGCGGCAGCAGCTTGAGCGCCCCGAGGCGCTCCGGAGCGGCGCCCTCATCATTGTTCACGTGGGCCTGGGCGGAGCAGATCGCGGCGCCCCAGCGCGGCAGCAGCCCCTGCAGCGCCACCACATTGGCGCCGGTGCCGTTGAAGACCGGCAGTATCTCCGCGCGCTCACCGAAGGTCTCCTTGATCACCTCGCGCAGCTGTGCGGTCACCGGATCGGCCCCGTAGGGCAGGGCCGCGTCGGCGTTGACCCGGGTCAGAGCCTGCAGGATCTCTGGGGCGACCCCGGCGACGTTGTCAGAGGCGAAGGAGGCATCGAGCAGCCGCGGCTGCGTCTCGGTGGCGGGCACGGCTCAGCTCTCTGCGGATTCGGTGAAGTCCATCGAGATGGAGTTGATGCAGTAGCGCTGGTCGGTGGGGGTGTCGAAGCCCTCGCCGGTGAAGAGATGTCCCAGGTGGGAGTCGCAGGAGCCGCAGCGCACCTCGGTGCGCTCCATCCCCATGGAGGTATCGGTGAGGTAGCGGATGTTCGCGTCGGCGGCGGGTTCGAAGAAGCTGGGCCAGCCGCAGCGTGAATCGAACTTCTCGGTGGAGGTGAACAGCGCCGCGCCGCAGGCCCGACAGGAGTAGGTGCCCTCCGTCTTGTTGTTCCAGTACTCGCCGGTGTAAGCGCGTTCGGTGCCGCCCTGGCGCAGCACCTGAAACTCCTGCGGGCTGAGCTTCTCGCGCCACGGGTCGGCGCCGGTTCCGGTGTTCTGGTTCGCACTCATGTTCCTATCTCATCACGTTCCGTGCGCCCGCGTAAGCTGAGACGCATGACGTCACGGTTGAATGAACCCGGTGCCGCAGCCGCCCGGGCGAAGGCCCTGCTCCGCCGCGCGGCCCCCACCTGGACCAGCAGGTTTCGGCGTGAGTCGGCGGTGCACACGCCATGGATCCGCGCCACGACCTTGGGGGTGGGCACCGGGCTCGCGGCCGGGATGACGCTGGCCGCTGCCGGTTCCGGGCTCGCCGGGTACTTCGCCCGCGCCGTGGTCACCCCGGTGCGCGAACGTGCCGAAGATCTCGAGATCCTCGCGGTGACCAGAGGACCAGACGGCGACGAGGTGATCCTGCCGATCACCGCGGAGACCGTGGTGGACGGCACCTACGGGTTGTTCTTCCACGGCGGGCGGTCGCTGGCGCGGATCGGGCCGATCACCACGCTGGAGCCCAAGGGCGGCACCGTCACCCGCCCGGTGGAGAAGGTCTATGGCGGGGACCTGCGCACCGCAGTGCGCGGCTGGTGGACCTCGGTGGTCTTTCTGAACCCGGCCGACGCCGGCTTCGACAGCGACGAGGTGGTCATCACGCTGCCGGGTGGCCCGTCACCGGCCTGGTACGTGGCGCCGCAGCCCCTGGCCGCCGGCCTGTCCGCAGATCACCAGGGCCCGCTGAGCGGACGCAACGTGTGGGCCATCGGGGTCCACGGACGGGGCAGCAACCGCACGGAGGGGATCCGCGCCCTGGCCGCCACCTCCGCGCTGGGCGCCGAGACGCTGCTGATCTCATACCGCAACGACGGCGAGGCCCCGGCAGCCGAGGACGGCCGCTACGGCCTGGGGGTCACCGAATGGGAGGACGTCGAGGCCGCCATCGAGTTCGCGCTGGCGCGCGGCGCTCAGGACATCATCCTCTTCGGCTGGTCCATGGGGGGAGCGATCTGCCTGCAGACGGCAGACCGGTCCCGCTACGCCGAATATATCCGCGGCCTGGTGCTGACCGGGCCGGTGATCGACTGGATGGACGTGCTCGCCCACCAGGCGAAGGCCAACCGGATCCCCGACGTGGTAGGCCGCCTGGGCCAGTGGTTCATCTCCAACCCGGGCGGCCGCCGGGTCACCGGGCTCGCCGCCCCGGTGGATCTTCAGGCGATGAACTGGATCGACCGGGCGGACCAGCTGAGGTCCCATGCGCTGATCATGCACAGCGTCGATGACAACATCGTGCCCTACGGGCCCTCCCGGGATCTCGCCCGGAAGAACCCGAAGGTCACCTATGTCTCCTTCGCCCAGGCCCGCCACGTCAAGGAGTGGAACCACGATCCGAAGCGCTGGGACGCCACCGTGATCGACTGGGTCACCGACCTGTTCAGCCGCCCTGCACCGGGGCAGACGCGGCCAGGTGAACTCGGATATTACGCTTGATCCGGCCCAGCATCGCCGTCATCCCGCGCAGCCGCAGCGGGGTGATCGCCTTGGACAGTCCGAGCCGCTCCGAGAGGTCCTCCGGCACGGCGAGGATCTCCTCGAAGCGCAGCCCGCTCAGCCCCTCGTGCAGGATCGCCGCGAAGCCTCGCGTGGTCGGGGCCTCCGGGGGAGCCGCGAAGAAGATCGCGGCGGTCCCAGCGGCGTCGTCGTACTCCAGGGTGAGGAAGAGCGGGGACTGGCACTCCACCACCTCTTCCATCTGGTCATAGCTGTTGAGGTAGCGCGCGGGCAGCTCCGGCAGCTCGCGGGAGAACTCAAGCAGCAGCTCCAGCTTCTGCCGGTCCTCCAACTCGGCGAACTCCTCGACGACCTCGGCGAGCTGCTCCGGGAGCCGCCGGGCCGCGGCGTCGCCCTGCGGGGTGGGGGCCTGGCTCATGCGCCGGGCACCGCGCCGGGCTCTTCGCCGGTGGCGATGGGCAGCCGCACCGCGTTGCCCCACTCGGTCCAGGAGCCGTCGTAGTTGCGGACGTTGTCGTAGCCGAGCAGGTGCTGCAGCACGAACCAGGTGTGCGAGGAGCGCTCACCGATCCGGCAGTAGGCGATGACCTCTTCGGCCTGACCAAGACCCGCCTGCTCGGTGTAGATCGCCTCCAGCTCGGCACGCGAGCGGAAGGTCCCGTCCTCATTGGCGGCCTTGGCCCACGGCACCGAGGCGGCGGAGGGGATGTGGCCGCCGCGCAGCGCACCCTCCTGCTCGTAGCCCTCCATGTGGGTGCGCTCACCGGAGTACTCCAGAGGCGAGCGGACATCGATCATCGGCTTGCCGAAGTGGGCGAGCACATCCTCGCGGAAGGCGCGGAAGGTGGAGTCATCGCGCTGCGCCGGCGTCGGGTAGCTCACCGAGGCCGGGGTCTGCACCTCGGTGACCAGCTCGCGGCCCTCGGCGGCCCATTTCTGCCGGCCGCCGTCCATCAGGCGCAGGTCCCGGTGGCCGAAGAGGGTGAACACCCAGAGGGCGTAGGCGGCCCACCAGTTCGACTTGTCACCGTAGAAGACCACGGTGGTGTCCGGGGTGATCCCCTTGGCGGAGGCGAACGCGGCGAACTGCTGCGGGCCCAGGAAGTCTCGGGTGACCGGATCGTTGAGATCGGTGTGCCAGTCGATCTTCTGCGCACCGGGGATGTGACCGGTCTCGTAGAGCAGCACATCTTCATTCGATTCCAGCAGCACCACGGACGGGTCGTCCTTGTGCTGCGCCACCCAGTCGGTGGAGACCAGGGCGTCGGGGTGGGCGTACTGGGAGAAGTCTTTTTCTTCGGTCATGGTGAACAGAACCTTCCGTCGTCACTGGGTCACCTTCCAGGATAGGGAATCAGCCGGTGAAACGCGCAGTCGTGGGTAGAGTGGTCACATGCCGTCCAATGCCACTCCGCTGAGCCAGCGGACCCCTCAGCTCGGAGTCGGTCAGCTGCTGGAGGGCCTGCGGCCGTCCTTCCGCTTCGCCGAAGTCTCCTTCGACTCCTACATTCCAGACCCGGCGCACCCCTCGCAGGAGAAGGCGGTCACCGCGCTGCGTGAGTTCTCCGCGACCGTGGGCGCCAGCCAGAGCGGCGGCGGGTTCTTCGGCAAGCTCTTCGGCCGGGCCCCGGCCCGTTCCAAGGTGTCCAGCGGGATCTACCTCGACGGCGGCTTCGGCGTGGGCAAGACCCACCTGCTGGCCTCGCTGTACCACTCGGTCGAGGGCCAGCGCGCCTTCGGCACCTTCGTGGAGTACACCAACCTCGTCGGGGCGCTGTCCTTCCGCCGCACCGTGGACGTGCTCAGCGACTACTCGCTGGTCTGCATCGATGAGTTCGAGCTCGACGACCCGGGCGACACGGTGCTGATGTCCCGGCTGATGCGCGAACTGGCCGACGCCGGGGTCAAGCTCGCCGCGACGTCGAACACGCTGCCCGGCTCCTTGGGAGAGGGTCGCTTCGCCGCGGCAGACTTCCAGCGCGAGATCCAGGTGCTCTCGGACCAGTTCTCCGTGATCAAGGTCGACGGTGAGGACTACCGCCACCGTGGGCTGCCTGAGGCGCCCGCTCCGCTGGGCTCCGACGAGATCGAAGACTTCGCTGCACGTCAGTACCCCGACGCCCGCATCGCGGTGGATGACTTCGACGCACTCTGCAAGCACATCACCGGGGTGCATCCCAGCCGGTACCGGCAGCTGGTCACCGACATGGATGTGCTGGTGCTCAAGGATGTCGAGACCATCGAAGCCCAGGCGCTGGCGCTGCGCTTCGTGGTGCTCGCCGACCGGCTCTACGACCAGGACATCAAGATCGTGGCCTCCGGGAAGCCCTTCGACCAGCTCTTCACCGAAGAGATGATGTCCGGCGGTTATATGAAGAAATATCACCGCACGGTCTCGCGCCTGACCGCGCTCGCCCGCGCCGGCCAGATGGGGGAGAAGGCGCTCTGAGCAGCTGCGGCTGGACGCAGACTTCCAGATCGGGCCGAGACGGTTAACAATGTGTTCATGAATTACTGATGAGCTGGCAGCAGCCGCCTCTCGAGAAAGGCTGATCTGATGAATGACCCGATCTTCCAGGTCGACGGCACCGCGCGCAAGAACCTCCGTGAGTTCATCGATGAGCTCCGCGAAGGCGGATACACGGTCTTGGACGGTCATACGCCTGACCCGGACCTGATCGATCCGCAGGGCCGCGCCGTCGAGACCTGGCACGAGAACTACCCGTACGAGAACCGACTCTCCCGTGATGTCTACGAGATCGAGAAGTATCACCTGCAGGTGGAGCTGCTGAAGTTCCAGTACTGGGCCGAGGACTATGGGCTCAAGCACGTGGTCGTCTTCGAGGGCCGCGACGCCGCCGGCAAGGGCGGCACGATCAAGCGGTTCACCGAGCACCTGAACCCGCGGACCGCGCGGGTCGTGGCGCTGAACCGGCCCTCGGACCGGGAGCTCGGCCAGTGGTACTTCCAGCGCTATGTGGATCATCTGCCCACCGCCGGGGAGATGGTGCTCTTCGACCGCTCCTGGTACAACCGGGCCGGGGTCGAGCGCGTGATGGGGTTCTCCTCCGAACAGGAGTATGAGCTCTTCATGCGCCAGGCTCCGCAGTTCGAGCAGATGCTGGTCGACGCCGGGATCCACGTGACCAAGTTCTGGTTCTCGGTGACCCAGCAGGAACAGCGCACCCGCTTCGCGATCCGTCAGATCGATCCGGTCCGGCAGTGGAAGCTCTCTCCCATGGACCTGGAGTCCCTGGACCGCTGGGAGGCCTACACCGAGGCCAAGGAAGAGATGTTCCTGCGCACCGACACCGACCACGCGCCGTGGATGACGATCAAGTCCAACGACAAGAAGCGGGCCCGGCTCAACGCGATGAAGTGCTTCCTCGCCCAGTTCGAATATGAGGGCAAGGACCACGAGGTCGTCGGAGAGCCTGATCCGCTGATCGTGCGCCGCGGCCGCGACGCGGTGGGTGACTGAGCCCGACCTCGCATCTTCAGGACTGACCCGGACCGACGGTGGAGCCGAAGCGGTAGAGTTGCAGTGCTCGCCTCGGGAACACCGAGGTTCACGACGGCGGGATCCCATGTCCGACCTCCAGCGCGCCTGCTGCGTGCACGCTGCAGCGAGGCCGCGTCACTGCGGTTCGCGCGTGCCGTCAGGGATCATGCTGCGCTGTGAGAATGTCTGACTGACCTCGACGAAGGAGAACGCATGAGTGCACATATCGGAGTGACCGGCCTGGCCGTCATGGGAGCCAATCTGGCCCGCAATCTGGCCCGCAACGGCTACACCGTCGCGCTGCACAACCGCTCGGTCGCCCGCACGGACGCCCTTCTCCAGGCCCACGGGGGCGACGGGGACTTCGTGCGCACCGAGACCCTGGCCGAGCTCGTGGAGTCGCTCGAGCGCCCCCGCCGGGTGCTGATCATGGTCCAGGCCGGCGCGCCGGTGGACTCGGTGATCGCGGATCTGGTGCCCCTGCTCGATGAGGGCGACATCATCATCGACGGCGGCAACTCCTTCTATGAAGAGACCCGACGCCGTGAGGAGAGCCTGCGCGCGAAGAACCTGCACTTCGTCGGTGTCGGCGTCTCCGGGGGCGAAGAGGGAGCGCTCAACGGCCCCTCGATCATGCCCGGCGGCTCCAAGGAGTCCTATGACTCCCTGGGCCCGATGCTGGAGAAGATCTCGGCGAAGTACAACGGCGAGCCCTGCTGCGCCTGGGTCGGCACCGACGGCGCCGGCCACTACGTGAAGATGGTCCACAACGGCATCGAATACGCCGACATGCAGGTCATCGGTGAAGCCTTCGACCTGATGCGGTCCCTCGCCGGCATCGAACCCCGCGAGCAGGCAGGTGTGTTCCGCGAATGGAACACCACCGACCTGGCCTCCTACCTGATCGAGATCACCGCCGAGGTGCTCGAGCAGGAGGATGAGACCACCGGCCGTCCGCTGGTGGACGTGGTCGTGGACTCCGCCGGCCAGAAGGGCACCGGCCGCTGGACCGCGATCTCCGGCCTGGAGGTGGGCTCACCGGTCACCGCCATCGCCGAGTCGGTCTTCGCCCGCTCGATCTCCTCCCAGCGCGAGCTGCGCGCCGTCACCAACGCCACCTTCAGCGCCGGAGTCGATGAGACCCTCTCTGCCACGGAGAAGTATGGCAGCCCCGAAGATCGCCAGGACCTCGTCGAAGACGTGCGCAAGGCCCTCTACGCCTCCAAGCTCGTCGCCTACGCCCAGGGCCTGGACATGCTCGTCGCCGCCGGCGAAGAGTTCGGCTGGGACCTGGACCTGAAAGCCATCGCCTCGCTCTGGCGCGCCGGCTGCATCATCCGCGCCGACCTGCTGGACACCATCATGAAGGCCTACGACGCGCCCCGCGACCAGCAGCCCAAGAACCTGCTGCTGGCTTCGGAGTTCAACGAGGCCATCAACGAATGCCTCCCGGCCTGGCGCCGCGTGGTCGCGGCCGCCGCGACCTACGGCGTCCCCGCCCCGGTGTTCTCCTCCTCGCTGTCTTATTACGACAGCCTGCGCCGCGAACGGCTGCCGGCCGCGCTGACCCAGGGACTGCGCGACTACTTCGGGGCACACACCTACAAGCGCGTGGACAAGGAAGGCACCTTCCACACGATGTGGTCCGGTGACCGCAGCGAGATCGACGCCTGATCCGCTGAACCAGATGTCGACTCCGACCTTGCAGAGCTGAGCGCATGAGCACCAGGACGGCCGGACTGCTGGCCTCGTCAGGCGCCACCATTCCCATGGTCGCTGCCCCGATGGCCGGCGGACCGAGCCGTCCTGAGCTTGTGATCGCCGCCTCCGAGGCAGGGGGCATCGGCTTCCTCGCGGCCGGATACAAGAGCGCCGAGGACCTGGCCGCACAGATCCACCGGGTGCGGCAGTCCACCCCGCGCTTCGGGGTCAATCTCTTCGTGCCGAACCCGGTCCCGATCAGCGCCGAGGACCTCACCCGGCACCGTGACGCGGTCCAGGCCTGGCTGGATGAGCACGCGCGGGACGCGACGCACTGGGCGGCTGAGGTGGAGCTTCCGGAGATCAGCAGCCTCGCCGGCGTCACCTGGGAAGCCGGCATCAGTGGCACCACGGGCGTCGGGTCACCGGCTCGGCTCTGGGACGACTCCTGGGAGCAGAAGCTTGCGGAGCTCGAGGCGAATCCGGTGCCGCTGATCAGCCTGACCTTCGGTCTGCCGCAGATCCAGGACATCGAGCGGATGAAGGCCACCGGGGCGCGGGTGCTGCAGACGGTCACCTCCGTGGAGGAGGCCGTGACGGCTGCCAGCGCCGGGGTCGACGGATTGATCGTCCAAGCATCATCGGCCGGAGGTCACTCCGGAACCTGGACTCCGCAGCAGGTGCCTGCGGACATCGATCTTCTCGAGCTGCTGCAGGCAGTCGCCGGGCTCACCGAGCTGCCGCTGTGGGCCGCCGGCGGCATCGCCGACGCCGAGGGGGTCAGTGTCGCACTGAGCGCAGGGGCGGAGGCCGCGGTGCTGGGCACCGCGCTGCTGAGGTGTCCCGAGAGCGGGACTAATCTGGCTCACCAACAGGCCCTGGTGACTCCACCGGGGGAGCCGGAGACCATCATCACCACGGCGTTCTCGGGGCGACCGGCGCGGGCGCTGCGAAACAGCTTCACCGACGCACTGACCATGTCCGCGCCGTCGGGTTTCCCCGCCCTGCATCAGCTGAGCAGCGGGCTGCGCCGAGCCGCCGGCGCGGCCTCAGACCCGCAGGGACTCAACCTCTGGGCGGGCACCGGCTTCGCGGCTGCGACGCAGGAGCCGGCCGCCGAGGTCATGCGCCGCCTGGCGGGCAGCCACAGCCTCTAGATGAAGATCGCCGGATCCAGCGCGTACTCGGCCGGGTCCACGTGGGGTTTCCGCTCAGCGACTCCGCGCTGACGCGCCTTTGCCGGGATACCGGTGAGGATCGAGTTGGGCGGGGAGGACTTCACGACCACGGCGTTGGCGCCCACGGCGGAGCCTGCACCGATCTCGACGGGTCCGATGACCTTCGCGCCGGCGCCCACGACGACCCCGTCGCGCAGCGTCGGGTGGCGCTTGGTCTGTTCCAGGGATCGTCCGCCGAGGGTGACGCCCTGGTAGAGCATGCAATCGTCACCGATCTCGGCGGTCTCGCCGATGACCACGCCCATGCCGTGGTCGATGAAGAAGCGACGCCCGATCTGGGCGCCCGGGTGGATCTCGACGCCGGTCAGGCCTCGGGTCACCTGAGACAGTGCGCGAGCCGGGGTCTTCAGCGGCCGGGTCTGCCACATCCGGTGGGCAACCCGGTAGGACCAGACGGCGTGCAGGCCGGAGTAGACCAGCACCACCTCGGCTGTGCTGCGCGCGGCGGGATCATGTTCACGCGCGGCTTTGATGTCCTCACGCAGACGTTTCAGAGGTCCCAAGGGGGAACCAACCTTTCACAGGGATCGAACTTCACGGCTCGTGGGCGGATCAGCCGCGGATGTCTTCGTAGAGCAACGTGGAGATGTAGCGCTCTCCGAAGTCACACGCGATGGTCACGATGAGCTTGTCCCGGTTCTCTTCGCGGGAGGCCAGCTCCAGGGCGGCCGCGACATTGGCGCCGGTGGAGATCCCACCGAGGATGCCTTCCTGGGTGCCGAGGTCGCGGGCGCAGCTCACGGCCTTCTCGAGGTTGGCCTGGTAGACCTCGTCGTAGATGCCCTGGTCCAGGATGTCGGGGATGAAGTTCGGGCCGATGCCCTGGATCTTGTGCGGACCGGCGGTGCCGCCGGAGAGGATCGGGGAGTCCTCGGGCTCCACGGCGACCAGGTGGATGCTGGGCTTGCACTCCTTGAGCCGGCGCCCGGCGCCGGTGATGGTGCCACCGGTGCCGATGCCGGCGATGAAGACGTCCACCTCGCCGTCGGTGTCCTGCCAGATCTCCTCGCCGGTGGTCCGGTAGTGGGTGGCCGGGTTGGCCTCGTTGGCGAACTGCCGGGCCCAGATGGAGTTCTCGGTCTCCGCCACGATGGCCTTGGCCCGCTCCACCGCGCCGCGCATTCCCTCGGCTCCGGGAGTGAGCACGATCTCGGCGCCGTAGGCGCGCAGCATCACACGACGCTCGGTGGACATGGTCTCCGGCATGGTGAGCACCACGCGGTAGCCGCGGGCGGCGCCCACCATAGCCAGCGCGATCCCGGTGTTGCCCGAGGTGCCCTCCACGATGGTCCCGCCGGGCTTGAGCATCCCGGACTCTTCGGCGGCGTCGACGATGGCGGCACCGATGCGGTCCTTGATCGAGCTGGCGGGGGAGTAGAACTCCAGCTTCATCGCGATGTTGCCCGGAAGGTCTGCGCCCAGCCGGTTGAGCCGCACCAGTGGGGTGTTGCCGACTGCCTGGGTGATGTTGTCCAGAATTTTGGCCATTAGTGAGTGGACCTTTCTTCCTCGGGTTTCAACCATGAAGCATAGTCTCTGCGGAGCTTTGTGACCTTGGGATCGATGATGACCCGACAGTATCCGACATCAGGACGTCGGGAGTGGAAGTCCTGGTGGACCTCCTCGGCCTCGAACACTCGGCCCAGGGGCTCCAGCGTGGTGACGACCGGCCGGTCGAAGGAGTTCTGCGCCTGCGCGATCGCGGCGGCGAACTCATCGTGCTGGGCCTCATCGGTGTAGAACATCGCGGAGCGGTACTGGTCCCCGACGTCGTAGCCCTGCCGGTTCAGCGTGGTCGGGTCGTGGCTGGAGAAGAACACGGCGTAGAGCACCTGGTCCGGGAGCACGCTCGGGTCATAGCCGATCTCCACGGCTTCTGCGTGTCCGGTGCCGCCGGAGGCGACGGCTTCGTAGATGGCCGGACCGGATCCTCCGGTGTAGACGCTGCGCACGTGATGAACCCCGCGCAGTCTGCGCGCGAGCGAGTCCAGGCACCAGAAGCAGCCGGCGGCGAGCACCACGGTCTTGAGGGAATTGTCCATGACCAGCACAACCGTCCGTGTCCCGGGCTCTATTCCTGAATCATGGCCTGTAGAAATGAGACATGTCTCCCAGCCCCGCTCCGCGTCCAGATGAGACCACCACCGATTCCCAGGTTCCCACCCTCGATGAGGTGCTGGAGACCGCCGAAGAGCTCTGGCCTCGCTCACTGGCAGAGTCCTGGGACGCCGTCGGGCTGGTCACCGGCCGTCGCGACGCGCTCGTGCGGCGGATCCACTTCGCCGTGGACCCGGTGCGGCCGGTCATCGAAGAGGCCGCGAGCTCCGGGACCGATCTGCTGATCACCCACCACCCGCTGCTGCTTCGCGGAGTCACCTCCGTGGAGGCCGGACAGTTCAAGGGAGAGATGGTCCACCGGCTGATCGAATCCGGCTGCGCCCTGCTGACTGCTCACACCAATGGGGATTCCGCGATCGGCGGGGTCAACGATGTCCTCGCCGGCGCGCTGGGTCTTCAGGACACCGCACCGCTGGCCGTCGCGGCGGAGGGCCTGGCCTCGGAGGGACTGGGGCGCATCGGGATGCTGGCCGAGCCGCTGACGCTCGGGGAGTTCGCCGCCCGGGTGTTCTCGGTGCTGCCCGCCGTGGCGGGAGGCGTGCGGGTGGCGGGTGACCGGGAAGACCTGATCCAGCGGGTGGCGCTGTGCGGCGGGGCCGGGGACTCGCTGCTCCAGGCTGCCGCGGACGCCGGCGCTGATGTCTTCCTCACCGCCGATCTGCGCCACCACCCGGCCTCGGAGGCCCGCGAATCAGCCGCCGAGGGACGCCCCTATCTGATCGATGTCTCACACTTCGCCTCGGAATGGCTCTGGCTGCCCACCGCCGCGCAGGCGCTCCACCGAGCGCTGACCGATCGCGGCTACGATGTGGAGGTTGCCGTGAGCGGCATCAACACCGATCCTTGGGACTTCGTGCTCACCCCGGGCCGCTGAGGCGCCCGTGGGCTCGAGACACCGTGACCAAGACCTGTACTGACTTGAAGGTGCGTGAGCCATGACCACTCTGTTCGTCGAGGCCGACGGCGGAAGCCGCGGCAATCCTGGAATCGCCGGCTCCGGCGCCCTGGTCCGTGATGAGGCGGGTCAGATCCTCGCCACCAAGGCCACCCCGCTGGGGAAGGCGAGCAACAACGTCGCCGAGTACACCGGACTCATCGAGGGTCTGCGACTGGCCCGTGACCTGGACCCGCAGGCCTTCGTCGAGGTCAAGCTGGACTCCAAGCTCGTGGTGGAGCAGATGAGCGGGCGCTGGAAGATCAAGCACGAGGACATGAAGCGGCTCGCCGCAGAGGCCTCCACCATCCTGCCGCCGATGCAGGTGCGCTACACCTGGATCCCGCGCAAGGACAACGGTGACGCCGATGCGCTGAGCAACGAGGCGATGGACGCCTGCGCCGCCGGGATCCCCTGGGACCCGAGTCGCAGTCGGATCCGCCCCGCGCGTTGAATCTGCCGGCCCGGCGCAGGGGCCGGTCTGTTCGGCACGTCGGGGTCAACCGTGCAGACCGTGGTGGTGTGCACTGCGCGACCGATCAGCTTTCCCGACTTGACCGGTTCCCAGGCTGACCCCTTGGGCGAGATGAGCACGCCGGTCACGCTGATCCACGTCGGTCTCGCCAGAATCTCGCGAGGACGCTCCATCTCAGGCACCTTTGTTGTGATCTAGATCACATCTAGTTGACACTAAATGTTAATTAGATAGTCTAATTAAACTACTTCAAGGGTTTACCAGATGATCGTTGTCAGTCAGCCTCCTTGCACGGAGTCCGGCCCTGGCAACGGGAAGGTCCGTTCCGATGCTTGTCTGCCCGAACACGAAGAAAAGCTTGTGCGGGAATCTGCTCACCGTCGCGACCAGAACGCACAGGTCACCCGCCCAGGAGCTGCTGACCGGCCTGAGACGATCGGCGGGGGCGCCGGTGGGAGTCTTGGGGGCAGGAGCGGCTCTCGCACTCGCCTCTGGGGGCCGTCTGCCCCCGTTGTGGGCCGGTTCCAGGTTTCACGCTGTTCCGGTGGTCCGGAGACCGAGGACAGGGTGCGTTCATCCCTTGCGTGCCCATCCAGGGTGTGACGCCGTGGGGTGTTCGGCTCCCAGAGCCGATTCCCGGTGTGCTGAACGCGTGATCGGGGCTTCCTATGCACCAGGAAGGTGACCCGGTATTCGACGTTCGTGAGGCCTTTGCCGAGCACGGTGGGGCTCTCTTCGCGTACGCGGTCAACGCGTTAGGTGACCGAGCCGAGGCGGAGGACTGTGTTCAGGAGGCCTTCATCCGTGCCTGGCGAAGCAGAGAATGGTTCAGCAGATCGCGTGGTTCGATCCGGACAGGGCTGTTCGCCATCGTGCGCGACCTCGTCACGGATTCTCTGCGGGCTCGTGCCCGTCCCCCGGCGGATCCGGAGAAGATCGAGGGGGCGAGCGATACGGTGACGGAGGACCCGCTCGCAGTGGAGCGGCTGGTCCTCTACGAGTCGTTGGCCACGCTCACCTCCGAGCACCGACAGGTGATCGCCGCTGTTCAACTCGACGGCGTGGGGTACCAGGAGCTTTCGGAGAGGACAGGGGTTCCGGTCGCGACCTTGCGGACTCGGATGTACTACGGGCTGAAATCATTGCGGACGGCACTGGGGGGTCATACGCACGATGAGCGCAATGTCTTCGCGGCGGGATGAGACTCCACCCCTGGGACTGGAGGAACGGATACTCAGCGCAACCTCCGCAGCTGCTCCGAACCACCTTGATGGGAACGGGAAGTCGGCACGGCAGGCACGACGTCCCGGCTGCGACAGCAGCACTGAATAATGCCGGACAACACCATCGGGTCGACCTCGAACCTGCAGAAGCGCGCCGTGGGTGCTCCACCGCAGGGACGCAGCATCCGGTGCATCGGCTCTCAACGGGCGTTCAGCCGGCAGGGACCGCGGGATGGGCCCCCGCGGGCCAGGAACTGAATTCCTGGACCATCTCGTTGCCTCATATCTCCATGTGACCCGGGGGCACACCTGGGACCAGCACGACGACGGCGGCCCACCCCAGCAGGGGAGGGCCGCCGTCGTCGTGCTGTCGCGAGTAAAGCGTGGTCTCAGCCGGTGGGCTGAACCGGGCGCTCAGCTGGCGGGCAGCGCGGTCTTCGTCTCAGATCCGGCGGGGCTTTCGGCGGCGCCGTTGCTGGCGGCGTTGCGCGGCTGCACCTTCGGGTACTTCACCGGGGCGCTGCCGGTCATGTGCTCCAGCACCCGGACCACCTGGGCGGAGTAGCCGAACTCGTTGTCGTACCAGACGTAGAGGATCGCCTGGCGGCCGTTGACGATGGTCGCCAGACCGTCCACGATCCCCGCAGCCCGGGTGCCCACGAAATCGGTGGAGACCACCTCGGCGGAATCGATGTAGTCCACCTGCTTGTGCAGCGGGCCCTCGAGGGATTCACGGCGCAGGAACTTGTTGAGCTCCTCCTTGGTGGTCTCCCGATCCAGCTCCAGATTCAGGATCGCCATCGAGACATCCGGGGTCGGGACGCGGATGGCGTTCCCGGACAGCTTCCCGGCCAGCTGGGGCAGCGCCTTGGCAACCGCCTTCGCGGCACCGGTCTCGCTGATCACCATGTTCAGCGCCGCCGAACGACCGCGACGCTCACCGGGGTGGAAGTTATCGATCAGGTTCTGGTCATTGGTGTAGGAGTGCACCGTCTCCACGTGCCCATGGTCGATCCCGTAGGCCTCGTCCATGAGCTTGGCCACCGGGGTGATGGCGTTGGTGGTGCAGGACGCCGCAGAGACGATCTTGTCCTGCGCGGTGATCTGCTCGTGGTTGACGCCGAAGACGATGTTCTTCAGGTCTCCCTTGCCCGGAGCAGTCAGCAGCACCCGGGAGACGCCCTTGGCCTGCAGGTGCTGGCTGAGGCCTTCCTCATCGCGCCAGCGGCCGGTGTTGTCCACGACCACCGCGTCAGAGATGCCATGGGCGGTGTAGTCCACTGCGGCGGGGTCCGAGGCGTAGATGACCTTGATGAAGGTGCCGTTGGCGATGATCGCCTGGTTCTCCACGTCGACCCGGATGGAGCCCTCGAAGGGCCCGTGGACCGAGTCTCGGCGCAGCAGCGAGGCGCGCTTGGCGAGATCGTCCTCGGCGCCCTGACGCACCACGATCGCGCGCAGCCGCAGCCCGGAGGCCGACGAGGCGTTGCCGACGATGATCCGGGCGAGCAGCCGACCGATCCGGCCGAAGCCGTAGAGCACGACGTCGCGCGGCTCAGAGAGTCCCTCACCGCCGCGGCCGAGAACTTCCGCGAGCTCCTCACGCAGGAAGGAGTCCATGTCCCCGGCGGCGGCATGCGCGGAGGCCCGATAGCGAGAGTTCAGCCGGGCGATGTCGATGCTGGCGGCGCCGAGATCCAGTGTGGTAAGCGCCTTCACCAGGGGAAGCGTCTGTGAGACTGGCAGCTCGGTCTCGTCGACCTGGCGTGCGAAGCGGTGCGCCTTGAGGATCTCGATGGCGGACCGGTTGACCAGTCGGCGACCGTAGATCCCGGTGACCACGTTGTTCTCTCGGTAGAGCTGTCCCAGCAGCGGGATCATGGCCTCAGCCTGGGACTCTCGGTCGATCCAGCTGTGCAGGTGTTCGTCTGCTTCAGTGGTCATTGTTGGACGTGTCCTCACTCGTCTAGACGTCATTGTCTACGTGGACCCATCGTGAGCTCGGTTCGTGGCGAACACCGCGATGTGTCCGTGGCTGAGTCTAGCCGAAACCCACTCACCCGGCGCCTAGGGGCACGGGGGAGCGGGTGGGGGGACGGGCCGGTCGATAAGCCGGGTTCTGTAGGCCGCGGTGATTGCTCACCGAGCCTGACCATCATCCATCTGGGCCTCGTGTTGCCACGGACCTCAAGCGATCAACCCGGATGCTCGGGCGGGCAGCCCTCGAGCACATCCTGTTCGACCTTGCACCGGATGGGGTTTGCCTAGCCGCCCCAGTCACCTGGAGCGCTGGTGGTCTCTTACACCACCGTTTCACCCTTACCGGCGACGACGAGCGCCGCCGGCGGTCTGTTTTCTGTGGCACTGGCCTGCGGGTCTCCCCGAGTGGGCGTTACCCACCATCCTGCCCTGTGGAGCCCGGACTTTCCTCGGCCCGAGGCAGTTATCCACCGTCTCCGGCGGGCCTCAGTCTCGAGCCGCGATGGTCTGGCCGACCCGTCCCGGCTCACCATGCTACGGGATCGTGACACCGGCTCCGGGCGCATCGGCGGAGTGGCTGATCGAGGTGATCGCCGCCCCAGCCGCTTGCTAGCCTTGCCCGGTGCTGATCTTCCTGCCGCCCTCAGAGGGCAAGACACCCCCGACCGATCCCGGTGCGCCCCCGGTGGACCTGCGCAGCCTGACCCTGCCCGAGCTCGACCTCGTACGCGCCACCGTGATGGATGCCCTGATCCAGGTCAGCGGCCACGAGCAGGCTCAGCAGATGCTCAACGTGGGCAAGACCATGATGCCCCAGGTGCGCGCCAACGCTCGGCTAGTCAGCGCCCCCACGGCGCCGGCGCACGAGATCTACACCGGGGTGCTCTTCGAAGCCCTCGACCCGGCATCGTTGAGCCCCGAGCAGCTGGACCGGGCCTCCCGGCAGGTGCTGGTCTTCTCCGGGCTCTTCGGCGTGACCTCGTTGACCGACAGGATCCCGGCCTACCGGCTCTCCATGGGGGTCAGCCTCAGCGCGCAGGGCACCGGTCAGGGCCCAGGTGCCGCCCCGGCGCAGCAGGCTCCCGGACGTCTGGGCAGCTTCTGGAAGGCCGCCCTGGACGAGCCGCTGAGTCGGCTCATCGGGGATCAGCTGGTCGTGGACTGCCGCTCCAGCTCCTACGGGCAGGCGCATCGGCCCGCACCGGAACAGACTCTGATGGTCAACAGCTTCACCGAGCGCGACGGGCAGCGGAAGGTCGTCACCCACTTCGCCAAGCACGCCCGCGGACTGCTCACCGGGATGCTGCTGCGCGCCCAGGGCCCGGCGCCTGAAACCGTGGACGACGTCGCCGAGCTCGCCTCCCGGCGGTGGCGCGTGGAGCTGCGTCCGGCCACCGGGCGGACCCCGCACCAGCTGGACCTGATCGACTGACCCCCGGCAGGCCGCGGCGCGTCGCCCCGAGCCGGTCAGCGCAGCCGGTCCATTAGCAGATTCTCGGCCCTGCCGACTAGCCTGGGGACCATGGCAGAGTTTATTTACACCATGATCAGCGCCCGCAAAAAAGTGGGCGACAAGGTCATCCTCGATGACGTCACCATGTCCTTCTACCCCGGCGCCAAGATCGGCGTGGTCGGACCCAACGGTTCGGGCAAGTCCACCATCCTCAAGATCATGGCGGGGCTCGATGAGCCCTCCAACGGCGAGGCACGTCTCTCCCCGGGCTACTCCGTCGGAATCCTGATGCAGGAGCCTGCCCTGAACGAGGACAAGACCGTGCTCGGCAACGTCCAGGAGGGCGTCGGCGAGATCTACGAGAAGCTTCAACGCTTCAACCAGATCTCCGAAGAGATGGCCAACCCCGACGCTGACTTCGACGCGCTGATGGCCGAGATGGGCACGCTGCAGGAGGCCATCGACGCCGCCAACGCCTGGGATCTCGACTCCCAGCTCGAGCAGGCCATGGACGCACTGCGCTGCCCGCCTCCGGAGGCCGACGTCAGCATCCTCTCCGGTGGTGAACGCCGCCGTGTGGCGCTGTGCAAGCTGCTGCTCTCCAAGCCGGACCTGCTGCTGCTCGATGAGCCCACGAACCACCTCGACGCCGAGTCGGTGCTCTGGCTCGAGCAGCACCTGGCCGCCTACGAGGGCGCCGTGCTGGCCGTGACGCACGATCGGTACTTCCTCGACCACGTCGCCCAGTGGATCTGTGAGGTCGACCGTGGTCGGCTCTACCCCTACGAGGGCAACTACTCCACCTACCTGGAGAAGAAGCAGGCCCGCCTGAAGGTCCAGGGCAAGAAAGACGTCAAGATGGCCAAGCGACTCTCCGAGGAGCTGGACTGGGTGCGCTCCAACGCCAAGGGACGCCAGACCAAGTCCAAGGCCCGTCTGAACCGCTACGAGGAGATGGCCGCCGAGGCCGAGCGCACCAAGAAGCTCGACATGGACGAGATCCAGATCCCGCCGGGCCCGCGCCTGGGCACCCAGGTCATCGAGGCCGAGAACCTGCAGAAGGGCTTCGACGACCGCCAGCTCATCGACGGGCTCTCCTTCTCGCTGCCGCGCAACGGAATCGTCGGGGTCATCGGTCCCAACGGGGTCGGCAAGTCCACGCTGTTCAAGACCATCGTGGGCATGGAAGAGCTCGACGGCGGCAAGCTCGCCGTGGGTGACTCCGTGAAGCTCTCCTACGTGGATCAGTCGCGTGCCGGCATCGATTCGGAGAAGAGCCTCTGGGAGGTCGTCTCCGACGGGTTGGACTTCATCCACGTCGGTGCCGTGGAGATGTCATCCCGTGCCTACGTCTCAGCCTTCGGGTTCAAGGGACCGGACCAGCAGAAGAAGGCCGGCGTGCTCTCCGGCGGTGAGCGCAACCGGCTGAACCTCGCGCTGACGCTGAAGCAGGGCGGCAACCTGCTGCTGCTCGATGAGCCCACCAACGACCTGGACGTCGAGACCCTGGGCTCCCTGGAGAACGCGCTGCTGGACTTCCCCGGCTGCGCCGTGGTCATCTCGCACGATCGCTGGTTCCTCGACCGGGTGGCCACCCACATCCTGGCCTGGGAGGGCACCGACGAGAAGCCGGCCGACTGGTACTGGTTCGAAGGCAACTTCGAGTCCTACGAGCAGAACAAGGTCGAGCGCCTCGGTGCAGATGCGGCTCGTCCGCACCGTGTGACCCACCGCAGGCTCACCCGCGACTGATCTCACCGCTCAGCCACGGACTGAGCCGTGAGCCGGTCCTGAGCTCGACCAGCGGCATCGACCCGGCCCGCCCGCGACACCACCTCGGTGACCGCGGGCGGGCCGAGTCGTATCCCCTCCCGCCGCCTGCGATTGCCTGTGCGGACTCAGAACGGGGCTTTCTCCGCGGAATCGACGGTCTCGGCGCGCGCGGCGCCGTTCTGTGTGCCTGATGAGCTTGAGGGACCCGTCGATCCGCCCCAGACAGAGTCCGCGGCGGAGCTGGGGGAGTCGCTGGGGGAATCCGTGTTCGACTCCGCCGCTCCGCGCGCGTTCTCCTCCCCGGACCCGGAGCCGCCGAGCCGGGTGAAGGACCCCGAACCGAAGGTCAGGTCATAGCCGATCGCCTCCGCGTCGATCTCCACCGAGGTGCCGCGCTGACCCTTGTCGTTCTCCCACTGCCTCACTCGCAGCCGTCCGGTCACCAGCACCGGGTCTCCCTTGTTCAGGCTGCTCTTGACGTTCTGGGCCAGCTGACGGAAGGCCGAGACGGTGTACCAGTTGGTGTCCCCGTTGACCCATTGCTCCGACTTGCGGTCATAGCGCCGCGGAGTGCAGCCGAGCCGGAAGTTCGAGATCGGCAGACCCTGGAGCGTGGTGAACTCCTCCACCTCGCCGCCCAGGAACCCGCGGACGGTGATCGTTTCGCTCATTGCTCTCCTCCATCTCTGTCACGGCCACTCTTGATCGGCACGGCGTGCCCTGCCCCGCCGCAGGCCGTGGCAGGCGATGACGGGGTCCTGCCAGTGTTCGTCGTGGCGCCTCCGCGGCGGGGTGATCTCGTACGGTTGTGGATGAGCAAGGCGCCAGCGGCGAGTCGAGCGGTGCGGGGGAAAACCGGCGCGGCTGAGCAGGTAGACTCTCTGCCTGGACCTGCTCAGGATGCTGAGACTCTGCGCGTCCACGCCTCGGTAGCTCAGGGGATAGAGCAGCGGCCTTCTAATCCGCCGGTCGGGGGTTCGAATCCCTCCCGGGGCACTTGTCCATATCGCATAGACTCCAGCTGGCCGCCGTCATGACGGCGGCCGCTCTGCTGTATCTCGCCCACTCCCTGCTGCGCTTCCGCAACTTCGAGGCCAAGGGTTACGATCTGGGCATCTTCGATCAGGCGGTGCGTCAATACTCGCTGTTGAAGGCCCCCATCGTGCCGATCAAGGGCGAGGACTTCCACCTGCTGGGGGATCACTTCCACCCGATCATTGCGGCCTTCGCCCCGCTCTATTGGATCTGGGACGACCCGCGGGTGCTCAACATCGGCATGATCGCGCTGCTGGTCTCCACGGCGCTGCCGGTCTACCTGGTGGTCCGCGGGTGGTTCAGCCACCTGCCCGCCCTGCTGGCCGCCGTCGCACTGCTGCTCTTCTGGCCCTTCCAGGCGCTGGTGAACTGGGACTTCCATGAGATCGCCTTCGGTGTCCCGCTCGTCGCCTGGGTGATCTGGGCCATCGAACGGCGGCGGATGTGGCTGGCCGTGGGGCTCGGCGCGGTGCTGCTGCTGGTCCGCGAGGACATGGGCGTCACCCTCATCGCCCTCAGCCTGGTCTTCGCGCTCAAACGCGCCTGGCTGCCCGCGCTGGTGACCGCCGCGCTGGGGGTCTTCGGCTATTGGTTCGCCGTGGAGCTGGTGATCCCACACTTCTCCGCCGCCGGGGAGTTCGGCTACTGGGAGTTCACCGCCCTGGGACCCAGCGCAGGTGCGGCCATCGTCTTCCTGCTGACCCAGCCCTGGAACGCGGTCGTGATCCTCTTCGATCACCCCACCAAGGTGGGCCTGTGGGCGCTGCACTTCCTGCCGCTGCTGCTGCTTCCCTTAGCCTCGCCGTATGCGATCCTCGGGGCTCCGATCCTGCTCTCCCGGCTGTTCAACGACCGGGCGAACGTCTGGTCTGTGATCTATCAGTACGATGCGATCCTCGCCCCGATCTTCCTGCTCGCCGGCTTCGACGTCGCCCGCCGGATCATCGCACGGTGGCCGCGGCTCAGACCCCTCGCCGTCGGGCTGCCCGGCACGGTCATCGCCGTCGGCCTGGTCGGCACCCTGGCGTTCCCCGGGGTCTTCCCGCTCCAGCGCACGATGACCGCTGACAACTGGACCATGGGGGAGCGGGCGCTGGCACACCAGCAGGTCACCGACGCCGTCCCCGATGGCGTCTGTGTGGAGGCCGCCGATACCGCAGTGCCGCACCTGGTGGACCGCACCTCGGTCGGTCTCAACGGCACCACCGATGAGGACGCGCTGACCTGGATCATCATCGATGACACCGTGGAGGAGCTCGGCGGGTCGAACCCGCTGAGCCCCGAGGAGGCCTTCGTCCGCGCCGAGCGGCTGGGCTTTGAACCGGTCATCGAGGACGCCGAGGGTCTCTGGCTGATGCACCGTGCATCTGCGGTCGACAGCGCCGCCGCGAGCGAGTGTGCGGAATACCTGCGGCGATGACCGCGCTGTAGCATAAGGATCGAACCACCCCACCCCTCAGCTGCGTCGCGATGCCGCGCGGCGTCATGGAGAGCCACATGTCCACCGACTGCGTCCCTGCGGGCGTCTGCGGAGCCCCGCAGACCGACCCCGACTCGGCGCGCGTGGTCATGGTCAGTCTGCACACCTCCCCGCTGGCCCAGGCCGGCAACCGGGACGCCGGCGGCCTCAACGTCTACGTCAACGCGCTCAGCGCAGCGCTCGCCCAGGGCGGCATCACGGTGGACATCGTCACCACCGACGTCGACGCCGAGGCTCCCGCAGGCGCAGACAGCGTCACCGTGCTCGACGATGGTCGGCGGATCCACACCCTCGCCGTCGGCGAGCAGGCGCGGTCGGAGAAGTCGCTGCTGCCCGAACGGGTCGATGAGCTGGCCGCCCGGGCGCTGCGCAGCCTGGAATCGATCGACATCAGCCGGGTCACCACGGTCCACTCGCACTACTGGATCTCCGGGCTGGCCGGGATTCAGCTGGCTCGGGCGCTGTCGGCGCCGCTGGTGCACACCATGCACACGATCGCCGCGGTGAAGCAGGAGCTCGACCCCACCACACCGGAGAGCCCCCGGCGCAGCCTCGCCGAGGCGATGATCGCCCGTGCTGCCGATCTGGTCACCGCCAACACCGAACGCGAGATCGCCGACCTCAAACGCCTCTTCGGCCTCGACGACGCCTCGATCGCGCTCGTCCGGCCAGGCGTCGACCTCGAGGTCTTCCACCCGCCCATGGGACAGGACCCCCGCTGCGGGCCGCTGGCCGGGCGCGCCCTGCGGCTGGCCTTCGCCGGCAGGCTGCAGCCGCACAAAGGACCGCAGGTCGCCGTCGAAGCCCTCGGCGAGCTGCGCAGGAGGATGCCCGAGGTGCCGGTGCAGCTGGTCGTCGCGGGAAGCCAGAGCGGTGACGACGTGCTGGACCTCCAGGCGCTGGCAGAGCGGGCCGGCGTCGCCGATGCTGTGCAGGCGCTGCCCCCGCTGCCACACAGTGAGCTCGCCGACCTCTTCCGCCGCAGCGACGCGGTGCTGGTGCCCTCCTTCAGCGAGTCCTTCGGCCTGGTCGCCCTGGAAGCCATGGCCTGCGGCACCCCGGTGATCGCCCACGATGTCGGGGGCCTCTCGTCCTTGATCACCCACCGCCGCAGCGGGCGGCTGATCCCGAGCCTGGACCCGGTCCTGTGGGCCGAGCAGCTGCGCTGGCTGGTGCTGCACCGGCGGGCCTGGGGCCGCTACAGCACGACGGCGGCGACGCTGGCGAGAAATTATTCCTGGGACGCCACCGCGGCCGCGACACGGCAGGCGTACCGCAGCCTGACTCTGATCACCAGCCGCTGAGCCGGTGTCGCCTGCCCGGCTCAGGTCTCCAGGTAGCGCGACGACCAGGTCTGGGAGTACTTCTTGTTGAGCGCCCGGGTGGCACGAGAGCTGTGCACCAGGGTCTGCTGCATCTTCTCGGAGAGCTTCGGTCGCAGTCCCTCGGGAGGTCGCACCATGCCCTCCTGGGCCACCGAGGCGACCAGGGCGCCGTCGCGGCTGTAGATGGACCCCTGGGCGAGGCCGCGCGCGTTCTGCGCGCTCGGGCTCTGCTGGACGTAGAGCAGCCACTCGTCGGCGCGGGCATCGCGATGCCACCACATGGCGTGATCCAGCGAGGCGACCTTCATCTCCGGCTTGGCCCAGTACAGGCCGTGGCGGCGCAGCACCGGTTCCAGCAGCGTGTAGTCAGAGGCGTAGAGGATCGCGGCCCGGTGGATGTTGGGGTCATCGGGCAGCGCGGCCTTGGTCTTGAGCCACACCGCGCTGGTGGCATGCGGATCCTGATCCGCCTCGAGGTAGATCGGGCGGTCCACATGACGGATGTCGAAGGGGCGGCCGTGCGCCCATTCATGCACGATCGGGTGCTTCACGTGTCCCACCAGCTCCTGAGGGGGTGCCAGATCCTCCGGATCCGGGACCCCCTCAGGCATCCTGCGCTGATGTGACACTCCGGCCGAGGGCCGCTGGAAGGACGCGATCATGGACAGGATCGGGGTCCCGTCCTGATAGGCCTGGCTGCGCCGCGCGGAGAAGGAGCCGCCGTCGCGCAGCCGCTCCACCGAGACCTGGATCGGTTTGCTCGCGTCACCGGGGCGCAGGAAGTAGCCGTGCACCGAATGGATCAGTCGGTCAGGTTCCACCGTGGCCATGGCGGCCGTGGCGGCCTGGGCCAGCACCTGCCCGCCGAAGACCCGCCAGTAGGCCTGCTTGAAGACCGGACCGAGGAAGTGGTCCTCGCCGCTGCGTCCCGCCGCTGCTTCATCGTCATCGGGCTTCAGGTGCTTCAGCTGCAGCATGTCCACGAGCTGCTGCACCGACTCGGCGGCGGCAGGCACCTCATAACGGCGATCAGGCATGCGACGTCCTTTCGGGCGTGGACTGGGTCAGGTGCCTCCACTCTAACGGCCCTTCAGCCCCATATAGGGGGAGCCGGGTCAGATCAGCGTGCCCACCCCGAACACGGCCCAGGCCAGCAGGAAGGCCATGATGCCGATCAGGGTCTCCAGCACGGTCCAGGTCTTCAGCGTGGTCTTCACGTCCATGCCGAAGAACTTCGAGACCAGCCAGAATCCTGAATCGTTGACGTGGGAGGCGATCACCGAGCCGGCGGCGACGGAGATGACCATGGCGGCGAGCTGGAGCTCGTTGAAGTCCGCGGCGGCGACACCGGTGGCCAGCAGCCCGGCCGCGGTGGTCAGCGCGACGGTCGCGGAGCCCTGGGCGATGCGCAGCACGCCGGCGATGACGAACCCGGCGAGGATCAGCGGGATCCCGACGCCGGAGAGCGACTCGGAGAGAGCCTCACCGATGCCTGATTCGCGCAGCACTCCGCCGAACATGCCACCGGCGCCGGTGATCAGGATGACCGCGCAGACCGGACCCAGCGCCTGGTCCATGATGTCCTGGGCGCCCTTCATGCCGCGACCACCCCGGGTCCCCATGGTTGCCAGGGCGACGAAGAGCGTGATGAGCAGCGCGACCGGGGTCTGGCCCAGGGTGACCAGGATGCTGTACCAGGCGGATTCGGTCTGCTCCGCGGAGACCACGCCAGCGGTGGCCAGGGTGCTCAGTCCGGTGTTGAGGAAGATCAGCAGCATCGGCAGCAACAGGATCATCACCACGGTGCCGAACCTCGGCGGGTTCTTCTCGGCGGCCTCATCGGCCTGGCCCAGCAGCAGCGGGATCGGCAGCTCCCAGCGGCGTCCGGCCCACTTGCCGAAGAGGTAGCTGGTCACATACCAGGTGAGCACCGCGATCGGCAGCGCCACCAGCAGCAGGATGCCGACGTTGGCCTCGAAGAACTCACTGGCTGCCACGGGGCCCGGGTGCGGAGGCACGAACACGTGCATGACGGAGAATGCGCCGGCCACGGGAAGCCCGTAGAGCAGCACCGATCCGCCGAGGCGTCGACCCACGGCGAAGACCACCGGAAGCATGACCACGAGTCCGGCGTCGAAGAAGATCGGGAAGCCGAAGAGCAGCGAGGCGACGCCGAGCGCGAAGGGAGCGCGCTTCTCCCCGAACCTGTTGACCAGCTTGTCGGCCAGGACCTTGGCGCCGCCTGAGACCTCGACGATCCGGCCGAGCATCGCGCCGAGGCCGACGAGCAGGGCCACCGAGGCCAGGGTGGAGCCGAAGCCGGAGGTGAGCACCGGGACGATGTCTGCGGTCGGAATCCCGGCCGCGGCTGCGGTGAGCAGCGAGACCAGGATCAGGGCCACGAAGGCGTGGACCTTGAAGCGGATGATGAGCACGAGGAGCACCGCGATGGAGCCGGCGGCGATGCCGAGCAGCGGGCCGGTGCCGAGGGTCTGTTCCCAGCCTTCGAGGGTCATGAGTGATTCCGTTCTTCGCTCTGGTCAGAAGTGTCGGTGTTGGTGCGGAGCCAGGTCCGGGCGGCCTCGAGGAGGTCCTCGATCGTGGCGTCATTGGTGAGCACGACGCCGTCCTCCTCCGGATCGAGGGACTCCAGCGTGTTGAGCTGGGACTCCAGCAGCGCCGGGGGCATGAAATGGCCGCTGCGGTGGGCCAGTCTGGTGTTCAGCCGCGGGATCTCCACATCCACATGGAGGAACACCACGCGTCCGGCAGCGGTGCGCAGCACATCTCGGTAGCTGCGGCGCAGCGCGGAGCAGGTGATCACGCTGCCGGTCTCCACCTGGGCGGACATCCAGTCCCGCAGGGCGTCGAGCCAGGGCCAGCGATCCTCATCGGTCAGCGGCGTCTGCGACGCCATCTTGGCGATGTTCTCGACCGGATGGAACTCATCGGCTTCGGCCATCGGCAGGTTCAGCTCGGCTGCCAGGGCTGCGGCCAGCGTGGACTTCCCTGAGCCGGAGACTCCCATCACCACCAGGTGACAAGGGGGAGCCGGTTCACCCGGGCTAGGCTGAGGTGGGGGATTCGTCATCGAATTCCTTTGTGCTGAGGGCTGGTTCTCGGATTCCCTGTGACGGGGACCACGTGCCAGCTAAGATAGCACCTTTCAGCATGAAAGGTGTGATGTTTGTTTCTGTGTTGATGAAGGAGGCTGTGTGGCGAACTCTTCCGTGGCCCGCGTGGGCCGGGACGCGATCTCCGAGACCCTCGGGCGCGAGATCGTCGACGGGGCGCATCGACCCGGAGCTGTGCTGACCCTGGAGTCGCTGCAGCAGCGCTTCGGCATCTCGCGCACCGTGGCCCGCGACAGCGTCAAGGTGCTGGAGTCCCATGGTCTGCTCTATTCGAAGCGACGCATCGGCCTGGTGGTGACCGCCGCGGAGCACTGGGACGTGATGTCTCCCGCCGTGATCGGCTGGCGGCTGGCCTCGGCCGACGCGCGCGGGGCGTTCATCGAACTCACGCAGCTGCGCATCGCGGTGGAGACCGAAGCGGCAGCTCTGGCTGCCGCCCGGCGGACCGAGGTTCAGGCCCACCAGATGCTGGATCTGGCCGCCACCATGCGGCGGCTCGGCGAGTCCGAGCAGCTCGAGGAGTTCATCGCGGCAGACATCGCCTTCCACCGGCTGATGCTCGAGGCCGGCGGAAACTCGATGTTCGCGGCACTGGCCGACGTCGTCGCGGAGGTCCTCACCGGACGCACCAAGCACGGCCTGATGCCGACCCGTCCTATGCCCGAGGCTCTCGACGCCCACGACGGCGTGGCCCGAGCGATCGCGGGCAAGGACCCGCGCGAGGCCCGGCGCTGCATGGAGGTCCTGGTCGATGAGGTGCGCTCTGCTCTGGAAGAATGAGCCCCATGACTGACTCGCTGCGATTCGCTGAAGCCGTCTCGCTCCAGGACCTCTCCACCTACATCAAACGAGCCCGCCGCATCCAGGAGCAGGGCATCCGGCTCCAGGCCGTGGGCCAGGTGCTCGCCGCCTGGGTGCCGGTGATGACCCCGGGTTCGCTGACGAGCCAGCTGCCGGCGGTGCTGGGACTGCGCACCGTCGCCCTCGCCGAGGCGTCGCGCGCCGACGTCACCACGGAGCTGAGCTCCATCAGCGAGCGCATCGCCCGGATGAACCCTGCCGAGACCGAGCTCTCGCTGCCGCCGAGCCGGCTCAGCGTGCCCTGGGCGGCGGTCACGCCCCCGCGCTCCGGCTGGGAGCCGCTGGGCAGTGTGCCCGATGACCACCTGCGCGCCCAGGCCCAGTCCGGCATCGCCCAGATCACCGAGGCGGTGCCGACCACGGCGGGCGCCGCCGTCGTCGAGCAGGTCCGGGAACAGGTCTGGGGGCGGGACCTGGAGACCGAGAACGCCTCATCGGCCGAGGACGCTCAGCAGCTCCACGAGGCCGCCATCCCCGCCGGCGCGGCCTTCGGCGCCCACGCGCTGAACTTCCTCGCCGCCGAGGGAGCCAGCGGATCCACCGCCGTGCACCGGAGGGGCCGCTGGGTCCGGCTCAGCTCGCAGGGCGGCTACATCCTGTGCCGCAGCACCCGGGAGCCCGCGATTCTGTGAAGGTCTGACCCGCTGAGGGTCAGCTGTTGACCATCGAGTGCGCGGCGCGCTCGAGGTAGTCCCACAGGATCTGTTCGTGCAACGGGGAGAGCTCTGCGGCGTCGACTCCGGCGCGCATGAACGTCAGCCACTTGTCCCGAGCCTCAGCATCCACGGCGAAGGGCATGTGCCGCATCCGCAGCCGAGGGTGCCCGCGCTGCTCCTGATAGGTGCGCGGCCCGCCCCAGTACTGCTCCAGGAACATCAGCAGACGCTCCTTCGCCGGTTCCAGGTCCGCCTCCGGGTACATCGCCCGAAAGTCCTCGTCCTGCGCGACATGGTCGTAGAAGACCTCGACGATGGTCTCGAAGGTCCTGCGTCCACCGACCGCATCATAGAAGCTCTGCTGCTCAGCGCCTGACGGCTCAGAGCTGCCGGGCGGGGGGCTGGACGGCGCGGCAGCTGCTGGTGCAGGCGTCGCCGCGGCGGGGCGGCCGGGCAGGCCGGAGACCTGGGACGGAGGCCGTCCGACGGGCCGCACGGTGGCGATCGGCGCCCCCAGGCGGTTCGAGAACTTCGGAAGCTCACGGGCGGGCTTGGACTCTTCGTCAGACATGTTCCTCCTCTTGCGCGGTGCAGGGTGCAACGATACTCGCTCACCCCATGTTCCCCGTCGGCCACGCAGCCACTGCCGGCACCTGCCTGAGCCCCGTAGGATTGACCCGGCCCCCGGCCACCCGCGTCCTCGCCCCGAAAGGTCTGAGAAGAGATCATGGTAGACAGCATGGAAGTCCACATCGCCACCGATCACGCAGGGATGGAGCTCTCCGCCCACCTGGCAGATCACCTGCGCGGTCTCGGCTACACCCTCATCGATCACGGGCCGCAGGAGTATGACGCGCTGGACGACTACCCAGCCTTCTGCATCCGAGCGGCCGCGGCCGTGGTGGCCGCCCGCAGCGCCGGCAAGAACGCGCTGGGCATCGTGCTGGGCGGATCCGGCAACGGCGAGCAGATCGCCGCGAACAAGGTCACCGGCGTCCGCGCAGCCCTGGCCTGGAGCCACGACACCGCGGTCCTCGCCAGGGAGCACAACGACGCCAATGTGGTCGCCCTCGGCGGACGCCAGCACAGCCTCGAAGAGGCCACCGGGATCGTGGAGGCCTTCTTGCGCGCCGATTTCACCAAGGATGAGCGCCACGCCCGCCGGATCGGGAAGATCTCCCACTATGAGCTGACCGGCGAGATCCTCGACTGAGAAATGCCTGAAGGTCATACCCTCCACCGGCTCGCCGCGCAGATCAACACGGTCTTCGTGGGGAGCCCGTGGCGGGTCAGCTCTCCGCAGGGGCGGTTCGCCGCCGGCGCGGAGCGGCTGGACGGGCAGGTTCCGCAGCACGCCGAGGCCTGGGGCAAGCACCTGTTCGTGCACCTCGGGCCCGAGGTCTGGCAGGTCCATCTGGGGCTCTACGGCGCGTTCAGCTTCCGCGGGGATCAGGAATTCACGGCCGAGGCCTCCATAGGCGCTCCTCGAGCCGCGGCAGTCACCTTCGAGCCGCAGTACGACGACGACGGCTGGCTCATCCCCGAGCCTGCGCAGGGGGCCGTGCGAGCCAGGGTCAGCGCCCGGCACGGCTGGGCGGATCTGCGCGGTCCCGCCACCTGCGCGGTGCTCGAGGTCGCGGACTACCACAAGATCATCGCCCGGCTGGGTCCTGATCCGCTGCGCCAGGGCCCTCCTGACCGGATGAGCACTGACCAGGGTCATGCGGGATCGGCACAGACCGACCGCGCCCAGAAGGATCAGCACCCGCGCGAGACCTTCCTGCGCAACCTCAGCCGGCGCCGGATCAGCATCGCCGCGGCCCTGATGGACCAGGCGGTCATCGCCGGGGTGGGCAACATCTACCGGGCCGAATCGCTGTTCCTCGAGCAGCTCGACCCGCACACGCCCAGCAACCAGATTGACCCCGAACGCGCCACCGCGCTCTGGGACCGGCTCACCGAGCAGCTGCGCGACGGCGTGGCTGAGGGTCGGATCCGCACCGTGCGCACCGGCGGCTCGCGGCGCCACTGGGTCTATAAGCATCAGGGCACCGCCTGTCCGCGCTGCGGGGCGGTCATCGAGGCGGCTGAGCTGCAGGGCCGCCGGCTCTACTGGTGTCCGGGGTGCCAGCGCGGCTGAGCCCGCGCCAGTTCCGCCGGGGTTCCCGTAGAATCACCTGGGTCCGCAGAACATCCATGAGGAGTACATCCCAAGTGTCCGAAAACGCAGCATCGGAAGCCCCGTCCCAGGCGTCAGCGCCGGCTGAATCCATCAGCATCACCCGCGACGGCGAGACGGCGAGCATCGAGCGCGGCACCACCGGCACCACGCTCTTCGCCGCGGACAAGAGCACCGTGGTCATGCGGGTCGACGGTGAGCTCTGGGACCTCTCCCGCGAGATCCCTGCCGGCTCCGCCGTCGAGGCCGTGGACATCTCCAGCCCCGACGGGCTCAACGTGCTGCGCCACTCCACCGCCCACGTGATGGCCCAGACGGTCCAGCAGCTCTACCCTGAGGCCAAGCTCGGCATCGGCCCCTACATCACCGACGGGTTCTACTTCGACTTCGACGTCGCCGAGCCCTTCACGCCGGACGATCTGAAGAAGATCGAGAAGGCCATGCAGAAGCTGATCAACCAGACCCAGCACTTCGAGCGCGAGGTGGTCAGCGAGGAGCAGGCCAGGACCGCGATGGCGAGTGAGCCGTACAAGCTCGAGCTGCTCGGCGTCGCCAGCGATTCCAACAGCCCAAACGGTGCCGCTGAGGCCGCCGAAGGTGCCAGCATCGAGGTCGGCGGCGGGGAGATCACGATCTACCACAACGTCGATCGCCACGGCGAGCGGGTCTGGTCCGACCTGTGCCGCGGACCGCACCTGCCCAACACCAAGCTCATCGCCAACGCCTACGCCGTGATGCGCTCCGCCGCCGCCTACTGGCGCGGCAAGGAGTCCAACCCGCAGCTCCAGCGCCTCTACGGCACCGCCTGGCCCACCAAGGATGACCTGAAGGCGTACAAGGAGCGGCTGGCCGAGGCCGAGCGTCGCGACCACCGCCGGCTGGGCTCGGAGCTGGACCTCTTCAGCTTCCCCGACGAGCTGGGCTCGGGGCTGCCGCTGTTCCACCCCAAGGGCGGCATCATCAAGCGCGAGATGGAGGACTACGTCAGAACCCGGCACATCGAGGCCGGCTTCCAGTACGTGGGCACCCCGCACATCTCCAAGGACGGCCTGTTCCACACCTCGGGACACCTGCCCTACTACGCCGACACCATGTTCCCGCCGCTGCATGTGGATGAGGAGCGCGACGCCGAGGGCAACATCACCAAACAGGGCCAGGACTACCGGCTCAAGGCGATGAACTGCCCGATGCACAACCTCATCTACCGTTCCCGCGGACGCTCTTACCGGGAGCTGCCCATGCGGCTCTTCGAGTTCGGCTCGGTCTACCGGTACGAGAAGTCCGGCGTGATCCACGGCCTGACCCGCGTTCGCGGCTTCGCCCAGGATGACTCCCACTCCTATGTCACCAAGGAACAGGCCCCCGATGAGGTCCGCCACCTGCTGAGCTTCGTGCTCTCGCTGCTGCGCGACTTCGGCCTCGATGACTTCTACCTGGAGCTCTCCACCCGGGACGAGGATTCGGAGAAGTTCATCGGCAGCGCCGAGCAGTGGGCCGAGGCCACCAAGGTGCTCGAGGACGTCGCCAACGAGACCGGTCTGGAACTGGTGGCCGATCCCGGCGGTGCGGCCTACTACGGCCCGAAGATCTCCGTGCAGGCCCGCGATGCGATCGGCCGGACCTGGCAGATGTCCACCGTGCAGTACGACTTCAACCAGCCCGAGCGCTTCGGCCTGGAGTACCAGGCCGCCGACGGCACCCGCCAGGAGCCGGTGATGATCCACGCCGCGAAGTTCGGCTCGATCGAACGGTTCCTCGGCGTGCTCACCGAGCACTACGCCGGAGCGTTCCCGGTCTGGCTCTCACCGGTCCAGGTCCGCGCGATCCCGGTCGCGGAGCCGTTCAACGACTACCTCACCGAGGTCGTCTCCAAGCTGCAGGCCGCCGGCGTGCGCGCCGAGCTCGAGGACAGCAGCGACCGCTTCCCGAAGAAGATCCGCACCGCCTCGAAGGACAAGATTCCGTTCGTGCTGATCGCCGGAGGCGATGACGTCGACGCCGGCGCGGTCTCGTTCCGCTTCCGTGACGGCAGCCAGGACAACCAGGTGCCGGTGGATGAGGCCGTGGCCCGGATCCTCGCGGCCATCGAATCCAAGGAAGGCTGAACCGGCGTGGGGTCCGAAGACGAGTTTGAACTGGCAGGCGTGCCCGACGCCTTCCAGCGCCTCTGGACCCCGCACCGTGCCGCCTATCAGAAGCGCGGCCAGGACCAGGTCAGTGGTTCCGAGGACTGTCCCTTCTGCCAGGGTCCTCAGCGCAGCGACGAGGAGTCACTGATCGTCCACCGCGGCGAGCGGTGCTTCGTGCTGCTGAACCTCTATCCGTACAACCCCGGTCATCTGATGGTCTGTCCCTATCGGCACGTCCCGGATCTCACCGACCTCGACGCCGAGGAAGCCGGGGAGTTCATCGCCCTGACCCAGCAGTGCATGCGCGTGCTGCGCGCGACGGCGAACCCTGGGGGGTTCAACCTCGGGGTGAACCAGGGCAAGGTCGGCGGGGCGGGCATCGCGGTTCACCTGCATCAGCATGTGATCCCGCGCTGGAACGGGGACACCAACTTCATGCCGATCGTCGCGCATACGAAGAACATCTCGCAGACGCTGGGGGAGACCCGCGCCATGGTGGCCGAGGCCTGGGAGGCGAACCGCTAGATGCTGAACCGATACGCGCGCGCCTTCTTCGGCGGGCTGTTCACCCCGATCGCCAAGGCTCTGCTGAGACTTGGCATGACCCCGAACATGGTCACGGTGATCGGCACTATCGGGGTCTGCCTGGGCGCACTGGTCTTCTATCCGATGGGGGAGCTGTTCTGGGGCACGGTGTTCATCACCGTCTTCGTCTTCTCCGATCTCATCGATGGTCTGATGGCCAGGATCAGCGGCAAGGGCTCTGTGCTGGGCGGCTTCCTGGACTCCTGCCTGGATCGGGTCCAGGACGGCGCGGTGTTCTTAGGACTGCTGATCTGGTTCTTCACCGGCGGAGACCACATCTGGCTCGGCATCGCCTCGGCATTCTGCCTGCTGGCGGGCAATCTGGTCTCCTATGTGCGGGCAAAGGCTGAGGCGTTGGGCTACACCGCCGACGTCGGCATCGCCGAACGCTCCGAGCGCATGGTCCTGACCCTGGTGTTCACCGGCTTCACCGGTCTGGGCCTGCACTCCTCGGTGCTGCTGGTGGTGCTGACCCTGCTCGGAATCGCCTCGGTGGTCACCATCGCCCAGCGCTTCCGCGCCGTCATCGCGCAGACCGCCGCCGCGACCGACTGACCCCTCAGGCGGGGTGATTGGGTAGCGTCGTGGTCATGAGCGATCTCCCTATGCGTACAGCCGGAGTCGATCTGGCCGCCGAGAACAAGGGGACGGCCCTCGCCCTCATCGCGTGGACCCCCGAACGTGCCCGCTTGGAGCAGCTGACTCTCAATGTCGACGACGCGGAGATCACGGACGCCGCAGCGGGGGTCGCGAAGATCGGGATTGATTGTGCATTCGGCTGGCCCGATGAGTTCGTCGCATTCATCGCCGACCACGCGAACCTCGCGCAGCCTCAAGTGCCGGACGGGCGGATGGCATGGAGGCGAACGCTCGCGTTTCGTGAGACCGACCGGCATGTCCGCGAGAAGATCGGTCGGTGGCCGCTCAGCGTCTCGACCGACCGGATAGGTCTGACCGCGATGCGCTGCGCCGGTCTCCTCGGTCGACTCGCGGCCAGCGGACTGGTCGTCGACCGGTCGGGACGGGACGGCGTCGTCGTGGAGGTGTACCCCGGCGCGACGCTGCGGCTGTGGCAGTGGGAGATTCGGGGATACCGGACAGATCCGAAGGTGCGCCGCTCATTGGTCCGGCGGATGCAGCGGGATGCGCCCTGGTTCGATCTCGGTGAGCACGCGGAGCTCATGGTGGAGTCCACCGACGCCTTCGACGCTGTCGTGGCCGCCCTCGCTGCACGCGCTGCCGCAGTGGGACGGTATGAGCCTCCGCCGTCGAAGCATCAGGAGCGAGCCGAGCGGGAGGGCTGGATCGTGCTCCCGTCCTGTGCGCTCGGCGCCTTGCTCTCACCTCCACACGCCTCAGAACGACCGTTGTCCTACACCGTGACCTGACGGCGGTCGAGGACGCGAAAGACACCACCGTTCCGGCCTAGGGCACTGGGACCGAATCGCAGGTATGTATTCTTCGGGTTCTGCGACTTGGGCCCCGGGAAAGGCCGCGCCAGTCCGCCCGTGGGAGATGCCCGGTATGTCACCTACCCCAGGGAGGCCAGCAGGTCGGCGCAGGCCTGCTCGCAGCGTCGGCACGCCTCGGCGCAGATGCGGCAGTGATCGTGGTGGTCTGCGTGCTGGGAGCACTCGTCTGCGCAGGATCTGCACGCAATGCCGCACGCTTCCAGGATGGCGCGGACGGCATCGATGTTGTTGCCGGTCTGCCGCAACAGGACGTTGCCGGTCGCCGTGCAGATATCGGCGCAGTCGGCGTTTCTCCTGATGCAGGTGGTCAGCTCTGCGACCATGTCTTCGGCGAGGCACGCGTCGGCGCAGGCAGTACAGGTTTGAGCGCACTCGAAACACGCTTCGATGCACTCAGCAAGCTTCTGCTCGTCCACCCACTCAATGGTTCTGGGGTGGGTGTCCAGCATTGATGTCACGTGGTGAGTCATGGTGCTGCTCCTTCTCTCACACTGCGGCTCAGGCGGTATAAGGATCTGGTGCTCGGCGGCTTCGAAGCATGCCGTCGGAGACACAGTAGCGTGGGCCCGAGGATTCGGGAACGGCGCTGGACGGATTCCACATCGGAGAAGACGCTCTCCGGTGCGACCTCCAAGAACTCGCGGCAGGGTTTTCGCGCAGGACGGGACGAGTTCGGGAGGGCTGCGTCGTCCGGCGCAGCGGCTGGTCCGGCCGGCAGTGAGCGCGAGCGTCACGGGACATGCTCCCGCGGCGTGCCACCAGGAGGCACTCCGCCGTCCATTTCGGCTCGGTGCGCTCCCCCTTGCACGTGAAGGTCCGACCCCGGGACTCCACACCGCCGACCCAGCTTCAGGGTCCCAGCCTCAGAGTCCCAGCTGGCGCAGCAGGGCTTCCATCCCAGGCTTCCTGCCGAAGGTGATCCGGTAGGACTCCAGCGGGTCCCGAGTGTTCCCGCGTGCCAGCAGCTCGCGGCGCACATGGGATCCGGCCGCAGCCAGCGCCTGGTGACTCTGCTCGGAGCTGTCGTGTGGGCCCAGCTGCTCGCGGTACCACTGGGAGGCGTCGGCGGCGAGCACCTGGGCCCACAGGTAGGAGTAGTACCCGGCGGCGTAGCCGGATCCGGCGAAGATATGTTTGAAGAAGCCGGTCCCGTACCGCGGGGGCACTAGCGGGTGATCCAGCCCCCAGGCCGCCAGCGCGGCGGCGGAGAAGGCTTCAGGATCGTCGGCGGCGACCTCGGCCCCTTCCACCGTAAGCGTGTGCCAGGCCAGGTCCAGGACGACGGCGGCCACGTGTTCGAACGTGCTGAACCCCTTGCCCCAGAGATCCTCCGCTGCCGGCGCCTGCCCAGCCTCGGTGAGGCCCCCGCTGAAGAGCTCCTGGAAGATCTCATTGACCTGGGACGGGAACTCGACGTTGTCGCGCGGCACCGCAGTGCCGGAGAGCTCCTCGAACTCCGCCTCGGCGAGCAGGCCGTGCAAGGCGTGGCCGAACTCATGGAAGAGCGTGCGCATGGCCGTGCGTGTCAGTGCGGCCCTCTCCCCGGGGGCCGGGGCGGTGATGTTCAGCGTGTTGATCACCACCGGCGCGGAACCGGTCAAGGTCGAGGCCACCGAGAAGGAGTTCATCCATGCCCCGCCGGATTTGCTCGGCCGAGCATAGAGGTCCAGCAGGAACAGGCCGATGCCGGCACCGCGGCGCTGCACTGCGGAGTGCTCGAACACCTCGAAGGAGCGCGCCCCGGGGGCGAAAGCGGGCAGGTCATCGCGTTCGACCACCGTGATGCCGTAGAGCCGGGACGCCGCGTCGAAGACCCGGCGCAGAGCCTCCTCCAGGGGCACATCCTGCCCCTGAGTCGCTGCTGCGTGCCGGCTCGTGCTGTGCATCTCATTCGAGTTCCGCTGCTTCGCCGCGGCAGCGAGGCCGAAGCTGATGTCCCAGGGCTGGAGCTCTTCGGTGCCGTCTGACTGGGCGCCGTCAGGGTCCCCCGAGTGGGCCTGCCCGCCCTCAAGCACCCCAGTCTCACGCAGCGTCAGGATCTCGGTGTCGAAGCGAGCCAGGGCGCCGTCGGCGATGGTGCGCAGCATCGCCTCGATGCTGGCGCGGTCCTCGGCCGTCCGCGAAGGCAGGACGCTGTCCAGGTGATGCTCGAAGCCAAGCATCCGCGCGCGGCGCGCCCGCAGCACGGCGATCTGCCCACCGATCTGACTGGTCGTCCGGCCCTGGGCGTCGGTCAGCGTGCCGCGGGCGACGGAGGCCTGGTGCAGCCGACGGCGCGAGGAGCGCCGGGACATCCGTTCCAGAGGTCCCTGCTGGACAGGAAGGTTCAGGGGCAGCAGCGCTCCGCTTCTGTGGCCTGCCTCCCGCGCCGCTGCCTCCGCGGCGGCCAGCTCCTGGTCGCCGAGTCCTTCCAGCTCCGCTGGATCGGAGAAGAAGGCCGCGTGGGCGGCAGCCTCATGCCGTTGCAGCTGTTCATAGGCGGTCTCAGCGGCGGTGAGCTCGAGGTTGAGCGCGCGCAGCTGGTCCTGAGTGACCTCCTCAAGCCCAGCACCGGCGGCCCGGGCCTGGTCAAGGGTCTTCTGCAACATCCTCCGCTGCTCCGCGGTGGCCCTGGTGCGCCCCTCCGCGAGAGCAGACTCCAGGGCGGCGAGGCGGCGGAAGAGCCCGGGGTGCAGCGTGAGCCAATCCCGGTGCCCGGCCAGCTGCTGGGCCATCTCCCGCTGGACCTGCTGTCGCTCATGCGTGGCGTGCACTGAGAACATGCAGGAGGACGCCCGCTCCACATGGGAGAGCAGCCGATGGGAGCGGCCCAGCGGGTGCAGCACGGTGGACACCTCAGCGGGGGAGCCGTCGGCGGCGATGGCCTCCACCGCGTCGCGCTGGGCGGTGATCCCGGCTTCCAGCGCAGGCAGCCAGTGCTCGTCCCGGACCAGGGAGAGGTCAACCAGCCCATAGTCCAAGGCGCCGTCCGCGAGCAGCGGATTCTCCGCAGCCGGCTCGATCGTCGTCGTGCCGTCCACAGCTGCCGGGCGCTCGGTGTGCTCCATGAGACTCAACGTCCTCTCCGCTAGGCTGGTGGAAAGACTATACGACGGTTGCTTCGGGCAACTGTTAACTCTGATCATTCGGACGTCATTCACGAGGAGAACCATGGCCGGCCATTCCAAATGGGCCAACACCAAGCACCGCAAGGCTGCTGTGGATGCCAAGCGCGCCAAGCTCAACGGGCGCTATATCAAGCAGATCGAGGTGGCGGCGCGCAACGGCGGCCCCGACCTCGCCGGCAACCCCGGGCTTGAGCTCGCCGTCTCCAAGGCGAAGAAGAACTCCGTGCCCAACGACAACATCGACCGGGCCATCAAGCGTGGCGCGGGACTCTCCGGGGACAGTGTGGAGTACGAGGAGATCACCTACGAGGTGCGCGGCCCGCAGGGCTCCGCCCTGCTCGTGGAGTGCCTCACCGACAACCGCAACCGCGCGGCTTCGGAGGTGCGCATCGCGGTGACCCGCTCCGGGGGCACCGTCGCGGACCCCGGCTCCGTGGCCTACATGTTCCAGCGCAAGGCCGTGGTGCAGCTGCCCAAGGCCGAGCTGAGCGAGGACGATGTCCTGGCCGCCGTGCTCGAGGCCGGCGTCGAGGACCTCATCGAACACGACGCCAGCTTCGAGATCCGGGCTGAGCCGCAGGACCTGCACGCGGTGCTCAAGGGCCTCGAGGAGGCCGGTATGAGCTGGGACAACGACGAGGTCGAGTTCGTCTCCGATGTCACCGTGGACCTCGACGTCGACGCCGCCAAGAAGTTCTTCAAGCTCCACGACGCGCTGGAGGACCTCGACGACGTGCAGAACGTGCACACCAACGCAGACCTCAGCGCCGAGACGCTGGCCGCCCTCGAGGCCGAGGACTGAGGCAGGCGCAGTCCCCATGCCTGAACAGACGATGATGCGGGGGCCGCGATGAGCCCGGCGGGCGTCGTCTCGGGCACCGCCGGAACCTCACGGACCGCGCAGCGGATCCTCGGGGTGGACCCTGGACTGACCCGCTGCGGCTTCGCCGTGGTGGAGATGAACCTCAACCGCACCGGCGAGTCCCTCCACGTGGAGGTCACCGGCACCAAGGCCGCGCAGGACCTCGCCGAGCGGATCCTGGCGATCCAGCGCTCCGCAGAGGCGCTGCTGGACCGGTACGCCCCGGACGTCCTGGCCATCGAGCGGGTCTTCGCGCAGAACAATGCGCCCACCGTGGTGGCCACCGCCCAGGCCTCCGGCGTGATCATCGCCGCCGCCGCCGCGCGGGGGATACCCGTGGCCTGGCACACCCCCTCGGAGGTCAAGGCCGCCGTCACCGACGACGGCAACGCCGACAAGCAGGCAGTGGCCCGGATGGTGCAGCGGATCCTGAAGCTCCCCGGCCTGCCCACCCCGGTGGACGCCACCGACGCCTACGCGGTGGCCATCTGCCACGGCTGGCGCTCCGGGATCGGCGCGCGGTTCAACATGTCGGGCTCCACGCAGACCCACCAGGGCGCCACCACCGCGCTGCAGCGTGCCCAGCAGGCAGCAAGTTCGAAGCCTGCCGGTTCGAAGTCTCCTGGGCCAAAGAGCGGAGCCAGGTCCGGCGCCGCGCTGACTCCCGCCCAGCGCGCCTGGATGGAAGCCGCCAAGCGGGCGCGCTAGAGTGTTCGAATACATGTTCTAATGGCGCCGGGGGCACCCCTGGTCCGTGACCAGTCGCCAGCGGCGACGGTGAGGTGAGAAATGATCTCTTCCATCCGTGGCGACGTGCTCCACGTCGGCACCGACCACGCAGTGGTCGAGGTCTCCGGCTTCGGCCTGCACGTCTCGGCCACCCCAAGGACCCTGGGAGAGCTGCACCGCGGAACCGAGGCCCGTCTGCACACCAGCTTCGTGCCGCGTCAGGACGATGCGCCGCTGCTCTTCGGCTTCTCCGAGCTCTCCGAGCGGATCATCTTCACCACTCTGGTCTCGATCTCCGGGATCGGACCCAGGATGGCGCTTGCAGTGCTGGCCGTGCACACTCCGCACGAGGTCCACCAGGCGATCGCCGAGTCCGACACCGCCGCATTCACCAGGGTCCCCGGCATCGGGAAGAAGACCGCGCAGCGGATCCTGCTCGAGCTCGCCGGCAAGCTGGTGATCGACGAGCCCGCCTCACCGGCGGCCGCCGCACCCGCTGAGCCTGAGGTGGCCGTACAGGTCCGCGAGGCGCTGGTCTCGCTGGGCTGGACCGAGAAGGACGCCCGCACCGGCGTGGAGAAGCTGCTGGCCGCTCAGCCGGAGCTCGTCGAGGCCGATGTCTCCACCGTGCTGCGGCAGGCGCTGCGCAGCCTCGGAGGTGCCCGGTGAGCGCAGAGGCTCCCCGCGAACTGGTGGGCGGCAACTCGATGACCGAGGAGCGCGCCATGGAGGCGGCGCTGCGCCCGAAGGCGCTGAGCGACTTCGTCGGGCAGCAGACGGTGCGCCGTCAGCTCTCCCTGGTGCTGGAGTCCTCCCGGATCCGCGGCACCGCCTCAGACCATGTGCTGCTCTCCGGGCCTCCCGGTCTGGGCAAGACCACCCTGGCGATGATCATCGCCGCGGAGATGAACGCCCCGCTGCGGATCAGCTCCGGACCGGCCATCCAGCACGCCGGGGACCTCGCCGCGATCCTGTCCTCGCTGACCGAGGGTGAGGTGCTCTTCCTCGACGAGATCCACCGCATGTCCCGGCCGGCAGAGGAGCTGCTCTACATGGCCATGGAAGACTTCCGGGTCGATGTGATCGTCGGCAAGGGCGCCGGCGCGACGTCGATCCCGCTGGAGCTGCCGCCCTTCACCCTGGTGGGGGCCACCACCCGCGCGGGCCTGCTTCCCGGGCCGCTGCGCGACCGGTTCGGCTTCACCGGGCAGCTCGAGTTCTACAGCACCGACGAGCTCGAACTGGTGCTGCGCCGCTCCTCCGCGATGCTGGACATGAACGTCGCCGGTCAGGGATTCGCCGAGATCGCCGCGCGCTCCCGCGGGACCCCGCGCATCGCCAACCGGCTGCTCCGCCGGGTGCGGGACTGGGCGCTGGTCCACCGCGTGCCCCAGGTGGATCGGGCGACCGCCGCCGAGGCGCTGGAGATGTACGAGGTCGACGAGCGCGGCCTGGACCGGCTGGACCGGTCGGTGCTCGAGGCGCTGTGCCTGAAGTTCAACGGCGGGCCGGTGGGACTCTCCACGCTCGCTGTCCTCGTGGGGGAGGAGACCGAGACCGTGGAGACGGTGGCAGAGCCATACCTGGTGCGCGAGGGCCTGCTCGCCCGCACGCCGCGCGGGCGCGTCGCCACTGACCAGGCCTGGCGGCATCTGGGACTGACTCCGCCGGAGCGTCACCCTGATAGTCTGTCGGGTTGAATGCCCGGCCAGCTCCCACGGGTTGAAGATCCGCCAGCTGGCCGAGAACATCCCGCGACGAGAGATTGGCCCGATCCGTGAATGCTTCGCTCTACTACGCCCAGCTGTCAGCCGCTGAAGGCGGCGGCGGCGGTCCCGCGCTGGACCCGTTCCTGCTGATCATGATCGCCATCCTGGCGATCTTCATGTTCCTCACCTTCCGTCGTGGGAAGAAGATGCGCGACGAGCAGACCAAGGCCCGCGGCGGCGCCGTGGTCGGTGCCCAGGTGGTCACCGCCGGCGGAATGGTCGGCACCGTGGTGTCCCGCGATGAGGAGGCCCAGCGACTCACCCTGGAGTTCAGCTCCGGTGACCGCGTGGACTTCCTGATCGGCGCCATCCAGCAGGTGGTTGAACCCGCCGCCACCACAGAGGACTGATCCTCCTCCTATGGCTCCACGCACCCCCGTCGCGAAAGCTCGCGGCGCCCTGATCGCTCTGCTCGTGCTCCTGCTCGGCATGGGCGGGCTTCTCGCCTTCGCCGTACAGGACGACCGCGCCCAGTGGGCGCCGCTGCTCGCCCTGGACCTCGAAGGCGGCACCCAGATGGTCCTCTCACCACAGGTCGAGGGGGATGCGCAGATCGACGGCGAGCAGCTGGACCAAGCGGTGGAGATCATCCGTCAGCGTGTCGACGGCTCCGGCGTCACCGAATCCGAGATCGCCACGCAGGGCGCGGAGAACGTCGTCGTGGGCATGCCCGGCGTGCCCGACGAGGAGACCCGAGAACTGATCCAGGCCTCGGCGAACATGGAGTTCCGTCCCGTGATCCAGGTGGAGCAGGATCTCGACTTCCTGCAGCAGACGCTGCTCGACGACGAGGACCTCACCGAGGAGGAGGCCGAGGCGCTCGAGGAGGAGCTCGCGGCCACCGAGGAAGAGGGCGACGACGCACCGGCCGCTCAGCCCGAGGACTTCGAGGAGCCCACGGCGGAGCCGGAGAACGGCTCGGACCCGAACTGGATCACCCCCGAGGTCGCGGCCGATTTCGCGAACTTCACCTGCAGCACCGAGATCAGCCTCGAAGAGCGCGCCGCCGCAGCCGACGACGAGCCGCTCAGCGCCTGCGATCCCAATTCTGGCGTGAAATACCTGCTGGGGCCGGTGGAGGTCCCCGGGACCAACATCGCCGACTCCAGCTTCGGGATGGAGCAGTCACCCGGTGGCGGGTCCACCGGGCGCTGGGCCGTGACCATCAACTTCGACTCCGAGGGCACGGAGTCCTTCCGCGACACCACCACCCGCCTGGTCAACCTCGAGGCTCCGCGCAACCAGTTCGCCATCATGCTCGACGGGCAGGTCATCTCTGCCCCCACCACGCAGGCAGCGATCGTCGACGGCCGCCCGCAGATCACCGGTGACTTCACCGAGGAAGAGGCGCGCGGGCTCTCCGAACAGCTGCGCTACGGCTCGCTGCCGATCAGCTTCGAGATCGAGTCTGAACAGCAGATCTCCGCCACGCTCGGCGAGGAGCAGCTGCGGCTCGGCCTGATGGCCGGCATCATCGGCCTGGTCCTGGTCGCCGGCTACGCGTTGTTCCAGTACCGTGCACTGGGCCTGGTCACGATCGCCTCGCTGGTGGTCGCCGGCGTGATGACCTGGTGGGCCATCGCCCTGCTGGGCTGGACCGACGGATACCGTCTCTCCCTTGCCGGCATCGCAGGCCTGATCGTCTCGATCGGTCTGACCGCGGACTCCTTCATCGTGTACTTCGAACGCGTCAAGGACGAGCTGCGCGAGGGGAGATCTCTGCCCGGCGCCGTGGAGGCCGGCTGGGCCCGCGCCCGACGCACCATCCTCGCGTCCAAGGCCGTGAACATCATCGCCTCCGTGGTGCTCTACCTGGTGGCCGTGGGCAACGTGCGCGGTTTCGCCTTCACCCTCGGTCTGACCGCGATCATCGACATCATCCTGGTGTTCCTCTTCACCCACCCGCTGATGCAGCTGCTCGCCCGACGGAAGTTCTTCGCCGCGGGCAAGCGGTTCTCCGGGCTCTCGGAGAAGGAGCTCGGGGTGGACGTGCTCTACCGCGGCCGTGGCCGCTTCGCCCGCAGCAGCGTGGTATCGGCAGGACCGGCGGGACCGATGACCCCGCGCGACTCCACCGTAGACCCCGGCGGTGGAGGGCTCCGGAGCAGTCCGCTGCCCAGATCGGCAGAGAGCCCCGACGACGTGCGGGAGGCCCGGATCCGGGAGCTGCCAGAGATCTCAGATCACGAATGGGGCCAGATGACCATCGCCGAGCGGCGCCGAGCACGCGCCGCCGCAGCCCGACAGCGCAGCTCCGAGACGACACCGAACGACTCAGACACGCCGGATGAGCGCCTGACCCCGCGTGAGACTGTGACATCTAGTGAGACCGAGGAGGACCGCTGATGGCTGCAGGATTCGCCAAGACCGGCAACCAGCTCTACACCGGTGAACGGTCCTACCCGTTCATCCAGCGATCAAACCTCTGGTTCCTGCTCGCCGGGATCCTGGTGCTCGCCTCGATCGCCGTGCCGTTCTTCCGCGGCGGGTTCAACCTCGGGATCGAGTTCACCGGCGGTTCGGAGTTCACGGTCTCGCAGACCGACAACACCGAGATCGCCGTCGGTGAGGACGCGGTGGCAGACATCTCCGGCCAGGAGGCCGTGGTCACCAACGTCGCGCCGAACACCGTGCGGGTGCAGACCGCCGAGCTCAGCGACACCGAGACCCTGGAGGTCGCCGAGGCGCTCCAGCAGGGCTACGGCGTCTCCGCCGAACAGGTCAGCTCCACCTTCATCGGCCCGGTCTGGGGCGAGCAGATCTCCCAACAGATGCTGCTGGGCCTGGTGATCTTCGTGGTGCTCGTCGCGCTCTACATGGCGTTCTACTTCCGCACCTGGACCATGTCCCTGGCCGCGATGCTCGGGCTGGGCTTCGTGGTGATCACCACGGTGGGCATCTACTCGCTCACCGGATTCGAGGTGACGCCCAGTGCGATCATCGGGTTCCTCACGATCCTCTCCTATGCGCTCTACGACACCATGGTGGTCTTCGACAAGATCCGCGAGAACCTGGAGCCGCTGAAGGACCAGAAGGACCAGACGTTCACCGAACGGGTCAACCTGGCGGTGAACCAGACCCTGGTCCGTTCGCTGAACACCTCCGTGGTGGGCATCCTGCCGGTCGGCTCGATCCTGTTCATCGGCTCGATGCTGCTCGGGGCCGGCACGCTGCGCGACATCTCGCTTTCGCTCTTCGTCGGCATCATCGTGGGCACCCTGGCCACGATCTTCATCCAGGCCCCGCTCTACGCCCGGATGCGCCGCAACGACGGCGACATCAAGGCCCACACCGAAGAGGTGCTGAGGCTCCGCGCGCTCCGCGGCGTGCACGCGGTCACCTACTCCGGCACCGCGCTGGACGAGGACGGCCGTCCGGTGAAGTTCCCGCCTCTCCCAGAGCCCGAGCCGGAGGATGAGCCTGAGGAGGAAGACGGCTACCAGGTCCTCATTCAGGCCCCGCACGAGCACTGAGTCTCAACAGTGCCCAGAATGGGGCTACAATTGCCGACACGCCGTCTTCAGCATCCCGGCTCAGCCCTAGGGAAAGCAGGTCCGCACTGGTGAACGAGGAACGCCCGGCAGCAGAGGGCACCACGCGGCTCGCCGCAGCGAGCGCGGCCTCACCGCCCGTGGTCCGACGAGCGCGCGCCGTCGGAGTGGTCAGTGATGAGGCCTCTTCCTCGCCGCTGCTCGAGCCGCTCCTGCGCGCCATGCGGGCCAACGATTCGCAGCAGGACTTCCCGCTGGTGCAGCGCGCCTTCGAGGTGGCCAATCACCACCACCGGGATCAGAAGCGCAAGAGCGGTGACCCCTACATCACCCACCCGGTGGCCGTGGCCACCATCCTCGCCGAGCTCGGCCTCACCGGCTCCACCCTGGCCGCGGCGCTGCTGCATGACACGGTCGAAGACACCGAGTACTCGCTGGATCAGCTGACCAAGGAGTTCGGCGAAGAGATCGCGCTGCTCGTCGACGGCGTCACCAAGCTGGACAAGCTCAAGTTCGGCGACGCCGCGCAGGCCGAGACGGTGCGCAAGATGGTCCTGGCCATGGCCAAGGACATCCGGGTGCTGATGATCAAGCTCGCCGACCGGCTGCACAACGCGCGGACCTGGCGCTACGTGGCCGCGGAGTCCAGCGCCCGCAAGGCGAAGGAGACCCTGGAGATCTTCTCCCCGCTGGCCCACCGGCTCGGGATGAACACCATCAAATGGGAGCTCGAAGACCTCTCCTTCGCCGCCCTGTACCCCAAGGTCTATGAGGAGATCGTCCGGCTGGTCGGGGATCGCACCCCGCAGCGTGAGAAGTTCCTCTCCGAGGTCCGCGAGACGATCGCCGACGACCTCAACGAGGCGTCCATCTCCGCGACCATCACGGGCCGTCCCAAGCACTACTACTCGATCTATCAGAAGATGATCGTGCGCGGCAAAGAGTTCGACGACATCCATGACCTGATGGGTGTGCGGGTGCTCGTGGACACCATCCGGGACTGCTACGCGGTCCTCGGCGCGCTGCACGCCCGCTGGAACCCGCTTCCGGGGCGGTTCAAGGACTACATCGCGATGCCGAAGTACAACATGTACCAGTCGCTGCATACCACTGTGCTCGGCCCGTCGGGCAAGCCGGTGGAGATCCAGATCCGCACCCACGAGATGCATCGCCGCGCCGAGTACGGCGTGGCCGCACACTGGAAGTACAAGCAGGACTTCTCCGCCACGGCGCCGCATTCGGCGGTCAACCAGCCCGCTGGTGGATCCCTCGCCGGGACCGCGACCCAGCAGTCCCAAGCCACCGAGGACATCGGCTGGCTGAGATCGCTGGTGGACTGGCAGTCCGAGACGAAGGATCCCGACGAGTTCCTCGATTCGCTGCGCTTCGAGATCAACGCCAAGGAAGTCTTCGTCTACACCCCCAAGGGTGAAGTCATGGCCCTGCCGGCGGGCTCCACCCCGGTGGACTTCGCCTACGCGATCCATACCGACGTCGGACACAAGACCATCGGGGCAAGGGTCAACGGCAAGCTGGTGCCGCTGAACTCCGAGCTGCAGCACGGAGACTGGGTGGAGATCTTCACCTCCAAGTCCGAGACTGCGGGTCCCAGCAATGACTGGCTGATGTTCGTCAAGAGCCCACGGGCGCGGAACAAGATCCGACACTGGTTCTCCAAGGAGCGCCGCGAGGAGTCGATCGAGCGGGGCAAGGAGAGCCTGACCAAGGCCATCCGGAAGTCCCAGCTGCCGCTGCAGAAGGTGATGAACCCCGAGGTCCTCGACACCGTCGCCAGGCAGCTGCACTACACCGAGGTCGCCGGGCTCTACGCCGGGGTGGGGGAGGAGCACGTCTCCACCCAGAACGTCATCGAACACCTCACGGCGCTCTTCGAACCCGAGGAGGAGGAGTCCGAGGAGCACGACACCACCCCGATCACCTCCCCCGGCACTCCGACCAACCAGTACTCCGACGCGGGAGTCATCGTCAAGGGCGCCGGGAACGTGCTGGTCAAGCTGGCCCGCTGCTGCACCCCGGTGCCGCCGGATGAGATCGAAGGATTCGTCACTCGGGGCCAGGGGGTCTCGGTGCACCGCGGAGACTGCCGCAACGTCCAGCAGCTGCGCGAGCAGCCCGGACGTCTGGTGGAGGTCGAGTGGGCGCCGACGAAGTCCTCGGTGTTCCTCGTCGAGATCCAGGTCGAGGCGCTGGACCGCAAGTCGCTGCTCTCGGACGTGACCCGGATCCTGGCCGAGTCCCAGGTCAACATCCTCTCCGCCAGCGTGCAGACCTCGCGGGACAGGGTGGCGATCTCCCGTTTCTCCTTCGAGATGGGGGACCCCCGCTACCTGAACCACGTGTTGAACTCCGTTCGCCGCATCGACGGCGTCTATGACGTCTACCGCACCGTGGGCAAGCGCCGGGAACACTGACCCTGGGGCTGGCGGGCATTCGTCGAGAGTCGTTCACCCGCTGAACACCCGGGCGGCGAGCAGCCCTTCGATCCGGTCCCGGCGTCTGCGTGAGCCATCATCTCTTCCGTCGTGGTGCCCACCGAGCTGAGCCTGGATCTGCTGGAGAAGAGCGGCCGGCTGAATCTGCTTCGGGTTCGCAACGCAGAGCCGCCGGATCGCCGCCCACCGCTGCGCGCACCCGTCATTGCTGCCTGCGCCGGTGGTGGGAGCTGGGCCTGGGTTGGAAGCCGCGGCAGGTCTGGACGCTGCGCGCGGCGCATCCAGGGCTCGGCGGCTCTGCACGGTGCCGACGCCCAGAAAGATGTCGGCGGCGGTGCGCAGCGGCGTGGTGACCGGCACCCCCTGCAGCTCGAGCTGGTCATCGGGCGAGAGCGGCACCTGGTGGACCTGCCAGGGGATCGGACCAGCCGTGCGGCGCCGATACACCCCGGCGGTGATCACGGTGATCCGTGAGGGTGCCGTCCCGGCGCCCAGATGCACCCATGCGGCGGATTCCCCGCAGAGCACCGCGTGGGCGCGCAGTGAACCGCTGAGCAGCGCCCGGCAGGCCAGGGCTCTCAGCCTCGGAGCGTCCGGCAGTGCGGTGCAGGCGTAGAGGTCGCCCAGCAGCGGACGCACGGCGCCTTCAAGGACCATGGCGTGGAGTTCGGCGGCGGAGAACCCTGATCCGGGGCGGTAGAGGCCCTGGGGAAGACTCTGGACTGTGTCGGTGCGCATGCTCACAGCCTCCCCGAAGGCACGGCCGGGCGCACCGGTCTATACCCAGTTGTGGAGGAGCCCCGCGATTCGGTCCGGGGTGGCACAGGCTGTGGAGAGCGCCGCCGGCTGGCAGGGCGCTGTCAGGGTGCGGAGACCGGTGTTCCGGGTTCCCGTCCCCAGGACTGACGCAGGTCCAGGGCGTGGGTGAGGATCTCCACGGCCGCGGCCTGGTCGATACGAGTCCGCTGATCCTTCGAGGCCACACCGGAGGCGCGCATCTTGGTCGCGGCGGAGACCGTGGAGAGCCGCTCATCGATGAGATAGACCTCGGTCGGCAGCTCGGCGGCCTGGATCATCCCAGCGAGCTGACCGGCGTAGTCGCGGGCCTTCTGCGTGGAGAGGGTCTCGCCGCCGGAGAGCGAGAGCGGCAGCCCGACGTAGACGGCACGGGCCTGTCGGTCCTTGATGATGGTGATCAGCATGGTCAGATCCGAGGCCCGGTTGGGGTCACGGCGCAGCGTCATCACCGGGGTGGCGATCAGCGCGTCGGGATCTGAGGAGGCCAGCCCGACGCGGGCGTCGCCGACGTCGATGCCCAGCCGCACCCCGGCCCTTGCTGTCGGGCGGGGGGCGCTGGCCGCAGAATCTCGTTCGGGCTGCTCAGTCACGCTGGCCCACCGCCGAGGTGACTTCCTGCAGGGCTGTGGGGATCTTGGAGGCATCCTGGCCGCCGCCCTGGGCGAGGTCGGCCTTGCCGCCGCCTCCGCCGCCGAGCACCGCGCAGGCGCGCTTGACCAGGTCACCGGCAGAGACTCCCTGTTCGCGGGCGGCCTCGGTGGTCGCCACCACGATCACCGGTCGGCCCTTGGCCTCACCGGCCACCGCAACGGCGGCCGCGCGGGAGCCGAAGCGTCCGCGCAGGTCCAGCGCGAGGGCACGCAGATCATCGGCGCCGGCCACGGCGCCGGCGTTGTGCGCGAGCACATCGACACCACCGGCGTCCACGGCCTGGGACAGCAGCTCGCCGGCCTTGGCCCGCAGCTGCGCGCTGCGCAGCTTCTCCAGCTCGCGCTCCACGTCCTTGAGCTTGGCCAGGGTCGCGGCGATGCGGTCGGGAACCTGGTCCGCCGGGACCTTGAGCATCTCGGTGAGCTGGTTGACCAGGGTCCGCTCGGCGGCGAAGTGGTGGAACGCGTCGAGCCCGACCAGCGCCTCGACGCGTCGGTTGCCCGCGCCCACGGAGGCCTCGGACATCAATGCGAGGGTGCCGATCTCGGCGGTGGCGTCGACGTGGGTGCCGCCGCAGAGCTCACGGGACCACGCCCCATTGATCTCGACCATGCGGACCTCATTGCCGTACTTCTCGCCGAAGAGCATCATCGCGCCCAGGGCCTGCGCCTCCTCCAGCGAGGTCACGCGGGTCAGGACCTCGTAGTTGTCGCGGATGGCGAGGTTGGCGGCGGCCTCGAGCTCCTGTCGGGCGGCGCCGCTCATCGCGGCCTCGGAGGTGAAGTCGAAGCGCAGGTAGCCTTCCTTGTTGAAGGAGCCGGCCTGCACTGCCTCGGGCCCCAGCACGTCGTGCAGCGCGGCGTGGATCAGGTGGGTGCCGGTGTGTGCCTTCTCCGCGTCCAGCCGGCGGCGCACATCGATGGCGCCCAGCGCCTCGGCGCCGGCGGGCACCTCCCCGGAGAGGACCCTGGCGCGGTGCACCGAGAGGCCTCTGATCGGGGACTGCACGTCGATGACCTCGAGCTCGAAGCCGTCACCGGTGATCCGCCCCGTGTCGGGGGCCTGACCGCCGGCCTCGGCGTAGAAGGGGGTGGCGTCGAGGACCAGCTCGATGTCCTCTCCCGCGGAGGCGCTCTTCCGCGCCTCACCGCCCACCAGCAGTCCGCGGATCCGGGACTCCGTGGTGTGTTCTGTGTATCCGGTGAAGTGGGTGGGGGAGTCGGCGCACAGCTCCTGGTAGACCTGGGTGTCGGCGTGCCCGGACTTCTTGCCCTTGGCGTCGGCCCGGGCGCGCTCGCGCTGCTCGGTCATGAGTTCGCGGAAGCGGGTCTCGTCGACCCCGACCCCGGCCTCGGCGGCCATCTCCAGGGTCAGGTCGATGGGGAAGCCGTAGGTGTCGTGCAGCGCGAAGGCGTCGGCGCCGGTGACGGCTGCGCCGGCGGTCTGCGCGGTGCTCACGGCGGAGTGCAGCTTGGCGGTGCCGGCGGAGATGGTGCGCAGGAAGGCCTGCTCCTCCTTGACCGCGGTCTGGTGGATCTTCTCGAAGCCGGTCTCGACCTCGGGGTAGACGCCCTTCATCGCGTCCTTGGAGACGCCGACCAGTTCACCGAAGACCGGCTGCTCCACTCCCATGAGCCGCATCGCGAGGATCACCCGGCGGATCAGGCGGCGCAGCACGAAGCCGCCGCCTTCATTGGAGGGGCGGACCCCGTCGGAGATGAGCATCAGCGAGCTGCGCACATGGTCGGCGATCATTCGCAGCCGCACATCGTTGGCGTGGTGCGGGTCGGCGGGATCCTCGGTGGAGGTGTACTCGATGTCGGCGAGCTCCGCGGCGCGGTCGAGCACCGGGCGGACCTGGTCGGTCTCGTACATGTTCTCCACGCCCTGGAGCACCATCGCGAGGCGCTCGAGGCCCAGGCCGGTATCGATGCTCTTGTTCTGCAGCGGGCCGGCCACCTCGAACTCGGTCTTCGAGTGCACGGCGGAGAGCCGGTACTGCATGAAGACCAGGTTCCAGATCTCCACGTAACGGGTCTCATCGGCCGCTGGGCCGCCCTCGACGCCGTAGGCGGGGCCGCGGTCGTAGTAGATCTCAGAACAGGGGCCGCCGGGGCCGGGCTGGCCGGTGTTCCAGTAGTTGTCCTCGGGGCCGAAGCGCTGGATCCGGGCCTCGGGGACTCCGACCTGGTCGCGCCAGATGGCGTAGGCCTCGTCGTCGTCCTGGTAGACGGTGACCCAGAGCCGCTCGGGATCGAGCCCGTAGCCGCGCACGCCCGTCACCGGGTCGGCCTCCCGGGGGTGGGTCAGCAGCTCCCAGGCCATCGGGATGGCGGTCTCTTTGAAGTAGTCGCCGAAGGAGAAGTTGCCGCACATCTGGAAGAAGGTGCCATGGCGGGCGGTCTTGCCGACCTCTTCGATGTCGGCGGTGCGGATGCACTTCTGCACGGAGACGGCACGTGCGTAAGGGGGCTTCTCGGTGCCCATGAAGTACGGGATGAAAGGCACCATCCCGGCGATGGTGAACAGCACCGAGGGATCCGGGGAGATCAGTGATGCTGATGGGACGCGCTCATGCCCCTTGGCGGCGAAGTAGTCGTACCACGTCCGGGCGATGTCCTCGGTCTTCATGAGTTTCTCGGGTCCTCCTGCTGATGGTCGCTGCGAGTCGGCCGTCGAAGTCTCATGTCTGTGACTTCGCCGGATCTGCGCCGGGACCAGCTTAGTGGAAACACAGAGCCCGCTGCGGCCTCCGGTGGGGGAGGGCAACGGGCTCTGTGGGTTTCAGAACGGTGTTCTGAGTGATCGTCTTCAGATCAGCGTGCGTAGAACTCGACCACGAGCTGCTCTTCGCAGGTGACCGGAACCTCTTCGCGCTTGGGCTTGCGGGACAGAGTCGCCTGAAGCTTCTCGATCTCGACGGTGAGGTAGCCGGGAACTGTGGGCAGCGCATCCTGGTGGGTGCCTGCGGCGGCCACCTGGAAGGGCTCGAAGACCTCGGAGCGCTCGTGCACGTGGATCATCTGGCCGGGCTTCACGCGGAAGGACGGGCGGTCCACGCGCTTGCCGTTGACCATGATGTGGCGGTGCACCACGAACTGGCGAGCCTGGGCGATGGTGCGGGCGAAGCCCGAACGCAGAACCAGGGCGTCAAGCCGGGACTCGAGCAGCTCGACCAGGTTCTCACCGGTCAGGCCCTCGTGCATGCGCTTGGCCTCTTCGTAGTAGCGCAGCATCTGAGCTTCGCGGATGCCGTACTGGGCGCGGAGACGCTGCTTCTCCTTCAGACGCACCGCGTAGTCGGAATCGGTGCGACGCCGGGTCCGGCCGTGCTGGCCGGGGCCGTAGGGGCGGCGATCCAGGTACTTCTGGGCCTTGGGGGTCAGCGCGATGCCAAGGGCACGCGATGCTTTCACAGTACGACGACTGCGCAATGGTGATGTGGGCATTGACTGCCTTCCTGTCTTGTCGGCGAATGATGTTTATTCCTGACCGCGACAAACGATCAGGTACCTGGCCTCCGCGATCCGTGGTTCGGAGAGTGTGAGCCGCCGAAGGCTCACTGCACTGCGACATCGCACCGGCACACGCGGACCCCATCAGAGTTCTGCGGGGAGCCTGTGTGCAGGGATCTTCTTCAGAGGTGCGAAGCCTGCCAGACAGCACAACAGCCTAGCACCGGGGATGACAGAACCCCAATCATCACGGGGATGATCGGGGTTCTGGGAGGGTGTATCAGCCTTCGCAGGAGCTAGCCGCGCAGCGCCTTGCGGTCGGGGCGGGTGCGGTAGGGGTCGACGCCCTTGGGGATCGGCGGCCGGGAGATCGGCAGTGCGGTGAGCCGGCGGTCCACCGCGTTGACCTCGTGCTTGGTGAGCTTCTTGTCGAGCTTCTTGATCGTCTTGGCCAGCTTCTGCAGCGGGACCTGCTGGTCCCCGCGTCCGGACTGGATGATGTGGATCGGCACGCCGGTGTCCCGAAGGATCGGGCTGAACCGCTTGCGGGTCTTCTCGACCAGCTTGTTCACCCGGCCGGCGGGTCCCTCGGTGACGAGCACCAGGCCTGGCTTGCCGAGCACCCGGAAGATCGCGTCCTGCGTCTTCGGGTCCATCGCGACCGGCTCCTCGGTGACGATCCAGCCGCGCTTGAGCGTGCTCAGCGCGGCGGCGGCGGCACCCGGACGGCCCTCGATGCGGGAGAAGGCTGCCTTCTCGGCTCGTCGGTTCATCACGATCATCGCGGCCAGCAGGCCGAAGGGCAGACCGATCAGCAGACCGGTGACCCAGTTCATCAGCAGGGTGAAGAGGAGGAAGAACACGCCGAGGGTGGCGAAGAAGGCCAATGCCATCCACCACCCGATGTTCGGGTCATAGGAGCGGGTCATGGTGAAGACCTGCTTGATCCGCGCGAAGAAGCCTTCCTGCTTATTGGCCTTCTTGCGGGCCTTGCGGTCCCGCTGTTCAGCCTTCTGCTCGGCCTTGAGGTTCTTGAGCGCGGCCTTTGCCTCTGCCTTGGAGGAAGCCTTGGGAGGTGTGGAGTCTGCTGGTGCCATAGTGATCTCAGTCTACCGCAGGCTCAGTAGCCTGCGGCGACCAGCGTGGCGGCCTCCTGCTTGGTCGCCCCGGAAGGTTCGATGTGTGCCAGGGCGGCGGGAATCTCCAAGCCCTTCTTCTGCATCGCCTTGGCCCAGAGGGACCCGGCGCGGTAGGAGGAGCGCACCAGCGGCCCCGACATCACACCCAGGAATCCGATCTCTTCGGCCTCCTGGGAGATGTCCAGGAACTCCTGGGGCTTGACCCAGCGATCCACCGGGAGGTGCCGAGGGGTGGGCCGCAGGTACTGGGTGATGGTGAGCAGGTCACAGCCGGCGTCGTGGAGGTCGCGCAGAGCTTCGGAGACCTCCTCACGGGTCTCGCCCATGCCCAGGATCAGGTTGGACTTGGTGATCATGCCGTGGCCGCGTCCCTGGGTGAGCACGTCCAGGGAACGTTCGTAGCGGAACGCCGGGCGGATCCGGCGGAAGATCCGCGGAACCGTCTCGACGTTGTGCGCGAACACCTCCGGGGCGGCCTCGCAGATTCCGGCGATGTTCTCCTCGCGTCCGGAGAAGTCGGGAATCAGGATCTCCACTCCGGTGCCGGGGTTGAGCTCGTGGATCTTCCGGATGGTCTCGGCGTAGAGCCACACGCCCTCATCGGGGAGGTCATCGCGGGCGACGCCGGTGACGGTCGCGTAGCGCAGCTGCATCTCATTCACCGACTGGGCCACCTGCAACGGCTCGGACTCGTCCACGGCGCCGGGGCGGCCGGTGTCGATCTCGCAGAAGTCGCAGCGTCGGGTGCAGGCGGAGCCGCCGATGAGGAAGGTGGCCTCGCGGTCCTCCCAGCATTCGAAGATGTTGGGACACCCTGCTTCCTCGCAGACGGTGTTCAGGCCCTTCTCTCCGACCCGCTTCTTCATCTCGGTGAACTCGGTGCCGATCTTGACCTTGGTGCGCATCCACTCGGGCTTGCGCTCCACGGGGATCGAGGCGTTGCGTGCTTCGACGCGCAGCATGCGTCGGCCTTCAGGTGCCACAGTCACTGTGGTGCTCCTTCTGTAGTTCGGGACATCTCACAGGTGCCCTGGTCTGCGCCGTGGCCGGTGGTTCCGGCAAGGGCGGGCGCGTCGTCGTCGTGGCGGTGCAGCAGCGGAGGCAGCGCGCGGCGCAGCTCCTCGGTGACCCGGTCGGCCACCTGTTCGGGGGTGACCTCGTAGCCCAGCTCGGCGCTGATGCTGGTGGTCTTCGCGTCGGTGATCCCGCAGGCGATGATGTTCTCGAAGGGCGCGAGGTCGTTTGAGCAGTTCAGGGCGAACCCGTGCATGGTCACCGAGCGGTGCACGCGCAGACCGATGGCGGCGATCTTCCGGTCGGGGCCGTCTGAGGTGATCCAGACCCCGGAGCGTCCGGGCACCTGGGTGCCGGTGATGCCGAAGTCCGTTGCGAGGATCCTGATTAGCGTCTTCTCCAGCACGCAGACATAGTCCTTGACCAGGGATCGATCGCGCAGGTGCAGGATCGGGTAGCCGACGAGCTGGCCGCGGCCGTGCCAGGTGATCTTGCCGCCGCGATCCACATCCACCACCGGGGTGCCGTCTTCAGGGAGGTCCGCAGGTTCGGTGCGACGGCCGGCCGTGTAGACGTCGGCGTGCTCGAGCAGCAACACGGTGGAGGGCGCCGAGCCCTGCTGCACCGCGGTGTGCAGCCGCCGCTGGAGACTGAGCGTCTCGGAGTAGTCGAGGAGCTGCGGGTCGAACCCCAGCTTCGTGAATGAGAGCTCCATGACACCAGCCTAAACCGATCGGGCCGCGCTGCGGGAACTGCGGCCGCAGATGACCTGTGGATAACCCATGGGCGGGGTCTGCGGGCGGTCAGAATGGGTGTCATGGACGGTGACATCACCCGGGGCACCACCCGGGGCATCACGGGGCCCGCCCCTGATCGGGCCGAGCCGCTGGAGCGGTTCGCGCGCGGCTTCGACGCTTCGGGGACCGGAGGCTGGGACCCTCCGGCGGCCCGAGGCATCAGGGTGGAACGGCTGCTCGGGGTGGGCAGCAGCGCCCTGGTCTGGCTGGTGTGGTGGGATTCTCCCGCGGAACCCGACTGGCAGCTCGTCGACGGCTTCCCGCCGGCGGCCTTCGCCCTGAAGGTCCCCCGCGCGCATGCAGCCGGGCGTCCGCCCCTGCACACTGTCGCGGCCGAGCTTCAGGCGCTGGACATGCTGCGTCATGGTCATCTGGTCCGCGCCTATGGAGCCCTGGAGACCTCCCAGGGGCTCGGGCTGATGCTCGAGCCCTACAGCGCCGGATCACTCGCCGGGCTGCTGGGCAGCGTCGGCAGTGTCAGCCTCGGAGAGGTCGTCACCGTGCTGACTCCCATCGCGACCGCCCTGGGGGCGCTGCATCAGGGCGGAGTCGCCCATGGGGACGTCTCACCGGGGAACATTCTGCTGGCCGCCGACGGCAAGCCTGCGCTGGGTGATCTCGCAGACGCCGTGATCCTCGGGACGCCGCGCTCCGACACCGGGACTCCGGGGTTCGCCGCCCCAGAACGAGAGTTGGAGGGTCGACTGCCTCAGGGCGCGGATTCGGCTACGCGGCGAGAAGCCCGCGCTGGGCTGGCCCCGGAGGCCGACGTGTATTCCCTTGCTGCCGTCGCATGGTTCGCGCTGACCGGGTCGGTGCCCGCTCGGGGCCGTCGGCGGGCACCGCTGCGGAGTCTGCGCCCGGAGCTGCCTGAGTCCATCACGCTGCTGCTGGAGTCGGCACTCCACGGCGATCCGCGGCTGCGCCCGAGTGCGGAGGACTTCGCGGTCGAGCTCTTTCGCTGCGCAGCACCTGCCGCCCTGGACCTGTCACCGCATGTGCACGAAGAGGTGGTGCCCGAGCTGCCCACCCTGCACGGCTCCGACACCGGCCGCCGGCGCTGGGCGCCCAGGTTCGGAGCGGTCGCTCTGGCGGCCCTGGTGTTCGCCGGGCTCTGGCTCTCGGCGGGCATCTTGACCCCCACCCCGACGACGACGCCCGCCCCGGCCTCGCTGACCGCGCAGCCCGCTCAGGAGCACAGCGACGAGAGCGGGTCCGAGGACTCCCTTCCGGAGGACCCGCGCCCCTGGCAGCTGCTGCACCACCGGGACCCGGTGCAGGCTGCGGAGGGCCTCGCGGCCCTGCGGACCCAGGCGCTGCGCGAGGTCTCGCGGGAGCAGGTGCAGCGCTACACCGCAGCAGAGAGCCCGGCCCGAACGGCTGAGCTGGCACTCATCGAGGGTTTCACCGAGCGCGGGCTGACCTACCAGGGCGCGCCGCTGGAGATCAGCGTCAGCGAGGAGCGGGACCCAAGCGGATCCGATCGGCAGGTCCAGGGCCTCGACCGGCAGACACAGCGGGTCGCCGAGCTGCGCGCCTCGGTGACGGCCACAGGGCTGGAGACCGGCGCTCCGGAATCCCAGGAGGTGGTGCTGGTGCTGCACCGGCAGGACGGGAAGTGGCTGCTGCACGCCGTTCGTGAGCTCAGCTCCGCCGGAGGATGACGCTGCCACCGAGGACGATGTGGCATCGGTGGCGGAACCGGGCCAGACGCAGAACAGGGCCCGTCCGAATGGACGAACCCTGTTCTGCGTAGCGAGGTTCGAGGCGGCCGAGCCGCCCGGCTCAGGCTCCTGAGAGTCCTCGCCTGAGCGTCTGCCGGTCTCTAGAGTCCCAGCTGAGCTTCGAAGTTGCCTTCTTCCAGGCGAGCCTTCAGCGTCTGCATGAAGCGACCGGCGTCTGCTCCGTCGACCAGGCGGTGATCGTAGGTCAGCGAGAGGTACATCATGTGCCGGATGCCGATGGACTCGTTGCCGTCGGCGTCGGTGACGACCATCGGGCGCTTCACGATCGTTCCGGTGCCCAGGATGGCGACCTGCGGCTGGTTGATGATCGGCGTGTCGAACAGGGCCCCGACGGAACCGAAGTTCGTGATCGTGAAGGTGCCTCCGGAGAGTTCACCCGGGCCGATCTTGGACTGACGGGTCCGCTCGGCCACATCGGCGATCTTCTTGGACAGTCCGGCGATGCTGAGATCTCCGGCGTCGTTGATCACCGGCACCAGCAGGCCCTTATCGGTGTCGACCGCCAGGGCCAGGTGCTCGCTGTCGTGGTAGGTGATCTGCTGGTTGGCCTCGTCGTATTCGGCGTTGAGCTTCGGGTGCTGCTTGAGCGCCTCGGTGACTGCGGTGCCGATGAAGGGCAGGTAGGTGAGGTTCACACCGTTCTGCGCCTTGAAGGAGGCCTTCGCCTTGGCGCGCAGGTTCACGATGCGGGTCATGTCGACCTCGTGGACCTGGGTCAGCTGCGCGGAGATGTCCAGCGACTCGTTCATCCGCTGGGCGATCACCTGGCGGATCCGCGGTGCCTTCTCGGAGGAGCCGCGCTTGCTTGTGTCCACCTCGACCTTGGGTGCAGACTTCGCGGTCGCGGGAGCCTCGGCAGGGGCTTCAGACTGAGCCTGGGACTTGCTCGCCTCGGCGGCGTCGACCACGTCCTGCTTGCGGATGCGCCCACCGACCCCGGAGCCCTTGACATCGGCCAGGTCCACGCCCTCGTTCTTGGCCAGGCGGCGCACCAGCGGGGTCACGTAACCCTCGGCGGAGGAGTCCGAGGACTCTGCCTTCGGCTCAGACTTCGACTCGGTCTTCGGCTCGGTCTTCGGCTCGCTCTCAGCCGGCGCGTCCTTCGCGGTGCGCTCCTCGGGAGCGGGCTCCTGCTCCGGCTCGGACTGCTCGGGTTCAGCCTGCTTCGGCGTCGATTCCTCGGTGGCCGGCTCGGCTGCCTTCTCCTCCGCCTCAGCGTCCTGCTCCTGCTCGGCGTCGGCGGATGATCCGCCTGAGCCTGAGCCTGAGCCTGAGCCGATGAGGGCGAGCACGGCGCCGACCTCGATGGTCTCGTCCTCGGAGACCTTGATCTCCTGGATGGTGCCTGCCACGGGGGAGGGGACCTCGGTGTCGACCTTGTCGGTGGAGACCTCCAGCAGCGGCTGATCGACCTCCACGGTGTCGCCGACCTCGACGAGCCAGCGGGTCACGGTGCCCTCGGTGACGGACTCGCCGAGAGCCGGAAGAGTGATCTCCTGGGTCTCGCCGCCGTCGGAGGACTCTGAAGAGGAGTCCGAAGAGCTCTCCTCGGAGGTGTTCTCCTGCGCGGCCTGCTCGGTGGCCTCGGGCTGCGCGGCCTCTGTCGCGGCATCCTCTGCCTCTTCGGCCTCGGACCCGGACCCTCCGTCGCCCGAGGGCTCAGGCTCGGACTGCTCAGGCTCGGCGGACTCCTCGGCGGAGTCGTCCGAGGAGCCGGAGTCGCCGGAGCCGGACCCGTCACCGATCCTGACCAGCGGGGCACCCACTTCGATGGTCTCGTCCTCGGCGACGAGGAGCTCCTCGATGGTGCCGGCGGCCGGGGAGGGGACCTCGGTGTCGACCTTGTCGGTGGAGACCTCCAGCAGCGGCTGGTCGACCTCGACGGTGTCACCGACCTCGACGAGCCAGCGGGTCACGGTGCCCTCGGTGACTGACTCACCCAGGGCTGGAAGGTTAACGGTTTCAGACATGGTGTCCGACTCCTACTCTCAAAATTCGACACAGCCTCACGGCTGGAACATTTATCTCTACGGGCAGTTCTGGAAGGGCTCCCGGGCGTCCGGGAGACGCGGGTCAGCCGTGCAGCGGGTGGCCGAACAGCGCCATCGCAGCCTCGCCCATGGCTTCGTTCTGCGTGGGGTGTGCGTGGAGCAGGGTAGCGACGTCCTCCGGGTAGGCCTCCCAGTTCACGATCAGCTGGGCCTCGCCCACCTGCTCGCCGATCCGGGTGCCGATGCCGTGGACTCCGACGATCGGGCCGCCCTTGACGCCGACCATCTTGATCAGGCCGCCGGTGCCCAGGATGGAGGACTTGCCGTTGCCCGCGAGGTTGTACTCGGTGATCTCGATCTGGTCCTTGCCGTACTTCTCCTCGGCGGCGGGCTGGGTGTAGCCCACGGACATGATCTCCGGCTCGCAGTAGGTCACCTTGGGGATGTTGATGTCCTCGACGATCACGGGGTTGTTGCCGGCGATCTCCTCGGCGACGAAGATGCCCTGCTGGTAGCCGCGGTGCGCCAGCTGAAGACCCGGGACGATGTCGCCGATCGCGTAGATGTTGCCGACTCCGGTGTGCAGCCGCTCGTCGGTGATGACGAAGCCGCGGTCCAGGGTGATGCCGGCGTCCTCGAAGCCGAAGCCCTCGGTGACGGGTCCGCGACCCACGGCGACCAGGCAGATCTCGGCCTCGAAGGTCTTGCCGCCTTCCAGGGTGACCTTGACGCCGTCGTCGGTCTCTTTGACCTCGTTGAAGAAGGTGCCGGTGTTGAACGTGATGCCGCGCTTCTTGAAGGTCCGCTCGAGCTGCTTGACGATCGCCGGGTCCTCATTGGGCACCAGCGAGGGCAGACCCTCGATGATGGTGACCTCGGTGCCGAAGGAGGTCCAGGCGGAGGCGAACTCGCAGCCGATCACGCCGCCGCCGAGCACGATCGCCGACTTCGGGGTGTAGTCCAGCTCGAGGGCCTCGGTGGAGGTGATGATCTTCTTGCTCAGCGGCAGACCGAAGGTCTTCGAGGTCGAGCCGGTGGCCAGCACGATGTTCTTGCCGGTGTAGCGGGTGCCGTCGACCTCGATCTCGTTCTCCGAGACCAGCTTGCCCTCACCGGAGATGACGGTGACCTTGCGCATCTTCAGCAGTCCGGTCAGACCCTTGTACTTGCCGGCGACGATGCCGTCCTTGTACTCGCGGACCTTGGCCATGTCCACGCCTTCGAAGTTCATCTTCACGCCGTACTTCTCCGAGGTCCGCGCCTCATCGGCGAGCTCGGCGGAGTGCAGGTACGCCTTGGTCGGGATGCAGCCCCAGTGCAGGCAGGTGCCGCCGAGCTTGTCCTTCTCGATGAGGCCCACGGTGAGTCCGTGCTGGACTGAGCGAAGCGCAGCGGCATAGCCTGCGCTGCCCCCTCCGAGGACGAGTACGTCGAATTCCTGAGGCTGGTCGGCCACGGTCATTGCTCCCTTGCATTGAGTGAGACGTGAAGATCATTGTTCGGTCTGAGAGAGGCCCTCGGCGGGCGATCAGGCCCGCCCAGGAGCCTCTCCCAGGTGTTCACTGCGTTCAGCCTATCGCTTGTGCGCAGGCATCAGCCACTGGATCAGCGGCTCAGGCCTTCGAGGTAGCTGATCAGTGTGCGGACCATCACGCCGGTGCCCGATTTCGGGGTGTACCCGTAGGCGCCCTTCTCATTGAACGCCGGACCTGCGATGTCCAGGTGGGCCCACGGGATGCGCGTGGTCTCGGGGTCCAGCGGGTCGGTGGCGGCGCCGGCGCGGTCACCGACGAACTCGCGCAGGAAGGCGGCCGCATTCATCATGCCGCCGAAGCGGTCGCCGAGGTTGGTGAGATCGGCCACCTCGGAGTCGAATCCGGAGCGCGCCTCCTCGGGGATCGGCATCGGCCAGAGGCTCTCGCCGGCCTGCTTCGAGGCCATCAGAAGGGCTTCACGGAGCTCCTCGTTGCCCATCACGCCGGTGGTGCGCACGCCCAGGGCGATCATCTGCGCTCCGGTGAGCGTGGCCACGTCGATGATCGCGTCGGGCTGCTCCGCGGAGGCCGCGACGAGACCATCGGCCAGGACCAGGCGACCCTCGGCGTCGGTGTTGAGCACCTCCACGGTCTTGCCGCCATGGATGGTGATGACGTCCTCGGGGCGCTGGGCGGTGGAAGAGGGCATGTTCTCGGCCAGGCACAGCCAGCCGGTGACCTTGACCGGCAGGTTGAGGTCAGCGGCCGCCCGGACGACGGCGGCCACCGTGGCCGCACCACCCATGTCCAGCTTCATCGTGGTCATCGCGGCGGCAGGCTTCAGCGAGAGCCCGCCCGAGTCGAAGGTGATGCCCTTGCCGACCAGCGCGATGTGCGCCACCGGCTTGGCGGGGGAGTGTTCCATGCGGACCAGGCGGGGCTTGCGGGAGGACCCGGCGCCGACGCCGAGGATGCCGCCGAAACCGTCGCGGGCGAGCTCCTTCTCACCCCAGACCTTGATCTTGAGCTTCGCGGCCCGTGCGGTGCCGCCCTGCTGAGCCGGGGCCTTGGTCCGGTCACCGAGCTCGGAGACGACGTCGGCGAAGCTCTCCGGGTAGAGGTGGCTCGGGGGAGTGTTGACCAGGTCGCGGGCAGCACGCACCGCGGAGCCGACGACGACGGCCCGGTCGATGGCGGGCCGGGTCTGCTTGTCCTTGAGCTCGGTCAGCACCTGGATGTCGCTGACCGGGGTGGCCGAGCGGGACTCCTCGGAGGTGCGGAAGTGGTTGAAGGAGTACGCGCCTATCGCGGCACCTTCGGCGATGGCTCCGACCTGCTCCACCGAGGCCGCGGGCAGCGCCAGGGCGACGGAACCGATGCTGCCGAGCTGGCGGACTGCGGAGCCGGCGGCGCGGCGAAGCGCCTCAAGGGTGATTCCGCCGGTGGACTCACCGGTCAGCGGCCCCACCCCGATGAGCACCAGCGTCTCCGACGCGAAGCCGTCCATGCCCGGCAGGCGCAGCAGCTGATCCGCCGCTCCCGTGGCGCCCAGCGCCTTGAGCGAGTCCGCCACGCCCTTGGCGGCATCGTCGGCGAGCGGATTTGGGAGCAGGATCGGCCCCTGGGGTCCCTTGGCGACGCCGAGCACGAGGGCGTCGGTGTCGGTCTTCTCGACGGAGGTGGAGACGGCGGAGAGGCTGGGCTGGAAATCGTGGATCACAGTGGTCCTGTCTGATTCCTGGGATGGTGGAATCGGGATAGGTCGTCTTGGTTCTTCTTGATCATCGATCCTAACCAACTTCCATGCGGGAATGCCCGCAGGTGGCATCCTGTTGTACATACGACTCACTGAGCTGACCCGGCTGCGACCAGCGTGACCGACGAGGCTCGGACCCCATATCGGAAAGAGGACCCCTCAGGTGAAGGACCCCCTGGATCTGCTGCATGTCCATCCCGCAGCCGATGGAGATGATGAGTCGAACTCCTCCATCAACCTCGGCGCCCAGGACGGGCATGAGTCCAGCGTGAGCGCCGAAGGCGGCGCTCTGGTGCTCCGCACGGACCAGCCGCCCGCAGAGCGGCTGAGCCTGCTGGTGTCCTGGTCCGGCCACACCGATGCGGGCAGCCTCAGCGAGCAGGTCTCCGAATCCCTGCTTGGCACGCTGCCGCATCGGCGGCTTGCCAGCTTCGACGTCGATGAGCTCTTCGACTACCGGTCCCGGCGCCCGCAGATCACCTTCACGGACAACCGGTTCAGCAATTTCGAGGCGCCCTCGTTGGAGCTCTACGAGGTGCGCGACGCCCTGGGCCGACCGTTCCTCTTCCTGACCGGTGACGAGCCCGACTACCAGTGGGAACGGGTGTCCTCTGCGGTGCTGCAGCTCGTGGACCGCCTCGATGTGAAGCTCGTGGTGCTGGTGGACGCGCTCGGGCTGCCGACCCCGCACACCCGTCCGATCGGAGTGACGGCCCATGGCAACCGAACGGACCTCATCGAGGGCATCTCCACCTGGGGTCCCAGTGCGCAGATCGAGGCTGGACTGAGCCAGTTCCTGGAGCTGCGCGTCGCCGAGGCGGATCGCGACGTGGTGGGCTATACGCTGCACGTCCCGCACTACCTCGCCGGAGGACGGTTCCCGCATGCTGCGGTGGCCGCTCTGGAATACGCAGGTGCGGCGCTGGAACTGATGCTGCCCACCGACGAGCTGCGCGAGTCCTCGCGGATGGTGGAGCAGGACATCTCCCGGCAGGTGGAGCAGAACTCTGAGATCCAAGGCATGGTGGACCGGCTCGAGCGCAACTTCGACGAGTACGCCACCCCGCAGCAGCGGTCGCTGCTGGTCAAGGACGACGACGCGGTGCCCGACGCTGAGGAGCTCGGTGCCGCCGTGGAGGCGTATCTGCGCCATCACGATCCAGCTGCCGACGCCGAAGCCGCTCGCGCCGGCTCGATCGAGGGTCTGCTCGGGGAGTCCCCGACGGGTCCGGCAGGGGAGTCTGAGCCCGCAGGGGAGTCTGATCCGGCTGCCGCCCAGGACTCCGATCCGGTCGACTCTGCCCCGGAGGACCACCCGGAGGACCACCCGGAGAGCCCCGAGACCGAGCCGGAAGATCACGACCGCCGCGAATAGCGGCTGCGCCCGACGGAGGCTCCGGCGGGGTGCCGGGTTTTCCCCAGTGACGGCCAGCTGGACCCCGACAGCGGTGACGTCCACAGCCAGCCGCTGCACGGCTCGGTTGCCGGGTGATGCGATCACGCTGGCTTCATGGACGCACACACCCACGCACAGCATCCGCTCGACGGCTCGATTCAGGGCAGGCCAGCGCCTCCTCAGGGTCCGCTCGACATCCAGAAGCCGGGGGACTGCCTGGCCCTGGTGCGGCACACCTTCGGAAGGCTGCCGCGTGAGTCCCTCGTCGTCATCGGGCTGCTCAACGGCTACACCGGTGGCCACATGCGGATCGATCTGACGCCGGCCCTGCGCGAACCCTTCAGCTCCGCCCGGCTCATCGCCGACTGTCTGGCGGGGGAAGGATCCTCTCCGGCACCCGAGGCGGCCCTGGTCGTGCTGATCGGCGACGGCCCTGCTTCTGCGACCCAGGACGAGGCGTGGCGCTCCTGCCTGAAAGCGCTGCGGATCATGCTCGACTCCGAGTACTGCGTCCGGATCGTCCAGGCCTGGTTCGTCTGCGCGGGCCACGTCCGCGACCCGCTCGGTGCAGACCCACGCGGCGACGCCCTTCCGGGCCGCCGCATCGAGGATCTCCGGATTCCCACGCTGGGAGGTCTCCCCGGCCACACCTCCCGCCGGGAGTCCCCGCCCCTGGACCAGGCGGCCGTCTCGTTTCTCGAGCGCGCGCCGGCCGCTGACCCGGCGCTGGAAGTCCTCCTCGGAGAAGCCCGGCGGCAGCACGATCCGCAGAGTCACGAAGGGAGGCTGCGTCGTCGGCTGGAAGCCTGGGACCTCGCGCTGTGTCAGCAGCTGGACGCAGGTGAGCACGCGTCCCGCACTGCCCCCGCGCCGCGGGAGGGCACTCGGGCACGCACGCCCCAAGAGCTCAGAGCGGACGCTGCGCGCCTCAGAGAGCTCCTCGGGCAGCTGCACACCGGGTTCGACCGGGACCTGCTCATTCCGCTGGCCACGCTGGGACTCGATCACGCCATCATCGGGCTGCGCCATCGGCAGGGCGTCGAAGAGGCTCCCATGGACAGCGCGGAACAACACATGCTGCGGCGCTATGCCGCGTCCTTCCTCGGTGAGACCCATTCTCGCCCCGACTGGGAACGCGTCGACGCGCTCGAAGCAGTCCTCGGCGACCTGGTGCCCTATGCCCGAGCCGCCGAGCGGGAGAACCTGCTGTGCCTCATGGCGTGGATCGAATGGGCCAGAGGCCGAGGCAGCGCAGCCGGATCCTTCATCGATCGGTGCCTGCAGGAATTCCCCGAGAACGAGTTCAGCCGGCTCATCGAGCGACTGATGCAGCTCAAGGGCGTGTGTCTATGGGCCCGCGTCAAGCAGCACAGCTGGTCATGGGCAAGGAGCGCCGTTCCGAGCGCCGACTGACCCGGAAAAGACGCTCAGATTGGGAATGCGGGCGGAACAAGCTATGTTGTGATGCATTGAGACCCTGCAACCATCGTAGGATCATACCCACCGAGGGGCTGTTGACAGCTCCTCAGACAAGTATGATTTTTACAATGGCCTTGACAGGGTCATAGGTGTGTTGACCGACAAGTTCATCGCATCTGCACCATATGTCTAAGTCGGAAGGTCACCGTGCCCACTACTGCGTCCAAGTCCACCGAAGAGAACACGGCCGCTGCAGAGGCTGAGAAGAAGACGCCCGCCAAGAAGAGCCCTGCAGCTCGCAGCACCGCCGCCAAGTCGACCGCGGCGAAGTCCACCGCGGCGAAGAAGAGCCCCGTCTCTTCAGCCGCCAAGGCTCCCGCGAAGAAGGCGCCGGCCGCTAAGACGACCGCAGCCAAGACGACCGTCGCGAAGCCCACTGCGGCCAAGACGGCGGCTGAGAAGAAGAGCGCCGCTGCCGCGACCACCAAAGCGCCCGCGAAGAAGACCGGAGGCCGCAAGAAGGCCGCCGATCCGGTCGACGAGGTCCTCGCCGAGGCGGATGCCGAGGAGAAGGCCGCCCCCACCGCGGCCCTGGAGAAGGCCGTCGCGAAGGCCGTGGCCGATGGGGAAGACCCTGAGGCCATCACCGAGGCCTCCGTGAAGGCCAAGGAGGGCGAGGAGGAGGAGTCCAAGGGTCGCGGCTTCGTCATCTCCAACGCCGATGAGGACGACGCCCCCGCGATCCAGGTGGTCTCCGCCGGCGCGACCGCAGACCCGGTCAAGGACTACCTGAAGCAGATCGGCAAGGTCGCACTGCTGAACGCCGAACAGGAGGTCGACCTCGCGCTGCGCATCGAGGCCGGACTCTTCGCCGAGCACAAGCTGGCCAAGCAGAAGATCACCGACCGCCGGCTGCGCCGCGACCTGGAGCTCGTGGTCGCCGACGGCAAGCGCGCCAAGAACCACCTGCTGGAAGCCAACCTTCGTCTGGTCGTCTCCCTGGCCAAGCGGTATACCGGGCGCGGAATGCTCTTCCTGGACCTGATCCAGGAGGGCAACCTCGGACTCATCCGTGCAGTGGAGAAGTTCGACTACACCAAGGGCTTCAAGTTCTCGACCTACGCCACCTGGTGGATCCGCCAGGCGATCACCCGCGCCATGGCGGACCAGGCGCGCACCATTCGCATCCCCGTGCACATGGTGGAGGTCATCAACAAGCTTGCCCGCGTGCAGCGCCAGATGCTCCAGGACCTGGGCCGTGAGCCCACCCCGGAGGAGCTGGCGCAGGAACTCGACATGACCCCGGAGAAGGTCGTCGAGGTGCAGAAGTACGGCCGCGAGCCGATCTCGCTGCACACCCCGCTCGGCGAGGACGGCGACTCCGAGTTCGGTGACCTCATCGAAGACTCGGAAGCCGTCGTGCCCTCGGACGCGGTGAGCTTCACCCTGCTCCAGGAGCAGCTGCACTCGGTGCTGGACACGCTCGCCGAGCGCGAAGCCGGCGTGGTGGCCATGCGATTCGGTCTCACCGACGGTCAGCCGAAGACCCTCGACGAGATCGGCAAGGTCTACGGCGTGACGCGCGAGCGCATCCGTCAGATCGAGTCCAAGACCATGTCGAAGCTTCGCCACCCGAGCCGCTCGCAGGTCCTGCGCGACTACCTCGACTGAGTCTGAGCCGGACATAGAAGAAGGGTGCGGCCCGGATTTCTCCGGGCCGCACCCTTCTTCGTCTGGTGCTGCGTGCTACTTGGCAGTCACGAGCCGATCTGATTCATCGATCCACTCGACGGTCTTTGGTCGCAGCGAATCTTCGACCTGCCGGCCGTGGTGATTGCAGAAGAGCAGAACACCGGATGTGAGCGCCGCTCGCACGTAAGCCTGTGCTCCGCAGCGGTCGCAACGGTCAAGGGCAGTCAAGGTAGTGGGCTGGTTTTCCACGGTGCCAGTTGTGCCGGTCATGCTCTTCGCCTCCTCAGGTCTATTCTCCAGAGGTCCCGCAGCCGGGAAGGCCCGACCCGGGATCTCTTGGTGTTCAATAGAACCACGAACCGGGCTGTTTCATTCACAGCAGCACCCCGAAACCGCTCTGCTTTCGCTGTGCGCGTACCGACTGCGGCGCTTCTGCGCGGCCACGGAGCCGCGCGCGCTTACGATGACACTGATTCACCCCCACCACAGGAGGACACTGCGTGGCCAAGCGCTCGGAGTATGACGCCCGGCATCTGTCGGTGCTCGAAGGTCTCGAAGCTGTTCGCAAGCGTCCCGGGATGTACATCGGCTCGACCGACTCGCGCGGACTCATGCACTGCCTCTGGGAGATCATCGACAACTCCGTGGACGAGGCTCTGGCCGGCCACGCCTCCACCATCAACATCACCCTGTACCCGGACGATTCGGTCGAGGTCAGCGACGACGGTCGCGGCATCCCGGTGGACATCGAACCGCGTACCGGGCTCTCCGGCCTGGAAGTGGTCTTCACCAAGCTCCACGCCGGCGGCAAGTTCGGCGGCGGCTCGTACAACGCCGTGGGTGGTCTCCACGGTGTCGGGGCGTCGGTGGTCAACGCGCTCTCGGCTCGCCTGGACGCCCAGGTGACCCGCGGCGGGAAGGTCCACCAGCTGTCCTTCCGGCGCGGCGAGCCCGGAGTCTTCTCCGGTTCCCGCCCTGACCCCGACGCGGAGTTCACCCCCGCCCTGGACGGCTCGCCGCTGGACATCATCGGCAAGGCCAAGCGCGGGGTCACCGGAACGACCATCCGGTACTGGTCCGATCGCCAGATCTTCACCTCCGACGCCGGCTTCAACGACATCGAGATCGCCAATCGCGCCCGGCAGACGGCATTCCTGGTGCCGGGACTGCGCATCACCGTGCGTGACGAGCGTGGCCCGGAGCCCCTGGAAGAGGTCTTCCAGTACGACGGCGGCATCAGCGAGTTCGCCGATCACCTCTCTGCCGATGCCTCGGTCACCGACATCTGGCGCATCCAGGGGCATGGGAAGTTCACCGAACGGATTCCGGTGCTCGCCGCCGACGGACGCAGCCACATGGAGGACGTGGAGCGCGACTGCGAGGTCGACATCGCGCTGCGCTGGGGGATCGGGTATGACACCACCGTGCGCAGCTTCGTGAACATCATCGCCACTCCCAAGGGCGGCACCCACCTGACCGGCTTCGAACAGGCGCTGCTGAAGTCCCTGCGCAAGACGGTGGAGTCGAATGCGCGCAAGCTCAAGGCTGGCAGCGACAAGCTCGAGAAGGACGACGTGCTGGCCGGACTCACCGCGGTGGTGACCGTGCGCATCGCAGAGCCCCAGTTCGAGGGGCAGACCAAGGAGATCCTCGGCACACCCGCGGCCCGCCAGATCGTCTCCAAAGTGGTCAGCAAGGAGCTCGAGGCCCGGCTCAGCTCCACCAAGCGGGGTGACAAGCAGCAGGCGACCGCGGTCCTGGAGAAGGTCGTCGCAGAGATGAAGTCCCGCATCTCCGCAAGGATGCACAAAGAGACCCAGCGTCGGAAGAACGCGCTGGAGACCTCCTCGATGCCGGCCAAACTCGTGGAGTGCCGCTCCAAGGGCGTGGCGGAGACCGAGCTGTTCATCGTCGAGGGCGACTCCGCCCTGGGCACCGCGAAACTGGCCCGCTCCTCCGACTTCCAGGCGCTGCTGCCGATCCGAGGCAAGATACTCAACGTCCAGAAGGCCTCGGTGGCGGACATGCTCTCGAACACCGAGTGCGCCGCCCTGCTGCAGGTCATCGGAGCAGGCTCCGGGCGGTCCTTCGACCTCGACGCCGCCCGCTACGGCAAGGTCGTGCTGATGACCGATGCCGACGTCGACGGCGCCCATATCCGCACCCTGCTGCTGACCCTGTTCTTCCGATACATGCGCCCCCTGATCGAGGACGGTCGGGTCTTCGCCGCGGTGCCCCCGCTGCACCGGGTGGAGATCATCCACCAGGGCCGCAGGGCGAACGAGGTCAGGTACACCTACTCCGAGGCAGAGCTGAACCGGCTCCTTGCCCAGCTGGAACAGGACGGGCTGAACTACAAGGAGCCGATCCAGCGGTACAAGGGTCTCGGCGAGATGGACGCCGACCAGCTCTCCGAGACGACCATGGACCCACAGCACCGCGCGCTGCGTCGAATCCGGGTCCAGGACGCCGAAGCAGCCGAACGGGTGTTCGATCTGCTCATGGGTTCGGTGGTCGCGCCCCGCAAGGACTTCATCATCGAAGGGTCCCAGGCGCTGGACCGAGGCCGCATCGACGCCTGAGTCCGAGGCCGCACGGCGAGGACTCGCACCGCCGGGCCGCGCCACGCCGCCGCTACTTCTACCGCATGTAGAAATAATTCGTCGAACAGGCCGGTCGACCCTCCTGACCTCTTTCGCGACCGGTACACTGAACGACGACGACGAGTGCACCTCGACCCCATGTGAGCTGAGACGTGACCCAACAGACTTCTGTCGCCCCAACCGGCGATTCCGCAGCCCGAGCAGCTTCTGCTGCCCCAGGCGCGGAGGCTTCGCAGCCTCAATGGCGACGCAAGGTGGCCGCCTATTGGTCCCTGACCAAGCCGCGCGTCATCGAGCTGCTGCTGGTCACCACCCTGCCCACCATGTTCTTCGCGCAGCAGGGCGTCCCCGATTTCTGGCTGGCGCTGGCCACGCTGGTCGGCGGCGCCATGGCTGCCGGATCCGCCGGAGCGTTCAACTGCTATATCGATCGCGATATGGACAAGCTGATGAACCGGACCAAGAAGCGTCCGCTGGTCACCGGCGAGCTCAGCCCCCGCGAGGCGCTCATCTTCGCCTCGGTGCTGGGTGCCGCCGCGATCGCGGTCCTCTGGTTCGGCACCAATCCGCTGGCCGCAGGACTCGGCGCAGCGGCGATCTTCTTCTACGTCGTGGTCTACACGATCATCCTCAAGCGCCGCACCGAGCAGAACATCATCTGGGGCGGCATCGCGGGGTGCTTCCCTGTGGTCATCGCCTGGGCCGCCGTTCGCGAGACGCTCGAATGGCCCGCGGTGGTGCTGTTCGTGATCATCTTCCTCTGGACCCCGCCGCACTACTGGCCGTTGTCGATGAAGTACCGGACCGACTACCAGACCGCGCATGTGCCCATGCTCGGCGCCGTCGCCACCGCAAAGACCGTCTCAGTGCAGGTGGTGCTCTACGCCTGGGCGACCGTGATGTGTTCGCTGCTGCTGATCCCGATGGGCTGGGCCGGCATCACCTACACCGCCTTCGCGCTGGCCTCGGGGGCCTGGTTCATCTACGAGGCGCATGTGCTGCACCGGCAGGCCGAGAACGGCACCCTCACGGACAAGAAGGCCATGAAGGTCTTCCACCTCTCGATCCTCTACCTCACCCTGCTGTTCATCGGGCTCTGGATCGACCCCTTCATCGGGTCTCCGTTGATGGGCTGATCCTCCCGGCCCTGATGGACTGGCTGTCTCGCCGCCAGGCGTCGATGCTCTCGGGCATCAGGATCCCGGCCGGCTGGTCCTGATCCATCACCAGCAGCGGTCTCGTGGTGTCGAGGGCGGCACTGACCAGCAGCTCACGGATCGGAGTTCTGCGCTGGACGGGCTGATCGGATGTCCGGACCAGACCGGCACAGCGCCGCTTCGACCAGCCCTGCGGGTCTTGCTGCCGCACGGCATTGAGATCCGCGCAGGTGATGAGTCCGATGGCCCGGTACGAGAGGTTCAACACCACTGCCGGGTCGGATTCCTCGAGAACCTGAGCGGCATCGGCCAGTGACCGTGTGCCCAATATGGTGGCACCTAGGGGTGCCATGATGTCTCCGATGTCGGTCATCGCCACGCTCCTCTGGGGGTAGTCGCGTTCCGTCTCTGACCCCGAAGCAACCGGTGTGTGGCGGGCGTTCAATGCGGAAACCGCGAAGCCGTGCGGCGCGCCTAGCAGTGGGCGGATCATGTCTGCTCCTAAGAGTGATGTGATGAGCCCCCTGCTGAACTCAATTCCAGTGTAACCACAGACCACACTCCCGGGAACCCGCCGATAATCAGCTCTGGACAGAGCAGACGACGCTCAAACATTCAAGTAAACTTGTGCCGTCGCTGAGGGCGGCGCCCACGTTCGGAGCGGAGATCACGATGAGCACAGAGTTCAAGCTGAGCGAACAGTTCCTGGACACCGACACTGCCGACGACGCCGTCCTGGATGCGATCGACACCGACGCCGCGGATCGTGACGTCTCGGCCGATCTGCAGATGCTGATCCAGCAGGACAGCGACATCTCAAGCTTTCTGCAGGGACTTGCCCAGGTGTCCGCCGAGCGGTTCAGCGGGACGCAGCCCGTGCTGTGCAGTATCATTCTTGACCGGTCCAAACGCAACGTCGTGGTCGCGGCCAGCAGCCCGGAGGCGGCACGCCTGGATGAGGTCCAGGCCGGCTTCGACGAGGGACCCTGCCTGGAGGCCCAACGGACCGATACCGTGATCAGTGTCGCCGATGTGCACTCCGAGCGACGCTGGCCCGGCTACATGGCAGCTGTGCGGGAGTTCGGCATGCGCAGCGTGCTCGCCCTGCCGCTGACCCTGCAGTCAGAGTCCGCCGCAGCGATGAACCTCTACACCAGCACGCCCGAGGCATTCGGTCCGGCCGAGATCGAGGCCGCCCGCCGCTACGCCGGGCTCGCCTCCAAGGTCGGGGTGATCGCTCTGCGCCTCGCGGCTTACTCGGAGAACGTCGAGCATCTCCAGGCCGCCATGGAGTCGCGCACCGCGATCGACATCGCCATCGGTGTGGTCATGGCGCAGAACCGCTGCAACCAGGATCAGGCCTTCGAGATCCTTCGCAAGGCCTCGAGCCACCGCAATATGAAGCTCCGAGTTCTCGCTGAGGAGCTGGTGGCCACGGTCGGACGCCAGTCAGCCTCCACGGTCTTCGACACCTGAGCCGCTGGGCTGCATGCTCAGCTCCCACGTGACAGGCCGCGCGCGGTTGGATCCCTGCGCGGACGTGGACCTCAGCGCGGACCCGCCTGGTCGACCCACCGCTGACCGGCCGCCTCCGGGGTCGTCGCTCCGGCACTGAGCGCGGCGACCCTCCGGTGCAGATCGGCGATCTGCGCGTCGGTGTCGGGCACCGAGAGCCTGATCCGTGCCTGGGCGCCGTCTGCGCTGTAGTCAGTCGCCGTCACCAGCGTGCCGGCGGCGCGCAGCTCATTCTCCCAGCGGCCCGCCTCTGTGATGGGCGCCTGCACGTCGAAGAGGCGCATGTGTTCCCTGCGTCGGAGCTGACCCTGCTCGCGAGCGCCGGTCAGGGCGCCGGTCACCGAGTCGGAGTAGGCGCTGACCAGTCCGCCGGGTCCGAGCAGGGTTCCGCCGAACCAGCGCAGCACCACGGCCACGACATCACTGAGGTCGGCGTCTCCACCGGGCATCTCAGACTTCAGCAGCGCCGCCAGGATCGGGGCCCCTGCGGTGCCGGAGGGCTCGCCGTCGTCGAGTGCGCGCTGAATCAGCCGGTCGGCGCCGATGACCCAGGCGCTGCAGTGGTGCCGTGCGCCGGGGTGGGCCTTGCGCAGCTGCTCGACCCAGGACTGTGCCGCCTCTGCACTGTCGGCTCGGCGCAGGTGTGTGCGGAACAGTGAGCGTCGACGCTCGATCTCATGAGTGATCTCTGCGGTCGGGCGCAGCACGGTATAGGGCCGGAGATGCTGGGGGAGGTCTGCTCCGGCGGGACCCACGGCGAATGTGGACATGTCTGAGGAGTCTACGACGCCGGGTGCGACGCCCGCGGCAAGGGCGTGCTTCTAGAATGTGCTCCGTGCCACCAGGGCGGCGCGGCGAGGGGACTCTGGAGGCATCATGCGCAGTGCGGTCCGAATCGCGTCCGGGTCCTCGGCCGCCTCGGGGAGCTGCAGATAACGCCACAGATCCTCAGCGGAGCCGTCGGAGAGCACCGCCTCACGCAGCAGCGCCGAGAGCTCCCGGCGGATCCGCAGGACTCCCGGAGCTTCGCTTCCCGGCAGCAGCTCGCCCCGGTAGAGGTCCAGAGCCCTCTGTCGGTCACCGGCGGTCAGGGCCGCGCAGGCGTCGCGGGCGTCCAGCTGCACGGGGGCGCTGAGCCGGTAGGGGCGGGAGAGCAGGTCGATGCTGGGGGAGCGGTGCTGAGCGAGAAGCCGGCGAAGTCGGACCAGTTCGGCGCGGACCGCGACCTCGTGGTGGGCCTCACCGTAGAGCAGCTCGGCGAGCTCCTCAGCGGTGAGTCCGCGCTCGGCACCGCGATCCGCCTGCCATCCCAGCAGGAAGAGGATCTCCGCGTGACGCAGACCCAGCTGCTGCTGCGCATCGGAGGTGCCCAACACGGCCGGGCCTGCTCCGAGTGTGGTCAGTGTGGCCTGGGTGGTGGCGGCTGGTCGAAGCTTCAGCTCCGCCTCAGCCGCGGAGACCGCGGCGAGCAGCAGCGGCAGCGAATGTACCGCGACGGCCTGCGCGTCCCCGGTCAGGTCCACCACGCCCAGCATTCGTCCGGTGGCCGGGTCGCGCACCGGCACCGCTGAACAGGAGAACCGGTGTGCGGTGTAGGAGAAATGCTGCTCCCGATGCACCTGGGCGCCGCGGCCGGTGGCCAGTGCGAGGCCCGGAGCCGAGGTGCCGATGGCCGTCTCGGACCAGTTCGCACCTGGCTGGAAGGCGGAGCGCTCCGCCTGGCGCAGCGTCTCGCGTGCCCCTTCCACCCAGAGGAGTCGTCCTGCCGCGTCTCCGATCGCCACGATGAGCCCGGCCTCGGTCGCGGGTTCGATCAGCAGGCGCTTCAGCACCGGCAGCACCAGCCGCAGCGGGTGGTGCTGCCGATACTCGCGCAGCTGGACATCGTCGAGCTCGATGGGAGGCAGTGCGCTGATCGGGTCTCGCACGCCCCCGGCGGAACGCAGCCAGGACTCGCGCAGCGCGTGCGGCAGTGCGGTCCAGGTCTTCGGTTCGGTGGGCAGAGCCTCCATGGCACTCCTTCGACGCTCCTGGCGTGCGCGGGGGCTGCGGGGCAGCACGGCGCACCATAGGTGAATGTGTGCTGGCCCACAGTCTAACCATGCAACTGTCCTGCAACCTGGATAGTTCTACGCTGGGTGCATGTGAGGCACATCACAGCGTCGGCCGTGAATCTTCGGAACTCGGAGCGGATCGCAAGGCGCAGCGACATGGGAAGGAACCCGACATGACCATCTATGCACAGCCCGGCTCCGACGGGGCACTGATGAGCTACAAGTCCCGCTACGAGAACTACATCGGCGGAGAGTGGGTCCCGCCGGTGGGTGGCGAGTATTTCGAGAATCCCTCTCCGCTCACAGGCAAGAGCTTCACCGAGATTCCCCGCTCTAAGGCCGAAGACATCGACCTGGCCCTCGACGCCGCCCACCGCGCCGCGCCCGCCTGGGGCAAGACCTCGGTGGCCGAGCGGGCCGTGGTGCTGAACAAGATCGCAGACCGGATCGAGGAGAACCTCGAGATGCTGGCGGTCGCCGAGACCTGGGAGAACGGCAAGCCGGTGCGAGAGACTCTCGCGGCGGACCTGCCGCTGGCCGTGGATCACTTCCGCTACTTCGCCGGTGCGATCCGGGCCCAGGAGAGCGGGATCAGCGAGATCGACACCGACACGGTGGCCTACCACTTCAACGAGCCGCTCGGCGTGGTGGGGCAGATCATTCCGTGGAACTTCCCGATCCTGATGGCAGTGTGGAAGCTGGCGCCGGCGCTCTCGGCAGGCAACGCCGTGGTGCTCAAGCCCGCAGAGCAGACCCCCGCCTCGATTCTGGTGCTCATGGAGGTCATCGGAGACCTGCTGCCGGCCGGGGTGCTCAATGTGGTCAACGGCTTCGGCGCCGAGGCCGGCGCCCCGCTGGCCTCCAGCCCACGGATCCGCAAGATCGCCTTCACCGGCGAGACCACCACCGGGCGACTGATCATGCAGTACGCCTCACAGAACCTCATTCCGATGACCCTGGAGCTCGGCGGCAAGAGCCCGAACCTCTTCTTCGAAGACGTCGCCCGGGCTGATGACGCCTTCTATGACAAGGCGCTCGAGGGCTTCACCATGTTCGCGCTGAACCAGGGCGAGGTCTGCACCTGCCCCTCGCGTGCGCTGATCCAGTCCAGCATCTACGACGAGTTCCTCGAGAAGGCCGTGGCGCGGACCAAGCTGGTCAAGCAGGGCAACCCGCTGGACACCGACACCCAGGTCGGCGCCCAGGCCAGCAACGACCAGCTGGAGAAGATCCTCAGCTACATCGATATCGGTCAGCAGGAGGGCGCGGAGGTCCTCACCGGTGGAAACCGGGTGGACCTGGGTGGGGACCTCTCAGAGGGCTACTACGTGGAGCCCACCATCTTCAAGGGCCACAACTCCATGCGGGTCTTCCAGGAGGAGATCTTCGGTCCGGTCGTCTCGGTCACTGAGTTCAAGGACTACGCCGAAGGCATCCAGATCGCCAACGACACGCTCTATGGTCTGGGCGCCGGGGTCTGGTCCCGCGAGGCGAACATCGCCTACCGGGCAGGTCGGGACATCCAGGCCGGACGCGTCTGGACCAACTGCTACCACCAGTACCCGGCACACGCCGCCTTCGGAGGCTATAAGAACTCCGGGATCGGCCGAGAGAATCACCTGATGATGCTCTCGCACTACCAGCAGACCAAGAACATGCTGGTCAGCTACAGCGAGGACAAGCTTGGGTTCTTCTAGGCGGAATGACCAGGGGGAGAGGAGCATGATCACGCGATGAGCACTTCACGGATCGCCGTCACCGATGCGGCCGCGGCGCTGCTGGTCCAGCTGCGAGACAGCCACGGGCAGCCGCTGATGTTTCATCAGTCAGGAGGCTGCTGCGACGGATCGGCTCCGATGTGCTTCACCCAGGGGACCTTCCTCACCGGCCCAGCGGATGTGCTGCTGGGCCGGCTGGACCCCGGGACCCCGGAGCCGGTGCCGGTCTGGATCTCCCAGGCCCAGTTCCAGTACTGGTCCCACACGCACATCACCATCGATGTGGCACCGGGCCGAGGCGCTGGATTCAGCATCGAAGGACCTACCGGCCAGCGGTTCATCATCCGCTCCCGGCTGTTCACCGATGCCGAGACCGAGGCGCTGGAGCCGGTGACCACCGGCTGAGCCCAGTGGACTCGGGGACGACTCAGATGACGCCCTGGGCGATCATCGCGTCGGCCACCTGGGTGAACCCCGCGATGTTCGCGCCGGCGACGTAGTCCCCGGGGACCCCGTACTCATCGGCGGTGCCGGCGCAGCGGGCGTGGATGTTCTCCATGATCTCCGCGAGCCGGGCCTCGGTGTACTCGAAGGTCCAGGAGTCGCGGATCGAGTTCTGCTGCATCTCCAGGGCCGAGGTCGCCACGCCACCGGCGTTGGCGGCCTTGCCTGGTCCGAAGAGCGCCCCCGCCTCGCGGAGCCGAGCGATGGCTGCCGGCGTGGTGGGCATGTTCGCGCCCTCGACCACCGCTTTGACGCCGGCCTTGAGCAGGAGCTGCGCGTCGTCGTCGTCGAGCTCGTTCTGCGTCGCGCAGGGCAGCGCGACATCGATGTCGTGCTTCTCGGCGACGGCCCATACCGGTCTGTCCGCGATGAACTCGGCGGTGTCGCGCTGGGCGGCGTAGTCACTGATGCGTCCGCGCTGGACCTGCTTGATCTCGCGCATCAGCTCAAGGTCGATGCCCTTCGGGTCATGGACGGCACCGGAGGAATCGGAGGCACCCACCACGAGGCCGCCCAGGGCGTGGATCTTCTCGATGGCGTAGAACGCGACATTGCCGGATCCCGAGACCAGCACCCGCGAGCCGTCCAGGCTTCGGTCGGTGGCGCCGAGCATGTGTTCGGTGAAGAACGCGGTCCCGTAGCCGGTGGCCTCGGTGCGCACCAGGGATCCGCCCCAGGAGGTTCCCTTTCCGGTGATGACCCCGGCCTCATAGCGGTTCACGATGCGCTTGTACTGGCCGAAGAGGTAGCCGATCTCTCGGCGCCCGACGCCGATGTCGCCGGCCGGGACATCGGTGGAGGAGCCGATGTGGCGGTAGGCCTCGGTCATGAAGGACTGGCAGAAGCGCATGATCTCGCCGTCGCTGCGGCCCTTGGGATTGAAGTCGCTCCCACCCTTGCCGCCCCCGATGGGCAGCCCGGTCAGCGCGTTCTTGAAGATCTGCTCGAACCCGAGGAACTTCACCGTGCCGAGCATGACCGAGGGGTCGAAGCGCAGCCCGCCCTTATAGGGACCCAGCGCCGAGTTGAACTGCACCCGGAAGCCGCGGTTGATGTGGACCCGGCCGGTGTCATCGATCCACGGGATGCGGAAGATGATCTGCCGCTCCGGCTCGCAGATCCGTTCCAGGATCGATTCCTCCACATATTCGGGGAACTTCGTGAGCACCCGGCCCAGCGAGTCGAAGACCTCCTTGACGGCCTGATGAAACTCAAGCTCCCCAGGATTTCGCGCGATGACCTGGTCATACACTGTGGCGATGCGCTGGCTGCTGGGGCTCATGGTTGTCTCCTCGACGATCACGCGCCCGTTCTGGACGGCGAAACCCACCCTAGTAGACGCCGGCCGGCGTCACTTCACGCTGCCTGCGACCAGACCCGAGACGATGTATCGCTGCAGCGCCAGAAACAGGGCCACCGGGATGATCGCCGCCAGGACCGCTCCGGCGGCGAAGACGGACCAGTTCTGTGAGGTCTCCTGCGAGATGAACTGGTAGAGGCCGACCGCCAGGGTCTGCTTCTCCGGGTCCCGCAGCAGCACCGAGGCGATGACGAACTCGCTGAGCGTGGCCACCAGGGACAGCAGCGCGACCACCGCGAGGATCGGGGAGACCAGCGGAAGGATGATGGTGAAGAAGATCCGCGCGTGGCCGGCCCCGTCGATCCTGGCGGCCTCGTCGATGGAGACCGGGATGGTGTTGAAGAAGCCGTACATCAGATAGGTGTTCACACCCAGGGCGCCCCCGAGGTAGACCATGATGAGGCCGATCTGGCTGTTCAGCCCGATGGCCGGGAAGATCTCACCGATCGAGAGCATCAGCAGGAAGATGGCCACCATGGCCAGGAGCTGCGGGAACATCTGCACCAGCAGGATGGTGATCAGACCGAATCGGCGCCCGGTGAAGCGCATCCGGGAGAACGCGTAGGCGGCCAGGGCGCCGAGCATCACGCTGCCGGCGGAGGCGCTGAACCCGATGAACAGGGTGTTGACGTACCAGGCGGCGAAGGGCTGCTGCGGACGATTGAACAGGTCCACATAGCTCTGCAGGCTCAGGTTCCCGAACAACGTGTTGGCCGTGATCAGCGTGCCGCCGGGGTTCAGTGAGGCGGAGAACACGTAGACCAGCGGGAAGGCGGCGAAGATGACGACGGCGACGCCGACCAGGTGGCGCCATCCGGTCTGGGAGAACCAGCGTCGGAAGGAGCGCAGGCGGGTGGGTGCGCGGGGCGTGGGCGTGCCGCGGGTGACTGGGTCGGAAGTGGGCTGGCGGGGGGTGAGCGTGCGCTGTGACAGGGCCATCTCAGTTCAACTCCTCAAGTGCTCGGGTGCGCCGGAAGGCGATCACGGAGATGGTGCCGACGATGAAGAAGATCAGGATGGAGAAGGCGCTGGCCAGCCCGTAGTCGCTCTGGGATCCGACGAACGCCACCTTGTAGACCATCGAGATCAAGATGTCCGTGGAGCCCACATTGATCCCGGCCTCGATGTCCCGGGGCCCACCACCGGTGAGCATGTACACCAGGTTGAAGTTGTTGAAGTTGAAGGCGAAGGAGGAGATCAGCAGCGGAGCGATCGAGACCAGCAGCAGCGGGAACTTGATCTGCCGGAACGCCTGGAACGGTCTGGCCCCGTCCATCTGGGCGGCTTCGGTGAGCTCCTCGGGGATCGACTGCAGCGCACCGGTGCAGACCAAGAACATGTAGGGGAAGCCCAGCCACAGGTTCACGATCAGGATGCTCAGCTTGGCCAGCCATGGATCGCTGAGCCAGGGGATCGATGCCCCGCCGAAGAGCACGTTGTTGATGAACCCGAACTCCTGGTTCATCATCCCGGCCCAGACCAGCGCGGAGAGGAATCCCGGGAAGGCGTAGGGCAGGATCATGATCAGGCGGTAATACTTGCGGGACTTCATCCGGGGGTCGTTGAAGACGATCGCCAGGAACAGGCCCAGGATGAACGTGGTCGCCACCGAGAGGAACGCGAACGCGAAGGTCCAGGCCGTGACGTAGAGCAGCGGTCCACGGATGGACTCCTCGGTGATGGCGCGGACGAAGTTGTCCAGACCCACGTTGACCCGCCAGCCGGGCATCAGCTGATCCCCGGCCGCGGTGACGAACGCACCTTCCCCGCCGTCGGTATACGTCTCTCCGCTCTGCGTGTTGGTCAGGGTGTCCGCGGCCTCGTCATAGACGAAGCGTGAGGTGTAGACATACGCCCGCTGCCCGTCCTGGGTGCGCAGCGCTCCGGCGTTGGGGTCGTCTGAGAGTGGAACAGCGAGTGTGGTCAGCTCCTGCTGCCGATCTACGAGCTCGGCGAAGCTCAGCACCTCATGGTCGGGCACCTGAACCACGCGATCGTCTTCGACGACGGCGCCCCGAACATCATCCAGAGGGGTCTCAGCGGACCCGAGAAGCACCTCGCCGGCCTCCGTGGTGACCGCGAATCCGAGCTCCCCGGAGCGTTCCACAACGGTGAGCTGATACGTCGGCGAATCCGGCACCCGGTCCTGGGTCTGGAGCATGATCGCGTGGATCGCGTGGTCCTTGGTGCTGTTGTGGCCGGTCCCATAGTTGGTGAAGGCGACGTAGCCGGAGTAGAGGATGACGAAGACCTGGAAGATCAGGAGGAACACCACTCCTGGGGCGAGATACTTCGCGGGAAGTGCTCCGCGCTGGAAGTAGATCCAGGTCAGGAAGGCACCGCTGACCACCACCAGAGTGCCGATGAGCCACCTCTCGTTGAAGAAGAGCACCATGGCGGCATACACCGAGGCGGCGTTGAGCAGCCCCAGCACGGTGATCTTCAGCAGCAGCAGCTTCCACCCGACGCCTGCGGCCTCGGCGGTGCGCCGGGCGCGGCGCCCGTCGGCGGAGCGGTCATCGGTTCTGGTGGTGGTCAGTGTGCTCATCGATCAGTCGATCGCAGAGGTGATGTCCTGGGACATCTTCTGCCAGAGTTCCACCGGGTCGCCGTCGCCCTTGATGATCGCGGCCTGGCTGGATCCCCAGTCGTCCCAGACCGCGCCCATCTCGGGGATCGCCGGCATCGGCACAGCCTCTGCACCGACCTCGCCGAATCCGGCGACGATCTCATCCTCGCTCAGGGCCTGGTCGAAGGACTCGGTGAGTGCGGGCGCGCGTCCACCGGTCTCGTAGAGCGCCGTCTGGACCTCCGCGGTGCCGACGTAGTTGATCAGGAAGTTGCTTGCGGCCACGACGTTCTCGCTCTGCGAGGACAGGAAGAATCCCTGTACTCCGGCGAAGGGCTGCGCGTCCTGGTCTCCGGCGGCCGGGATCGGATCCACCGCGACGTCGATGCCGGCCTCCTGCGCGCCGGTCACGTTCCAGGGACCCGTCAGGAAGAACGGCGAATTGCCGCCGTTGAAGCTCTCCTGCGCCAGGTCTCCGTCGATGTTGAGGTTCAGCACACCGGCCTCGCCCTGTTCCGCCAGCCAGCCGGCGAACTCTTCTCCGCCGGCGTCGGCCATGGTCAGCTGCGAGGAGTCGTAGCTCCCGTCCTCGTCAGTGCCGAAGACCGGGGCCCCGAAGGAGGTCTGGAAGGGGTAGAGGTGGTAGGGGTCGCTCTCGTTGGGGGTCAGGCCGACCAGGAACGGATATTCGGTGCCGGCCTCCTCGCCCATCTGGATCATCGCGTCGAAATCGGCGGGGGCCTCGGGAGCCAGCTCGGTGTTGCGCAGCAGCGCGATGTTCTCGATCGAGTAGGGGAGGCCGTAGGTCTGCCCTTCATAGGTCCAGGCGTCCACGGCGATCTCTTCAAAGTCACCTGCTGTGTCACCGAGCTCGACCGGGGCGACCACGCCGTTGTTCACCAGGACCCCGAGCCAGTCGTGGGCGCCGACGGCGATGTCGGGGCCTTCACCGGTGGGGACCTGGGAGACGAACTGGTCTCGGATCTCCTCGAAGTCCTGCTGCAAGATCTCCACCGAGATGCCGGTGTCGGACTCGAAGTCCTCCGCCACGTCGGCCAGGACCTCTGCCCGGTTGGCATCGGCCCAGATGGTCAGGCTGCCGGAGGCGGCTGCTTCGCCGCTCTCAGAATCGCCGTCCTCGGACTCCGTCGTCTCGGCCTCTGTCGTCTCGGTCTCAGCCGGATCGGCTGCGTCAGCGTCGGGGGAGTCGCCTCCCGAGCCGCAGGAGGTCAGTGCCAGTGCCCCCAGCCCCAGGAGCGCGGTCATCGTCGTGAATCTTCCGGTGTTCACCGTCATCGGTGTCCCTCTCTGTGAAGAAGCGGAGTCGATGACCCCGCCGTCCTGAGTGCAAGCGCTTCCAGTATGGGGACAGAATGTGATCCACGCAACCCTGAGCGGGCAGTCGGCAGTGAGGGGAGGAAAGGCCCTGTGGCCAGCGCTTATGGTTCATGATGCGCTGTTTCTGTTGTGGCAGCCACTTTTTCAGGGCGGTGCAAGCGGTTGTGTGCCGGGGCGTCCAGGTGGAAGCGCTTACATATATGCTGGAGACATGACTGTTCACCAGGACCTGCGCACCTCCACCTTCACCGCCGACGTCGCCCCTCGAGGAGCTGCGACGACCGAGGAGCATGGGACTGCCGCCGAATGGTGGCGCAGCGCAGTGATCTACCAGATCTATCCGCGCTCATTCAGCGACTCCACCGGCGACGGCATCGGGGACCTTCCCGGAATCACGGCCCGGCTCGGAGAGCTGCATGGTCTCGGTGTGGATGCGATCTGGCTGAGCCCCTTCATGACCTCACCGCAGAAGGATGCCGGCTATGACGTCGCTGACTACTGCGACGTGGACCCCATCTTCGGCACGCTGGCCGACTTCGACACCCTGCTCGCGCGCGCCCACGAGTTCGGCATCCGCGTGATCGTGGACCTGGTGCCCAACCATTCATCGGATCAGCACGAATGGTTCCGACAGGCCCTGGCCACGGCACCCGGGAGCCCGGAGCGCGCCCGCTACATCTTCCGCGACGGCTCAGGAGCCCAGGGGGAGGAGCCCCCGAACAACTGGCAGTCGATCTTCGGCGGACCCGCCTGGACGCGCATCACCGAGCCCGACGGCACGCCGGGTCAGTGGTATCTGCATCTCTTCGACTCCAGCCAGCCGGACTTCGACTGGTCCAAAGACGAGGTCAAGGAGGAGTTCCGGCGGATCCTGCGCTTCTGGCTGGACCGCGGAGTCGACGGCTTCCGCGTCGATGTGGCCCATGGACTGGTGAAGGATCAGGACTTCCCGGACTACACCCCGGATGTCGACGCCGCATCGATGGGCGGCGAGGAGACCCCGGCGCCCTACTTCGAGCAGACCGAGGTGCATGAGGTCTACCGCGACTGGCGCCTGGTCCTTGAGGAGTACGAGGGCGACCGGGCGCTCTGCGGTGAGGCGTGGGTGTCCTCCGTGGAGAAGGCGGCCCTATGGGTGCGACCGGATGAGATGCACCAGACGTTCAACTTCCAGTACCTGGAGACCCCGTGGGATGCGGGACAGCTGCGTGGGGTCATCGATGACTCCCTGCACGCCTTCAACTCCGTGGGTGCCCCGAGCACCTGGGTGCTGTCGAACCACGATGTGGTGCGCCACGCCACCCGGCTCTCGCTGACCGGGGAGAACCCGCAGGGAAGCGGCATCGGGCCAGACCATCCGGGCCTGCCTGATCGGCAGACCGGTCTTGCCCGTGCACGCGCCGCCACCGCCCTGATGCTGGCGCTGCCGGGCTCCTCCTACATCTACCAGGGCGAAGAGCTCGGCCTCGACGAGGTCCACGACCTGCCCGATGCGGCCCGCCAGGACCCGACCTGGTTCCGCACCGCGGGAGAACGCTTCGGCCGTGACGGATGCCGGGTCCCGCTGCCCTGGGTCGCCGACGCTGACACCTTCGGGTTCACCGCAGGCGGCACGCCGTGGCTTCCCCAGCCGGAGCGCTGGAAGAGCCTAGCCCGGGACGTCCAGCGCGTCGACCCTGACTCCACGCTGAACCTCTACCGGCGGATGCTTGCACTGCGCGCGGAACACGATCTGGGCCTCGGGCAGCTGCGCTGGCTGCCCGGGAACGAGGGTTCCGTGCTGATGTTCGCCAACCAGGACGTGACGGTGCTCGCAAACACCGGAACGCAGCCGGTGGCGCTGCCCGCCGAGCACGACGTGCTGCTCGCCACCGCTGCGCTGAAGGGGGCTGAGGTTCCGGCCGACTGCACCGTGTGGCTGCGCCGGCACGCCGGCTGATGACGAGCCTGGATGATGTCGCCAAGGCCGCGGGGGTGTCCGCCGCGACGGTCTCCCGTGCGCTGAGCGGACGGGGCAACGTCTCGACGAGCACGCGGGCCAAGATCCTGAAGGTCGCCGCGGAACTTGACTACGTGGCCTCCTCCGCGGCGTCCAGCCTGGCCTCAGGCCGGATGCGCAATCTCGGGGTGATCATGCCGGAGCTGCACCGGTGGTTCTTCAACACCGTGCTCACCGGCATCTCCGACGAGGCGACCAGCGCGGGCTACGACGTGACCCTGTACAACGTCACCGGAGACCCCGAGGTGCGTCGAGAGATCTTCAGCGCCTTCCTCCGACGACGCCGGGTCGACGCCGTCGTCGTCGTGGCCCTGGAGCTCAGCGAATGGGAGGAGCTGGAGCTGAAGCGACTCGGCATCCCCGTGGTCATCATCGGCGGCACCTCCGGCACGCTGCCCGGCGTCGCGATCGATGACCTGGCCATCACCGAGCTTGCCGCAGCGCATCTGCTCGATCTGGGCCATGAGGTGCTGGGCTTCATCGGCGGTGCCGAACGGTTCGACGCCGACTACAAGGTCCCGAGCCAGCGTCGGGAGGGCTTCGACCGGGCACTCCGACGCCGGGGTCTGCAGACCGACCCCGCCCTCATCGGTGAAGCAGACTTCACCATCCCCGGTGGCTTCCATGCGGCCCGCCAGCTTCTGGGCATGCCTGGCACCGGGATGACCGGACTCGTGGCGGCCTCTGATGAGATGGCGATCGGGGCGGTCCTCGCGGCGCGCGAGCTGGGGATCAGAGTTCCCGAGGACCTCTCGGTCGTCGGGATCGACGGGCACGAGCTCGGTGGGCTCTTCGAGCTGACCACGGTGGACCAGCACGCCCAGAGTCAGGGAGCGACGGCGGCGAAGCTCATCCTCGCCACGGTCGAGTCAGGCGGCACACACCCGGAGAATATGGATCTGAGCTTCGATCTGCTGGTCCGGCGCAGCACCGCAAAGGCTCCGGGGGCGCTGCCCGTCTGACCGCGTGTCGCTGCGCGGTCGCTGCTCCAGCCCAGCGGCCCTCCGGGTCACTCGAGCCCTGCGGCCCTCCGGGTCACTCGAGCCCTGCGGCCCTCCGGGTCACTCGAGCCCTGCGGCCCTCCGGGTCCGACGACTGGCGTGGACCGAATAGCGCGGCAGCCAGCGCAGCAGCCCTGCGCTTGCCAGCGGACCCATGGCGGAGGCCACCCAGATCCCGGCCGCCAGGGAACCCAGCGCCGCCCCGGCGGCGAGGGTCAGCGGACCGGCGGCGATCCCGAGATCCTGCATCAGCCGCCAGGCGCCGAGGAACTGCGGGCGTGCGTCGGAGGGTGCGATGTCCGAGGCGATCGTCATCATCACCCCGGAACCCAGCCCGTTGCTGATGCCCAGCAGCACCGCCACCCCGGCGAGCACCGGCACCGAATGCGCCAGCGGCACCAGGGCCATGGCCAGCCCGAGGCAGATCATCGAGGGCACCCCGATCCAGAGCCGGCCGAATCGGTCCATGATCTTGCCCGCGGGGTAGAACAGCAGCATGTCGATGCCACCGGCGAGGCCGAACAGCAGCGAGATCGTGGTGGGGTCCAGCCCGATGTGCTCACCCCAGAGCGGAAGCACCTGCTGACGCGCCCCGCGGATGGCGCCGACCAGCATCGACGCCATCCCCAAGGTCAGCAGCAGGTCGCGGTGGGTCGCGATCACCTGGGCGAATCCGGCCCGGGCGACGCCGGGCGCGCGGGCGGGCCGGGTGTCGATCTCCGGTGCCAGCAGCACCGTGACCCCTGCGGCGACTGCAGTCAGCAGCGCCAGCGCGAACACCGCGCGCAGGTCTCCCAGGACGATCACCCCGGCGCCGAGGAAAGGTCCGATGAACTGCCCTATCCGATGCACCCCGCCCAGGGTGGAGAGCACCCGGGCGCGCTGATGCACCGGGGTCACCTCGGTCAGATAGGAGTGCCGCGCCAGGTGGAAGACCGCATTCGCGGCACCGACCAGAGCGACGGCGGCGCCCAGGGTGAGCAGGGACGGGGCCAGCCCTGCGGCCAGGAAGCCGAGCGCGGCCGCACCGGCGGCCAGCAGCATCGCACGACGATCGCCGACTCGGGCCGCCAGCGCACCGGCGGGCAGATCCGCGAGGATCTGACCCAGCGGGAGCATCGCGGCGATGATGCCCGCCACCGCGAGGGTGGCGCCCCGTTCCACGGCGAAGGGAGCCAGGATCGGGATCATGGCACCGGCGCCGACGCTGAAGATGAACGCCGGCAGCAGCGCCCCCAGCAGGATCTGTCGCCGGGGAGAGGGAGCCGTGGTCATCGCTGCAGTCTAGCCAGCTCGCGGGGCCCGGGATGAGCTGACGGAGGCGGAGATGCCACGTGAAGTCGAGCCGGCGCGATGTCATAGGCTGGAAGCATGAGTTCACCGGCCGAGCGCTACGCACAGTCACGTCGACGAGCAGCGGAGGCCAAGACTGAGCTCGGGGTCTTCCGCCAGGCTCAGGCCTTCGACCTCGATGACTTCCAGGTCCAGGCCTGTCAGCACCTGGAAGCAGGACGGGCCGTGCTGGTCGCGGCCCCGACCGGGGCGGGCAAGACCATCGTCGGCGAGTTCGCCGTCCACCTCGGCCTGGCCCACAACACCAAGACGTTCTACACGACGCCGATCAAGGCGCTCTCGAACCAGAAGTATCAGGAGCTGGTGGAGGTCCACGGCACCGACAAGGTGGGTCTGCTCACCGGGGACACCTCGATCAACTCCGAGGCGCAGATCGTGGTGATGACCACCGAGGTGCTGCGCAACATGCTCTACCAGGACTCCGCGACGCTGCGGGATCTGGGCTACGTCGTGATGGACGAGGTCCACTACCTGGCCGACCGTTTCCGCGGCGCCGTCTGGGAGGAAGTCATCATCCACCTCCCTGAGCACGTCCAGGTCGTCGCTCTCTCGGCCACGGTCTCCAACGCTGAAGAGTTCGGCGCCTGGTTGGACACGGTGCGCGGGGAGACCTCGGTGGTGGTCTCCGAGCACCGTCCCGTGCCGCTGTGGCAGCACATGTTCGTGGACAACGAGCTGCACGATCTCTTCATCTACGAGGAGGACGACGACGCGCCGACGCTGGTCAACCCCGAGCTGCAGCGCCTCGCGCATCAGAGCGAAGGGCCCAGTTCCCGGCGCAGCGGCGGAAACCGGTCTCGCGGAAACGGCCGGGGACCCGGTCGAGGTCCGGGTCGCGGCGCGGTTCGCGGCTCTGGCAAGGGCGGACCGGGCGGCGGCCCCCGCCAGGAGCTGCGCAGCAGCGCCTCCTCTAGCCGAGGCGGGGCCGGCAGCCGCGGCGGCGCGGGGACCTCGGGCGCCTCCGGGATCTCCGGATCCGGCGCCGGGCGCCCGCGGCTGAACCGGCCCAAGATGATCCGGGCTCTCGACCGCGACGGTCTGCTCCCCTGCATCGGGTTCATCTTCTCCCGAGTGGGCTGTGAGGCCGCTGTGGAGCAGTGCCTGAACGCCGGCATCGTGCTGACCACCCGGGAAGAGGCCGCCGAGATCACTTCCCGGGTCGAGCAGATGGGCTGGGACCTCCCGGCCGAGGACCTCGCCATCCTGGGCTTCGAGAGCTTCCGTGAGGCGCTCATCAACGGGGTCGCCGCGCACCACGCCGGCATGCTCCCACCCTTCAAAGAGCTCGTCGAGGCGCTCTACGCCGAGGGGCTGCTCAAGGTGGTCTTCGCCACCGAGACCCTGGCGCTGGGGATCAACATGCCCGCCCGGACCGTGGTCCTGGAGAAGCTGGACAAGTTCAACGGCGAATCCCACGTCGATGTCACGCCGGGGGAGTACACACAGCTCACCGGCCGTGCCGGACGGCGCGGAATCGACGTGGAAGGCCACGCCGTCGTCGTCTGGCAGCCGGGCATGGATCCGCGGCAGGTCGCGGGACTCGCCTCCAAGCGGACCTACCCGCTGAACTCCAGCTTCAAGCCCTCCTACAACATGGCGGTGAATCTCACCGCCCAGTTCGGACGACGACGCGCGCGCACCATTCTGGAATCCTCCTTCGCCCAATTCCAGGCCGACCGCTCGGTGGTCGGCGTCGCCCGGGATGTGGCGAAGCGGGAATCCTCCATGGCCGGCTATGAGGAGGCGATGGCCTGCCATCTGGGGGACTTCCGCGAATATGCCGCACTGCGCCGCAGACTCGGTGAGGCGGAGAAGGACCAGGCCAAGGCGCGCCAGCGGCAGCGTCGACGCGAGATCATCCGGGTCCTCGCGGCGCTTCAGCCGGGCGACGTCATCGAGGTCGGCGGCAAGCGCGGCTTCGGAGAGTCCCTGGTGGTCCACAGTGCGCCCGAACATGACCCCCGGCCCGGAGTGATCACCGCCGACGGCAAGTTCCGCAATGTCACCGCCGAGGACTTCGCCCAGCCGCCCGAGGTCATCTCCAGCGTCCGGCTCCCGCGCAAGCCCCAGGTCAAGGTGCCAAAGGTGCGCCGGGACCTCGCCTCCTCGATGCGTGCCGCGATGCACGAGCGGGTGCCGCCGCGGTCCAACGCGCCCACCCCCGGTTTCGGCTTCCGCGAGGAGGAGACCGAGGCGGAGTCGCTGGAGCAGCTGCAGAGCGCCCTGCAGCGCCACCCCTGTCATGGCTGCAGCGAGCGTGAGGACCACGCCCGCTGGGCCGAGCGCGCATGGAAGCTGCAGCGCGAGATCGATCAGCTCAAGCTGAAGATCGACCGCCGCACCGGCTCCATCGCCAAGACCTTCGACCGGGTCTGCGGGGTCCTGCATGAGCTCGGACACATGGAGGCGGTGGACCCGGAGCTGATGCCACACGTCCCGCCGGCAGACCCGGGACAGCTGATCTCCGTCGAGCCGGCGCTTCAGCGTCCGGGATTCACCGCGGAGGAGTGGTTCGCCACCGAATTCGCGGTGACCGATCGCGGACAGCAGCTGCGCCGCATCTACGGCGAGCGAGACCTGTTCACCGGGCTGCTCATGGAGCGCGGAGTCCTCTCCGGGCTCACCGCGCAGGAACTGGCCGCCTTCGTCACGGTGCTGGTCTACCAGGCCAAACGCGAAGATGAGGGGGCCATGCCGGTGATGCCGACGAAGCGCCTGGCCCAGGCTGCGCGGACCGGGATTGAGGTTCACGCTGAACTTGAAGCTCTGGAGAAGCGTCATCACCTGGAACCCACCGCCGCCCCGGAGCTTGGCCTGGTGCTGCCCATGTACGCCTGGGCGGACGGCCAGAGTCTGCGCAGCGCGCTGGACGACTCGCCGCTGGCCGCAGGAGACTTCGTGCGCTGGACCAAACAATGCATCGACACCCTGGATCAGCTGAGCAAGATCCCACATACCCCGGCCAAGCTCTCGGCGCGCTGTCATGAGGCAGTGCAGCTGATCGGCCGGGGAGTGGTGGCATACTCCTCGGTGGCCTATCAGAACCTGGAGGAGCCAACTGATGACTAGCACCGGTGCCGCGCACCCGCCGCGACTGCTGACCAACGGCACGATCCATTCCCCTTCTGAGCCCTACGCAGACGCGATGCTGGTCGAGGACGGACTGATCGCCTGGGTCGGCTCTGACGAGACCGCCGCAGAGCGCAAGGACGCCGACCTGGTCATCCAGGACCTGGACCGGGCCCTGGTGGCGCCCGCCTTCGTGGGCTGGGTGGACCTCGATGCCGCCGAACATGCCGCCGGAGATGCTGCAGCTGACGCGGCGCCCGGCACCGCCGGCGTCGGCTCCTGGGGCACCCGGATCGCTGCGGCGCTGGACGCGGCGGCAGCCCTGGGCTGCGGCGCCGTGCGGCTGAACATCGAACTGCCGGTGCCCGCGCTGAGCGAGGCCGAGGTGGCCCAGGAGTTGTTGAACACTGCATTCAGGGCCGCCGCGGAGCACCGGGTTCGCGCCTACCCGGTGCTCACGCTCACCGGGCTCGCCGAATCCGGCGTGGCTGACCGGCTGGACGCCGTGCGGGCCGCCGCGGAGCTGCTCCGCACCGTGGATGCGATACTCGGCCGCCCAGCGGCGCTGCAGCTCCCCGCTGAGGACGTGCTGGAACAGCTGCTGAGCATCAGACTCGCAGCCGCGCTGGCCCAGCGTCAGCTCATCCTGCGCATGAGTCAGAACATCACCCCGGCCACCATGGTGGCGGCCCTGGTGGATTCCACCGGCGAGATGCGCGCCAAGCGGCAGAGTCCACCAGGTGGGCTGCCCACGGTGCTCCACGGCTTCGACTCCGCGTCCCGGGAGGAATGGGAGTCGCTGCTGGACACCGGCGTGCAGGTGGTGCTGCGCGGTCGCGGCCACCTGGCCACCGCACTGAGCGTCGGCGTTCCGGTCAGCGCCGTCGCCGAGGCAGGACAGAGCCCCTGGGCAGCGGTGAGCGCACACGTCCACCACGAGAGCGATCCGGTCTCGGTGCGGGCGGGGTTCAACGCGCAGACTCGCGGCGCCTACCGGTCGCTGCCCGAGTCCAGCGGCACACCCGCCACCTCGGCGCAGCTGGACCCTGGGGCCCGGGCCACCTACGCCATCTGGGAGGTGGACTCGTTGGCGGTGCAGACCCCTGATTCGCGGACCGCGGCGTGGAGCACCGATGTGCGGGCCCGGACCCCGCTGCTGCCCTATCTCGACGGCGCGACCCTGCCCACGCTGATCTCCACTGTGATCGACGGCGTCGAGGTGACTCATCCTGTCGCTCGATCCGGCGCTGGAGCCCAGGCCTGAGCGCCAGCACGTGACCGTAGACTGTCCTCGACCCTCCACCCTCATCTCCACAACCCCCAGAAGGACGCGAAGCGACTCGTGAAGATCCTGACGATCATCCCGACCTACGACGAGATCGATGCCCTGCCGGGCACCGTGGCACGTCTTCGTGCGGCAGTTCCAACCTCAGATGTGCTCATCGTCGATGACAACAGCCCCGACGGCACCGGAGACTTCGCCGACGAGCTCGCCTCCCAGGACGCGCAGATCAACGTGCTGCACCGCACGGCCAAGAACGGGCTCGGCGGCGCCTACATCGCAGGATTCCGCTGGGGACTCGAACGCGGCTACGACGTCCTGGTCGAGCTCGACGCGGACGGGTCGCACCAGCCCGAGCAGCTGCCGAAGCTGCTGGCCAAGATCGATGAGGCTGACCTGGTCATCGGATCACGCTGGGTGCCGGGAGGTTCGGTGGTCAATTGGCCGCTGCACCGGATCGCGATCTCTCGCGCCGGCAGCCTATACTCCCGGACGCTGCTGGGTCTGAAGGTCCGCGACATCACCGCCGGATTCCGGGTGTTCCGGCGCTCGGTGCTCGAAGAGATCGATCTGGGCAGCATCGAATCGGTGGGCTACGGCTTCCAGGTCGACATGACCTTCCGGGTGGCGGGCATGGGCAAGACCATCGTCGAGGTGCCCATCACCTTCGTCGAGCGCACGCTGGGTGAGTCCAAGATGAGCTCCGACATCGTTGTAGAGGCGATGGTCAACGTCACGCGCTGGGGACTTCGCGCGCGGGCCCGGACATTGGGGCAGAAGCTGCGCCAGCGCTGACGATCAGCACACACAGACGGCGACGGCGTCCGTCCCGATCTCTCGGGAGGGACGCCGTCGCCGTCTGTGAGCAGGCTTCTGTGCTCAGCATCGCATCAGCTGCGGGAGTCAGGCGGCCTCGCCGCGACGCTCCTTGAGCAGCTTGAGACGATCCTGCAGGATCACCTCGAGGTCCTCTGTGGAACGTCGTTCCAGCAGCATGTCCCAGTGGGTCCTGACCGGCTTCTCCGGCTCGGCTTCGGGCCTGTCGACGTCAACGCGCAGGCCTTCCTTGCCGGTGGGGGAGACCCAGGTTGCGGGGACATCGGCCTCAGCCGAGAACATCACCCGCATCCGCTCGCCATCCTCAGTGAGATACTCGATCTCCTGACGCGGCGCCGGCTCGACGCCCTGCTCGGTTTCCATGGACTGCGCACCAAGGCGCATTCCGCGCAGACTGCGATCACTCATCGATTATCCTCCAGTGTGATGGGCAGAGTCATTCCTAGCTATAACTCTAGAGCACCGCGGAGTTATTCCCATCTCGATCAGCGCTGCGGGTCCTCCATGGGCTCGGGCTGCTGCTGGAAGACCGGCTGCTCGGTGAGCCCGGTGCCTTCCTCGGCGGGAGCCTCAGTGCGTGACTCGGCGACTGCCGCATTGCCGACCTGGGCCTTGCGGGCCTCCTGCTCGACCTCTTGACGGCTGGTGTAGTGCGGGTTCTCATCGGTGACCGAGGTGCTGCGGGCTGACTCTGCCATATCCGCGATGGCCGAGGAGATGGCGGGCTTGCCCTTGTTCTGTGCACTCTCCTGGGCCTTCTCCAGCCGACGCTGCTTCAGCCGCTCCGTGCGAGCTGCTCGTTCGGCCTCTCGGTCCTCGAGGCTGATGCCTGACTGCTGGGCCGACTCGGGTCCGCCGAAGGCTCCGGAGAGGTTCTTCAACGCGTCGCTGAACTCGCCGGGGATCATCCACATGGTGTTGGACTCTGACTTGGCGATCTCCGGGAGGATCTGCAGGTACTGGTAGGAGAGCAGCTCAGGGCCGGGTTCCGAGTCGTGGACCGCGTTGAACACGGTCTCGATGGCCTGCGCCTCAGCGTTGGCGCCGAGGATCCGGGCCTGTGCGTCACCTTCTGCGGCGAGGATCGAGGCCTGTCGCTCACCTTCAGCGGTGAGGATCGCGGCCTGCTTGGTGCCTTCGGCGGTGAGGATCGCGGCGCGGCGTTCGCGCTCGGCGCGCATCTGCTTCTCCATCGAGTCCTGGATAGAGTGCGGCGGCTCGATGGCCTTGAGCTCGACTCGGGCGACGCGGATGCCCCAGCGTCCGGTGACCTTGTCCAGCTCCCCGCGGAGCTGACCGTTGATGCGATCACGTGAGGTCAGGGCCTCTTCGAGGTTCAGTCCGCCGACCACGTTGCGCAGTGTGGTCGTGGTGAGCTGCTCCACCGCGATGATGTAGTTCTGGATCTCGTAGGTTGCGGCCTTCGGATCGGTGATCTGGAAGTACACCACCGTGTCGATGGAGACCACCAGGTTGTCTTCGGTGATCACGGGCTGGGGCGGGAAGGAGACGACCTGCTCGCGCATGTCCAGCATCGGCAGCAGTCGATCGATGAAGGGGACGAGCAGGGTGAGTCCCGGCCCCTGGGTGCGCTGGTACTTGCCCAGGCGCTCGATCAGTCCGGCGCGAGCCTGCGGCACGATGCGCACGCTGCGGGCGATGATGATCACCACCAGGGCGACGAGGACCAGGAGAACTACAAGTGCAGTGACTTCCATGACGTTCCGTTCTTTTCAGTGGCGCGCCTGAAGATCTCTCAGGCGCCTTCCGGTCGGGGAGTGTTGGGCCCGATGGTGTCGGGGCCCGCCTCATCCCATTTGATCTGTCGCGCAGGTCGCAGGTAGACGATCGCGCCGTCCACCGATTCGACGACGGCGTCCATCCCGGGTTCGATCCGGACGTCACCGATGGTGCGGGCGGTCCAGGTGTCGCCGTCGACCTCGGCGAGGCCGGCGTCGCCGGTGATGGCTTCCAGCGCATGGGCTTCCATGCCGGCCATCCGGTCGATGTTGGTCAGCTGGTTCGCCGGGCCCTTCTTGAGATGTTTGAGGGCGATGGGCCGGACGGCGCCAAGCATCAGCAGGGCGGTGGCACAGCCGACCAACACCTGCAGCCAGGGCTCTCCACCGGCGAGGGCCACGGTGGTGGCGGCGGCGGCTCCGACGGCGAGCATCAGGAAGAGCAGATCGAGCGTGATGGCCTCCAGCACGAGGAGTCCCAGGGCAATTGCGAGCCAGGGTGCCCAGAGGTTGTCGCCGAACCATTCGATCATCTCAGCTCCTCATCAACCCATATACCTGTGACTTCAGCCTATCCGCGCCACAGGCTCACGTCGAGGTCGACCGTGACGGCGGCCACGTCACGGGCCTGCAGACTCTCGCGCAGCGCATCATGATCCCGATGATGCCCGGCCGGACCCATGAACACCAGGTCAGCGGCGAGACTGGCGTCGACTGGGACCCTGCCGCTGACCTGGGCGTTGAGTTCGGCGGCACCGAAGGTGGGTGTCATCTGGTCCTTGAGCTGCCGCAGCTTCTGGTCGTGGATTCCGAGCATGCCTGCCTCGCGCAGCTCGGTCAGGTGCACGTCACCGGGGGTCACAACCACCGCCAGTCCACCCGGGCGGAGCACTCGGGCGTATTCACTCACGTTGCGGGGAGCGAAGACATCAAGCAGCAGGTCCACCGAATCTGAGGCCAGGGGGAGTGGCTGCCACAGGTCCCAGGCCAGCGCGAGGGTTCGCGGGTGCCTGGCGGCACGCTTGAGCCCGGAGATGGACAGGTCCAGAGCGATTCCCCGGGCCTGCGGGGCAGCGTCGAGGAGCTGGTGCAGGTAGTGCCCGGTGCCGGCGCCGCAGTCCAGCAGCAGCCCAGGCTCGCCAGGGTGGGCCGGTCTGTGCACCGGAATCTGCTCCGCGAGGATCCTGACCAGCTCCGTGCTGAGTGCGGCGAAGACTCCGGCGTCCTGGACACGTTCGCGGGCCATGATCATCTGCGCCGAATCCGGGGTGAAACGGGTACCGCGACCGGAGAGCAGGTTGACATAACCCTGACGTGCCGCATCGAAGCGGTGGCCGGAAGGGCAGCTCAGCGCCTTGAGCGGCTGCGCCGACTTCAACGCCGGCTGCTGTGGCTCAGTGTCCCGTGGCGCCACGGGACCTGCGATCGCCTCGGTCCTTGCGGCGGTCTCGCCACCGGTCGATGCAGCTGGGGAATCCGGCGTGGGTGTCAGTTTCAATGGTGCATCGCATGCGGGGCAGGTCAGGGGCCAGGGTGAGGTCACGCCCTCAAGGCTAACGGGCTCCCCTTGAGTCGATGACTCGTGGAGTCTTCATGGAATCTTGAGGATCCCGCGACCTGGGCTCTAAGTGCAGCGGACACCCTGGAACTAATACGTTCCCGGGCGCTCCGGGACCACAGCGACGGCCATTGGCCGCAGGCTTCACCGCCCCTCACGGGACGGGCAGGAAAGGGAAGAACATGAGTGGAACATCAGAAACCGAAGCGGGGGGCATCGAGAATGGTCTGGTGCGGTCCACGCGCCGGTTGGTGGGGATCGATGCGGCACGAGGACTGGCTCTGGTGGGACTGATGGCCATTCACCTGCTTCCGGCTTGGAACGAGGAGACCGGGGAGGCCAGCTGGTCGTGGCGGATCTTCTCCGGGGACTCAGCAGCGCTGTTCGCCCTGCTGGCCGGGGTGGGACTGGCGCTGACCTCCGGCGGGCGGAACCCGCACACCGGCAGGCGGATGACCGCTGACAGGCTGGGACTGGGAGTGCGGGCGGTGTTGATCGCAGTCGTAGGTCTGTGGATCGGGACCCTGATGCCGGAGGACCCTCCGGCCTACGGCATCCTGCTCTACTACGGAGTCTTCTTCCTGCTGGCGATCCCATTCCTGCACTTGGGCCCCAAGGCGCTCTTCATCTCTGCTGCGGTCTTCGGGATCGTGTCCCCGATGCTCATGCAGAATCTGCTCAGCCAACTGCCCGCGTGGAGCTCCTACAACCCCACGTTCGCTGACGTGTTGAGCGAGCCGGGGGCCACCGCGTCTCAGCTGTTGCTGACCGGTACCTACCCGGCTCTGCCGTACATGACCTATCTGCTGGTCGGCCTGGGGCTGGGGCGACTGAATCTGCGCAAGACCGCCGTTCAGATCCGAGTGGTGGTCGTGGGAGTGGGGCTGACGATCTTCGCCCACACAACCTCGTACATCCTGCTCTACGCGCTCGGCGGCTACCAACGACTCCTGGACACCTCTTGGATGAGTAGGTACGAGCTGGATCAGGTCCTGATCTTTGGTCCGGACTCGTTGCCGGCTTCCACCGGATGGTGGCTGGCGATCGCGACCCCGCACACCAACACTCCGCTCGCGATCGCGGCCAGCCTCGGGGTGAGCCTGACAGTGTTGGGTGTGTTTCTGCTGATCGCTCCGAAGATCGGCAAGTGGTTGCTGCCGCTCTCGGCGATGGGCGCGATGACCTTTACCCTGTACACCGTCCACCTGGTGACCCTGTCGGTCGAGGCGCACTACGGGCTGCCCTACGTGTGGTTCGTGGTCCACGTGGTGGTGGCAGCCGTGTTCGCGGTGGTGTGGCAGCGGGCTCTGGGGCAGGGGCCGCTGGAGAAGCTGGTCAGCACCAGTGTCAAGCGCACCCGTCGGCTGGTGCTCGGAGATCTGTCGGAAAGGGGCTCCGATAGCGAGAAGAGCAACAAGTGAGAGGCCGAGTCCGCAGCACGGGGCGTCTGATCCTGGGGGAGGTGCGTCTCGTTTCGGGAGGTTCTCGGGGTGGTCCGTGAGATGCGCGCGGGTTACTCCGGGTCTCTGTTGCGGGGCAGGCGAATCCGGAAAGTGGCTCCGTGACCGAGTCCGTCGCTGGCAGCTTCCAGGGTCCCGCCCTGGGCTTCGACCAGAGACCTGCTGATCGCCAGCCCCAGGCCTGAGCCTGCGCGGTGAGCTTCACGGCCGGTGTGGACGCGGTAGAAGCGCGCGAAGACGTGTTCCAGGTGCTCGGGACTGATGCCTTCCCCGGTGTCGGTGACGGTGACGGTGACCGCTTCAGGTGCGTTATCGGTGTGGACGGTGATGGCACCCCCGGGCGGTGTGTGGCCCAAGGCGTTCTCCAGCAGGTTGCCCAGCACCTGACCCATCCGTTCCTGATCCAGCAACACCGGTGTCGCCATCGGGCCGCCGCTGCTGGTTGTCACCGCGATGTTCTTGACCGCGGCGGCGGGCTCGATGGCCGCAGCCGCCTGGCAGGCCAACACACCGGGGTCCTGGAGGGTGAGCTGCAACCTGGCGGTGGCCTCCTCGGCCGCGGTGAGCTGGCGGATGTCGCGGGCCAGGCGTTCCATCCGGGCAATCTGAGCGTCGAAGATTCCGATGGTCCGCTCATCCCACTCCACGACGCCGTCCTCGATGCCCTCCAGATGGCCCTTGAGGCTGGCCAGTGGCGTGCGCATCTCGTGGGCCAGATCCGCCAGCAGCTGGCGTCGGGTGGTGTCCACCGCGGCCAGCTTCTCGGCCATGTCGTTGAAGGAGTCGGCCAGCAAGTCGAATTCCGGACCCAGCTTCGTGGAGGTCACGTGCACGTCGTAGTTGCCAGCGGCCACCTGCCCGGCCGCAGTGCTGAACGATGCCAGGGAACGGCCGATGGTGCGGTAGAGATAGAAGCTGAGCATCCCGGCGATGAAGAGGGCCGGCAATCCGCCGATCACCAGAGCGGTCAGGATCACCGATCGGAAGGCATCTTCCAAGTGGACCAACCCGAAGGCTGCATAGGCGTGACCGGACTCGATGAGCTCTTGGTAGAACATGGAGGGTCCCACCAGCACCGCGGTGACCACCACGATGATCAGCCCCACCACCAGCACCGCGGTCTGGGCCAGCATCAACCGCACCGTCAAGGGGCTCCAGGACCACCGGCGGTCGGTCGCGGTGGAGCTCATCGTCCAGTTCCCATCCGGTACCCGATCCCGCGGATGGTGTGGATGAACCTCGGACTGGAGGCATCATCATTGAGCTTCTTACGGATGCGCCCGATGTGCACATCCACCAGATGATCATCCCCGGTCCAGCGTGTGTCCCAGACCAACTCCACCAGCTGTGTCCTGGACAACACCTGTTGCGGGTGAGTGGCCAGACACGCCAGCAGATCGAACTCGATCCGGGTCAAGGCCACTGGCTCTCTTCCCAGTTGCACTTTCCGGGCAGCCTCGTCCACCACCAGGTCTTCGATCACCAGCGCCGGCCCGGGGGAGTCTGGCCCTCCGGAAGTCTCGCTGTTGCTGGTGCGGGCTCGGCGCAGCATGGCCTGGACTCGGGCGACGAGCTCGCGGGGGCTGAAAGGTTTGGTCACATAGTCATCAGCTCCCACCGACAGGCCAATGATCTTGTCGATCTCGTCGTCCCGGGCGGTGAGCATCAGCACGTGGCAGTCGGAGAGGGTCCGCACCTGCCGACACACCTCGATCCCGTCGATGCCGGGCAGTCCCAGATCCAGTACCAGCACGTCCGGGTCGAAGTCGCGCACCGCGGCCACGGCTTCAGTTCCGTCATGGCGCACGGCGACATCCAGCCCGGCTTTGCGCAGGTACCCCTCGATCAGCCGGGCCAGATCGACCTCGTCGTCGACCACGAGGATTCGGCCGGTCTGTGCTGTGTGCATCTGCGCTCCTTGATCGAGGCGGGGCCACGCGTTCGGTAGGGACTCGGGCGTCACATAATCGGCATTTCTCACACGTCCCATCAGCATCTCGCGACGGGTTTAATGGCCCTTCCCAATTGAACGTGTGGTTGCCACAAGTCAAGAGGCTCGTGAACTTGCTTGAGGATGGATTTTGCGACGAATCTATCCTGGTTCACCCGCGTTAAGCGACATGTCCCAGCGTCAGTGCAATCCCCTGACCCTGCTTGCTCGCATCGCCGCCGATGAACCGACCCGCCACGCAGCGTCTGTGATGTTCAACCTCTCGAACCACACCGTCATCGGGGCCGCTGGTCTTTCGCTCGGAGGCAGATGCGTCGTTCTGAGTGTCTGATCAGATGGGCGAGCTGCTTAGCCCGGGCAGTGAGCCCGACGACGGAGCATTCTCAAAGCGCGCGTGCCTTTCCCCGAGTCTTGGCACCTAGGATCGCATAGTCGATCACGGCGTGGCTGCCCGCACGTCGGTCATCTTCAGCGCCGGTGCCCTTACCGGTCTCGCAGTCGACTTCCAGCACCTGGACCGAGCCGAAGTCGTCCCATCCGTCGGGGCAGACCTGCTGCTCCCAACCGAGTTCTTCGAGCGCACCCTTGGTCGCAGCGTAAGGTTCATCGTCGAGGACCAGGAGCACATCCTCCTCGGTGAGGCGCAAGCGCAGCCCGTCCATCGCCTCTAGAAGGGGCGCGTTCAATATCTGGTGCCACCCGGTGTGCCGATGCCTGAGCCATTCTGTGCTGGGGGTCGGCGGGGCAGTGGCGACATCACAGCCATCGATCCCATCGGACTCTCCCTTGGCAGCTCTGCCGCGACGAGAAGGGGGAGAAGCTTCAACGACTGGCACCCCGTTGCGGAAACGGCTCGGACGAATTGGGCGGCGCAGCTGGCAGCTCCTTCAACCACCCAAAAGGCCGCAGAGGCGCCACGAAACTCCGTAGGGTTTCCGCTGCGATGCACAGTGGAAGTTCGTACGTCGCTTGGGGCGTCAGCGGAGAGATCGCCGGACCGCCTCTCTCTGGGCACCGGGGTGACGATTGGCGCCGCGATAGCGCGGCCACTCACCGGTGCGATTCGCGCCCACGAGGCCCATCCACCGCGAATTACTCCAGCCGCCTCTAAAGGCAAGGGTTGCAAGACATAAGTTGTGGCGGACGTGTCCCTGGATCCATTGGTCAGAACTCTCAGCAGACCTGAGCTCCGTTGATCCCAGTCAGGCAGCGGAGCCCCGGTGGATATCTCAGGGGTGCACGATGACCAACATCAACTCGCCGGAGTGCCGGCGGTGACCAATGCTGCCGCGAGAGGGCGCATACCAGACAGGGTCTCGTTAACGTCGAAGAGCACCACCGAAGGCGGGGAGCCATGCGGGTCTCCCTATCACGGTCCAGGAGAGAGGGATGCTCGGGAGCGGTGGGCGCAGCGTTCTGGAAATACGGCCGACTACATTCGCCCCGAGGCCCGCGATGCCTGCGTGGTGCAGCCATCACGGACTTCGGCCAGCGCGCCACCGGGTTTCCCGGAGTTCCGTGGAGAAGCCTAGAGGGCGGGTGCCGCAGGCACGTCGAGCTCGGTCTCGACCATGTGGTTGAAGTAGTTGGTGTAGAGGTTCAACGCCACATGGGTGGTGAGTTCAGTCAGTTCCTTCGTACTCCATCCGGCGTCGAGTCCTGCCTGCCAGGTGGCGTCCTTGACGTTTCCCTTCTCGGCAGTCGCCTCGCGGGCCACCTGCAGCAGAGCAGCCAGCTTCGGGTCGAAGTCGACATCGCCGCGGCGGATCGCCACGGTCTGATCCTCGCTGAGGCCGGCAGCCTTGGCGCCCTGGGTGTGGGCGGACTGGCAGTAGGTGCACTCGTCGACGTTCCCGACGGCCAAAGCGATGGCTTCCCGCGTCTGGGCGTCGAAGGTCCCGTAGTCCTCGATGACCTGCTGGATGGCGATGTAGGCCTGGAGGACCACGGGCGATGATGCCATCGCCCCGTGGATGTTCAGGACCTTGCCGAACTTCTGCTCCAGGTCCTTCAGCTCAGCCTGCGCGTTCTCTGGTGCGGACTCGACGGTTTCTACGGTGATTCTGCTCAATGTGGTGCCTTTCGTCTGTATGGGCTCCGCCACTCCGATAGGTGTGAGAGGCGGAAGAATTCAGGATGTGGTCCTGGCTGTGGATTGCAGGCGCTCGGGATCTTTGACCGTGATGCGTCCGCGGGTCTGCCGGATGTACCCTTTGGTGGCAAAATCAGACAAGATCTTGCTGGTTGCCTCCCGGGTGGCTCCGAGCAGCCCAGCGAGCTGTTCGTGAGTGATCCGGATCGCGCCGCCGTGTCCCAGTCGAGCGCTGAGGGCGTTGGTGGGGGCAGATTGGGCCAGGGTGAGCAGGGTCTTGGCTGTGCGGGCAGCCAGGGGGCGCAGAGCGAGGTCGGTGAGTCGTTCTTCCAGATGAGCCACCTGGTCACCGAGGAGCTTCGCGATGCGCAGTGCGATCCGCGGGTCCCCGATCAGGTGTCGCTCGACGTCCTCGACGGTGAGCTGGCAGATCACTGAATCTTCGATGGCCTCGGCGTAGTTCTCATACATGCGCTGACCCACGAGCAGCATTTCGCCGAAGACTGCCCCAGGTTCCAGGATGGCAAGTGTCAGTGTCTTTCCATCCTCGGCGACTCTGAAGACCCGCACTCGGCCTGATCTCAGCACGAAAAGGGCACTGACGGGTTCAGACTGTGAGAACACCAGTTCGCCGGGGCCGAACCGGCGCTCAGGGACCATCAGGTGCATGGCCTCTACCTCAGCGGGGCTGAGGTCAGCGAAGAGGTCCACTTCGTCAAGGCAGGTGAAGCCCTCGGTTGTGGAGTTCAATGGGTCTTTCTCCCGTCTCTGCGGAGACCATGGTTGATTCCCGCACGTTGAAGCATGGGCGAGGCTGTGTGCACACGCTCTGTGTGTCTCCATGATGGACATCTCATTGCCTCCTCTCCAACTTCGACGGCTCTGTCCACCGTATGGGTGCACCGGGGGCGGGTCTGCAATCCAGCACACACTCGAAGAACTGCCGAGCGTCTAGAGCGGAGTCGCCCATCCGGTGATGACGTGCATAGTGACCCCGGTGATGTACCTTCGGCCTACGGCGGGGGTTCCCGTGACTTCCACGGCCGCATTGGTTGGTTGTTGGCCCGGGTCGGATTCAAGTTCCATGCGTGCCGTGGTCGTGCACATCTCTGCGGTGTCCTGGGCGAGGCGGATGGTGGTGCGCAGCTGAGCGACCGCATCTTCGGCCAGGCAGGCATCGGCGCAGGAGGTGCAGGCCAGAGTCGCGTCTGTGCAAGCTTGGATGCACCCGGCCAGAACGTCCGGGATCGATGGGTTCACACGGTGAGCTGAAATCATTGACGCTGCGGTGCTCATATAGTCCTTGTTCATCTGGCCTCGGCAACTACTGGGCCAATGGCATCGGAATTCTTCACTGCTGGAGGGCCAGCGTGGGATCTCCCGCAGGCACCTCCAAGCCCTGTTCGAGGAGTTTCCGGAGGTGGCTTTCCACGCAGAGGTTCGCGGACATTCCAGCCAGCAGGATCTTGTTGATCTCACGTTTGCCCAGTTAAAGGATTAGGTCATTGGTCTGGGGGCCGTAGGGCCTGTACTGAGGCATCCAGTCGGCCCCGGGTCCTTGGAGTCCCTCCATGTTCAGGGGTCCGAGTCGGTCGAACATGCCGATCTCTTGCATCTACTGCTCAAGAGTGCCGCCGAAATCCTATTGGTGATCGCGAGGGTGGTAATAGTGCGGGGAGACGAAGACCTCGCAGTTGGCAGGTTTGGCTCCTGCGAGGAGGTGCTCGACGGTGTTGTTCTCCTCGACGTTGCGCCCCACCAGTTCCCAGGCGACACCGTAGGAGCTCGGGAAATCGATCTGTGCGCCGGTGACGACCAGGGCGGTGTATGTGGGGTCGAAATGCATATGTCCTCCGCAGTGTCCTGAGCCGCGGAGCTTATGGCGCTGACGTTGAATACGGTGTGTACCTGACCTTCGGGGACCGTGGGAGACCGAGGCGTGAGCACGTCGAATTGAGTGTGGCCGGGGATCAGGTCTCTACCTGCGTCGGTTCAGGACCGCGACGGCGGTCAAACCGAGGACCAGGCCGTAGATGAGGTGCCCCATCAAGCTCCACAGTCCCGCCGCGTCTACAACGAACACGGGCATCCCCATCATCAGGGGCATGATCAGCAAAGGGCCCAAGACCCACCAGAGACCACCGTAGAGCAGGCCGAGGATCGCGCCTCGACCGTAGCTCGAGAGCGCGCCGCTCAGCAGACTTGTCAGACCCAGGCCAATGAGGATGGAGATGACGAGGTGTACAACGAGGCCGACACCAGCAGAGGTACTTCCGACCATCATGGCGATCATCGGCAGCATGTCCATCATCGCCATGAGCGCTCCGAAGACGAGTCCGCCGATTATTCCTCCTATGGCCCCAGCGGAGATCTTGTGCCTCATCGTTGTGGCGGGCGCAGTGGTTCGTGGTGTTCCGTGTGCTGTGGTGGGAACAGACATCGGACTGTCCTTTCTGGAGGTGAGAACCTGTGACTTAAATCTAGGGCGACCGTCACACTGGTTCTGCGACCCAGGACACACAACGAGAGATGATCTCCAGCGGTTGCAGGACGCTGAACGCGGCTCCAGGTCGTGCTGGCACGACGACTGAAGGCGTCTGGAGATTTACGAGGGAGGCGCCATGTCTACTCATGGCCCAAAGAGCTACGCTATTCGCCTTCCCACCGAGAGACTTACAGACGGTTCCGTCGCACGGATAGGTGAGAGCTTGACCTGAACTACTGAGGTGGCAGTTACCTGTGCCCCCGGGACAAAGTGATGGGGTTGCCTGGCCGTAGGGTAAGTTTCATGTCCACATCTTTTGTCGTGATGCTCATCGCGGTCGTTCTTGCCTTGCTGGTCTTCCGATGGGTGGCCCCAGGCTTACCCCTTGAGCGGGTGACCAGACGCCTGACGGTGCTGGACCTCTTGCTTATAGTCCTTGGAGTCCTGGGCCTGATCCTGCACTGTGCTGCGATGTTCTTCCGATCATGGGTCGCGGCAGTGCCCGGCACCGGCGGGGTGATCAACCAGATCAACTCGATGGGTGTTGCGAGCATGGTCTGGTACGCCGTTCCTGCGCTGCTGGTGATGATAGGCCTGCGCCGCCAGCACTGGATTGGACTCGTGCTTCTGGCCGCCTCGCTGCTGGCTGTGGGCGTGACCATGTATGACGGCAGCACTCTTTCAATTCACCTTGCCACGATCTTCATCGCTGGCGTGATGATCGCCGCAGTACTCTTACTCCTCAGCACACCACCCTGGGCCCGTCCCACATCCCCCACGCCCGCCGAGGCTTGTTAGCTAGCCGCATCCCGCTCTTCCGCGGTCAGGACCGTCGCCCAAGACGGGTCTGCCGCACCAATAGATGACAGTTTGACCTGACCTACAGGCTGGTTTCCCCGACACCTCGCTAGCCGATGGCCTCCATGGAAGGTTGTTCACCATGCCACGCCCCTATCCTCCGGGGTTCGAGGACAGCGGCGGCACGCAGCCACAGCGGCACCGCCACACGCCCGTTCCCTGCGGAGCGGGAACGGGCGTGTGGCGGTGCCGCTGGAGCTTTGGCCGGGGCGGTGATGGGTCAGCCCACCAGACCCGATTCGACGATCATCTCCACAGAGGTCTCCAGGTCATCGAGACGGTTGAGATCGATGTCCGGCGCGTCGAGCTCCTCGAGG
>NZ_JAJOYY010000011.1:0-22023 GCF_022565895.1 Nesterenkonia sp. YGD6 | reverse complement strand
GTCCGTCCATGAAGGTCTCGGCTGCGCCGTCGACGGTCATGTAGACCGTGGCCTGGTTGCCCTGGCCCTCGATGAGCACGTCACCGACGGTGCCGCTGTTGTTCAGCGGGTCCAGGTTGGCCTGGAAGGACCAGGACTCGCTGGAGGTCGAGGTGGCGGCGCCATCGGTTGCTCCGCCGTGCTCGGAGTGGGCCATGGCTGGGCCTGCGCCCAGGAGCATTGCGCCGAGCGCGAGGGTGGGGACGGCGAACAGTTTGGATTTAAACATTTGAGGGACTCCTCGTCACAGTGATGTTGTCATACGGCCTCTGATCGTGGTCGCGTCCAGGCCATGTACGCGGAGTTCGGAGCGACGGCAGGATCGGATGGTGAAAATCCAAAAAAAAGTTTCTCAGCTCACCGATCCGCTTCACCCGGAGGTTCCCGCCTGCTCGGCATTGGCAATGATTCGGACCGTCATCCTTTTGAAGATGATGGTGTGAAACGGGACCATACGTCCCGGGCCCCAGAGGTGACGATCTCAGAGCAACCCAGATCACCAATACTGCGGAGATCTTTCTCGGGCCTAACTTTCAAGTAATAAATGTGTAACTCGGCGTCTCTTTAAAACTGTATCGATATCGAAAGACTGCCTTTCTTTGGCGCGGGGTGTGCGGGTGGTGGCTTCGTGGTGTTGCTGAGGCAGAGGAGACATGGAGGTTCCCTTTCGGGCTGGACCTTCTGGGCGGCAGCGATGTCATTCGGCTTGTCACTGTTCGCTCCGGGGCGAGGGTCCGAATACGGCAGGCCAAGGGTGAACCGCAGCATCGAGCTCGCACAATCTTTTTGATAATGAGGAAATGCCGCTGGAGATCAATCGAGCCTAGGAGCCACGAACCGTTGCCCCAGGCTCCCTCTCGAAAGAGTCCGTGAACGGTTGGGTGGGGTGCGGATCGGGAGACCCGCGACGGTCAGGTCGGCACGTGCCTGTTCCCAAGTCGTCGCGACGTCGTCATCGACGACTGTGCAGCATCGGAGGGGCACATCGTGTTCGCCCACACCCCTAGATCGCCGGTATGACAGGTCTCTGAGAAATCTGACACGCGGTGGTCAATTTACTGGGACAAGTCCACCCTAAGCGGGAACCTTCAACTGAAGGATCTCGCGGTCCTGTCACATGCAGCCCGAGCTGCCATGGCATGGGACATCTCGATGGAACGCGGTCTGTCTCACTAACGTGTCGAAATCCTCAGAGTTGTCCTACTCGAGCCCTCTGGGTCTGGCCCCAGACTGGCAACCCCGAAAGTCGTAGGGTGAGTCCAGGGGTACCCCTGATTATGGTCCCGGCCTGCGTGAGGAGGTAGGGCACAAGGAACTCTTCCTGCCCGGCGTGACTTGCGTGGTGATTCGGCGCCCTCGGCCAGGAGGAGAAGTGGGTACGCAGGAGCTGACCCTATGGGTAACGCCCGAGAGGCAGCGGTCCTCCGGCAGGTCGTGCATTGCTGCCCGACTTGCTAGAGGGCTATTGCGAGGCCAATGATGCCGGCGTCAGGCGGTTTCCCGCGCGGGAACACCGTGGGACAGCTCACGGTCCGCGAACGCGGGGTCGTCCGCGAAGGACTTGATCCGGGCCACCCGGTAGATGATCAGCGCATATACCGCCTTGGCAGTGATGTCAGCCACCGAGTAGCCGATCTGCTGGCCGACCCAGGCATCCGCCCCGGAGACGTTGAGCATCGGCAGTAGGTAGGCGACAGGGTAGACCGCCCAGCTGCCCAGCAGAAGCCAGCGCAGGTTGCTCAGCGAACGACGTACGCCCGCCGGTTGCAGGTCGAGAGAGGCGGTCAGCTGGACGAACAGCACGTAGAGGATGTAGAGGAACGGGATCATCGAGAGCCCGAAGAAGACTCCCCGGACAGTGTTGTCGTCGCTGATCTCGCCTGGATATCCGAGGGCGATCATCAGTACTGCTGCAGGGACCAGTCGCCACAGCAACTTGGACTGCAACGCGCTGGCCAGTGCTAGCACCGCGATCAGCTCGACCAGCAGCAGTGGCACCGTCAAGAGCCAGTCCACGTACCGGTAGCCCTCGTTGAACGAGGCGCCTGCCGCCTGGGTGTAGATGCCGTCGCCACCGACGGCGTCAGAGACGAAGGCCTCCTTGAAGGAGTCGAAGATGCGGAAGTAGTGGTATGCCGCGATGCCGCAGACCACGATGGCCACGGTGATGGCCTGCCGGTAGCGGGGCAGGATCCGGGGCAGGCAGATGAGCAGGAACACGGCGGTGAAGAGCTGCGAGGCGATGACCAGCGACAGGAAGTTGTAGACGGTGTCGAACTGTCCTTGCGTCAGGGTTTCGGGTATCACGAGTCCTCCATCGGGAAGGCCGCGCTCCACCTTGCAAGCTGCGGCGATACTTTAGTGGATATTTGACATACTAAACTATATGCCGACGATCGATCAACCAGCTGTCGTAGGATCAGGCGAAACACGATGGCCGAGCGGGTAGCGCACATGTCCTAGCCTCGACAGGAGGAAAGATGCCCCAGAACCAGCACGACAGGCACATACTGACAGGCTTCCCCAACGCGGCCATCCACCTCCTGAGGGCCCTTGAGGAAGAGCGGCAACGCCTCGCAGAGGCGCATTCCCTCTCCACCACGGACCTCCGAGGCCTCTTTCGCATCGCCGAATCGGGAGACCTGACCCCCAAGGAGCTGGCTGGCCATCTCGCCTTGACCGGCGGGGCGGTCACCGGCATCTCAAGACGCCTCGTCGCCGCAGGGTTGCTGCGACGCGTCACCCACCCGGAGGACCGGCGCAGTGTGCGACTGCAGCTGACCAGCGAAGGACATCGGACCATCTCTGCGATCCACGCCGACTTCATCGCTATGGTGGCTCGAGCGACCCACGGGCTCTCGCAGGAGGATGTGAAGACTGCGAACGATGTCCTGTGGCGGGTCACCGGCGCATTGGGGGAACGGCAGTCCGCGCTCCGTGCCGGGCGCTCCCTCCCGGCCGACACCCCCTGAGGCGTGCTGGTCGCGGCCGCTGATTCTGGTAGCTACGGATAGTTCGAACAGGCAGGCCTCGTGAGAGTCGTGACTCGTGCACTTGCCCCAGAGTCGTAAGTGTCCGAACGCCGACAGAATCGACGTATTCGAGGGTGGTCTCAAGAAGTGCGCCAGAGCGACTCGTGTGACAAGGGTCATTCTTCGCCAGATGAGTGGGACGACCGACACGTTGTGCGACTTCCTGCGCAAGTGTTGGATCCCGCGGATCTTGTCACATGGGCCAGGCGCTGACGTGGGAAGTGACATTTCTCGCGGGCATGGGCAGTCTCTTCAACTTGTGGCAATCCTCAGGTTCGTTTGCGGTTACGTCCCGACTACCCCAGGTGAGGGTGCAGCAGTGTCTCTATTGCCTGAGGGTCCCAAAGTATGGAGATAGGTGTAGCGGATAGGGCACCCCTGCGGGCATCTTTGTCGGGCGGGGTAAACGGGCATCCCAGCGATGACAGGGGCGCAAGACGTCGATTAGGTGGATCACGCGCGGTTACCGACCGACTTGCGGGCAGCGTGAAGGATTCTCCTTAGGCTAGATCGGACCTGCTGCGCGATCACGTGTCAACTGCTCCACGCCCTAGGCGGGGTCCGCGTTTCAGCTGGTCGTGGAGCGTGTCCGCGCCGGCTAGCGAAGCTCCGGCCCGTTCGTTGCTGACATCATCGTGTTCATGGTTGTCCTCGCTTCAGTGGTGCTCCACGCTCTCGCCGTCTGACTCAGCGCTCCGCGCAGCCACTGCCATCAGAGATTCGTCCATCAAGGAGAGAGACCATGCTCGAAAAAACCATCATCCTCACTGGGGCCAGCGACGGGATCGGAGCTGCAGCTGCCCGCCAGCTCGTCGCAGACGGCCATAAGGTCGCCCTTGTGGGTCGCTCGAAGCACAAGACCGAAACCCTGGCGCTCGAGCTCGACACCGAGTTCTTCCTCGCTGACTTCACCAGGCTCTCCGAGGTCAGGACACTTGCTGCGCGTTTGAAGCACCAATATCCCCGGATAGACGTTCTTGTCAACAACGCCGGCGGCATCTTCGGGGATCAGACTCGCACTGAAGATGGGTTCGAGAAGACGCTGCAGGTGAACCACCTCGCGCCGTTCCTGCTCACCAACCTCCTGATGGACACGCTCACGGCGAGCAAAGCGTCGGTCATCAACACGTCCAGTGTGGGCGCGCGTTTCTTCGGCAGGATCGACCTCGATGACCTCAATAACGAGCGGAGGTACTCCGCGAACAAGGCCTATGGCGACGCGAAGTTGGCCAATATCCTCTTCGCCAAGGAACTCGACCGCAGGTTCTCCGACCAGGGAATCTCCGCGGTCGCCTTCCACCCCGGAAACGTGATGACAAGCTTCGCTTCAGATACCACCAGCGTGATGCGGTTCATCTATCAGACCCCCCTGGGACGAATGACTGGTCTCATCAGCCCCGAGCAGGGCGCGCTACCCCTGGTGTGGCTTGCTGCGGGCGCGCCGGGCCGGGAGTGGGTCTCGGGTGAGTATTACGAGAAGCAGAAGACCGCCAAGACCAACCCTCAAGCCGCGGACGTGCAACTGGCAGCCGGACTGTGGGACAAGAGCGCTGAGCTCGTAGGGCTCTCCACCGCCGCGCAGTAGCCGTCTGGTCGGGTAGCAGGGCGTCTTGTCTGGGTTCGGCGGTGTTCAGGACGCGCTGGCCTCTGCGAGACCAGAACGCCGCGCACTCCGGGGTGAACCAGAGGCGCCACGAAACCCTCCACGAGACGAGAAGCTTTCCTCCGACGCACGGGCGCCCGTAGACCGGTCGCCTTGAGGACACTCATGGTCCACTCCAGGACTCGATGCCCGCATAGGGGTCTGAACCGTACTGGGATTGATGGAGAGTCTGGTCTGCCCCGGGTTTGATGGCGTCAGCGAATCCACATTGGTTGCGCTGCAATCCACGAGACGAGTGGGTCAAAGTCTGCTACCCAAAGTCGGTCGAGTTCGAGGAGGCTTTCGTATGGCACGTGGCCTCGTGTGGTGCTCGACCAGAACAAGCCCGAGTAGTGGCGCTGATTGCGATAGGTGCGTGGTTCGCGGATCGGCAGGGCTCTTGACAGCCGGTGTTGATCTACAGCGCCCACAGTGGTTTCAACCAGGGTTCCCTCTTGGGAGAGGTGCTCCAGCTTGGTTCTCAAAAGAAGTTGAGCGTCCATGCCTTCACTATTCTCGCGGTGACACGATATCGGGAGGGTGACACGCACGTGACACGAAACTGAGACAGTGACACGAAAAACGGGATCCTAATGTAGGGTCCTGCGGATCTTGTCACACGGGTCGGCCGCTGACATGGGGAATGACATTGCGCTGAGACGCGGTCTGTCTCACTTACTTGTCGTAATCCCCAGGCGCGAACGCAGGGGAGCTCAAACAGTCGTCGCGAGGGGCTCGCTGAGATGTTCTGTGGAGAAGCTGGCTCGCCCGGGACCGTTTGGTGAGCCACATGCGCAACTGAGGTGAAGGCTCGATGCGACGGGCGGGAAGCCGAACATGTGAAGTGTCCGATGAAGAGCGGCTAGTTGTTCCCGGCGAGAACTGCGACGTATTCAAGCTGGCTCCTATAGCGCGATGATTGCTCCTGGTCCAGGCCATAGCCAAGCTCGCCGAGCGCTACGACGATCCGGAACTGCACTACGGACTCCTCGAAGCGCTCAGCGTACATAAGCGACTAGGCCAACCTGTGTCGAAACGCGATGATCATCGAGCCAGCAATATCTGGAATCTGGGTCTGCTGGCTGGGTCGACTGGTCTAACAATCGGCAACTCCGCGGGACTCTTGGGATGCTCACCCCGATAGAGTTCGAGAAGCTCCACAATCAGGCCCTCACTCGAGAGCCCGAACCCGCAAAGTAGCGGCATCGAACCTGGGCCGGTTCAGTTTGAATCCGAAAACGATGCGCTGTCCAGAAGGATTCACACCAGAAAGAGGGACGTCATGACCAATTGGCGGATCAGGGACTTCTACTCAGCGGACCTTGACGGGATCCTGCACCTCTGGGAAACGCTCAAGTCCCACAATCTCGAACCGGTATACGCGATCTCTGAAGTAGTGGCCTCGTGCGAGAAGGACCATGCTGTGGTGGCGGTGCAGGGTGAGCAGGTGGTGGGCGCCGCCGTCGGCCGCGCGGCACATGATCAGGGCTGGATCGTATTCCTGGCCACCCTGCCCGAATACTCCGACCTGGGAGTCGGCACCGCGCTGTTGGCCGCTGTCGAAAACCGGATGGCACCGCACGGGCTGAACAAGCTCTCGGCGCTGATCCCGGAATCCGAAACCCGCGTGGAGGCCTTCCTGGGCCGCGGCTTCGCCCTGAAGCAGAACCTGCGATACTTCGAACGGACCATACCCGTCCAACGCCAGGAACTCGGCGCACTCGGCCAGCTCGGCGGACGCGTCCTCGCCCGGGACCTATGGGATAACGTCGCGGGAATGCGCAAGGAGAAGGAACTGCTCGAGCGCCGGCTCGTCCTGCCTCTTGCCGAAGCGGACCTCGCGGACGAATTCGGCGTGGTGCCGCCGCGCGCCGTGGTTCTCTTCGGCCCGCCCGGCACCGGGAAGACCACTTTCGCCAAAGCCATCGCCTCCCGCCTCGAGTGGCCCTTCGTCGAAGTGTTTCCCTCCCGCCTCGCCGCCGACCCGCAGGGCCTGGCGGGAGCGTTGCGCGAAACGTTCCTCGAGATCGCCGACCTGGAGCACGCCGTGGTGTTCATCGACGAGGTGGAAGAAATCGCCTCCCAGCGCTCCGGCGAACCGCCCTCGCCGCTGCAGGGAGTCACCAACGAGCTCCTCAAGATCATCCCGGCCTTCCGCGAACAGCCCGGGCGCCTACTGGTCTGCGCTACCAACTTCATTCGCGCGCTGGACACCGCCTTCCTTCGCCACGGCCGTTTCGACTACGTCATCCCCATCGGACTGCCGGACCGGCAGGCCCGCGAAGCCATGTGGCAGCGCTTTATCCCGTCACCCGTAGTGGACGCCGTGAACGTGGAACTGCTCGTGGCACGCACCGAAGGATTCTCCCCTGCGGATATCGAATACGCGGCACGCAGTGCCTCCCAGCAGGCACTGGAAAAAGCAGTGTACGACGACGGCCGGCTGGCTTCAGTCGGGACGGCTTCGGCCCGGGAGGCGCTGCGGAAGGGACCCTCTACACAGGACTACCTCGACGCAATCTCTGAAACCCGCACCACCGTCAGCGCCGAAGTGCAGCAGGACTTCTTGGAAGATATCGACGCCCTAGGCCGTGTGTAGTGGCTGGGGAGACTTGGCCGGTGCTTCTGAACTGTGGGCTGACGGCGTCAAAGCCGATAGCTAAACTCGCTGACCCTAGTCTTTTTGTTTCGGTGGTAAGTGATCGCGGGACCGCCTGCCGGCGATGGAATACTTCCGCCCAACTCAAAGTTGAGTACTATTGACTCAAGTTTATTCGGCGCCGTCGTGCAACCGGCGTCACCACGCACTGGGAGGGGCAGACATGGACGTCAAACTCACGACCAAATCGCAGGAGGTCGTCTCCGCGGCCGCAATGAACGCGAACACCGCGAGCAACCCGCAGGTGGAGCCGGCCCACATCCTCAAGGCACTGGTGGATCAGCGCGAATCCATGGCCGTCGCGCTGCTCAAGGCCGCCGGAGTCGATCCCGACGCCGTGAGCACCCGCGCCTCCGCCATCATCAAGGCGTTGCCCGCCACTCGCGGGGACTCCGTCGCCGCTCCGCAGTTCTCGCCCGCCGGGCTCAACGTCATCAAGGCTGCCCAGGCGCAGGCCGAGGACTTCGGCGATGACTTCGTCTCCACGGAACACCTGCTGATCGGCGCGGCCACCGACGGCGGCGCGGTGGGCCGGGCCCTCGCGGATGCCGGCGCGACCCTGCAGGCGCTCAAGGCCGAGCTGCCAGGGCTGCGTGGAGACCGCAAGGTCACCACCCCTGACCCGGAGAACACTTTCCAGGCCTTGGAGAAGTACGGCACGGACATGACCGAGATCGCGCGCTCGGGCAAGCTGGACCCCGTGATCGGGCGTGACTCGGAGATCCGCCGGGTGGTCCAGGTGCTCTCGCGCCGGACCAAGAACAACCCGGTCCTGATCGGTGAGCCCGGGGTCGGCAAGACCGCCGTCGTCGAAGGCCTGGCCCAGCGCATGGTCGCCGGTGACGTGCCGGAGTCGCTGCGCGAGAAGACGCTGATCTCGCTGGACCTGGGCGCGATGATCGCCGGTGCGAAGTACCGCGGGGAGTTCGAGGAGCGGCTGAAGGCCGTGCTCGAGGAGATCAAGGCCGCGGAAGGCCGGATCGTCACCTTCATCGACGAGATCCATACCGTGGTCGGAGCCGGCGCCTCGCAGGGCTCCATGGACGCTTCCAACATGCTCAAGCCGATGCTCGCCCGTGGGGAGCTGCGCCTGATCGGTGCGACCACGCTGGATGAGTACCGCGAGAACATCGAGGCCGACGCCGCCCTGGAGCGCCGCTTCCAGCAGGTCTACGTGGGAGAGCCCTCGGTGCCCGACGCGATCGCGATCCTGCGCGGGATCAAGGAGCGCTACGAGGCGCACCACAAGGTGGGCATCGCCGACAACGCCCTGGTCGCCGCCGTCACCCTCTCCGACCGCTACATCAGCGGCCGTCAGCTGCCGGACAAGGCCATCGACCTCATCGATGAGGCCGCCTCCCGGCTGCGCATGGAGATCGACTCCGCCCCGGTGGAGATCGACGAGCTGCGTCGAGTGGTGGACCGGCTCACCATGGAGGAGCTCGCGCTGCAGAACGAGACCGACGCCGGCTCCGCCGAGCGACTGATCACCCTGCGCGAGGACCTGGCCGACCGCAAGGAGGAGCTCGCCGAGCTCACCGCGCGCTGGGAGGCCGAGAAGGGCGAGCTCAACCGCGCCGGTGAACTGCGCGTGACCCTGGACGAGCTGAAGTCCGCCGCCGAACGCGCCCAGCGCGACGGCGACCTCGCCGAGGCCTCCCGGCTGCTCTACGGCGAGATCCCGCAGGTCGAGAAGGACCTGGCCGCCGCTGAGGAGGAGGACGCCTCCACCCCGGCCCCGGAGAAGAAGATGGTCGCCGACGAGGTCGACGCCGACGGGATCGCCGGGGTCATCTCGGCCTGGACCGGCATCCCTGCCGGGCGGCTGCTGCAGGGCGAGACCGCGAAGCTGCTCCAGATGGAGGAGCTCATCGGCTCGCGGCTGATCGGGCAGACCAAGGCTGTCGGGGCGGTCTCCGACGCCGTTCGCCGCGCGCGCACCGGCGTCTCCGACCCCGACCGACCCACCGGCTCCTTCCTCTTTCTGGGCCCCACCGGCGTGGGCAAGACCGAGCTGGCCAAGGCGCTCGCGGAGTTCCTCTTCGATGACGAGCGCTCCATGATCCGCATCGACATGTCCGAATACTCGGAGAAGCACTCCGTGGCCCGGCTGGTCGGTGCGCCCCCAGGCTATGTGGGCTTCGACCAGGGCGGCCAGCTCACTGAAGCAGTCCGGCGTCGTCCTTATTCGGTGGTGCTCCTGGATGAGGTGGAGAAGGCCCACCCCGAGGTCTTCGACATCCTGCTCCAGGTCCTCGATGACGGCCGGCTCACCGACGGCCAGGGCCGCACCGTGGACTTCCGCAATACGGTGCTGATCCTGACCTCCAACATGGGCTCCCAGTTCCTGGTGGACCAGACCCTGGAGACCAAGATCAAGCATCAGCGGGTCATGGACGTCGTCCATGCCTCCTTCAAGCCCGAATTCCTCAACCGACTCGATGACATCGTGATGTTCGATCCGCTGAGCATGGAACAGCTCAGCGGAATCGTGGAGCTGCAGATCGGGCTGCTGCAGGAGCGCATGGCCGCACGGCGTCTGGTCCTGGAGGTCACTGAGGCCGCGCGGGACTGGCTGGCGTTCACCGGTTACGACCCCGCCTACGGCGCTCGGCCGCTGCGCCGACTGGTGCAGCGTGAGATCGGCGACCAGCTGGCGCGCGCGCTGCTCTCCGGCGAGGTCGAGGACGGAGACACCGTCCTGGTAGACCGGCAGGAGCTCGCCCTGGAAGGGGAGTCCGTGCACGGGCTCACCGTGACCAAGAAGTCCTGACCCTCATCCTTCCTGGGTGGTTGAGTTCTCTGGTCGGTACGTAACCGCCGGAGAACTCAGCCACCTGGGAGTAGAGGCCAGGCTTCAGCGGTGGACGTCGTAGACCGCCTTGAGGACTCCGTTGGGGTAGTGGGCAGATTCGCGCAGGGTCAGCTTCGTCGCCGGACGCTCCTCGGCGGTGAAGAGTCGCTTTCCTGCGCCGAGCAGCACCGGGAAGATCAGCAGGTTGTAGCGATCGATCAGGCGCGCGTGCATCAGGCTTCGCGCCAGTGCGGCGCTGCCGTGGATGAAGACTGCACCGCCGTCCTCCTGTTTGACGGCGGCCACGTCCTTGGTGGAGCGCAGCAGTGTGATCGGTCCCCAGCCCTCGATGGTCGCGTCCTCCTCCAGGCGGGTCGAGACCACGTACTTCGGCAGATCCCTGTACGCCGCGTGATCCTCGGATCCTGGCCAGATCGGGGCGAAGGCCTCGTAGCTGTGGCGGCCGAACATCAGCGCCGTCGTCTCCTCCAGCTCCTCGTCCTTGAGCGAGAACGCCTCGGGCAGAAACTCTGTGCGGGGCACCCACCCGCCGCTGGGGTGCCCTTCGCTGATGGCGCCCGGGGAGTCAACCACGCCATCAAGGGACATGAAGCCTGTCCATACCAATTCCCTGGCCATGCGTCCTCCAGTGCCGAAAAGCCCGAGTCTGCACCAGCGATCTGCAAGCTGTCACGGCCCGGAGGCCTCGTGCCCGCGCCGATCCTCATGGCTGGTTGAGTTCTCCGGTCGGTACGTAACCGCCGGAGAACTCAACTGCGCAGGTTGGGCAGCCAGGAAGGTTAGCGGCTCAGGAGGAGGCCTTCGCGGGCCAGCAGCGCCCGCTTGGTCTCGATGCCGCCGAAGCCGTAGCCGCCGAGGCCGCCGTCGGAGCGGATCACGCGGTGACACGGCACCGCGAAGGCGACCAGATTGTTCGCACAGGCGCTTGCCGCGGCTCGGTGTGCCAGCGGGCGGCCGGCCATCTGGGCGAGCTCCGCGTAGGAGACCGTCTCCCCGGCCGGAACGTCGCGCAGCGCCGCCCAGACCTCCTGGCGGTAGCCCGAGCCGGGCTGCACCACGGCCAGCTCATCCAGGGCCGCATGGTCGCCCGCGGCATAGGCCGCCACCGCTTCAGCAACCTGTCCGGTGCCCGCAGGCAGCGGCTTCATCTCCCGGGCCGCGGTGGCCGGGGCCAACACCTCAAGCTGGTCCATCAGCTGCTCCAGCACCCGCCCGATCGCAGCCACCTCCGGCTCGTCACCGGCAGCCTGGGCCAGCGAAGCGGCCCGGATCGTGTCGTCCTCGGGGGAGTAGATTGCCACGATGGCGCCGAGCCCGTCCAGGGAGGCCGAGCACCAGCGCAGCTCGGGCAGGTCGGACTCCGGCAGAAGCGGTAGATCAGTCATAGACCGAATTCTCCACCGCCCGCCGAGTAAGGTCCACCTCCCCGACCTCCGCGAGGGCCGCTAGGCCGAGACTTCGGCCGATACCCCGTGCCCTGCAGCCGTCGCCCCTGGCGCCTTCGCTGCCGCAGCCGCGTCCATCACGGCTCGAGCCACGGCGGGAGCCACGCGTGCATCCAACGGAGAGGGCACGATGTGCTCCGGACTGAGCTCATCTCCCACGAGGTCCGCCAGCGCGGTCGCCGCCGCGATCTTCATCTCCTGGGTGATCCGGCGTGCTCCTGCGTCCAGCGCCCCGCGGAAGATTCCCGGGAATGCCAGCACATTGTTGATCTGATTGGGGTAGTCCGAGCGGCCGGTGGCCACCACAGCTGCGTGGCGCTTGGCGACCTCGGGCATCACCTCGGGGTCCGGATTGGACAGGGCGAAGACGATCGCACGATCGTTCATCCGGGCCAGCTCCTCCTCGGGGACCCTGGAGGAGGAGACGCCGATGAACACATCGGCCCCGTCCAGCGCCTCAGCGAGCTGACCGCTGACCTGTCTGCGGTTGGTGCGCTGCGCATACTGGGTCTTGATCTCGCTGAGCCCCTCGCGGCCCTCATGGATCACTCCGCGCGAGTCGGTCAGGATCACCTCGCCGACGCCGGCGCCGAGCAGGATCTCGGTGACCGCGATCCCAGCGGCTCCCGCCCCCGCGATCACGACGCGCATCGAAGCGAACTCGCGTTCGGTGACGCGTGCGGCGTTGGTCAGAGCGGCCAGGACGACGACGGCGGTGCCGTGCTGGTCGTCGTGCATCACCGGACAGTCCAGCGCCTCGATCAGGCGAGCTTCGAGCTCGAAGCAGCGTGGAGCCGCCACATCCTCGAGATTCACCGCCCCGAAGCTGGGGCGCAGCCGCACCATGGTCTCTACAATCTCATCCACATCGTTGGTATCGATCACCAGGGGAATCGAGTTGAGGCCGCCGAAAGCCTTGAACAGCGCCGACTTGCCCTCCATGACGGGCAGCGAGGCGGCCGGGCCGATGTCGCCCAGCCCGAGGACGGCGGTGCCGTCGGAGAGCACCACCACCAGGCGGTCGGCCCAGGTGTGGGTGGCCTGCAGCTGCGGCGTCTCGTGGATGGCGCGCGAGACCTGCGCCACGCCCGGGGTGTATGCGATTGAGAGTGCGCGCGTGGAGTCCAGCGGCATGGTGGTCTCGACACTGAGCTTGCCGCCCTCGTGGGCAGCGAAGATCTCATCAGTGGTGGGGGCCGTGGGCGCCGTCGCCGCGCGGTCATTTGTGGACATGGAGGTGTCTCCTGGAAGAAGTGTGATGGGGCTGCACGCGCAGAGCTGGCCCATCGCGGCCGCACCCGCGGTTCACGGCGGGGGCCAGGGGCTCAGCTAAGGTGCATCGTCTGCCGCGCCACCGAGATCGTCGGATGGCGTTGTCGCAGCGGTCGGTACTTTCTTTGGACCGTGCGGAACAGAGTACGCCATCTTGGCGTTGAAAGGTGTGATCGTGCTCGCTCGAAGGACAGTTCGGACGACGGCGCAGCGCCAGTCATGTTAACCTAGGATCACGAACTACTCCATACACAGATAATCCCGCGATAGCCCCTGCCCGGCATCGCACCAGGGATACGAGAAGACAGAGGGGGTCTCGCTTATGGGGCGTGGCCGTCAGAAGGCGAAAGCTACGAAGCAGGCTCGGGAGATCAAGTACTACACTCCGGACACCGACCTGACCGCTCTTGAGAGAGAGCTCGCCAAAACCCGTGGTGACAGGGATTCGTCCAGCCGCCCAGCGCGCGCGGACGCCGAAGAGCGCAGCAGCGGCTTTGACCCGTACGAGGACAAGTACGGGCGCTGACCCGTGGAAGAGCCCACTCCAGCGGCCTTCACCAAACCCGTCGAGAACGCCCATAGGGCAGCGCTCCGATCCATAGCCCGGGTGGTGAAGGACACCGCCGAGCCCCAGCCCGACGAGATCGCCCGTGAGGGCATCCGGCGGATGCTCGAGCTGGGCGACGTCCTCTGCGTCACCGGGGCGGGCGTCTCCACGGATTCCGGCATCCCGGATTATCGCGGCCCCCAGGGGTCCCTGCATCGTCACCGTCCGATGACCTACCAGGAGTTCCAGCACGACGCCGCCTCGCGCCGTCGCTACTGGGCCCGTGGCTTCGTCGGATGGCGCCAGATGCACCAGGCCGAGCCCAACTCGGCCCACCAGCTGCTCGCCGACTGGCAGTCTGAAGGGCTGCTCAGCGGACTGATCACCCAGAACGTGGACGGTCTCCACCGCGCCGCCGGGGCCGATCCGGTGGTCCACCTGCACGGCGACATGGACTCCGTGATCTGCCTGACCTGCGGCAACCGCGAGGCCCGCTCCTCGCTGGACGCGCGGCTGCAGGAGGCCAACCCCGGCTACGCCGAGGCCGCCTTCGCCGCCGCCGAGAACGTGAACCCCGACGGCGACGTCACCCTGGATCAGTCCTGGGTGGAGAAGTTTCACATGGTCACCTGCCTGGTCTGCGGCTCCGAGAAGCTCAAGCCCGACGTCGTCTACTTCGGCGAATCGGTGCCCGCCGAGCGCAAGGCCGCGGTCGAGGAACTCGTCGCCGCGTCCTCGGCGCTGCTGGTGGTGGGCAGCTCGATGGCGGTGATGAGCGGATTCAAGATCGCGCTGACCATGCACCAGTCGGATCGGCCCATCGGTGTGATCAACGGCGGTCCCTCCCGTGCCGACCCCAAGGCGGACTGGCGCTGGAGGACCCGGATCACCCCGGCGCTGCAGACGCTGGACACCCTGCTGGGTGATCAACCTCACCAGTAACTATACCGGACGTATAGTATAGTAACTCGGGTGATGACCCTTCCTTCTCCTGTGCATGTCGATCGCCATGCCCTCAGCGCGTGGCAGCGCTGGACCCTGCTCGCCATCGTCTCCTCGGCGCTGTTCCTGATCGCCCTGGACAACACGATCCTCTACACCGCCCTGCCCACCCTGACCGCAGAGCTCGGCGCCTCCTCCTCTCAGCAGCTGTGGATCATCAATGCCTACCCGCTGGTGATCGCCGGGCTGCTGCCCGGATCCGGCGCCCTGGGCGACCGGTTCGGGCACAAACGGATCTTCCAGGTCGGCCTCGGCATCTTCGGAGTGGCCTCGATCCTGGCCGCTTTCTCCGGCAGCTCCGAGATGCTCATCGCCTCCCGCGCGCTCCTCGCCGTGGGTGCCGCCGCAATGATGCCCGCCACGCTCGCGCTGATCCGGCTGACGTTCTCAGTGGAGCGTGAGCGCAATATGGCCATCGCCATCTGGGCCGCCGTGGCCACCGTGGGCATGGCCCTGGGCCCGATCGTGTCCGGAGTGCTGCTGGAGTTCTTCTGGTGGGGCTCGGTGTTCCTGGTCAACGTCCCGATCGTCGCCGCCGCCCTGGTGCTGATGCTGTTGGTGGGCCCGCCGAACCTGGCCAACCCCGGCCGGCACTGGGACTGGCTCTCCTCCGCCCAGGTGATGCTTGGGCTCACCGCCGCGGTGCTGGCGATCAAGACCATCGCCGAGACCCCGGTGGACTGGCTGCGCTTCATCGTCTCCGTCGTGGTCGCCGCCGTCATGCTCACCGTCTTCGCCCGGCGCCAGATGCGACTCAACCGCACCGCCGAGCCGCTGGTGGACTTCACGATCTTCCGCAACCGCGGATTCAGCGGCGGTGTCATCGCCGCAGGCGCCAGCATCTTCGCCATCGTCGGGGTCCAGCTGGGCACCACCCAGCGCTTCCAGCTGGTCGAGGGCTTCTCCCCGCTGGAGGCCGGGCTGATCGTCTCCGCGCTGGCCCTGGGCTCACTGCCCTTCGCGCTCTTCGGCGGGGCGATCCTGCACCGCGCCGGCCTGCTCACGCTGATCGGCGGCGGCATGGTCCTCGCCGCGATCGGCGCACTGGTCTCCATCTACGCCGTCATCGATGACTCGCTGGTGCTGCTGGTGGTCAGCTTCGGCGTGCTCGGCGCCGGCCTGGGCGCCTCGATGTCGGTGGCCTCGACCGCGATCATGGGCAACGTCCCACCGCGCCGCGCCGGCATGGCGGCCTCCATCGAGGAGGTCTCCTACGAGTTCGGCGGTCTGGTCGGGGTGGCCATGCTGGGAAGCCTGCTCACCTTCGTCTACACCCGGGTCCTGGTGCTGCCCGCAGGTGCCGAGCAGTACGCGGGCCAGGCCCCGGCCGCGGTGCTCGAATCCGGGGACGCCCCGGCGATGGCGGCAGCGGCCGAGGCCTTCGACGTCGCCTACCTGGGCGTGCTGATCGGCGTCGCCGTGGTGATGGTGCTCGCCGCCGTCGCGTCGTCCTGGATGCTGCGCCGCTACACCCCGGGCACCGAATCCCAGGCCTATCCCGACAACCACTGAGAATCCCCGACGACCACTGCGGACCCTCGAGAAGACCGAGAAGCACATGAGCATCCACCGATCGGAGATCCAACCCTGTGCGACCTTCCAAACGCCGCGAGATCCTCGACGCCGCCACCCGGGTGGTCCAGCGTGAAGGCGTGACCACGCTGACCTACGAGTCGGTGGCCGCCGAGGCCGGCATGACCAAGGGTGGGCTGCTCTACCACTTCCCCTCACGGGAGGAGCTGCTGCTGGGACTGCACCGGCATGTGGCGCAGAACTGGGAGCTGGCGCTGGAGGCCCAGGCCGGCGGCACGGCCCAGGGGCTCAGCCGCGACGAACGCTTCCGGGCCTTCGTGCGGCTCTCCCAGAACCCCGAGCGCGCGGAGCTGCTGCTGATGCTCGAGGCCTCCGAGGATCCGGTGGCCAACGCCGCCTGGGACGAGGTCTTCGCCCGCTGGGCGCCGCAGCCGCCGGGAGTCCCCCGGCCCGCTGAAGCTCCGCTGTCCACGGGCACCCAAGAGACCCAGGCCCTCGACGACGACGCCGCGGAGGCCGCGGCGGTCCAGCGCTTCATCGCGCGGCTCGCCGCCGACGGGCTGTGGTTCTACGAGGCGCTCTCCACCGAGCGGCTGGACCCGCGACTGCGCGAACGGGTGACCGAGGAGATCATCGCGCTCGCGCAGAGCGCCGAGGTGCTGGCAGAGTAGTCTCGTCCAGTGGCGATTCTCTCTCTGATGCTCTTCGTGGTGGCCGGCGCCGGCACCCCCGGGCCGAACAACACCATCGTGATGGCCTCCGGAGCCGCCTACGGCTTCAAGCGGACGCTGCCGGCGATCCTGGGAGTGAACCTCGGCTTCCCGTCCATGGTGCTGCTGGTGGGGATCGGCCTCGGCCAGGCGCTCGAGCAGTGGCCGGTGATCCTCGACATCCTGCGCCCCGTCGGGATCCTCTACCTGCTCTGGCTCGCCTTCAAGATCGCCAACGGACCCACCACGCTGACCCCGAACCCCGGAGCCAAGCCGCCGGGGTTCGTGCAGATGGCGCTGTTCCAGTTCGTCAACCCCAAGGCGTGGACCCTCTCAGTGGCCGCGCTGAGCACCTTCACCGGCTTCTGGGACTCCTTCATGCTGGAGGTTGCGGTGATCGCGCTGGTGGCCTGCACCTTCGGCGCCCCCTTCACCGTGGCGTGGACGCTGCTGGGCGTGGGCGCAGGCCGGATCATCTCGCAGCCCGCGCACATGCTGATCTTCAACCTGGTCATGGCCGGGCTGCTGGTCGTCTCGGTGGTGCCCGCCATGGTGGACACCTGGGAATCACTGCCTCTCTAGCTGCTCGCGTCCAGGCGCAGCTGGTGATCGCTGATCTCGGACGCCCAGCGCTGATCGTGGGTCGCCACCAGCACCGCACCTCCCGCGGCGGTGAACCCGCGGACCAGAGAACTCAATCGGTGCATCCCGGCGGCATCACGGCCCAGCGTGGGTTCATCTAGCAGGAGCACCGCGGGCTTCAGCAGCAGCGCGGACGCGATCACGCAGTCCTTGCGCTGGGCGGGCACCAGATCATAGGGATGCTCCTCGGCGTCAGCGCTGAGCCCTGCGGTCTCCATCACCTGTTCCACGTCCAGCTCTCGCTGCGCCCGTGCGCGCCGCCGGTCTTCGCGTCTGAGCCGGCGTCCCCCCGGGCCCAGCGGGGCCGCGCGCATCAGCTCCGCGCGCACCGTGGAGGCGGAGAGCTGGTCTCCGGGATCCTGGCCCACCCAGGCCAGGTGGTCCGCGCGGCGATGCGCCGGTGCCGCGGCGAGCTCGACGCCGCCTGGTCCGATGATCCTGGTCCCAGGCTCTGCGGGAAGAAGTCCCGCCAGGGCGCTGAGCAGCGTGGACTTCCCCGACCCGTTGGCGCCGAACAGGACGGCCACCTCCCCGGCGCGCAGGTCCAGCGCGACGCCGTCCAGCACCCGGATGGCGTCGCGCTGGACGGAGAGCTCCCGCACGCGCAGCAACACCTCCTGGCCAGGGTCGGGCGCCGGCGCGGATGGCTCGCTCTGCGCAGCCGGGGTGCGGCGAACGTCCCAGATCTCGTGCTCGTCCAACTGCGCCCGGGTCAGCTCCGCCGCCGGCAGCAGACCCCCCGGGGTCATCGTGGCAGGGCGCCCCTGGTCGAGGAACAGCACCTCGTCGCAGGCGGCGGTGAGGTCATCGTGCTGATGCCCCGTCAGCAGCACTGCGCCCCCGGCGTCACGGAACTCGCGCAGGGACCGGGCCAGGCGCCGTCGTGCGCTGGCATCGAGGGCCTGGGAGGGCTGATCGAGCACCAGGACGCTCGGGCGCAGGGTGAGCAGCCCGGCGAGGGCGGTGAGCTGCCGTTCCCCGCCGGAGAGCGTGGAGAGGTCTCGTTCAGCCAGGCCAGCGATGCCCAGCGCCTGCAGGCTGGCATCGGCGCGCTCCAGGCACTCGGGCAGGGGCAGCCCCAGCAGCCGCCCAGGAAGCGCGGCCTCGTCTCGGACGGTGCGGGTCAGCCCGGTGAGCTGGGCCTCCGGGTCGTCGCCGAGCATCCCCACCCCGCCGCGCACGTGAGCACTGTCGTGCTCGCCGCTGGAGGAGTGCCCTCCATCGGTCTGGTCACGCAGCTCGCGCACGCCGGTGCTGTGCCCGTGTTCGCCGAGCAGTCCGGCGGCGGCACGGGCCAGGGTGGAGGTGCCCGCTCCCTGTGGGCCCAGGACCGCGACGGCATCACCGGGGCGAAGTCCCAAGTCCACGGCCTCCAGAGCGGGAGTCTCGGCGCCGCGGTAATGGAACCCGAAGTCGGTCAGACGCAGCAGCGGCTGCAGGGCGGAGGAGGACGGCGCGGGGTCAGGCATCGAAGACTCCGAGGATCTCGGTGGCAGAAGGCAGCGGCAGCAGTCCGGCCAGAGAGGCGACCACCAGCAGAGCTGAGCCGACGACGGCGCCCCAGCGCAGTCCGCGCTGGCCCGCGCCCTGGGGATAGAACCGGGCCGGGGTGGGGTGAGCGGCCTGGCCGAACCCGCGCTGAGAAAGGGCGTCATGGCGCTGATCGAGCTGTGTGATCGCGGTGACCAGCAGTCCGGTGAGCACCCCGGTGAGCAGGCGCAGCCGCACGAGCAGCCGGTCGGTGTCCCAGCCGCGGGCGGAGCGGGCTGTCAGGGCGGCGCGGACCCGGTGCTGGGCCAGCGGTATCAGGCTCATTGCGGCGGCGCACACATAGGCCAGGGACAGGGGCAGGCGCAGGGTCAGCAGACCGTCGAAGGCGCGCGTCGGGTCAGACCCGAAGGCGAACAGCGCGCAGACGGCCACCATCGCGGCGACCCGGAGCCAGAGCTGGATCGCCAGCGCGACGCCCTCCACGGTGACCGCGGCGGGTCCGAACTCGGCGAGGACCTCGGCCTGCTCGCCGGGGTAGAAGAGCCCCTGGATGATGCCGACCATGACCAGCATGGGTCCGGCCAGCACCACCAGGGTCAGCAGCCAGCTGCGGAAGCGGACCCGCGGGGAGGCCGCGGCTGTGACCACCGCGCAGATGAGCATGGCGGCCGGGATCAGCGGGGAGGGGACTCCGTAGACGAGCAGCAGCGCACAGCCGAGCAGGACCAGCTCAGTGGCTGGATGCAGCCGCATGCGACGATCCTGCGGTGTCCGGCGGCGTGCCCTGTGCCGCAGACCGCTTCGCGGCGGCGCGTTTCGCAGCCGAGCGCTTCACCTTGGAGTGCTCGGTGAAGGGGAACCTGCTGCGCAGCCGGCTCGGCAGCGCAGCGATCACCAGGAAGGCCAGCGCGAAGATGATCGCCTTATCGGCGATGTCGCTGCCCAGTCCCTGGATGGTGGCGGCGCCGAGCATCGAGGCGCCCGCGCCCTGCAGGGCGGCGACGACGCTGCCGGTGCCCACGCCGAGTCCGCCGCCGTAGATGAAGGCGGCCACCGGGGTGGCGATCAGGCCGGCGGGGATCCCTGCCAGGGCGCCGGCGATGACGGCCCACCAGATGCGGCGGAAGCCGCCGAGCCGAGCGGCCCAGCCAGCGGCGGCGCCGATGAACGCGGCGCCGGCGGTGAAGGCGATGACGGTCGGGTTGATCGTCACGCCCCAGATGACGTTGGTCAGGATGCCGGTCAGCGCGCCGGCTGCGGGGCCGGCGATGACACCGATGATGACGGTGCCCAGGGAGTCCAGGTAGAGCGGAATGGGGGTCATCGTGCCGACGATCTGTCCGGTGGCGATGTTCAGCGCGATCATCACCGGCATCAGGGCGAGCACGCTGCGCGGGATTCGCGGGAGCGTGCCGGCGGCGATGAGCACGGCGCCGAGCAGGTATCCGACCATCACACCGAGGGTGGTGTTGCCCAGGTCGGCGCCGAGAGTGGCGGGCTGGGTGGTGAGCACCCAGAGGTAGGTGCCGACGATCACGGCGGCACCGGCGGTGAGCGCCAGGACGGACCACAGCGGGGGAGCGGGCCTGATGTGGTTCCCGGCGCGATCTGTCGTGGACGCGTGGGGCGTGCGGGCCTTGGAGGCGCGGGAGCGGGTGGTGCGGGATTCAGCAGTGCGAGTCTTCGGGGTTTCTCCGGGATCCGCCGCGGTGACGGACCCCTGCCCAGAGTGCGGGTCAGTGTGAGCCATGATGTTGTGGTCCTCTTCTCAAGGTGATGGTCAGGTGATCCAGGAACGCCTCGGCGTCCAGGCTGCGGATGATCTCCGCATTGGGCGCACGGCCCCAGCGGCCGAGCCAGTCGGCCACGGTCTCGCCACGGGTCAGCGTGCCGATGAGTTCGACGTCGACCGCTGCCTTCTCGGTCTTGCGCGCCCAGGGAATTATCCCGTCTGTGGCACGCGGGAACGAATCCCGCTCAGGTCCTGCCGCCGGGGAGGGGCTTTCGCCGTGGTTCTGGATCCGGGCCCAGGCCACCGCGGCGGCGGTGACATAGGGATCATGGACATGGGCGAGGTAGCCGTGGCCATCTGCCTCGTGGAACTCGAAGTAGAACCGCAGCGCCTCCGCGAGCTGGGCCAGCCAGGCCGACCAGGCCTCCGAGCTGGTCCCGTCGAGGATCTGCTGCAGCCGCACCGGGGTCAGCGCCACCGCTTCGGTGGCCTCTATCGGGCCGATCACCGGCAGGTGGGTGGACTCGCCGAAGGCGTCGATCACGGCCTTGGTGGCTTCGGGGTCGTAGCTGACGTTCCACTCAGTGGTGGGTCGGGTGTTGCCCCGGTAGTTGAATGCTCCGCCCATGATGAAGAGCCGCCTCAGCAGCTGTGGAAGCTTCGGTTCCAGCCGCAGCGCCAGGGCCAGGTTGGTGGCCGGGCCGGTGAGCACACCGATCAGCTCGCCCGGGTGTGCGTGGGCCGCTCGGACCCAGGCCTGCGCGGCGGGAAGCTCATCGGCGGTGATCCTGCCGGTGGGCAGCCGGGCGTAGCCGGCGCCGGTGTCCCCGTGGGTCTCCTCCGCGTATTCGGACACCCCGGCGAGCGGGTGTTCAGCCCCGACGTGGACCGACAGGTCGGTGCGGCCGGCCAGCTGCAGCCAGCCCAGCGTGTTCGCAAGCACCTGGGCGGTGGAGACATTGCCGCCGCTGGCGGCGAGGCCGGTGATCTCGACGTCGTCCTGACAGAAGAGCCAGCCCAGCGCGAGGGCGTCATCGATGCCGGGGTCACAGTCCAGGAAGAGGGGGATCACCTGCACCATTGTGCCGGGTGCGCCTGGGTCTCCTCGCTCAACATAGAGCCTTATTCAATTAAGACACACCAACCTTGCGTATCTTAGGGTAGCCTTGTATCAGACCAGTCAGGGCCGCATCGGCGAGCCCCCCCCCGATGCGAGACGAGGAACACCATCCATGCGCAGAACCTCCGTGGCGGTCACTCTGGGCGCACTTGTCGCCCTGACCGCGACCTCCTGTGGCGATACCACTGAGCCGGCGTCGAACGGTGACGAGACCTCCGCCGAGCAGGAGAGCCTGGTGCTCTATTCCGGGCGCAACGAGGAACTGATCCAGCCGCTCATCGACACCTTCTCGGAAGAGACCGGCATCGAGGTCGAGGTGCGCTATGGCGACACCGCCGAGCT
>NZ_JAJOYY010000010.1:34760-43433 GCF_022565895.1 Nesterenkonia sp. YGD6 | reverse complement strand
GTCACGTTGGTGACCGTCTCACGCAGGACCGCGACGACATCATCTGCGAGCTCACCCTTGATGAACGCATCGATCTGACCCGTGAAGGTCACCTTCGGAGCCATGCCAAGCCCGGCCGAGAGCTCGGTGACGACATCGAGCAGCCGATGACGCATGGTCCTGGTGGTCTTACGGGTGCGCAGAGTGAATATCGCGTTGCGGATGTCTTCGATGGCCGCGTCGATCTCCGCCACATGCCTGTCGATCCTCCCGCAATGTCGGGGGTGGGCCGAGGCGAAGGCCTGCAGTCCCAGGCCCGTGGCGAAGAGCCGCTGGATGACATGGTCATGGAGATCCCGAGCAGTGCGCGCCCGGTCTTCGATCACGCCGAGCCGCTGCCGATCCGCTCGCGCCCAGGACAGCGCCACAGCCAGACCCGCCTGGGTCGCGAAGTCCGAGAGCAGCTCCAGGTCACCGGAGTCAAAGGCCGGCCGGGACTCGGCCCGGGTCGCGCAGACCGCACCGATGCGGTCCCCGGAGACGATCAGCGGAACAGCGATCACCGAGGAGCTCGGGACCCGCTCACAGAACGGTGGGACATCTGTTCCCTCGGGAGGCGAGATGCTCGCCGTCCCCTCCATGGCCCGCGACACCGCGCCTTCGACCCAGGGCAGCACCTCGCCCTCGATCAGCGAGGCGCCCTGTCCGCGGGCGGTGTCGATGAAGAGCTCTTCGCCCACCGCGTCGGAGGTCACGATGGCGGCGAAGTCCGCTTCGGTGAGGGTCGCGACCCCGTGAGCCAGGACGCCGAAGACATCGATGGTCTCCGAGGCCAGCAGTGCTGAGGTGACATCGCCCAGGACGGCGCTGAGCTGCTGCGCTCGGCGGGCCTCTTCGTAGAGTCGGGCGTTGTTGATCGCGGTCGCAGCCGTGGCGGCCAGCGCCGTGACGAGTTCTTCGTCCTCGTCGGTGAAGGGCCCATCGGCCCGGTTGGTGAGGTAGAGGTTGCCGTAGGTCTCGCCGCGGATCTTGATCGGGACCCCGAGGAAGCTGGTCATCGGCGGGTGGTGGGCGGGAAAGCCGACCGCCCGGGGATCCGTGGTGAGGTCGGTGAGTCGGATCGGGTTGCTGCTCTGGTTCACCGCGCCCAGGACCCCGTGCCCGGCGGGCAGGTCTCCGATCTTCTCGGCCACGTGCTGCGCCATCCCGACGTGGATGAACCGTTCGAGGGAGCCATCAGCGGCGATGACGCCCAGTGCGGCGTACTCGGCGTCCGCGACGGTCCTGGCCTCCTCGGCGATGCGCCGCAGAACATGTTCCAGGTCGAGATCGCTGGCCACGACGTTGCTGGCGTCGAGCAGGGTCTGCAGTCTGCGCTGGGAGGTGAGGACCCGGATAGTGCGCGCGATGGAATCCCCCACCGCACCATTGGCTTCAAGCTTCGGAAGATAAGTAACCCGAAGTTCATCCGAATCCATAACCCTCCTCACCCCGATAACTGAACTCCATTCTAGGCCTTTCCTCGGGAAAGAGAACCCCGTTCAGCTCCGCAGCGCTGCGACGGTGAACCGGCGCGGCCAGCAGTCGCCGAGGCGGCGGACGTGAGCGGCATCGCCTTCGCTTCAGACTCTGGCTTCCGCGGTGGAGCCGGAGTAGGCTCGCCGCCATGCAGAAGACACCCTCGACACCCAGGACAGAGGTCCTCGAGAGCCGCGAGTGCTGGGAGCTGCTGCGCAGCGTCTCGCTCGGCAGACTCGCCGTCTGGACCGGTGATCATCCAGAGCTGTTCCCGGTCACCTACCTGGTGGATCAGCGGACCATAGTCTTCCGCACCGGGCCCGGCACGAAACGGACGGCCGCGCTGGGCTCCAGTCCCGTGGCCTTCGAGACGGACGGTGTGGATCCGCGCACCAATGTCGCCTGGAGTGTGATCGTCAAGGGCACGGCGGCGGAGGTCGAGCAGACGGACGACTCTCTCAGCAGCTCTTCGCGCCGACTGTTCCCCTGGGAATCGGGGGAGAAAGACCATTTCGTCCGGATCACGCCGGAGGTCGTCACGGGTCGACGCTTCATCGTCGCCCACCCCCAGGCCTGGGACATCTCCTTGAACGACGCCACCCGATCAGGCCTCGACTGAAGGACCGGCTATGACGATCGTGCACCAGGCACCGGTTCGCTCAGGTGCACGGTAGGGCGGCCAACCCATGACCGGCGCCGTCGGAGCACCCGTGCCGGTGTTCTTCATCTCTGACAACACCGGCGTCACCGCCGAGACCCTCGGCAACGCGCTCCTGGCGCACTTCCCCGGCATCCGATTCGTCCGCAGAACCTTCCCCTTCGTCGATTCCCCGCCGATCGCACAACAGGTGCTGAGTGCTGCGCGCACCGCGGGACCTGCCACCCTGCTGCTCGTGACCGTTCGCGCCGCGGAGGTCAGCGCCGAACTGAGCGCAGGCCCGTTCGCCGTGGTGGATCTCATCAAGGGACATCTCACCGCGCTCGAGAAGCTCCTGGGCGTCAAGGGCGCTGCTGAGGTGGCCCCGCATCACAGCATCGGGAACCCGGACCAGTACAGCTCCCGCATGCGCGCGGTGGAGTACACATTGACGCACGACGATGCAGCGGGCGCGAGCTCTCTGGTCGGCGCCGATCTCATCATCATCGCTCCATCTCGCTGCGGGAAGACTCCCACCGCGCTGTACCTGGCTCTCCAGCACGGTCTGCGGGTCGCCAACTACCCCTTGACGGAGGAGGACTACCCGGCACTGGAGCTGCCCCGGGCGGTGGAGCCGTATCGGGTTCGGTGTTTCGGGCTGACCAGCACTGCGCAGCGGCTGAGCCAGATACGCCAGGAACGCCGTCCAGGCGGGGCCTATGCAAGCCTGTTCCGCTGCCGCCAAGAGCTGCGTTGGGCGGAATCCCTGTACCGACGGCACTCGATCCCGAGCCTGAACACGGCGGCCAGAAGCGTGGAAGAGATTGCGGCAGCGATCCTGCAGACGATGCATCTTCGTCCCGCCGCAGCGCCAAGCAGTCCCTGAGGAGACACTGATGAGCAACATCTTGTGGTTCGACGACATCTCGCTTGCCGATATCGCAGCCGTGGGCGGGAAGAACGCCTCGCTGGGCGAGATGGTGGCCCGCCTCTCCGAGGCAGGAGTGCGTGTACCGGGCGGTTTCGCGACGACTGCGGATGCCTACCGCGTGTTCCTCGCTGCGAACGGACTCGACCACAGGATCCGGGCGGCCCTCGAGCCACTGGACATCGACGATGTCGTGGAGCTCTCCCGGGTCGGCGCGCAGATCCGTTCATGGATCCAGGATCAGCCCCTGGCCGAGGAGCTCACACGAGACCTGCGCGAAGCGCACGCGAGGCTGATCGCAGAGGACCCAGACCCTGAGGCGGTGACGTGGGCGATCCGTTCCAGCGCAACGGCCGAGGACCTGCCGGACGCCTCGTTCGCAGGCCAGCAGGAGACGTTCCTGAACATCGGCGGGGTCGAGAACGTGCTCGCTGCAGTGCACAGCGTCTTTGCCTCGCTCTACAACGACCGGGCGATCGCCTACCGCGTGCACCATGGTTTCGCCCACCACAAGGTCGCGCTCTCGGCGGGCGTGCAGCGCATGGTCCGTTCCGACATCGGAGCATCCGGCGTGATGTTCACGGTGGACACGGAGACGGGCTTCGATCGGGCGGTGTTCATCACGAGCGCCTACGGTCTGGGTGAAGCCGTGGTCCAGGGGGCGGTGAACCCTGATGAGTTCTACGTCCATAAGCCCGCGCTGCAGCAGGGACATGAAGCCATCTTGAGCAGGGCGCTCGGCGAGAAGGCCACCGCGATGCGGTACGCCGCGGGCCGCGGACTTCACAGCAGCACCATCTTCGAGGACGTATCACCTGCCGAGCGGGCACGATTCTCGATCACCGATGCGCAGGTCACCGAGCTGGGCCGCTGTGCTGTAGCGATCGAGGACCACTACGGCCGACCGATGGACATCGAGTGGGCGCTCGATGGAATCGACGGACGGCTCTACATCCTGCAGGCCCGCCCGGAGACGGTGGTGTCCCACCGGGAGCTGCGACAGGTGAGACGCTTCGTGCTCCGCGAGCGCGGTGACGTGCTGACTGTGGGAAGAGCGATCGGGCAGCGGATCGGGACCGGCCCGGTGAGGGTCCTTCGCTCGCCGGCGGACATGGATCGGCTGCAGCCCGGCGACGTGCTGGTGGCTGAGATCACGGACCCGGACTGGGAGCCGATCATGAAGCGTGCCTCGGCGATCGTCACCGAACGTGGGGGTCGCACCTGTCACGCGGCGATCCTCGCCAGGGAGCTGGGTGTGCCCGCCGTGGTGGGAACGGGGGACGCCACAGAGGCCCTGGCCGACGGCGAGGCGGTGACGATCTCCTGCGCCGAGGGCGACAACGGGATGGTCTATGCCGGCACGCTGAGGTTCGAGGAGGAGGTGACCGATCTGGATGAGATGCCGGACGTCCCGGTGAAGATCATGATGAATGTGGCCTCCCCGGATCAGGCATTCTCGTTCTCCCAGCTGCCGCACCACGGGGTGGGGCTCGCCCGCCTGGAGTTCATCATCAACCACCAGGTCGGCATCCATCCGCGTGCGCTCCTGGAGCGTGACAGCCTGCCGCACGAAGTGCGGAGCGCAGTGGACCAGCGGATCAGCGCCTACGGGTCGCCCAGGGAGTACTTCGTGCGGCGGGTGGCGGAGGGCGTGTCGACCATCGCGGCCAGTTTCGCCCCGGAGCAGGTCATTGTGCGGTTCAGCGATTTCAAGACTAATGAATACGCCAACCTCCTGGGCGGGGAGCTCTTCGAGCCGCAGGAGGAGAATCCGATGCTGGGCTATCGAGGTGCCTCGCGGTACATCTCCGCGGATTTCCGGGAGTGCTTCGCCATGGAGTGTGAGGCCCTGCGGTTCGTTCGCGAAGAGATGGGTCTGGAGAACCTGGCGATCATGGTGCCCTTCGTGAGGACGGTGGAGGAGGCCCAGACCGTCGTCGACCTCATGGCGAGTCATGGGCTCCGCCGCGGGGCACGAGGCCTGAAGGTGATGATGATGTGCGAACTGCCCAGCAATGTCCTTCTCGCCGATGCGTTCCTGGAACATTTCGACGGGTTCTCCATCGGGTCCAATGATCTGACCCAGCTGGTGCTCGGTGTTGATCGGGACTCGGACCTGGTGGCTCATCTCTTCGACGAGCGAGACCCCGCCGTGCTCTCGATGCTGGCCACGGTCATCGACAGGTGCCGGACGCAGAACAAGTACATCGGGATCTGCGGTCAGGGACCCTCAGATCATCCGGAGCTCGCCCGCTGGCTGGTTGATCAGGGCATCGAATCGATTTCTCTGACACCTGACACCGTGGTGCAGACCTGGCTCAGCTTGGCGGGTGCGGCAGAGTCTCGGTAGCGCTGCCCGAGCACGGGCGGGCCGCCGTCGTCGGCGACGGACGGTGTCTGCGTTCAGGGCACAGGGTTCAGTGCACGGGGTTCAGTGCACGGGGTTCAGTGCACAGGGTTCAGTGCACCGCATTCTGGGCAGCTGGCAGCCCGTCGGAGATCAGCAGCTCCACCGCATCGGCCAGCCGGGAGATGAAGATGCCCAGCTCCTTCTGCTCGGCGGCGCTGAACTTCTGCAACACGTAGTCCGCGCTGTCCATGCGGCCGGGGGGCCTGCCCACGCCGGCGCGCACACGCAGGTAGTCACGATTCCCGCCCAGGTGGGTGGTGATGGATTTCAGCCCGTTGTGCCCGCCTTCGGACCCCCCGCGCTTGAGCTTGGCACGACCGAAGTCCAGGTCGAGCTCATCGTGGACCACGATCAGGTTTTCGGCGGGGACGGAGAAATAGTCCATCAGCCCTCGCACGGGCTTGCCGGAGAGGTTCATGTAGCCCTCCGAGATCGCGAAGACCACCTTCGGCCCTCCCGGGCCCAGCCGGGCCGCGACGGCCTTGGCCCCGACCTTGGTGCGCGTGTACTTCGCATCCATGCGGTCGAGGAGCTCGTCGAGCACCATGTGCCCGATGTTGTGCCGGGTATGACGATAGCGGGACCCGGGGTTGCCGAGTCCCGCTATCAACCACGTCTCTGAAGCCATGCCTCGAGCCTAGTGGAGTCGCAGCGTCAGAGCGTTCAGCTCTCTTCGCCCTCTGCGTTCCCCTCGGACTCGCCCTCGGCGGTCTCGCCCTCGGCAGCTTCACCCTCGGTGGTCTCTGCCTCGTCGCCCAGGTCCTGCTCGGTGGGCTCGTGGATGGAGACGATCGGGGACTCCATGTCGGAGAGCGCCAGCGTCACGCCCTTGGGCAGCTGGATGTGCTCCGGCAGGGCGTTCTCGTTGCGGTCGGTGATGTCGATGGTCACGTGCTCGGGGAGGTGGGTGGCCTCGGCCTCGATGGACACGGTGGCCTGGTCCAGGATCCATTCGAAGCCGACGGCGGGCTCGCCGGTGACCTCGACGTAGACGTCGACGACGACCTTCTCGCCGCGACGCACGGTCAGCAGATCCATGTGGTCGATCGAGCGCTTGATGATGTCGCGCTGGATGGCCTTGGGGATCACCAGCTGCTCGGTGCCTTCGATGTCCAGTGTGATCAGTGCGTTGGGGTTACGCACTGCCAGGTGGGTCTGGTGACCGGGAAGCACCACGTGGATGGGGTCTTCGCCGTGGCCGTAGACCACTGCCGGGATCTGGTCGTCGCGGCGGGCCTTGCGGGCTGCGCCCTTGCCGAACTCGGTGCGCTTGGTAGCGGGAATGACGATCTTGTCAGCCATGGTGTTGTCCTTCGTTGGTTGGATTCGAATTGATCCAGGCACCAACGACAAGTGAATTCCAGGCTCTCCGCGCTGTGAGCGGCGGTGATGTTCTCCTGCAAGTTCGCCTCGTCGATCACGGGGCTGACGTCTCACGGATCGGATCCGGAGATGTCGCCCCCTCGCCTGGGCACAGCTGAGAACTATACCAGCTGTCACCACCGGTCTCACGGTCCCGGGCGCGCGGCGACTCATCCGACCGCCGCCGCGCACCCAGCCCAGCCTTGAGCGGACAGGACCAGCTCTCAGACCATGGAGCTCAAGCCGACGGAGCTCAGGCGACGGGAGCGGCCGCTGCCGCCCCCGTGTCAGCATCGCGTTCCGCGATGACCAGGCTCGGCACCTCGGTGGGCGCCGGGGTGGACAGGTAGCGCTCCAGGGAGTCGTCGAGCTCCTGCAACCATGTGGTGTGGTGCTGTGACCCCTTGGTTCCGGTCATCACCGAGCGGTAGTTCTTGTCCCGGTAGGTCAGGATGTTGGCCTTCTTGTCGGTCTTCCAGTCCAGGAAGACCTGGACCACCTCGTCCAGCGCGAACATCGGGTAGTCGGTGGCCCCGATGAGGTCGCGGATGTAGTCGGCCTGGAACTGCACCTCGTCGGCGTCCCCCTCCAGGGACTGGAAGCGGTGGCGCCACTGCTTCAGGTGGGCGGCCCGCTCCTCCGCCGGGGGCAGCTTCGTCCGGCCCATGATGAGGTCGCGGACATACCAGGCCTGCGCATCGAACATGTTGAAGGTGAACCATTGGTCCTGGGCGCCCAGGTAGTACATCTTCGGGTTCCGCTGCCACACGACTCCGCGGTACAGCCCGCCCGGGTAGACGTTGTTCTGGGACCGCAGGGCCAGTTCGGTGGACAGGAAGGGGTACTTGTGCAGGTAGCCGGTGCACAGGATCACGGCATCAAATTCGCGGGACTCGCCGTTGGAGAAGTAGGCAGTCTCCCCCTCGAACCGGTCGATGAGCGGAAGTTCCTCCATGCCTTCGGGCCAGTCATGGCCCATGGCCCGGGTGCGGTAGCTCATGGTGACCGAACGGGCACCCATCTTGAAGGCCTGCACGCCGATGTCCTCGGCGGAGTAGGAGGCCCCGATGAGCAGCACGCGCTTGTCGGCCAGCTTCTCTGCCCCGCGGAAGTCATGCGCGTGGTGCAGAGTGCCGGTGAAGGTCTCGATCCCCTTGAAGTCCGGGACGTTGGGGAAGGAGAAGTGCCCGGTGGACACGATGACCCGGTCGAATTCGGAGGACGAGGTGGTGCCGGACTTCAGGTTCTCCACGGTGACCGTGAAGGTGTCCTCCTCGCGGTGGTATTCCACCCAGCGAACGGCGGTGGAGAGCTGGACCTTGTCCTTGACGTCGGACATGCGAGCCCGCCCGTCGATGTAGTCCCACAGAGCCGCCCGCGGCGGGTAGGAGGAGACCGGTCGGCCGAAGTGCTCGTCGAAGGTGTACTCGGCGAACTCGAGCGCCTCCTTGGGCGCGTTCGACCACAGGTTGCGATACATCGAGGAATGGACCGGCTCCCCGTACTTGTCGATCCCGCTGCGCCAGTTGTAGTTCCACTGCCCGCCCCAGTCGTCCTGCTTCTCGTAGCAGATCACCTCGGGGATCTGGGCACCGGACCGCTGTGCCGTGTCGAAGGCCCGAAGGGCGGCCATGCCGCTAGGTCCCGCTCCGATGATTGCAATTCGCTGTTTGGACATAGTTACCTTATCCGGCCCGCTACGGCCTCATGGTCAGTCGTCGACGGGTTCCGTGGAGGCGCGACTGTCAGGCGCTCAGCGCCACGGCCTCAACACAGGAAGTTCACGTCCACCCGGGATAGAAAACCCGCGCTCCATCGTTCTGCGCGTGTCCCTGGGTG
>NZ_JAJOYY010000010.1:0-34750 GCF_022565895.1 Nesterenkonia sp. YGD6 | reverse complement strand
CCGGCGGGGCGCCTGATATACCCTCAGTCTAGCGCAGACGCCGGCCCGGGCCGGCGTCGTACCCGAGAACGCAAGGGCCCCCGGAACCTGACGGTTCCGGGGCCCTCTCCGCGACGGGGCGGGGTCAGAGCGTCTCGAACTCCACGCCCGGGTGCCTGTCCCGCAGGTCCTCGAAGGAGATGCCGTGCAGCTCGCGGACCTTGACGATGCCCGAACCGTCCAGCAGGAACACGCCCATGTCTGCGTAGATGCGGGAGACGCAGCCGACCCCGGTGAGCGGGAATGTGCATTCGGGCAGCAGCTTCCGATCACCCTTCTTGGTGAACAGGTCCATCATCACGTAGGTGTCCTTGGCTCCGATGGCCAGGTCCATCGCGCCGCCCACGGCGGGGATGGCTCCCGGCTTGCCGGTGGACCAGTTCGCCAGGTCGCCGGAGGCGGAGACCTGGTAGGCGCCGAGCACGCAGACGTCCAGGTGGCCGCCGCGCATCATGGCGAAGGAATCGGCGTGGTGGAAGTATGCCGCCCCGGGCAGCTCGGTGACCGGGATCTTGCCGGCGTTGATGAGGTCCTCATCGACCTGCTCGCCGAGGGCCTTCGGGCCGAAGCCCAGCATGCCGTTCTCGGTGTGCAGGGTGACCTGCTTCTCCGGGGAGAGGTAGTTGGACACCGTCGTCGGCTGGCCGATGCCCAGGTTCACGAAGGACCCGGGGGCGATGTCCTCGGCGATGGCGTGGGCGAGCTCGTCCTGGGTCAGCGGGGTCTCGGTGGTGCGGAACGTCTCGGTGCTCATGCTCGTCCTCACTTCTCGGCGGCCAGCTCGGCCGCGGTCTTGGTGGCCAGGCAGGGCTTGCGACGTCCGGCGGCGAGAGCCTCGCGCTCCTCGCGCTGCTTCGTGCCAGAGCCGGTGGGGATCCCGACGATGGTATCCGTGTAGATGCTCGGAGTGATGATCGCCTCCGGATCCAGGGCCTCTTCGAGGACCTCGTCGACCTGCACGATGGTGTGCGCGGCCGCCGTGGCCATGACCGGGCCGAAGTTCCGGGCGGTCTTGCGATACACCAGGTTGCCGTGCGGATCGGCGGCGTACGCCTTGATCAGGGCGAAGTCGCCGCGGATCGGCGCCTCCAGCACGTAGTGCCGGCCCTCGATCTCCCGGGTCTCCTTGCCTGCGGCCAGTTCGGTGCCGTAGCCGGTGGGGGTGAAGAACCCGCCGATGCCCGCACCCCCGGCGCGCAGGCGCTCGGCGAGGTTGCCCTGTGGGACCAGTTCCAGCTCAATCTCCCCGGCGCGATAGGCCTCGTCGAAATGCCAGGAGTCGGACTGGCGCGGGAACGAGCAGATGATCTTGGCCACCCGGCGTTCCTTGATGAGCAGGGCCAACCCGGCATCAGCCTGTCCGGCGTTGTTGTTGACCACGGTCAGGTCGGTCGCACCGGACTCCATCAGCGCGTCGATCAGTTCCATGGGCTGGCCGGCATTGCCGAAGCCTCCCAGCAGCACCGTGGCGCCGTTGCTCACACTGGCCACCGCCTCCGCGGCGGTGTCTACAAATTCAGTCATCGGTTCTTCTCTCAGTTCTGTGTGGTTGCGTTCTCCAGGACGACGGCGATGCCCTGCCCGACGCCGATGCACAGCGTGGCCACGCCCCAGCGTTCGCCGCTGAGCTCCATGCGCTTGGCCAGCGTGGCCAGCACCCGGGTGCCGGAGGCGCCCAGCGGATGGCCGATGGCGATCGCCCCACCCCACGCGTTGAGGATCTCCGGGTCGATGTCCCAGGCGTCCAGGCAGGCCAGGGACTGGGCGGCGAAGGCCTCATTGAGCTCCACCGCACCGACGTCGCCCCAGCCGATTCCGGCGCGCTTGAGCGCCTTGTTGCTGGCTTCCACCGGGGCGTAGCCGAAGTACTGCGGCTCATTCGCCGCAGCGGCCCAGCCAGCGATCCTCACCTGCGGGGCAAGACCCAGCTGCTCCCCACCCGCGGCGGAGCCGAGCCAGACGGCGGAGGCGCCGTCGTTCATCGGAGAGGCGTTGCCCGCAGTGACAGTGCCGTTCTCGGAGCGGAAGACGGTGCGCAGCCCGGCGAGCTTCTCCGTGGTGACACCTGCGCGGATAGTCTCGTCGGTCTGAAGATCCACTCCCGGAACGCTGACGATGAGGTCGGCGAATCGCCCCTCGTTCCAGGCGCGGGCGGCGAGCTCATGGGAGCGGGCGGCGAATTCGTCCTGCCGTTCGCGGCCGATGCCGTGCTTCTCGCGAAGCTGCTCGGTGGCCTCACCGAGCGAGACGGTCCATTCCTCGGGCATGCGCTCGTTGATCAGTCGCCAGCCCAGCGTGGAGTTGGCCAGTTCGAGGTTGGCCATCGGGAAGGGCCGCTCGGTCTTGGGAAGCACCCAGGGAGCACGCGACATGGATTCCACGCCGCCGGCGAGGATCACATCGGTCTCCCCCAGCGCGATCTGCCGCGCGCCGGAGATCGCGGCATCCAGCGAGGATCCGCAGAGCCGGTTGATCGTGGTGGCGGGAACGGTGACGGGCAGCTTCGCCAGCAGCCAGGCCATCCGGGCGACATTGCGGTTCTCCTCGCCAGCGCCGTTGGCGTTGCCGAAGATCACCTCTCCGACGATCTCACCGGCATTCTCCGGGTTCAGCCCGGGGGCCTGCTCCACGAGGGCTGAGATGACCAGTTCGGCGAGGTCATCGGGTCGCTGACCGGAGAGGGCGCCGCCGATCTTGCCGAAGGGGGTGCGCAGACCCTGGTAGACGAAGACGTCCTGCATATGAGCTCCCTGCCTGTGATCGCGTGAGCACCACCAAATGTTCGCTATGCAAACAAGTGTGCGCTATGTGTGACGATCATAGTCTGGCCGGCAGGGTTTCGCCAGAGGTGACGAGAGTTCTCTACAGGCCCTGGGGCACGGTGAGCCGACCGACATCCTCACCCAGGGACCGGATCAGATCCTCCACCGCGGCCGCGCTGTGCAGCAGATGTGGCAGTGTGCGATCCAGGGACTCCTGCGCGGACTCCTTGCCGGCGGAGATCGAGGTGTTCAGCGAGAGCACGATCCTTCCGCTGCCGTCCCGGGCCGGGACGGCCACCGAGCGCAGCCCTTCTTCGAGCTCTTCGTCCACCAATGCGTAACCGTCCGTGCGGACCGCAGTGATGATCTCGCGCAGCCGGTGGGGGTCGGTGACGGTGCGTGCGGTGAAGGCCCGCCGCTCAGTGGTGCGCAGACGCTCCTCGAGCGTCTCGTCGTCGAGGCCGGAGAGCAGCACCCGCCCCATCGACGTGGCGAAGGCGGGCAGCTTGGTGCCCAGCGCGAGGTCGATCCGCATGATGCGGCGGGTGTGCACACGGCAGACGTACATCACCTCGTCTCCGACCAGCAGTGCGGCCGAACAGGATTCGGCCAGCTGCCCGGAGAGCTCACCCAGTGATGGCTGCAGCAGCTCATGCCAGCCGCGGCCTGACCAGTAGCCCTGTCCAAGGCCGAGCACCCTCGGGGTCAGCTCGAAGAACCGACCGTCGGTATAGGCGTAACCCTCATGGACCAGCGTGAGCAGCATCCGGCGGGCGGTCGCGCGGCTGACATCGGCGCGCCGCGCAACGTCGGAGAGCGTCAGCTTCGGCTCCACGGCGGAGAAGGACTCGAGGACCCGCAGGCCGGTGGAGAGCGAACGGACGAACTCATTGCGATTGACGGCGGGCTGAGATGGGCTCTCCTGATCCATGCAGTGATCCTATCCACCCGCCGAGCCCAGCCTTCGTCGAGGCGCGTCTCACTCAGCTCTCGCAACGGCGCCTGAAGTGTGATGTGCTTCTCACATGTGCGGCCGCCGTCGGCGGTCCATTTCGGAGAGGGGCATCCGATGAGTCCAGACGTGGTGGGGTTCGCGATCGTGCTGTTGGCATCAGTGATGCTGATAGGCAAGTACATCCGGGTAAAAGTGCCGTTCATCCAGAAGCTGCTCCTGCCCAGCGCCATCATCGCCGGGTTCATCGGACTCATCATCGGCCCACAGGTCATCGGGCGGCTCGGCGAGTCCCTCGGCTGGGCGTGGTTGGAGGACGGCGGACTTCTGACCGCGGGAATCTACGATGTCTGGGCCACACTGCCTGGCCTGTTGATCTCGGTGGTCTTCGCCACCCTCTTCCTGGGATCAAGGATCCCGTCCCCGGTCAGAGTGGCCAAGCTGGTCGGCCCGCAGCTCTCCATCGGCGTCGCCTACGGCTCCGGCCAATACGTCATAGGCATCGTGCTGGGACTGCTGGTGCTCTCTCCGCTGCTCGGGGTCGATCCCGTCTTCGGTGCGCTGCTCGAGATCGCCTTCGAGGGAGGCCACGGAACGGCGGCCGGAATGCGGCCGGCCTTCGAAGACATGGGCATTCCCGAGGCCACCGACCTCGCCCTGGCCATCGCCACCGTGGGCCTGGTCTTCGGCATCCTCATCGGCATCTCCGTCATCAACTGGGGCGTGCGCACCGGCCGGACACGAGTGATCAAGAACGTCTCCAAGCAGTCGAAGGCCGAGCTGCGGGGGCTCTACAGCGACAACGAGAACGTCTCCACCGGGCGGATGACATCGCGACCCAGCTCGATCGAGCCGCTGACGCTGCATGTGGCCGTCGTCGGACTCGCCATCATCATCGGCTGGCTCATCCTGGAAGGCCTCGTCTGGGTCGAGGATCAGCTGTGGGGTCAGCCGGGTTCGCCGCTCTCCGAGGAGGGCCTCACGCTGCTGGGGTATGTGCCGCTGTTCCCACTGGCGATGATCGGCGGAGTGATCGTCCAGGTCATCTTGGATCGCACCGACAACACCAACCTGCTGGACCACGAGACGATGAAGCGCATCCAGGGTCTCGCCCTGGACATCCTGATCGTCGCAGCACTGGCGACGATCTCGCTGGATGCCATCGCCGCCTTCTGGGAGACCTTCCTGATCCTCTCGATCGCCGGAATCTTGTTCTGCACCACGGTCCTGCTGGTCTTCACCCCGCGGATCATCCCGGAGTTCTGGCTGGAGCGCGGGATCGCAGACTTCGGCCAGTCGATGGGCGTCACGGCCACAGGCCTGGTGCTGCTGCGGGTGGCCGACCCGTACGACGAGTCCCCCGCCCTGGAGGCCTTCGGCTATAAGCAGCTGTTCTTCGAGCCCTTCTTCGGCGGCGGTCTGGTCACCGCATTGGCGATCCCGATCATGGTCGCCACCGGCAACGTCTACATCGTCCTGATCCCGATGGCAGTGCTGTTCGTGGCCTCACTCGTGGTGGGCCACATCTACTTCCGCGGAGTGCGCTCCGGACGGTGGCGCGACCCCTCCGTGGAGGCGGCCAAGGCTGCGCAGGAGTGACCCTGCGCCCGCACCCCCACACGCCTTGAGGGGCGGATTCTCCGGGCATCTGACCCCTTCCAGGGCCTCAGACAGTCGGAGAATCCGCCCCTCAACGGGATGGTGGGGTGCAGCTGGTGCTTATGCGTGGCCGTCGAAGAGGGAGGTCACCGAACCGTCGGTGAAGACCTCCTTGATCGCCCGGGCCAGGATCGGCGCGATGGAGAGCACGGTGAGCGTCTCGAAGCGCTTGTCCTCGGGGATCGGCAGGGTGTTGGTCACCACGATCTCACGGGCCCCGCAGTTGGCCAGCCGCTCGGCGGCCGGATCCGAGAACACCGCGTGGGTCGCCGCGATGATGACATCCTTGGCGCCGGCGTCCTTGAGGACCTGCACGGCACCGGAGATGGTGCCGCCGGTGTCGATCATGTCGTCGATGAGCACGCAGGTGCGGCCCTCGACCTGACCCACGACCTGCTTCGACACTGCCTTGTTCGGCTGGGTGACGTCGCGGGTCTTGTGCACGAAGGCCAGCGGTGCTCCGCCGAGGCGCTCGGCCCACTGCTCAGCCACGCGGACCCGGCCGGTGTCCGGGGAGACCACGGTGACATCGTCATCGGCGACCCGGCCACGGATGTGCTCGGCCAGCAGCGGGACCGCGAAGAGGTGGTCCACCGGGCCGTTGAAGAAGCCCTGGATCTGGGCGGTGTGCAGGTCCACGCTCATGATCCGGTCGGCGCCGGCGGCCTTATAGAGGTCTGCGACCAGGCGCGCCGAGATCGGCTCGCGGCCGCGCCCCTTCTTGTCCTGACGGGCATAGGGGTAGAAGGGCGAGACCACGGTGATCCGCTTGGCCGAAGCCCGCTTCATGGAGTCGACCATGATGAGCTGTTCCATCAGCCAGTTGTTCATCGGAGCCGGGTGGGACTGCAGCAGGAAGATGTCCTTGCCGCGCACCGACTCGGAGGACCGGACATAGATCTCTCCATTGGCGAAGTCATAGGCGCTGATCGGCAGCAGCTCGGTGCCGAGCTCCTTCGCGATCTCTTCGGCAAGCTCCGGATGTGCGCGCCCGGAAGCCAGCACAAGAGTCTTCTCCCCGTTCAGCCTGATTTCGTCCATGAGTGTTGTTGCCTCTCGCCGGCGTTGCTGGTGGGTGGTTGGTTCAGGTGGTCGTCAGACGGCGTCAGGCCGGACGGCCTGGGCGGCGTCGGCCGCCGCGGATCCGGGCCGCTTGGCCTGGACCCAGCCCTCGGCGTTGCGCTGCGGGGCGATGGAGAGCGCCAGCGCTCCGGCGGGGACGTCCTTGCGCACCACGGCGCCAGCGCCGGTGTAGGCGCCGTCGCCCACCGAGACCGGGGCGACGAAGACGGTGTTGGAACTGGTGCGCACGTGGGAGCCGATCTGCGTGCGGTGCTTGTTCTCGCCGTCGTAGTTCGCGGTGATGTTGCCGCAGCCGATGTTGGTGAACTCGCCGATGGTGGCGTCTCCGGCGTAGCCCAGGTGGGACAGCTTGCTGCCGCGCCCGATGCTCACGTTCTTGGTCTCGTAGAAGGCGCCGATCTTGCCGTCCTGGCCCAGCACGGTGCCCGGCCGCAGATAGGTGAACGGCCCGACGCTGGCGCCGGCCCCGATCTGGGCTCCGGAGCCGTGGACTCGGGTCAGCGTCGCGGCCTCTCCGACGATCACATCGGTGAGCGTGGTGTCCGGGCCGACGACGGCGTGGCGGCCGATGTGCGTGGCGCCGTGGAGCTGGGTGCCGGGGAGGATCGTGGTGTCCTGCTCCAAGGTGACGGTGGCGTCGATCCAGGTGCTGGCCGGGTCGACCACCGTGGTCCCGGCGCGCATGGCGCGCTCCACGATGCGCCGGTTCATCTCGGCGCCGAGGGCCTGCAGCTGGACCCGATCATTGGCGCCCTCGACCTGCCAACGGTCCTCGGTGACCACGGCGGAGACTCTGCCGCCCTCGGCGCGGGCAATGGAGAGCACGTCGGTGAGGTACATCTCACCCTGGGCGTTGTCGGTGGTGACCTGGGCCAGCGCGCGGGTCAGCACGGCGGCGTCGAAGGCGTAGATCCCGGAGTTGATCTCGGTGATGCTGCGCTGCTCTGCGGTGGCGTCCTTGTGCTCCACGATCCCGAGCACGTCCTGCGGGTCTTCCTGGCTGCGCAGGATCCGGCCGTAGCCCGCGGCGTCGTCGAGCACGGCGGAGAGCACGGTGACGGCATTGCCGTCGCGCTCATGGGTCTCGACGAGCTCGGCGAGCATCTGGGTCTGCAGCAGCGGCACATCGCCGTAGGTGACCACCACGGTGCCGGTCTCGGCAGGCGCTCCTGCGGCGGTGAGCGCGTCCAGGCCGCAGGCCACGGCGCGTCCGGTGCCGGGGACCTCGTCCTGGTCGGCGATGACGGCGCGCGGCTCGAGGTGAGCGATGTGCTCGGCCACCTTCTCGCGCTGGTGCCGCACCACAGCGACCAGCTGGTGCGGGGCCAGGCCCATCGCCGCGGTCAGCGCGTGACCGATCATCGAGACGCCGCCGATCGGGTGCATGATCTTCGGGGTGCTGGACTTCATCCGGGTCCCGGCTCCTGCCGCGAGCACGATCACTGCGGTGGGCTGGGTGGACTGGGCGTTGGTCACGAAGGCTGCTCCTCGGCGCGTTTCGATGGGACTCCTCAGTGTAGAGAGGTCCGGCGATCTAGATTGCCGTTCCGCCTCTAGGATTCGAACCTAGACTGCACAGCTCCAAAGGCTGGCGTGCTGCCATTACACCAAGGCGGAGTGCGACGGCGGTTCGACGGTGCTCGGCGCTGCGAACACCCTCATCTCCGGCCAAGCGCTGGTCCATCTTCGCATGCGCGGACTCGCGAGATGAAACCGCGGACTGACGGTGGCATTACCCTGGATAGGTGGCACATCTTCTCGGGGCCGAAGCCCTACACCTGGAATTCCCTACTCGCACCGTGTTCGACTCGGTGACGATCGGCATCAACGAGGGCGACCGCGTCGGCGTCGTCGGTCGCAACGGCGACGGCAAGTCTTCGCTGCTGGCCATGCTCACCGGTCGGCTTGAACCCGACTCGGGGCAGGTCACCCGGCGCAAGGGCGTGCAGTTCGGCGTGCTGGATCAGTCGGACGACCTCGATGACGAGCACACCGTGGGCTATTCGGTCGTCGGGGACGCCGATGACCACGAGTGGGCCTCGGATGCGAAGATCCGCGACGTGATCGCCGGGCTGGTGACCGACATCCCCTGGGAGTCGAAGATCTCCGAGCTCTCCGGCGGGCAGCGCCGCCGCGTGGCGCTGGCGAAGCTGCTGGTGGGCGAATGGGACATCATCGCTCTGGATGAGCCCACGAACCACCTCGACGTGGAGGGGATCTCCTGGCTGGCGAACCACCTGAACCGGCGCTGGCCGCGCAGCTCGGGCGGGCTGCTGGTGGTCACTCACGATCGCTGGTTCCTCGATGAGATCAGCACCACCACCTGGGAGGTCCACGACGGCATGGTCGAGCCGTTCGACGGCGGCTACGCGGCGTATGTGCTCCAGCGCGTGGAACGTGACCGGCAGGCGGCCACCGTGGAGGCCAAGCGGCAGAACTTGATGAAGAAGGAGCTCGCCTGGCTGCGCCGCGGCGCCCCGGCGCGCAGCACCAAGCCGAAGTTCCGCATCGAGGCGGCCAACGAGCTCATCGCCGACGTGCCTCCCCCGCGCAACCCGCTGGAGCTGAAGAAGATGGCCACCGCCCGGCTGGGCAAGGACGTGGTCGACGTCCTCGACGTCTCCATCGGCTTCGGCGACAAGCCGATCCTCAACGAGGTCACCTGGCGGATCGGTCCGGGTGAGCGCACCGGCATCCTCGGAGCCAACGGCGCCGGCAAGTCCACGCTGCTCAACCTGATCGCCGGCAAGCTCGAGCCCGACACGGGCCGGGTCAAGCGCGGCAAGACCGTGCGCCTGGCCACCCTGGATCAGCAGTTCTCCCAGCTGGCCGACATCGAGGGCGATCGGGTCCGCGAGGTGCTGGCCCGCGAGAAGACCCAGGTGGTCATCGACGGCAAGGAACACACCCCGGCGCAGCTGTTGGAACGCCTCGGCTTCTCCACCGCACATCTCTCCGCACGAGTCGGCGAGCTCTCCGGCGGCCAACGACGACGCCTGCAGCTGCTGCTCGTGCTCCTGTCTGAGCCCAACGTGATGATCCTCGACGAGCCCACCAACGATCTCGACATCGACATGCTCGCCGCAATGGAGGACCTGCTGGACTCTTGGCCCGGCACGCTGATCGTGGTCTCCCACGACCGGTACCTGCTCGAGCGGGTGACCGATCAGCAGTACGCGATCTTCGACGGCCGGATGCGCCACGTGCCGGGAGGCGTGGAGGAATACCTGCGGCTCAAGGCCGCCAGGGCCAATGGCGCCTCCGCGGAGTCGGCGGGATCTGGCACGTCTGGTTCAGGCGGTGGAGCTGCTGGCGCCGGGGTCGGTTCCGGGAAGGCCGCGGCTGCGGCCCGTCGGGAGGCGATGAAGACCTCCTCGGCCTCATCGGCAGGTGCCCCGGCGCTGAGCAGCGCAGAGGAGCGCGAAGTGCGCAAGGAGGTCGGCGCGCTCGAGCGGAAGATGCAGAAGCTGATCACCCAGATGGAGAAGAAGCAGCGCCAGATGGCCGATCACGATCCGAGCGACTTCGAAGGTCTGGGCAAGCTCACCGCCGATGTGAGCCGGCTGCAGGGCGAGAATGAGAAGCTCGAGGAACGCTGGCTGGAGCTCTCCGAAAAGGTGGGCTGAGGTACCGCGGTGTTCCGCTGCCCGCGCTCTGCGGGCAGCGCAAGACTGCGGTGCGCCCCGTCAGCTGGGGCGAATCGTGCCCCTGATGACTCTCGGGTCAGCTCTCGCGGCCGTTGATCAGTCGTGCCCCGGCGGCCGGACCGGTGACCGGGATGGCCCAGACCTCGGTCCGCTCCTCCAGGCTGGTGCAGAGCTGATGGGCTGACTCAGCATCCCGGGCGAGGAACACCAGGGTGGGGCCTGAGCCGGAGACCATTCCCTGCAGCGCTCCCTCGATCATGCCGATGTCCATCATGTCCTCCAGGGAGGGCAGACTGGCCACGGCGGGGGCCTGCAGGTCATTGGCCATCAGCGAGGCCACGAGCTCGGCGTCGGCGGTGCAGACCGCCCGGACCAGGTCCGGATCCAGGCCCGGCGCCTCAGCCTCCACTCCGGCTTCGGCGCGCATCTCGTCGAGCTTGGCATAGACGCTGGGCGTGGACAGGCCCGTGTTGGCCGGGACGATGACCAGATGCAGCTCCCCGCGGGTCAGCAGCGGAGAGAGCTCATCGCCCACACCCTGACCCACGGCTGCTCCGCCGAGGATCGCAAACGGCACGTCGGCCCCGAGCTCGGCGCCGATCTCCGCCAGCTGTTCCTTGGAGAGCCCCGCTTCCCAGAGGGCCGAACAGGCCACCAGTGCGGCGGCGGCGTCGGCAGAGCCTCCTCCCATCCCGCCGGCCACCGGGACGTTCTTGGTGATGGTCAGGTCCACTCCGTCGGTGATGCCGAGTCGGTCGCGCAGCTTCGAGGCGGCCTGATGCACCAGGTTGCGCTCATCGAGCGGGATCGCCGCAGCCACCATCTCTCGGGTCTCCGGATCCCGGGTCTGGACCTCGGTGAAGGTAGAACGTTCGGAGAGGCTCACGGTGATCGCCCCGTCCTCGCGCCGGGCCGCGCTGACCTCTTCGTAGAGGGAGACCGCCAGGTAGAGCGTGGCGACCTCGTGATAGCCGTCCTCGCGCAGCGGACCGACGCGCAGGCTCACATTGATCTTGCCCGGAGCCACGGCGGTGACATGTCCGAAGAATTCACTATCGCGCATGCTTCGACCCTACTTCTCGTCACTGACATGCGGGACCGCGCCGGCTGGACCCGAGCTGGCCGCGTCGCGCAGGGCGGCGGCGATCGCGGTGAACCCACTGATGCCCAGGGTCTCGCCGCGGGCGGACGGATCCACCCCGGCGGCCCGCAGCACCGCCTCGGCACGGGTCGGGGATCCCGCGATCCCGGCCAGGCAGGCGCGCAGGGTCTTGCGTCGGGTGGCGAAGGCGGCGTCGATCACCGCGAAGACCTCTTCGCGGCTGAGCTCGGCCGAGGCCTCGGCGCGCCGGTCGAAGCGAACCAGCCCCGAGGAGATCCGCGGCTCGGGCCAGAAGACTCGCTTGCCGACCACGCCGGCCTTGCGCATGTTCGTGTCCCAGGCCGCCTTCACACTGGGGACGCCGTAGATCTTGGAGCCGGGCCCTGCGCAGAGCCGGTCGGCGACCTCGTCCTGGACCATGACCAGGCCCTTGCGCAGCGAAGGCAGGATCTGGAGCAGGTGCAGCACCACCGGGACCGCCACGTTGTAGGGCAGGTTCGCGACCAGCACCTCCGGGCCCGCGCCGTCTCCGAACTCGGCGAAGGACTCCGGGGTGAGCTTCAGCGCGTCCTGCTCCATCACGCGCAGGTTCGCCGCGCGCTCGGGACGGAACCTCTGCACCGTCTCGGCCAGCTGACCGGCCAGCTTGGGATCGATCTCGACGGCGCTGACCAGCGCTGATTCATCTAACAGGCCCAGGGTCAGGGACCCGAGCCCAGGGCCGACCTCGAGCACATGCTCGCTGCCGTCGAGATCTGCGAGGCTGACGATCCGGCGGATCGTATTCGGGTCGATGACGAAGTTCTGTCCCCACTGTTTAGTGGGGCGCACCCCGAGCTGGTCGGCCAGCGCCCTGACATGCGCGGCGGAGAGCAGCTGCGGAGGGCTCTGCTGCGGTCGTCCCTGCGGTGAGTGCTGATCGCTCATGTCCAGCTCCCGTAGGCCTGGGTGGTGTTGAACATGACCTGCTGACACATCGCTTCCACGTTGGTGTTGCGCACCTGGGCCATCAGCCGCATGGTCTGCGGGATCAGATAAGGCGCGTTGGGCTGCCCCCGGTAAGGATGTGGGGTCAGGAAAGGCGTGTCGGTCTCCACCAGGATCAGCTGCGGATCAGCGACCGCCAGCGCCTCACGCAGGGCGTGGGCGTTCTTGAAGGTGACCGTGCCGGCGAAGGACATGTACCAGCCGTTGGCGTTGCAGAGGCGGGCCAGGTCCGCATCGCCGGAGAAGCAGTGGAAGACCACGGCGCTGGGCAGGGTGGGCGCGGCGTTGAGCACGCTGACCACCTCCACATGGGCGTCCCGGTCGTGGATCTGCATCGCGAGTCCACGCTCGACGGCGAGCGCGATGTGATCTTCGAAGCTGCGTCTCTGCGCAGCGACCCCTTCTTCGCCGGTGCGGTAGAAGTCCAGACCGGTCTCCCCGATCGCCACCACCTGTTCATGGCGGGCAAGTTCGGTGATCCTGACGAACGCAGTCTCGTAGTCGCCCTTCGCTGCCAGCACCGGCGCATCGTTGGGGTGCAGCGCGACGGCGGCCTTGAGCTGGGGGTGCTCTGCGGCGGCCTTCACGGAGAACTCCGAGGAGGCCACGTCATAGCCCACGCACAGCGCGCCGACCACGCCGACGGCCTTGGCGACCTCCAGTGCCTGCTGGACCGAGACGGAGATCGCACCGTCGCGGAAGTCCAGGTGCGCGTGATTGTCGATCACCGGCACCGTCAGCGGTTGGGGTGCCGGGGGGTATTGCAGGCGACGCCTCTTCCCGGACTGCTCCTCCGCCTGATCTCGCACGGGACCGGCGGCCGCGCCGTCGTCGTCGGGCTGTTCAGGACGGTAGGCGGCAGGGGTCTCGCCTGGCACCACGGCGGGGCTCGACTCGGCGTCTGGAAGGATTCGCTGCTGTTGGCTCACGGTGATCAACTCTATCGCCCACCCCCCGCGCGGCCTTCCACACCCCGCCCTCCGCTGGCTCCTGCGCAGACTGGGCGTGAGAAGTGCTGCAGAGGCGAGCCGCGATGCAGGCGGACGTGAAGGCGGCGGCGTCAGTTCGCGTAGACCGAATCGATGACGCCCTCGAAGTCGACCAGAACCCGGTGGCGCATCAGCTTCATCGAGGCGGTCATGTGCCCGGACTCTTCGGAGAGTTCGACGTCGAGCAGCTCGAATTTCCGGATGGACTCCGCGCGCGAGACCCTTCGGTTCGCAGCCTCCACCGAGAGGCCGATCTCCTGGCGCACCCTGGGATGCTTGGCGGCGTCGATCAACGACAGCGACCGGTACCCGTTGGCCCGGCACCAGTCCGCCACGGCGTCGGCGTCCAGCGTGATCAGCGCCGCGACGTAGGGCCTGTCGTCTCCGACCACGATGACCTCGGCCACCAGCGGGTGTGCGCGGATGACCTCTTCCATCGGCATGGGGTAGACGTTCTTGCCGCCGGCGGTCACGATGAGGTCCTTCTTGCGCCCCGTCAGCGTGAGGAAGCCGTCCTCGTCCAGGGAGCCGAGGTCACCGGTGCGGAAGAAGCCCTCCGCGTCAAAGGCCTCTGCCGAGGCCTCGGGCTTCTCGTGGTAGCCGTCGAAGATCACCGGGCCCTTGAGCAGCACCTCTGAATCGGCGGCGATCCTCACGGTGTTGCCGGGGACCGGGATGCCCACCGTCCCGATGCGGGTGGCTCCGGGGATGTTCAGCGTGATCGGAGCGGTGGACTCGGTGAGGCCGTAGCCCTCCTGGACCGGCAGTCCGATGCCGGTGAAGAAGTGGGCGATCTCGGGGTTCAGCGCGGAGGCGCCGGAGATCATGTAGCGGACGCTGCCACCGAGGCGGGCGTGGAGCTTGGAGTAGACCAGCTTGGCGAACATCGCTCGGCGTGCGCGCAGCCGCACAGAGGGCCCGGGACCCTCGCCCGTCGCCTCGGCCTGCAGTGCCTTCGAGTACAGGATCGCGGTATCTTTGGCGGTCTCGAAGATCTTTCCCCTGCCCTCGGCGCGGGCCTTGGCGGAAGCACCGTGGTAGACCTTCTCGAAGACCCGCGGCACGGCGAGCAGCCAGGTGGGGCGGAAGCTGGCGAGATCTTCGAGCAGCTTCGCGGAGCTGGCCGAATGGGCCACCTGCACTCCGCGGTACAGACACATCAGCTGCACCGCGCGGGCCAGGACGTGGGCCAGCGGCAGGAAGATCAGCGTGCGGGATTCGTTCTCGCCGAGGATCTGATCGGCGAAGGGCAGAATGTTCGCCGCACCCTCGGCCAGGTTGCGGTGGGTGATGCGCACCCCCTTGGCGCGGCCGGTGGTGCCGGAGGTGTAGACCAGCGTGGCGACGTCGTCCAGGTCGGCCCGTGAGCGGGCCGCCTCGAGCTGCTCATCCGAGATGTGCTCCCCGGAGGCGGCCAGGTCATCGAGCTGGCGCACCTCTTCGATGGGCAGCACCGCAGGGCGGTTCCCGTTGAACTTCACCACGGCGGCGCGCAGGCAGTCCTGGAGCTCGACGCTTCCGGCGAGCGCAAGCGTCGCCCCGGAATCCTCGAGCACGGCGCTGACCTGGTGCACGGAGCTGGTCTCGTAGATCGGCACCGAGATCGCGCCGGCGAACCAGATGGCCTGATCCACCACGGCCCAGCTGTAGCTGGTCGGTGCCATCACCGCGACCCGGTCCTCCGGCTCGACGCCGAGTGCGATCAGCCCCTTGGAGACGCCACGAACCTGGTCCAGGAAACTGGTGATGGAGACGTCCACCCACCCGCCGGTCCCGTTGGGCACGGCGTAGACCGGCTGATGCGGGCGAGCGGCCCAGAGGTCGAGGACCCCGTCAGTGGCGTTGGTGTGCGGTTCCAGCCACGCCACCTGCGCGGTGGCGGCTTCGCGGATCTGATTGCTGCTCGTCTGGGCAACGTGTTCGCTGCCCGTATGCTCCTCGGTCATGGCCCCGCCTGCTCATCGATTACCCTGCGGTGGAGTGCCTCTCCGCTCTGGACGCCATTCTACTGTTCAACCGGACTTTTCGGCGCGCCTCAGGGCCAGGGCGGCATCATAGATCTCGCTGGCCGGGACAGAGTGTGCGGCCCCGATCTCCTTGGCCGCCGTCTTGAGCTTGGTCCCCTCAGCAACCCGCGTCAGCACGACGCCGGCCAGCTCCTCCAAGCTCATCGGCTCGCCCCCCGCTCCGGCGGGTGACCCCCCGCCGAGCACCAGGACCATCTCCCCGCGCAGGTGACGTTCAGCAGCCACGGCGGCGAGCTCGCCCAGGCCTCCGCGCAGCACCTCTTCGTAGCGTTTCGTCAACTCCCGGGCCAGCGCGGCAGGTCGGTCCTCCCCCAGCGCCGCGGCGAACTCGCGGAGCGTGGCGGCGACCCGGTGCGGGGATTCGAAGAGCACCGTGGTCCACTCCTCGGTGGCCAGCCGGTCGAGCAGCTTCTTGCGCTCCCCCGCCTTGCGCGGGACGAACCCGGCGAAGGTGAATCGGTCGGTGGGCAGCCCGGAGAGTGCCAGCGCGGTGGTGACCGCCGAGGCGCCCGGCGCCACGGTGACCCCGACGCCGGCAGCGATGGCGGTCTCGACGAGTCGGAACCCCGGATCGGAGACCGCGGGCATGCCGGCGTCGGAGATCACCAGGATCCGGGTTCCCTTCCGGGCCTGTTCCACGAGCTCCTCGGAGCGGGACGCCTCGTTGTGCTCGTGCAGGCTGAGAAGGCGGGCATGGAAGGTGACCTGCAGCGCTCGGGCCAGGTGGCGCGCGGTGCGGGTGTCCTCGGCGGCGATGACCTCGGCGGTGGCCAGGAGCCGCTTGAGCCGGTCGGTCGCGTCACCGAGATTGCCGATGGGGGTCGCGGCGAGCACGATCGGGGTGTCCCAGAGGCTGGTATCAGCTGGCTCCAAGGGGTTCTCGACCTGTTCTGCCTCGCATGACTCCATGACACGCCCGCTTCTGATCGGTGACCGGCTTGCGCCAAGTAGCATACCCATAGTGAACCCTGCCGAGCCCGCCCGCAGCACTCCGGCCCCTGCCGGGGCGCCCGGGAGCGTCGCCGAGCCGGAAGCCGCAAGGCTGTCCCGGATGGAGCGCCGGCTCCACGCAGAACCGTACCGTCCAGGTCTCTGGGGATGGATTCTGCCCGGGCTGATCACGCTCTTAGCCGGAATCCTGCGGGTGAGAGATCTCGGCACCCCGCACCTGTTGATGTTCGACGAGACCTACTACGTCAAGGACGCCTACGCGCTGCTGCTCACCGGCTATGAGCTGGTCTGGCCGGAGGATGCCGATGACTCCTGGCTGGCTGGTGAGTCACAGCCCACCGGCGACGGCGCCTACGTGGTGCACCCGCCGCTGGGAAAGTGGCTGATCGCGCTGGGGCTGCGGGGCTTCGGCCAGGACAGCGCCTTCGGCTGGCGGATCTCGGCGGCGCTGGCAGGCACCCTGGCCGTGCTGCTGATCGCGCTCATCGCGCAACGGATGTTCCGCTCGGTCTTCCTCGGGGCGTTCGCCGGGATGCTCACCGCGATCGAAGGCCACCACCTGGTGATGAGCCGCGTGGGCCTGCTGGACATTTTCATGATGTTCTTCGTCCTCGCCGCCTTCGGCGCCCTGCTGGCTGATCGATACAGCGGACGACGGCGGCTGGCCGCCTGGGCGGTGCGCCGCAGGCCTGGTGACCGGCAGGCCAGCGGACCGTGGCTGGGGGTCCGCCCGTGGCGGCTGCTCGCCGGGGTGCTGCTCGGAGCGGCGGTGGCGGTCAAGCTCTCGGCGCTGGCCTTCCTCGCGGTCTTCGGCATCATGGTCATCCTCTGGGACCTGCAGGCCAGGCGACTGGCCGGCGTCGAGCGATGGGCGCGGTCCGGGCTTTTGAAGGATGCGCTTCCGGCGCTGGTCACGGTGCTGCCCGTTGCCGCCGGCACCTATCTGGCCAGCTGGACAGGCTGGCTGAGCACGCAGGCCGGCTGGGGTCGGCAGTGGCACCTCGAGCATCCTGCCGAGGGGCTGGCCCGACTGGTGCCGGATCCGCTCCGCTCGCTGTGGAACTACCATGTCTCCGCCGCGGACTTCCATCAGGGGCTCAGCAGCGGACATGACTACGCGTCCTCGCCGTGGACCTGGCCCTTCATGGGCCGACCGGTCTCGATGCACTACGATTCGGTCTCCGCCGGCGAGATCTATGCACAGACCGGTGAGACCTGCGCCGCGGAGACCTGTTCCTCCGCGGTCCTGGACCTGGCGAATCCGCTGATCTGGTGGAGCGGGATGATCGCCCTGGTACTGGTGGGGCTGCTCTGGGCCGGTCGCCGGGACTGGCGCTGCGGCGCGATCCTCTCCGGCTTCGTGGCCGGGCATCTGGTCTGGCTGCTCTTCCCGGACCGGACCACCTTCTTCTTCTACACGATCAGCTATCACCCCTTCCTGATTCTGGCGCTCACCGCGATCGCCGCCCTGGTGCTGCGCATCGGGACCGCTGGTCACCGCCCCGACGGAACGGCCCGCGGGGAGGGGACGATCCTGGCGGCGCGCCAGCGAAACACCGTGATCGTGCTGTGCTTCGTGATGCTGTGCGTGGCCGTCTCGGTGTTCTTCCTCCCGCTCTGGACTGCGGAGATGATTCCCTACGAGCAATGGCGGATGAGGATCTGGATCGATTCCTGGCTCTGAAACTGCGCGCGCACCCTGCGCACCCCGCGATCACCTCAGAGTCCCGGGCCTAAGCTGGAGGGAGCCGAACCGGTCGAAAGGAACGTCTCGAACATGCTTGACCCCGCCGCATCACTGCCTTCGCGCATCCTCTCCGCCGAAGAGACCCGCTGGTCAGTGGAACGCGCCTGGCCGGTGCCGGGGAAGCCGACGATGCTGGCGGTGGAGGTCACCGCCTTCGAGGCTCCCGAGGACGCCGGCACGTCGACCTCCTCTGCCGCTGGCGCTGCGCCCCGTGCCGCCGCGTCGCGGCGCGCCCGAAGAGCAGGCTGCTTCCGCGTCGAGCACCACCGCGGTGCCGCCCGACCCAGCGAGCACCTCGACCTGTTCCCGCCCGATACGGATCCCGAGCTGCCCGCCCTGCGGCAGGCCGCCCAGGGCGGCCTCGTGATCGCCCATGAACCAGGACTGCGGGCAGTGGTGCGGCATCGAGACGGTTCGGACGAGACCTACACCGTGGTGCTGCCGGCAGGCCGCGCGACCGAGCTGCTCGACGGCATGAGACGCGCACAGGCCTTCTCCGGGCCCTTCAGGCTCCCTCGATTGATCAGCCATGATGACTCCACCGCGACGTTCCAGGCGCTGACCGGCGCCTCTCTGCACAGGCCCCAGCGGATCGGCGCGCAGGCATGGGAGACCGCCTGGGACCAGTCCCTGGATGCGTGGTCCACCGCAATCCAGCATCCGGGGGAGCTGCCCGCGAGCGCCCCGGTGCACGGGGCCGCCACGGAGATCCGGCGCCTGCAGCGCTGGGAAGCGCTGGTCAGGCCCTATCTCGTCGGGGCGGAGCTGTTCCACGCGAGCGTCATGGCCGCCTGCGACGCGTTGGCCTCGATCCCTGAGCGTCGGATGGTGCCTGCCCACCGGCAGCTCCGGGATGAAGACCTGCTGTACTCCCCCGAGCTGGGACCGGCGCTGGTGAAGGTCTCCAACGCGGGGTGGGCCCACCCCGCGCTCGACCTGGGCGGGCTGCTCGCCTGCGCCAAGTGGAACGAGCTGCGCGGCCTGTGGGACGCGCCGCGTCGCGCAGTGGTCTTCGGACTGATCAACGACGCCGCCTACCGGAACGGGGTCGCCGGCGACGCGCTGGAGGCCTATGAGAGGGCCGCGCTGCTGCGCCTGAGCGCTCAGTTCACCTTCTCGCCCGGCCTGGCCGACGCCGCAGAGGCCCTGCGCGCCAGCCTCATCCAGTCCGAATACTGGCGCTGAGCCGCATGCCGACACACGCAGACGAGCCCGCGTCCGCCGCGGCAGCGAAGGCGGCCGCGCGATCCCGGCTCCGATCGGCGCGCCGGGAGCTGACAGCTGACCAGATTGCGATCCGCGGCCAGGCCCTGGCCCGGGTCCTGCCGTCCGTGGTGCCCGCAGGCTCAGCGGTGGCGGGGTATGTGCCGATGCCCGGCGAGCCGGACGTGCGGCCGTTCCTCAGCGGTCACGCCGCGGGCGGGGGTGCCGTGTATGTTCCCGTGATCGCCAGCACCCGGGACCGGGTCCTCGAGTGGGTGTCCTGGGCGCCTGAGGCGGAGCTACGGCGCAGCGCGTTCGCGGCCGTCGACGAGCCGCTGGGAGACCGCCTCGGCACCGTCGCGCTGCTTGAACGCCACCCGGAGGGGCTCACCGTCCTGGTGCCCGGCCTGGCCGTGGACCAGCACGGAGCGCGCATGGGTCAGGGCGGCGGCTTCTACGACACCGCCTTCGGAAACGACGCCGACCACCAGGCCTCCACGCCCGTGGAGTCCGCCGCGGACAGTCCGACCGACCTCGCGCCGCTGCGCTTCATCGCGGTGGTCCATGCCGCGGAGGTCCTCAGCCCCGGCGCCTTCCCAGTGGAGCCCCATGACCTGCGGGTGCACATCATCGTGACCGAACGCGAAGCCACGACGCTGAGGCCCGTATAATCGGTTGGCAGTATTGCCGCAGGCTGGCCGGTTGCACCTGACCTCCCAGCGCCCTTCACCTCTGAGGAATCCGATGCCCACTTACGCCTATGCCTGCAAGGATTGCAGCCATGCCTTCGACATCGCACAGAAGTTCAGCGATGACTCGCTGACCGTCTGCCCGGAATGTCAGGGCACACTGCGCAAGAAGTTCGGCTCGGTCGGAGTCTCTTTTAAGGGCTCCGGTTTCTACCGGACGGACTCCCGCGCTGCGGCCAGCTCAGGCACCGACGCCTCAAAGCGCTCCGGTTCCGACGGGGCACCTTCGAGCGCCAGCGGGAACGGCTCCTCCGACTCGTCCTCGAGCCCGGCCAAGGCTGCCTCCGGCGCGGGGTCCTCGAGCGCAGGGTCCGCGGGATCGGGTTCATCGAGCTCCTCCGACTGACCCCTCGGAGGAGGTCTCCGGCTGGTCCGAAGATGGCGGCGGCCCCGTACCGCGCAGACTCAGATGCAGCCGTCCCTCCTGGGTGGCCTGGGCGATGGACTCCGCAGTGGCGGGATCCACCGCAAGGATCACGACGCCGCCCGCCTCAGTCCCGCTGGGCAGCCAGTTCTCCGAATCATCCTGCGGGGACCACAGCACCGGCGCGGCGGTCGCCACCAGCTGTGCGGACGTGCCACGCTCGGGGATGTCGCTCGAGGCCAGCACATCCACTCGCTGCCCCGGCGTGAGCAGTGCGACCATCGCCGGATCGGCCGGGCGCACCGGCACAGCCACCGTGCCGGGGTCCTGTCCGGCGAGCAGCCCGGGCCCCACCAGCTGATCCGGGTGGATCAGCGCCCCTGCCGGGAGTGGCACGGCGACCTGTCGTCCGAGCACCTGCTCCGCCTCCACGGCGTAGTCCCGTGGAACCGCCGCGACATCCACCTGGACCTCTTCCATCACGGCGGCGCTCAGCCGCTCCCCCGCGCCGATATCGGCGCTTGCCCGCAGCGCCGGCGTGGTCTCCACCTGCCCTTGAACTCCGGTGAGCACCGCTGCGCCGGCGGCGCCCAGTCCCAGCAACAGGGCGAGGGGGATGCGGAACCGCTGGATCAGCCGGGGCAGCCCGGCACCGCGCAGTCGGCGGCTGATCCGCGGCGGCCTGACCCTCTGCCCCCGGGCCACGCTGCTCCGATCGGTTGGCATCCGCGGCGCCGATGGGTGAGCAGCCGGTATCCGCCGGGCGCGTCTCCGCGGAGATCGTTCCCGGGTCGGCGCCGGCGGCTGAGAGCGGCGCCGACGCGGTCGCTGCGGAATGAACGGACCCGTCGATTCGGTGGCCGGTTCACCACGGCGGACGCGGGGGCGGGCCTCGTCAGCGCCGCGGGTGCCTGGACGGGTGCGTCGATCGGAACTGATGCTCTGCATGGCCACCAGCGTCCACGAGGAGCGCGGCGCAGGTGCCGCAGCTCCTTGCGCTGTGGAGTCGGGCGACTGACGGCCCTCTCCCCGCGGCCTGGGGAAGATGACCCCGGACCAGCGTGGGGTCCCGGGCTAACCCCAGTGCGGGGGACGCTGACTCAGAATCCACTGCTCATGGGCGGTCAGTGGCACACTGGGCGCGGAGCCCTCGGTCTTCTGCGTCCTGCCGGGGGTCTCCTCTTCTGCGGCGCTGGGATTCTGTGCGGCAGCCCCCGCCCCGCGGCCGGGGACGGAGTCTGCAGCGCCGAAGGGCTCGGTGCTGAATGGGTCGGTGAAGTCAGACTCCACCTCATGGGACTGGCCCGAGGTCGGTGGGGCCACCACGCGCCGTCGTCCTCTCCGCCCGGCGCGTCCGGCGCCACCAGACCCCGCGCCACCGGGCCCAGGCCCTACTGCTTCCATGCCCCGCGCTCCCGCGGCGGCAGCCACTTCTTGGACTTCCGGTGTGAATCCTCGTCCTCGAGGTCCGCCGCGCCGCCGAAGCGGATGCCCTCGCTGCGGGCAACCTGCTCCCGGCCCTTGCGACTGCGGGGGGCCGCCCCCGCAGTGTGCACGGTGATCCGGCCTGACTCGGCGAACTCCGGTCCCGAGGCCAGCCCGACCTGTTCGGCGACGACTTCGGTGCAGCGCACCGGGTTGGAGAAGACCTCGATGGTCCAGAGCGCCATGTAGGTCCAGCCCAGCGCCTCAAACGCGGCGGGGCGCTGCCTCGAGCGTTCGCGCACAGACATCGCGCCATAGCTCCTGGTCCCGTCGGAGACCATCGCCACCGGCACCATCGGCTGGTCCGGAGTGAACCTGCGCGAGCAGGCGGCGAGGTCCAGGGTCCCGCGGAACCCGTCCTCCACCCGCCCGCCGCGGGCCCGGATCCGGTCCACCAGGTCCAGCACCAGCGGATCGGTCAGCTGCGCCGACGCGGTGGGGTTGTCCGACCCTTCGAGACCCAGCCTGATCAGGTCGTAGATCTCCCGAGCGCCGTTGGTCAGCGAGGCGGGGTTCATGTCGGCGTTGGAGAGCGAGGTGACCACGCGCAGGTGGTCACGAGCTCGGGTCAGCGCGATCGCGAAGTGTTCGCGGCCGCGCGCCTCGGAGAGCTCCCCGAAGCGGGTCGCGGCATCTCCCTTCACCGAGCGGCCGAATCCGAGGCTGAAGATCACGTCGTCGCGGACCAGGCCGGCGGCACGCTCCACCGGGGTCACCACGAAGCCCTCGCCGTGGGCGCCATCGGTGAAGAACTCCTTGGCCCAGCCATGGTTGGCGAGGTTCAGCCGGATCGCGTCGGCCAGCCGGCGGGCGTGCCAAGCCGAGCCGGTGATCACGGCCAGCGAGTGCCCGCGTCGTGAGCGCACATGTTCGAAGACCATGTCCACCACCCGGTTGACCTCCCCGGTGGGTGACTCCACGGCGTCGCGGTATCCGGCCTGGATGCCCGCGACCAGCTCCACGGTGAAGCGACGATCCTGGCCGGTCAGCTGGGCGGCGTCGGGGAGTCGCGTGAGCTCGCCGTCGTAGAGCGCGGACGAGAGCAGCCCGGTGAGCTCCTGATCGACCCCGCGGTGGACCTGACGCAGCGCATAGTGCGGGAGCACGGCGGCCAGCTCGGTGTAGATCGAGGCGGGGCGGGGCTGCTCGGCCTCGCGCGCGACCGGATCGGCGGAGACGTGGAAGGGGGTGGGCGAACCGGCCACCGGGTCACCGAACGCCACCACCTGGGCGGCACGGGTCACCGCGTTCAGCGCCGTGGGCACGGCGAGCGATTCGGCATCGAGCAGGATGACGACGTCGGCGCGGTATTCAGGCGGGAACTGCTCTCCCAGCCCCAGCGGCGAGGTGGTCCAGATCGGGACCAGCGGCTGGGTCACCTTGGAGTTGATCGCCTCCAGGGCCTCGATGGTGGGGGTGGAATCGCGCAGCAGGGCGCGCAGGTTCGCGGCGGCCTGCGGGTGGGCCTCCACGGCGGACTTCCAGCGCACCGCAAGGGCGTGGCCCAGTCGCTGGGCGCTGGACTCGATGTGCCCGGCGTCGGACTCGCGGAAGGTCTCCTCGATGCTGCGCAGGTTCTCGCCGGTGGTCATCGCCAGGTAGTCGTCACCGGAGATCATCGCCTCCAGCGCGGACTGCCACCAGGCGAGCTCCAGCTCCTCGCCGACGACGTTCGCGCTGATCCCACGCTCGGAGAAGTCCTCCATCAGGTCCCGGAAGCCCTGCTCGCGCAGCTGTTCGCCGAGCAGCGTGCGCTCGGGCAGGGTCTCCAGCGGCTTCTCATCCGCGGCCAGGGTCTCCACCGTCTGCAGCAGCTCTTCAATGGGCATCTCGGTCAGTGATCCCGTCTCCAGGACCTCATCGAGACGCTGCAGCCGGGCCTGGACCTTCCCGAAGCTGTCACAGAGCGTGTCCAGCCGGGGTGGGACCTTCGGCGCGGAGTCGGAGATGGACCACTGGTTCCACTCCTCCCGCTCGGACTGCACATCGATCAGCGAGGAGTGCAGGTCTCCGATGGCGACGCCGGGGCGCACGTATTCCTTGGCGACCCGGCGCAGCCGCGAGCGGGTCACGGAGGTCATCTCCACGTTGTTCTGTCGGCGCCACCAGCCCGGGGCCGTGGCGGCGATGAGGTCGTCCACCGCGCGGGCATAGACGTCGTGGCTGAACCTGCCCAGCGATTCCTGCACCCGCTGGAAGAGCAGCACCTGGCTGTTCCACTGGCTGAAGGTCGCACCCGCGGTGATCCCGGCGGCCTGGCATGCCGAGACCATCATCTGCTGCAGCTCCGGCAGCTCCTCACGCAGCTGGACGACCAGGGCCATAGCGTCCCGGGTCTCCTGCCGGTTGGACAGGCGCGCGTTGAACCAGGGGCTGTCGCGGGTCTCGGCGGAGAAGGCGCCCAGCTCGGCGGCGCGCTTGAGCTTCACGGTGATCTGGCTTCGGTCCACGGTGTGGTCCAGCACCGAGCGTTTGAGCCGGACAGAGGTCGACGGCGCGGGCGTCAGGCTGGTCAGCGCGGCCAGGGCCTGCATGGCCTGGTAGGGCGAGCAGTCCCAGCGGCGGCGCACATTGTGAAGCGACTTCACGTGGTCCACCAGCTGGTGGCGCGACTTCTTCAGCCTCGAATGTACGGTTCCCAGTCGGGGCGGCTCGGCCCGCTCATTGCGCCGGATGGCGCGGATGAGCTGGTCGCGGATGTCTTCGGAGGTCGCGGCGGCGGAGATGTTGCCCGCCAGCGTGCCCAGGTGGACCTGCGCGAGCCGGTCCTTGAACTGTTCCAGGGTGGCGGTGCGCTCGGCGAGGACCAGCACCCGCCTGCCCTGCCAGGCGAGGCCGGCCGCGGCGTTGATCGCGGTCTGGGTCTGACCGGTGCCGGCGGGCGCGGAGACCACGACGGACTGCCCGGCGAGCACCGCGTCCAGGGCGGCCTGCTGGTGCGGATCGGCGTCGGCGACCAGGCGCTCGTCGCGGGGTTCCCGATCATCCACCGAGGGCAGGTCTTTCAGCGTGCGATCGGCCCGGGTCTGCCCCAGCGGCTCACCGGCGGCCATGGCGTGGATGACGGGGTGATCGAGCTCCAGCCCCGTGGGATCACCCAGGAAGGTCAGGTCCGCAAAGGTCGAGACGTGGAGCTGGCGCCACACCTGCACCGAGTGCAGGGTGTCCACGCCGGCGGCGATGCGCGCGAGCGTGTCCGCGGGACGGTTCGGGTCGAAGCGGGCTGTCACATAGCCGGTGTTGTGGAACTCCACCGGGTCCAGTCGGGTGCTGTGCCGGGCGGCCAGGTGACGGATCAGCGCGGGGTTGAGCCGGGCGGCTGCGCTGAACTGGATCTCGAAGTCACCGCTGCCGTCCTCACGCGGGCGCAGGGTGATCGGCACCAGCATGATCGGAGCTGTGAAGTCTTCGGTGAACTGCTCGCCGGAGGAGGCCTGGCCAGCGTCCTCGGTCCAGCTGACCACCCCGGCGGCGAGGAACCCGACGTCGATCCCGCGCTCCTCGGACATCTCCCGGGTCTTGGCCCGGATGCCCTGGGCGGCGTGCTTGCCGATGGTGAACGCGTTCTGATCGTTGAGCAGCGTGGAGAGCCGGGTCTTGCGACCCGCCATGAGCTGCATCATGCCCGAGGAGTTGGCGTCGGTGAGGTCGATGGCGTTGTGCTGGTTCGGGGAGAAGCGAAGCATCGTGTCGTTCTCGGTGCCGGACCCCATTGATTCCAGCCAGGCGGCCACCGGGTCTCGACCATCGGGGCGGGAGCCGACGGAGGCTGGGGAGTCCGCGGAGGCTGCGGAGTCGGGTGAGGCTGGGGACTGCGGCGAAGCCGGGGACCCGGGCGAGTCTGGGGACTGGGGCGAGTTCGGGGAGCTCGGCGAGCCGAGAGACCCTGCCGAGGCAGCCGAATCAGCGGAGCCTGCCGAACCTGCAGACTCCGCGGTGGACGCCGATGCCGCCGAGCTCGCGGTGGCGCGGGCGGCGTCGTCGGAGGTGTCACGGCGCTGATGCTCCGTCACAGGTTCTGCCGGCCCATTCTCGGACGACAGGTCCCACTCCTCAGCGGCTGGTTCTTTGCTCACAGACGACCTTCCACAATCCCCACCGGGGTGGGCTCACGCCCACTCCGGCACCCCCGTCTCCGTCAGGAATGACGAGGATCGCCGATAATTACATGCATTGAAGTCTAATGATCCCGACGGCACAACCTGCAATCGGTCTCAGCCTGACCTTGAAGCCGCTGGCCCGTCCCGGATCAGGAGACGAAGTTGATCAGCGAGCCGATCAGGAACGCCGAGATCGCCAGTCCGGCGAGCAGGAATTCGAGCAGGATCCCAAGTCCGACGGCGCGCAGCGCGTGCAGGCTCGCTGTCCCGGCGGCGAGCCAATCGCGCTCTCGACGGACGAACTCCGCGCCGAAGAGCCCCGCGGCGAAACCGATGAAGAGCCCCAGCGGCGGGAATACGATCAGCCCGACGAGCGCCGTGACGACGGCGATCATGATCGGTCCGCGCGGGATCTGTTGCCGGTGCAGCGATCGACCGGTGAGCACCGTGGAGCTTCCCCAGCCGATCACGGCCAGAACGACGCCGATGATCGCCGTGGTCCAGACGACCGGTCCGCCGAGCAGCAGCGCCCAGACGATCAGGGTGATGATGATCAGCAGCGAGCCGGGCAGGATCGGGAGCACGACGCCGAGCGCGCCGATGACCAGCAGCAGCCCGGCGATGACGGTGGTGATCGCCTCAGCGGCGGAGGAGTCGAGCATGAGTCTTCCGACTCACTCCCATTCGATGGTGCCTGGCGGTTTGGAGGTGACGTCCAGGGTGACCCGGTTGACCTCTTCGACCTCGTTGGTGATCCGGTTGGAGATCTTGGCGAGCAGCTCATAGGGCAGGCGGGACCAGTCGGCGGTCATCGCGTCCTCGGAGGAGACCGGGCGCAGCACGATCGGGTGACCGTAGGTGCGGCCGTCGCCCTGGACGCCGACCGAGCGGACGTCGGCGAGCAGCACGACCGGCATCTGCCAGACCTCCTGGTCCAGCCCCGAGGCGGTGAGCTCCTCGCGGGCGATGGCGTCGGCCTTGCGCAGGATCCGCAGCCGGTCCTCGGAGACCGAGCCGATGATCCGGATGCCCAGGCCGGGGCCCGGGAAGGGCTGGCGCTGGACGATCTCGGCGGGCAGGCCGAGCTCGGCCCCGACGGCGCGGACCTCGTCCTTGAACAGCGCGCGCAGCGGCTCGACGAGCTTGAAGACCATGTCCTCGGGCAGGCCGCCGACGTTGTGATGGGACTTGATGTTCGCCGCGCCCTCACCGCCGCCGGATTCCACCACATCGGGGTAGAGGGTGCCCTGGACCAGGAACTCGACCTTGGCACCGTCAGCGGCCGCCTCGGCGAGCACGGCCTTCTCGGCGCCCTCGAAGGCCCGGATGAACTCGCGGCCGATGATCTTGCGCTTGGCCTCTGGGTCGGTGATGCCCTCGAGCGCGGCGAGGAAGCGTTCGCGCTCGTCGGCCACATAGAGCCTGGCGCCGGTGGCCGCGACGAAATCGCGCTCCACCTGTTCGGCCTCACCTTCGCGCAGCAGCCCGTGGTCGACGAACACGCAGGTCAGCTGGTCTCCGATGGCCTTCTGCACGAGGGCGGCGGCCACAGCGGAGTCCACACCGCCGGAGAGTCCGCAGATCACGCGGGAGTCTCCGACCTGGGCGCGGATCGCGGTGACCTGTTCTTCGACGATGTTGCCGGTGGTCCACTCCGGGGTCAGGCCGGCCCCGATGTAGAGGAAGTTCTCGATGACCTGCTGGCCCTGGGGCGAGTGGCGCACCTCGGGGTGCCACTGCACGCCGTAGAGCCTGCGCTGCTCATCGGCGAAGGCTGCGACGGGGGCGCCTTCTGAGGAGGCGAGGACTTCGAAGCCCTCGGGGGCCTTCTGCACGGAGTCGCTGTGCGACATCCAGGTGGACTGGACCGCGTCGGTGCCGGTGAGCAGCGAGTGCGGGGCGTTGACGCTGCGCACCGCGGTCTTGCCGTATTCGCGGTCGCCGGTGCGGGCCACCTCGCCGCCGAGGCTGTGCGCCATGGCCTGGAAGCCGTAGCAGATGCCCATCACCGGGATGCCGGCCTCGAACAGCTCGGTCTCCACCTCTGGGGCACCCTCGGCGTAGACCGAGGAGGGTCCGCCCGAGAGGATCACAGCGGAGGGGTTGCGCGAGATGATCTCGGCAGCGGCGAGGGTGTGCGGGACGACCTCGGAGTAGACCCGGGCCTCGCGGACGCGGCGGGCGATGAGCTGGGCGTACTGCGCGCCGTAGTCCACCACCAGCACGGTCTGGGCCGCGGAGTTGGAACGCTCCACGGCGGGGACAGCAGAGTCTGCGGAATCGGGCTGAGAAGTCACCGCTCCATCCTAGCGGTCCGGGTGTTGTCGCCTGTCCCCGGGCCCTCCACCCACCTCCCTGGGACGCAGCCGGGCGGGATATCGAGTCGTCCGGCGCTCATGACGCCCGTTCGTGCCCCAGCGATGGGAGCCCCGCCAAGGATTCTGGCGCGCCGCACCAGGTCTGCGCTGACAATGAGCAGATAGGTCTGCCGCGCGCCTGCAATGGGTGAGCGCCCCCACTTGCTCATCGAAGAGCTCCTTGTCCTGGATGAGGGCGCTCACCACTTCACGCTGCGCGCGGGCTATTTCTGATTTGCTGCGCGGGGCGCACCGATCCCTGGATCGATCTGCACGGGACCCGACGCGGAGGGGCGAACGTCGAAGTCGAAGATCGCGGTCGGCAGGTAGACCGTGGAACACGAGTTTGGAATGTCGACGACGCCGGACAACCGCCCTTCGATCGGCGCTGCGCCGAGCAGCAGATACGCCTGTTCGGGGCTGTAGCCGAACTTAGTGAGGTAGTCGATCGCATGCAGGCATGCCCGCTGATATGACAGATGGGAGTCAAGGTATCGCTGCTCGCCATCGAGAGTCACCGAGGTACCTGAGAACGCGAGCCACTCGCTGTACTGCGGATCGACGTTGCCCGGCATGAAGATCGCGTTCTCCGAGACGCCGTAGGTCTCCATGCCACCCTTGATGACATCGACCCGGAGATCGATGAACCCGCCCATCTCAATGGCACCGCAGAACGTGATCTCGCCGTCTCCCTGTGAGAAGTGCAGGTCGCCGAGAGAGAGGTTGGCGCCGTCGACGAACACGGGATAGAAGACACGACTCCCCTTGGTGAAGTTCTTGATGTCCTGGTTTCCCCCGTTCTCGCGCGGCGGAGCAGTGCGGGCCGCCTCGGATCCGACTCTGTTCCATTCCGCCTGATCAAGCCCCCCGAGCACGGCATGCTCCGACTCAGGAGGGAGCGCGAGCGGAGGCACACGGTCTGGATCCGTCGCGATCAGGGCACCCTCACGGGCATTCCATTTCGCCAGCAGCTCCGCCGAGGGCGCGGTACCCATAAGGCCCGGATGGACGATGCCGGTGAAAGAGACACCAGGTACATGGCGTGAGGTGGCAGTCTGCCCGGAGAAATCCCACACCGCCTTGTAGGCGTCGGGGAACTGCTCGGTGAGGAAACCACCACCATTGTTCCGCGAGAAGATGCCTGTATATCCCCAGCCCTGTCCTGCGAGCGGGCCGTCGTCTTCCTGTGGAATAGGGCCGACGTCCAGAATGTCCACGATGAGCAGGTCTCCGGGTTTGACCCCCTCCACGTGGAACGGGCCGCTCAACGCGTGGACCGTGAGCAACGGCGCGTTGAGGATGTCCTCTGCGGAATCATTGTTCTCGATGGCCCCGTCGAACCATTCTCGGCAGTCGACGCGGAAACTTTCTCCCGGCTTCACGGTCGCTACGGATGGAATCTCAGGATGCCAGCGATTGTGTCCCAGCTTTTCCTGGTCACCGAACTTTTTCGAGGAATCTAACTTGAATATTGTCTTCGGCATTTTGGTTTCTCCTTATGAATTCAACATCGCCTGTAGTCATGTCAAATATCTGGCAGGAAAACCTCCGTTCAGGTCCGCGGGAGAGTCGCGTGAAGAGGATTAGTGGTGATCGGAGTCGACCGCCCTGCCTGGTGCGGCAACTTGGAGACAACGTCGGGCTCGTGAGCGCTTCGCAGGGAACTCTCCACGGCTCGGAACGCCGCAGTACCTGCTCGAGACAGGTTCACTGAGGTGATAATCCGCACCGCTGATGCATCGCATTGCTGGCACGCCCGCTTTCGCGGCACTTCATCCATTGTGTAGGAGGCATCGAAACTGCAACCTTGATCGCACCGGAAGCTGTAGAGCGGCATATGACCTCACCATCCTGTTGATATCGGACACCCAAGCGGAACCTTTCGACTCTCAGGCCGACGCATTCAACGGGTCTTTGTCGCGAGAGACGCTCACCCTGTTTGGAGCTCCGAGAAGCCAGGCCAGGAGAAACAGCACCACTGCAAGCGCCGCCCCGATCAGCGCTGCTCCATCTCCGGTCGGGTAGTTCTGGGTGAGCAGCAGGAACGAGGTGACGGCTCCGGTGAAGATCCCGAGGAACAGCGTGAACCAGCCAGTACGGCGCTGGATGCTGACCTTGCCGAGTCCCAGCAGCACGAAGAACATGAACCAGAGCACTGCCCAGGAGAACCAGATGACACCGAACAATGGGTCGTCTACCAGCGTGAAATTCAGCGTTCCGTAGACAACGGCGCAGGCCGCGACAAAGAGAGAAAACCAACCCAGACCCTCACCTGGAGCATCGGTCAGGACATTCCATGCGACATACAGGTAAGTGAAGCCGAAGAGAAAGAGTCCTGACGCACCGAGTATGATCTCGGGATCACCTTCAGACTGTGCAAGAATAATGGTCGGGAAAACCACCTGCATGGCTCCGACGAACAAGTTCATTGCGGCGGCGGCTTTACCGGGAACCACATCCAACAACATCAAGCCATTGATGATCAGAACCGCACCAACATAGAGCAAACCCACACTACCCATGACCGCCTCCTTGCGATGCCGAGTAAAGGTCGCGAAGAATATCAGTCTCTCCCCTGAGCGAGCAAATGTCCAGGACTTTTCAGGCCCAGACGGAAATCGAGGGTCAGCGATGTGCGGACGCATGCTCTGATTGCCGCCGTCTCGACCTGGTGTCTCGGTGTGGACCAAGCGGACCCCGCCCTGCCGGGCGTCGGTGATCAACGTCCGGGGGCTGGTCGGGACCAGGACGACTACGAGGGCTTGCCTGCCCTGCGCCCGGTGTAGGTTATCGACCATGTATTCAGGGGGCGACCAGCAGCGGGGCGAGGTGCGACGAATCGACGTCCAGCGGCGCACGCTCACCGTCGTCGTCTTCAGCCAGATCCTCGGCGGCGCCGGCCTGGCCGCCGGGGTCACCGTGGGCGCCCTGCTGGCCCAGGAGATGCTCGACTCTGCGAGTCTGGCCGGGCTGCCCATCGCCCTGTTCACGCTGGGCTCCGCGCTGGCGGCGTTCTCCGTGGGGCGGGTCAGTCAGCGCTGGGGCCGCAGGGTCGGATTGGGCATCGGCTTCACCGCCGGCGGGTTCGGAGCGATCGGGGTGGTGGCTGCCGCGGTGGAGGATCATGTCCCGCTGCTCTTCTTCGCGCTGTTCATCTACGGCGCCGGGACCGCGACGAACCTGCAGGCCCGCTACGCCGGGACAGACCTCGCACCTGAATCACGCCGCGGCACCGCGATCAGCATCGCGATGGTCTCCACAACCCTCGGTGCGGTGGCCGGACCGAACCTGGTGGAACCACTCGGGGATCTGGCGAGGAGCCTAGGAATCCCACCACTGGCGGGCCCCTTCCTCCTCGCCGCAGCGGCATACCTCGCCGCCGGAGCGATCCTGTTCATCTTTCTGCGGCCGGATCCGTTCTTGCTGGCGCGTGAACTTGCGGAGATCGAAGCGGCCGACGCCGCCGCAGAGCAGTCCGCAGAGCAGTCCGCGGAGCAGGCCGCCGCAGAACCTGCCGCCGCCACAGGGCCCTCCCCTGCTCCAAAGCCTGAGACCGGAGCGTATATCGGCGCCACGGTGATGGTGCTCACCCAGGTCGCGATGGTCGCGATCATGACCATGACCCCGATCCATATGCTCGCCCATGGCCACGGTCTGAGCTCGGTGGGGCTGGTGATCGGGCTGCATGTGGGCGCCATGTGGCTGCCCTCGCTGGTCACCGGGATCCTGGTGGACCGTTTCGGTCGGATCCCGATGAGCGTCGTGGCGGCGGTGATCCTGCTCAGTGCAGGCCTGGTGGGGGCGGTCGCCCCCGGGGATTCGCTGGAGCTGCTGGTTCTGGCGCTGATCCTGCTGGGGGTGGGCTGGAACGTGGGTCTGATCGCGGGCACGGCGCTGGTCGTGGATGCGACCATCCCGGAGAATCGCCCGCGCACCCAGGGCGGCGTAGATGTGCTGATCGCCCTCGCCGGAGCCGGCGGCGGGGCGATGTCGGGGATCGTGATGTCCGCGACGAGCTTCGAGCATCTCTCGCTCGGCGGCGGCCTGCTCGCACTGCTGCTTATCCCGGTGCTCTTCTGGGCCCGCCGGACGCGCGCCCGGCCGATACCAGCTCACCGCTAGATCCGGTGCCGAGAGCCACCTCGTGCCAGCGGCCCGAGACCGCGCTCAGTAGCGGCGCACGGCCTCCGGGTTGGACTCCATGTCCACCCTGACCTCGCGGGCGATCTTGCGCTCCACCACGAAGCTCAGGAACGGCACGACGCCGCCCAGCACGATGGTGACCAGCCGGCCGACCTTCCAGTTCATCAGGTACCAGAGCCGGAATCCGGCGATGATGTAGATGACGTAGATCCAACCGTGGATCACTGCGATCCAGTAGGAGATTCCGGTGCCGTCCATCACCGAGTCCTTCGGGTGGAAGCCCAACGTGTTCTCCGCCCCTTCGGCGGTGGTGCCGCCGGCGTAGAGCTCGTAGCCGAATCCGTAGTCCATGATCATCTTGGCGACCAGGATCAGCAGCATGATGCCGGTGATGAAGGCGAAGACCTTGTAGAAGGTCAGCGAACCCTGGATCTGCGCGGCGGTACCGCCGAAACGGCGCTGCTTGGGCCGCGGCGGCGCCGGCGGGATGTCATCGGCGATCTGGGGATCGGTCACGGGGGAATCGCCCGTACGGGAATCACTCATGAGTCTCTAGTCTTTCGCTTGGGTCTGCTGCCGCAGGGCGAGCTGCTCGGCGCGCCACTGCTCCTGCCATTCGCGGTCCAGCCGTTCTTCCTCCAGCTGCTTCTCGTGGGCGTCCTTGACCAGCCGCCACCAGAGATAGAAGGCGAACCCGGCGAAGACCGTCCATTCCACCCCGTAGAAGAGGTTCAGCCAGTTGATGTCCGACGTCTCGGGCTGCGGGTCGACCTGCACCGGTTCCATGCCGGAGGACGACGACGCCGCACCCACCTCCGCGCCGCTGGCGTCTGAGCTCTCGAAGGCTACGACGAAGCCGGAGTAGCCCGGCTCGTCCCACACGTTGATGAGCTCTGCCGGGGAGAGGGTGGGAAAGATCTGCGTCCCATCGGCGGACATCCCGCGCTGACCCGGTCCGGGAGCCTCGGGAGGAAGAAGCCGCCCTTGGATCTCGAGCGGCTCACCGGAGGGAAGCTCATCGGCTTCAGCCGGATCCGTGACCCAGCCGCGCACCACCGGGATGATGTTGTCATCCGGCGCATCGTCGGGTCGGAAGGCCGCGACCACCCAATAACCGGATGTTCCGTTCTGCAGGCGTTCATCGATGATCACCTGGGTGTCTTCGAGGAACTCACCGCTGACGTCCACGATCCGGTCGGCTTCGGCCACCGTCATCGGCTGCTGCGGCTGGTGGGCCTCGGTGAGCGGGACCGGGGTCTCGGTGACCTCTTCGGTCGGGGGCGGTTCAGAGCTCGATTCGCTGAACTGCCAGGCGCTCAGCACCACGAAGACTGTGGCCAGGACCAGCGCCAGGGCGAGGGTCCCGATCCATTTGGGCTGCAGAGCGGTCTTGAGCACTTATCAAGGATACGCGCCATGCGGGGGCTGGGGGCGCCGTCGTCGTGATGTTTCTACAATCAGTAGAAAAACGCCGGATAAGTATGAATATTCAACCCGATTTATATCTCTGCGCCCAGTGGTGTCATGATGGCAACATGATGCGCCTCGATCACGTCTCGTATGCAGTCGGTCCCGATGGAATGAAAGCCACGGTGGAACGAATCACCGATGCGCTGGGCGTGGAACGCGTCCGCGGCGGCATTCACCCACGTTTCGGCACTCGCAATGCGATCATTCCGCTGGAGAACCGGCAGTACCTCGAGATCGTCGAGGTGCTGGACCACCCCAGCGCCGACAAGGCCCCCTTCGGCCAGGCCGTGCGCAACCGTTCCCTGGTGGGCGGCGGCTGGATGGGCTGGTGCGTGAGCGTCGATGACCTCTCCCCCTTCGAGGAGCGGCTGGGACGCAAAGCCGTCCCGGGCAACCGCAAGTTCCCCGACGGTCAGGAGCTGACGTGGCAGCAGATCGGGATCAAGGGACTCATCGCAGATCCCCAGGTGCCCTACCTGCTGCGCTGGAACGAAGGCACCTACGGACTGCACCCCTCCCAGGCCTATCCGCCTGAGGCGGCGCTGACGAAGCTGAGCATCGCAGGCTCCCCAGACCGGGTCACCCAGTGGCTGGCCTGCCCGAACGTAGACCCCTTCGAGGACGTGGACGTGGAGTGGATCGCGCCCTCCGGAACTCCGGGCATCATGTCGGTGACCTTCCGCAGCCCCAAGGGCGACGTCACCATCTGAGCCGCCTCCGGCGGGTCCGCATACTCCCTCTCACCACATGCGAAGGCGGGGCCCACCATCGGTGGAGCCCCGCCTTCGCATGTGAGCGTCCGAACATTCGGTCTTCCGCTCGACCATACGGAGACCCTCGGGGATCTCGGTCTCAGCTGCCGCGGACCTCCTCTGCCGAGGACCTGGCCGAATCCGTGACGGCGCTCTTCTGCTCCTGACCCTCAGACCTCACC
>NZ_JAJOYY010000001.1:628658-785714 GCF_022565895.1 Nesterenkonia sp. YGD6 | reverse complement strand
GAAGGCCCCGCCGGGCTCATCGATCGGTCCTCCCGACCACGCAGAAGCCCCGGCGCCACCACCCCTGCGAAGGTCGCCCAGGTGCTCGAAGCCCGCGAACACCACCGTGAAGGACCCGCAGACCTCAGCGTGCGCACCGGAGTTCCGGCCCGCACGATCTCACGGATCATCGCCCGCGCCGGGTGGCCCCGGCTCTGGGAACTGGACCCGATCACCGGAGACCGGATCCGTGCTGGCCGCGCCACCGAGCACCGCTACGAACACTCAGCCCCCGGGGATCTGATCCATGTGGATGTGAAGAAGATCGGCCGGATCCCGGCCGGTGGAGGCTGGAGGGCACAATCAGGCCAGACCCGCGAAGTCCACAACACCGGGCGTCAGCAAGTGGGCTTCGACTACGTCCACGTGGCCGTTGATGATCACTCCCGGCTCGCCTACGCCGAGGCGCTGCGTGATGAGACCGGGCAGACCTGCGCGGAGTTCCTGGCCCGAGCGGCGGTCTTCATGGCCGCCCATGGGGCCCCGGTGAAGCGTGTGATGACTGATAACGCGCTGGCCTACACCCGGTCCCGAGCATTCCAATCGGTGCTGGGCCGGCTCGGAGCCAAGCACCTGCGGACCAAACCTCGACATCCGTGGCAGAACGGGAAGGCCGAACGGTTCAACAGAACCTTGCAGGAGGGGTGGGCCTATCGGTGCCGCTACACCTCAACGGCTGATCGGACGGCAGCTCTTAGACCGTGGTTAGACTTCTACAACCACCGGCGCCGACACAGCGCCCTTGGAGGCCATCCGCCCATCACTCGCTGTCAACAGCCTCGTGGCTGAGTACAGCTAGGCCCAGGTCTTGAGCGCCTTGCGCTCGAGCACCCCGAGCAGGGTGTCGGTGAGCTTGCCCAGCAGCGCCAGCAGCACGATCGCCAGCAGCAGCCGATCGGTGCGACCGTTGTTCTGCGACTCGGTGAGCAGGAAGCCCAGTCCCTCGGCGGCCGCGAGCAGCTCTGCGGCGACCAGGAAGAGCCAGGCCTGCGCCAGGCCGAGCCGGAGTCCGGAGAAGACGCTGGGCACCACGGCGGGCAGCTGGACGGTGCCCAGCAGCCGGAGGCCGTGGAACCCGAAGGCGCGGCCGGCTTCGACCAGCTGCGCGTCCACATGCCGCAGCGCGGAGTGGATCGCGGTGAACACCGGGAAGAACGCGCCGATGGCGATCAGGATGACCTTGGAGTCCTCGCCGATCCCCACCCAGAGCAGCAGCAGCGGCACCCAGGCCAGCGACGGCACGGCGCGGAAGGCTCCCACCGTGGGGTTCAGCAGCTTGTCCGCGAGTCCGGACAGCCCGAGCAGCGAACCCAGCGCCAGGCCGAGCCCGGCGCCGATGGCGAAGCCGATCAGCACGCGCTGCAGCGAGATTCCCATGTGTTCGAAGAGGTCGCCGGACTCGAAGAGCCCGATCCCAGCGGTGAGGACCGCCTGCGGGGGAGGCAGCTGGACCGCGGTGAAGGTGCCGGTGACCTCGGTGACCAGCCACCACAGTGTCAGCAGCAGCACAGGGACGACGGCGCCGATCAACAGCCCGCCGCCGGGCAGCCCGCGCCGGGTGCGCCGCTCAGGGGAGTGCGCGGCCCCATCGGCGGGCTGTGCCGCCGTGGAGCTGAGTGCGGTGTCTGTCACTCTTCGACCTCCTCGATGTCAGCCTCGTCTGCGGCGTTCTCGGTGCCCTCGGCGTCGGTGGCCTCGCGGTTCTCGGCGAACTCGGTGTAGAAGAGGGACTCGAGCGCCTCATCCACCGCGTCCTGGCTGTCGACGTCGCCGTTCTCCACGAAGAACGGTCCGGCGGCCTCCATGGCGGCGTAGACGTCATTGCCGGGCACCGGGTCCACCTCGAAGTTGGTGCGCTCGGTGATGACCGCCTCGGCGATCTCCAGCTCGATCCCGGCGTACTCGGCGAGGATCTCCGCCGTTCCCTCGGGGTTCTCGTTGGCCCATTCGCGGGCCTGCTCGTAGACGTTGACCACGATCTGGGCCACATCGGGGTGGTTCTCCACGAAGTCCCCGGTGGCGTTGATGACCGAGTAGGTGTTGAAGTCCACGTTGCGGTAGAGCAGCTCCGCGCCCTCGGCCTCGGCGCCGGCCATGATCGGATCCAGTCCGGCCCAGGCGTCGACGTCGCCGTTCTCCAGCGCCTGGCGGCCGTCGGCGTGCTGCAGCGCCTGGACCTCGACGTCGTCCACGCTCAGCCCGGCCTCCTGCAGCGCGCGCGCCATGAAGAAGTAGGGGTCGGTGGCCAGGGTGGCGGCGATCGAAGCTCCCTCGAGATCCTCCACGGATTCGATGTCGGAGCCTTCCTGGGTGACCAGAGCGGACCACTCGGGCTGGTTCTCGATCATGATCGTGTGGGTGTCGGCGCCGACGGCGCGGTTCAGCAGCGCGGCCGAGCCGGCGGTGGAGCCCACGTGGATGTTGCCCGCGCGCAGGTTCTCGTTCGCGCGGTTCGAGCCCTGGGACTGCACCCACTGCACGTCGACGTCGAGCTCTTCGAGCTCTTCCTCCAGCCAGCCGTTCTCCAGGATGATCAGGCTCAGCGGGTTGTACGTGGCGAAGTCGATGTTCAGCGTCTCCAGCTGCTCGTCCTCGCCGCCATCACCGCCGCAGGCGGTGGCGAGCAGCGCGACGGCGGCGGCTGCGGAGACAGCTTTGACGGAGGTGCGGCGGGAGCGCGGGGAGCGGGAAGCGGAGGTGCTGGGCATGGGGAGGGCCTTTCGATTCTTCAAGGATGGACATCGTGTTCGAGGTTCATGGTCGTGCGTGTCAGGCAGAAGCGGCAGAAGGCTCCTGGCATGTGCGGCATGTGGGGTCAGGCAGGGAATGGGCCCCGGAGGTGGTGATCCGGCAGTGCGGGGACCGCGTCGGCGGAGCCCCGCTGGTCAGGTCAGGACGAGCGGAGTCGGCCCGATCAGCTGCCGGGACGAGTCAGTGGCTGTGCGAGTCGACGCCGAGGCCGGAGAAGAGCTCCCCGCGCAGAGCGGCAAGCTCCGCGGAGGCGCGATCTCGCGGACGTCGCCCGGGCACGCTCAGCAGTCGGGCGATCGTGGCACCTTCGGCGGGATCGGGGTCCGCCGGGTCCTGCCCGAGGAGCAGCACGCGGTCTGCCAGCTGCAGCGCCTCATCCACGTCGTGGGTGACGAGCAGCACCGTGGTGCCGGTCTGCGCATGCAGATCCAGCAGCAGGTCCTGCATCTTCAGCCGGGTGAGCGCGTCCAGGGCGCCGAAGGGCTCGTCGAGCAGCAGCACGCCGGGGCGGCGAGCCAGTGCCCGGGCGAGCGACGCGCGCTGCGCCATGCCTCCGGAGATCTCCCGGGGTCGCAGCGACGCGCGGTCGTGCAGACCGACCAGCTCCAGGAGCTCGTCCACGCGTTCACGCCCCTCGGCCTTGGACAGGCTGCGCGGCAGCCCCAGGCTGACGTTCTTGTGGATCGAGCGCCAGGGCAGCAGTCGCGGCTCCTGGAATCCGACCGCGGTGCGCTCGTCGTAGCGCTGCACCGGGGAACCGTTGATCAGGATCTCGCCGGTGCTGCCGGTGTCGAGACCACCGACGGCGCGCAGCAGCGTGGACTTGCCGCAGCCGGAGGAACCCAGGATCGCGAGCACCTCACCGGGAGCGATCTGCAGGCTGACGTCGCGCAGCACGGTGCGCGATCCGAAGGCGCGGCCGACGCCGGAGAGCTGGACATCGAGTGACGTGTACTGCTGCCGGCTGTCGGGCTTGGCGGCAGCCACGGAGGTGGCGTCTGAGGGCTCGGCAGGGCCGGCAGCGGTTGTTGCGGTGTAGTCGGTCAGGGTGGAGGCAGGCGAAATCATCAGAGGATACTCCCATCGATCCTGGCGGTAGCACCCGGCGAAAAGACACCCTTGCAAAGGTGCCCCTCCCTGGGTTGCTGCGGCGTCGACGAGCCAGATCTCTCGGCCGCTCGGGATGGTACGCGGATCAGACTACGCCCAGGCGGGGAATCCGATCAATGTCGCGTTCAGCAAATGAGACAAAACGCAACACATATCGCGACTTGACTTTCTGCCCACGCTCACCATTACAGTGAAGGCACTCAACCATCCAGAGCGACCGAGAGATCTGGCTCGAAGACGTCGCAGCAACCCGGAGGGCTTCACGGCCTCCGCCGGGTGCTAACGCCAGGACCGATGGAGTATGCCCCTTGATTTCCCTGTCCCATGTCTCGACGACCTTTGCCGCCCGCGGCCACGAGCCGCTGACCGCGGTCGATGACGTCAGCCTCGAGGTGCCGCGCGGCAGCATCCAAGGCATCATCGGGTTCTCCGGCGCCGGCAAGTCCACGCTGCTGCGCAACATCAATCTGCTCGAGCGCCCCACCTCGGGCCAGGTCAGCGTCGCCGGCACCGAGCTGACCGGCTTGGACGATGCGGCGCTGCGCCGGGCCCGGCACCAGATCGGCATGATCTTCCAGGGATTCAACCTGGTCAACAACCTCAGCGTCGCCCAGAACGTCGAGCTGTCGCTGAAGTTCGCCGGGGTCATGGACCGCCGTGAACGTCTGCGGCGGGCGGCCGAGGCGCTGGAGATCGTGGACATCACCGACAAGGCCTCCGTGTATCCGGCTCAGCTCTCGGGTGGTCAGAAGCAGCGCGTGGCGATCGCTCGGGCACTGGCGACCAAGCCTGAGGTGCTGCTCTGCGATGAGCCGACCTCTGCGCTGGACCCCTTCACCACTGCCACCGTGCTGCAGTACCTCGCGGATGTGAACCGTGAATTCGGCATCACCGTGGTGATCGTGACCCACGAGATGGAAGTCATCAAGGCTCTCGCCGACAACGTCGCGGTGATGGAGGATGGGCGGGTCGTCGAGGAGTTCCCGGCGAGCGAGCTCCGCCGAGAAGGGTTCAATCCGCGGACCTCGATCGGAAAGTACCTGCTCAGCGATGGGATACGGCTGGACCGCAGCGGCCCGGCCGCGCATGGGTCGGAGTCCGGCGAGCAGAAGTCGGGTCAGTCCACGCGACGCTCCCCGCAGCACGCGGAGTCTCAGGATCAGGGTCAGACGCGCCGGTCAGAGCACGCCGCCCTGGCCGGCTCGGCAGGGGGTGTGCGCTGATGGACCTCGTCATCGAGCGGCTTCCCGAGATCAACCAGGCCATGCTGGAGACCTTCGCGATGATCGGGGTCGCCATCCCGGTGGCGGTCCTGCTGGGCACCCCGCTGGGGATCTGGCTCTTCGTCCACGCCCCCGACGGACTGGCGCCGCGGCCACGGTCTCATGCGATCGTCTCCGGGGTGGTGAACATGATCCGGTCCTTCCCGTTCCTGATCCTGCTCATCGCCATCATCCCGTTCACCCGGTTCGTGGTCGGCACCTCGGTGGGCACCGCCGCGGTGATTGTCCCGCTGACGATCAACGCCATCCCCTACTTCGCCCGCCTGGTGGAGCAGAACATCACCCAGCTGGGCTCCGGTGCGGTGGAGGCGTCCCGGGCGATGGGCGCCACGCGCGGGCAGATCATCCGCAACGTGCTGCTCGTCGACGCCAAGCCCGGACTGATCGGCTCCATCACCATCACCACGGTCAGCTTCATCTCCTATTCGGCGATGTCAGGGCTGGTCGGCGGCGGGGGCATCGGTGACCTGGCGATCCGCTACGGCTACTACCGCTATGAGACCCCCACCATGATCGCCGCCATCGTACTGATGGTGCTGCTGGTGACTCTGGTGCAGTTCGCCGGCACCCGGCTCGCCCGGGCCTCGGACCGGCGCGTCACCGCCTGACCGCGATCACCGCATGACCGAGATCCTCGCCTGACCGAGATCACCGTCTGAGCAGGATCTTCGCCTGACCCGCGCATCCGCGGAACGGCAACACCACCCCGCATCACCTCGCTCCGCTGCCAGGGCTGGCGTCCGACGCCGCGCCCTGGTCATTCCCGCACACCCTCTGGGCGCATGTCGCCCAGCCAGAGAAAGCAGCCCAAACCCATGAACGCTCTACGCCCCGCGATCCTCACCGGCGCAGTCCTCTCCGCCGCAGCCCTGAGCCTGACCGGCTGCGGGCTGGTGGAGGATGATTCCACCATCAGCATCGTGGTCACCGAATCCGCGCCCTTCCAAGAGCCCGCCGAGATCGCCGCCGAGCTGCTCGCGGAGCAGGGCTACGAGCTGGACATCACCTATATGACCGATATCGTCCAGCCCAACCAGGTGGTCAACCAGGGCGAGTTCGAGGGCAACTACTTCCAGCACCTGGCCTATCTGAACAACTTCAACCAGTCCAACGACACGCAGGTCGAGCCGCTGTTCTCGGTGTACTACGCCCCCGCCGGGCTGTTCTCACTGGAATACGACTCCCTCGAGGAGCTGCCCGACGGGGCCGAGATCAACCTGCCGGTGGATCCCTCGAACAACGGCCGGGCGCTGCAGCTGCTCGCCGATGAGGGCCTGATCGAGATCGACGAGTCCGTCTCGATCATCGAACTGACCCAGAACGACATCACGGAGAACCCCCGGGACTTCAAGTTCGTGGAGACCGACCAGCAGTCAGCTGCGCAGGTGCTGCCCGACGTCGACGCCGGCTTCGCCTTCGTCCGGCTGATCGCCGAGGCCGACCTGGACCTCGAGGAGACCACGCTCAGCATCGAGGACGGACGCGAAGAGGTGCGCACCCCGTTCACCTGCGTGGTCGCCGTCGGACCGGACGGGGTCACCGATGAACAGGCCCAGGCGCTTCAGGACGCCTTCCAGTCCGAAGAGGTCGAACAGTGGTTCGAGGAGTACCAGGGCGGGGTCATCGACTTCGAGGACTTCATCACTATCGACAACGCCGAAGAGATCTGGGCGGACTTCAGCGCATGAGCACATCCAGCGCCCCCACGCTCTCCCGGCGTCGAGTATTGAGCGGTTCACTGGGCATGGCCGCTCTGCTCGGCGTCGGGAGCCTCACCTCGGGATGCGGCCTCGCCGGCGGGGCCGGCGCCGACCGCAGCCTGCGCCTGGTGGTCACCGAGAACGCCCCCTTCCAGGAGCCGACCCGCATCGCCCAGCGCATCCTGGAGGCCGATGGCTGGGAGTTCAACGCCACCTACGTCACCGACATCATCCAACCCAACCACGCGGTGAGCAACGGCGAATACGACGTCAACTTCTTCCAGAACATCAGCTATCTGCGCCAGTTCAACGCGGACAACGACCTCGACATCGAGCCGATCTTCTTCATGTTCGAGCAGCCCTCGGGGATCTACTCCGCGCAGCACGACTCGCTGGAGGAGCTCCCGGACGGCGCCCAGATCGCGCTGCCGGTGGACACCGCGAACAACGGGCGCGGGATCCGGCTGCTCGCCCGCGGAGGTCTGATCGAGATCGATGAGTCCAAGCCTGTCGCCGCGCTGAGCGTCCGGGACATCACCGCCAACCCCAAGGACCTGCAGTTCATCGAGGTGGACCAGCAGTCGGTGGGGCAGATCTACGCGGATGTCGACGCCGTCTTCGGCTTCGCCCGGCTGCTGGCCGAGATCGATGTGCTCCCCGACGAGGTGCTGATCATGGAATCGGCCGAGGAGGCGCTGCCCTTCGCGCTCGCGGTCTGCGCGCGCCCGGGCTTCCGCGAGGAACAGCCCGAGCGCTTCGAGGCGCTCAAGTCCGCCTACCACTCCGCGGAGGTGCGTGAGTGGTACGGCGAGTACCTCGACGGTCTGCTCAACCCCGCCTTCGACCGAGACATCGACGCCGCATGGAAACAGGTGAACGACGCATGAGCCGCACCATCCCTGAAGAGCTCCTGACCCGCATCCGAGAAGGCGCCGTACAGCGTGAGCTGGAGCGGATCCTGCCCTTCGAGCAGGTCGGCTGGCTCGACGACGTCGGCTTCGGCGCGCTGCGCGTGCCGACCGAGTTCGGCGGCGAGGAGCTCAGCATCGAGGGGCTCATCGCCGAGGTGATCGCGCTCGCCGAGGCAGATTCCAACATCGCCCACCTCTACCGCGGGCATTTCGGGTTCGTCGAGTCGCTGCGCTTCCAACCTGCGCCGGTGCGCGAGCTCTGGTACGCCCGGGTGCTGAAGGGCGGCACGGTGGGCAATGCCTCCACGGAGAAGGGCGGCAACGCGCTGGGCAGCCTGAGCACCCGATTGGACCGCGACGAGCATGGCGCGGCGCTGCTCACGGGGGAGAAGTGCTACTCCACCGGCACGATCTTCTCGACCTACACCCGCGTCTCAGCTTCTCAGGCCCAGGAAGGGGAGGGGCGACGCTTCGCTGTGGTGCCCACAGACGCCGCCGGGGTGACCCTGCTCGATGATTGGGACGGCTTCGGGCAGAAGCTCACCGGCACCGGCACCACGCGGCTGGACTCCGTGGCGGTGGAGGACCTCGCGGTGCTCGGACGCAGCCCGGGCGATCACGAGTCCGTCCATGAGGCGGCGTTCTTCCAGCTCTACCTGCTCGCCGTCCAAGCAGGAATCGCGAAGGCGGCCCTGGCAGATGCCACGTCCACCCTGGCCCGGCGCACCCGCACCTTCAACACCTCCACCGCCGGACAGGCCTTCAGCCAGGATCCGCTGATCCAGCAGGTGGTCGGGAAGATGTCCTCGAAGGCCTTCGTGGCCGAGGCCGCCGTGCTGCAGGCGGCCCGCACCCTGGACCGGGCACTGGCAGCGGGCCTGCAGGCCGGCACCGGCGGCCCCGAGTTTCATGGCGAACCACCGGTTCAGATCCATGATGCGGAGATCGCCGTGGAGAAGGCCCAGATCAGTGTGCCGGAGCTGGTCCTGGCGGTGACCTCGGAGCTGTTCCAGACCGTGGGCGCCTCCGCCACGCTGCGCACCAAGGCGCTGGACCGGCATTGGCGCAATGCGCAGACCATCGCCACCCACAACCCGGTCGTCTTTCGCGCCCGCTCACTGGGCGACCATGAGATCAACGGCACCCTGCCCCAGGGGCTCAACGCGATCGGCGAGGCCAAGGAGAAACCATGACCATCCATTTCAACGCCTTCGACATGCTGGTCCCGGTGCATCAGTCGCCGGGCCTGTGGCGCCACCCAGAGTCGCGGATCGCAGAGTTCGACATGCTCGAGTACTGGACCGAGCTGGCCCGCACCGTGGAGCGGGCAGGCTTCTCATCCTTGTTCCTGGCTGACATCCCCGGGGTCTATGACGTCTACGGCGGCACCGCCGAGGCAGCTGCCCGCGGTGGAGTGCAGTTCCCGCTGCTGGACCCGCAGGTCATCGTGCCGGCGCTCGCCGCGGCCACCACACACCTGGGATTCGGGCTGACCGCCTCGGTGACCTATGAGGCTCCGTACGCCCTTGCTCGGCGCTTCGCCACCCTGGATCACCTCACTCGGGGCAGGATCGCGTGGAACATCGTCACCAGCTATCAGGACTCCGCGGCGCGCAATCTCGGACTTGCCACACAGATCCCGCATGACGAGCGCTACGACCGCGCAGACGAGTACCTCGAAGTGATGTACAAGCTCTTCGAGCACTCCTTCGAAGACGGCGCGGTCCTCGCGGACAAGTCCACCGGGGTCTTCGTGGATCCGGAGAAGGTCCACCCGATCGACCACCAGGGGGAGTGGTTCACCGTGCCCGGGGAGATGCTCACCCACCCAGGACCGCAGCGCACCCCGCTGCTCTTCCAGGCGGGGTCCTCCGCGCGGGGACAGAAGTTCGCGGTGGACCATGGCGAGGCGATCTTCGTGGTCAGCTCGTCCCCGCAGCGGCTGGCTGTTCAGGTCTCCGGGACCCGCAGTGCACTGTTGGAGGCCGGGCGTGATCCCGAATCCGTCCGGTTCTTCGCCATGGCCACGATCATCGTGGCCGAGACCGAGGAGCTGGCACAGGCGCGGCTCGCCGAATACCGCGAGTATGTGGACACCGCCTCGGCACTGACGCTCTTCGGCGGGTGGACCGGGGTGGATCTCTCGGATCTGCGCGAGGACGACGTCGTCGCCGATGTGCAGACCGAGGCCAATCAGTCGGCGCTGGCGATGTTCACCAAGGACCCGTCCAAGCACTGGACGGTGCGAGGTGTCGCGGAGTTCATCTCCATCGGTGGGCGCGGGCCGCTGATCGTGGGAGACCCGGTGCAGGTCGTCGATGAGCTGGTCCGGTTCAAGGAGCTCTCCGGGGTGGATGGGTTCAACATCTCGGCCGCAGTGCGGCCCGCGGACTTTGAACGCTTCGAGACCTTCGTGACTCCGGAGCTGCGCCGACGAGGTCTGCTGCCCCAGCGCCCCGAGACCCCGGTGACGCTGCGCGAGGCGCTGTTCGAAGATGGGCCGCACCTGCGCGCGGATCATCCCGCGCGCCGGGCTTCTCAGCGTGAGGCGCGCAGCAGGATCTCGTCGGCGATCGCGCCGGCGACGTCTCTCGGCTCTCCGTAGGCGGGCAGGTGGGCGCGGCTGATATCGGCGTCCGGCAGCACCGCCAGGACGACGGCGCCCTCGGCCGACTCGAGGTCCGGAACCTGCAGATCGACCGCGGCCGCGAAGAGTCCCGGCACCGCCATGACCGCCTCCACCGCAAGCTCGTGCAGAGCATCGGGCAGCACCGTGGTCACATCGATGGTCAGCCCGCCCGCCGAGATCTCCAGCGAGTCCTGCAGCTGCACGGGGACACCTCGTGCGGGCACGTCGTCGGGATCAAGGCCCCGGCTGCGCAGCTGGTCCTGCGCAGCGGGGGTCGAGCCGTCGGCAGGGACGGGCACCGCGGTGCCGGCGAGCAGCGCGTGCCGACTGCGCGCCTGGGCATCGGCCTGCATCAGCTGGCTCAATGTTGAGCTGCCGTCGCCGAGGACCGTGGCGGGCAGTCGCAGCAGGGAGGCGCAGACCCGCTCGCCGACGACGAAGGCGCGGATCGCGGAAGGCGCTGGGCGCACGACGGTCGTGCCAGGATCAGCGGCGCCCTGGTCGCCTGCGCGCTGGTCGCCCGAGCCCGGATCAGCGTCAGCCTGATCTGTGTGAGCCTGATCGGCATCGTTCTGCTCCGCTGGCAGCGGCACCTCTTGGAGCTGCAGGTGCCGACGCAGGAGCTGCGGATCCGCAGTGATCCGGCGCGCGTGGGCGCTCACCAGTGTGGTCACCACCGAGTCCATCCCGCCGACGACCACGCCGCCGAAGACGAAGACCTGGCTGTGCTCGCCCACAGGCTTCAGCGTCACCCGCCTGCGCCGCAGGGCTCGGCGCAGAAGCTGGTCATGGCGCGGGGCGTCGGGGTGTTCGTTCAGTGTTCGGGTGCCGAGGGTCTCGACGATCAGTCGGGCGGCGGATGTCTCAGTCGGCATAGGTCTCAGAATATAGGTTGGCCGTGGGACCGCCCCCATTCTCAGAGGCGAGCACCCACGGCCGTCACTGCTTGTCAGTGCCTGAAGTCAGCGTCCATTGCTCCCGGAGGGCTTGGTGGACGAGTCGGTGTTGCTGCTCGAGGACGAGTCGGACGAGCCGGTGCCGCCGGAGGACTCGCGGGCCTTCTCATCCGCCGCGTTGGCCTGCTTCTCGACCTTCTCGGCGGCCTGATCGACCAGCTTCTCGGCGCTGCTGCCGGCCTTCTTCACGGTGTCTTCGGCGCGCGCGGCGGCGTCGATCGCCACGTCGGCCACCGGAGTGGCGGCGTCGTTGGCGTGCTTCTTGACCGAGTCGGCCACGGTGGAGACGTACTGCTTGGCAGTCTCTCCGGCCTTGGTCACGGTCTCCTGGACCTTGGGGTCCTTCCAGGTCTCCGCGGCGTTCTTCTTCACGGCGTTGAGGCTCCGCTCGAATTCTGCCTTGCCGCGCTTGCTGCCGATGATGTAGCCGATGGCTACGCCGGCGCCCAGTGTGAACAGTCGCATGGTCAACTCCGTTCTGACGGTGGATGAGTCTCTCGTGTCTTACGAGTCCCTTTAGAACTTAGTCTGCTTTGCACGCCGATGTCACGGTCATGACCCCTGATGGACCCTGATTCCACCCTGATTCAGCACCCGGCTCCATCCCTGGTTCGCGCCGCAGGGGTCGCCTGTTCGAGCTCAGACCGGAGCCTCGGATCGGCGGCTCAGCCGAGCGTCGCGGTGCGCGGGTCCAGCTGGTCCGTCGCGCCCGGCACCGGCTCGGCCGGGTCGTGGCCGAGCGCCACGATCCGGTTCTCACCGTCCACATGGACCACCTGCGGCTCGTGGGAGGCGAGCTCGAGCGCGTCCAGCATCACGTAGCTGATCAGGATGATCAGGTCCCCTGGATCCACCAGGTGGGCGGCGGCGCCGTTGATCCCGATGACACGCGATCCGCGCGGACCAGCGATGGTGTAGGTCTCCAGGCGTGCACCGTTGGTGATGTCGACCACCTGGACCTTCTCGCCCTCGACGATCCCTGCCGCGTCGAGCAGATCGGCGTCCACGGTGATGGACCCCACGTAGTGCAGGTCCGCGTGGGTCACGGTGGCGCGGTGGATCTTGCCGCCCATGACGGTCCTCAGCATGCTCGGCTCGCTTTCGACGAAGGAAGGGTGCTCATGACGTGGTCCATTATCCAGCGTCCGAGCCGAGCTCGGTATTCCCGGGCGCGGGCCGCCGTGTGGTCAGCGCCGTGACGGCCCGGCTCCCGACCTCGACGAGCCCGCAGCCCAGGATGCTGGAGACGATCGCCGCCACCAGCAGCTCGGTCGAGGGCATCACGAAGAGGTGGTACTGCACAGATATGGGGAGCAGGAGCACCGCGGCGAGGAGCAGGTACATGGTCCCGATCAGGGCCACCCGCGGCCACGTCAGCGGGCGCAGCGCCACATTGAGCACCCAGAGGCCCACCGCGGTCAGGCACAGCGTCGTGGCGGTCTGGATCGCCGCGGAGGGCGCTTCGAGGTAACGGCCGAAGGCGCTGACCGTGACCACTGCGAGCACGATCGCGATCGCCGTCGGGATGGAGAAGAGCATCGAGCGGCGGAGGAACCCCGGTCGGTAGAGCCGTGGATTGGGCATCAGGGCGAGGAAGAACGCCGGGAATCCGATCATGAGGAAGTCCACGGTCGAGAACTGACGGGGAAGGAACGGGAACTCCCAGAAGAGCAGCCCGTAGATCAGCCCGAGCAGGATCGCATAGGCGGTCTTGGACAGGAACAGGTGCGCCACCCGCTCGGTGTTGGCGATGACCTTGCGGCCCTGTTCCAGCACCGAGGGGAGCCGGTCGAAGCGACCGTCGAGCAGCACCATCCGAGAGACCGCCTTGGTGGCCGGTGCGCCGTCGCCCATGGCGATCCCCAGGTCAGCCTTCTTCATGGCCAGGGCGTCGTTGACTCCGTCGCCGGTCATCGCCACGACGTGTCCGGCAGACTTCAGCGCCTCCACCATGGTGCGCTTCTGCTCGGGGGAGACCCGGCCGAACACCGAATGGTGTTCCAACGTCTCGCGCAGCGCCACGGGGTCTTCTGGCAGCGCGGAGGCGTCCACGGCATCGCCTTCGATGACCATGCCCACCTCGCGGGCCACCGCGGCGGCCGTCTTGGGGGAGTCGCCGGAGATCACCTTCAGCGCGATGTTCTGCTCACGGAAATACTGAAGCGTGGCGTGGGCCTCGGGACGGACGTTCTCCTTGAAGGTCAGCAGCGCCACCGGGACCATTCCCTGCGGCAGTCGCTGCCCCCGGCCGAGCGGCCCGGTGTCGCCGTCGATGATCGGGCCGTCCAAGGGCGCGTGGGCGAGCAGCATCGTGCGCAGTCCCCGGCTGGAGAGCTCCTCGGTGCGGTTGAGCAGCTGCTCCGTGCGCACCTGCGGGTCGGTGGAGTCCCCGCGGAGGATCTCCGGGGCGCCCAGCACCCAGTGCCCGGCGAGACCGCCGGCGTCCGCGGCGAAGCTCACGGCGGAGAAGCGCCTGGCCGAGGAGAACTGGACCTGACTGGCCACCCGGTGCCGAGGCAGGGCGGTGTAGGGTGCGCGCAGCGCCGCCGCGGTGGCGTTCGCGCCCTCATCGGCGCCGAAGAAGGCCAGCACCTGCTCCCACTCGGCGGTCCCCTCCAGCGCGGTGGACCCCGGGTCGCGGCGGGCCGGGGCGGGAAGCCCGCGCGGACTCAGCGCGGTGGCCCGGTGGAAGGCGATGGTGCCGTCGGTGAGCGTACCGGTCTTGTCCAGACAGACCACATCCACCCGGGCCAGGATCTCCACGGCCGGCTGCTCCTGGAGCAGCACGTTCTCCCGGGAGAGCTTCACGGCGGCCACGGCGAAGGCGATGGTCGTCATCAGGGCCAGCCCCTGGGGGATCATCGCGGTGACCGAGGACACCGAGGTGACCAGCGCGTCCCGCCACTGGCCCGACTCCCAGGCGGTGTTCCAGCCGCCGAAGGCCTGCATCTGGCCGTTGAGCACCACCGCCACGATGGGCAGCAGCACCATGGAGAGCCAGAAGGCGATCTTCTCCATCGCGCGGCGCAGCTCCGAGTTGATCTTCTGATATCGCTTCGCCTCGGTGGCCAGCCTCACCGCATGGGCCCGTTCCCCCACGGCAGTCACCCGGAATCTTCCGGATCCCGCCACCACGGCGGTCCCGGAGAGGATCCGGTCGTCGCGGCGCTTGGCCACGGCATCGGACTCCCCGGTGAGCATCGATTCGTCCACGTCGAGCCCCTCGGCGCTGAGCACCGCGCCGTCGGCGGGGATCTCGTCGCCGCGGCGCAGCTCGACGACGTCGTCGAGCACGATCTGTTCGCGGTGGATCTGCAGGAGCATCCCGTCCCGCAGCACCCGCACATCGTCCTGGTGCAGCAGCGCGATGGCATCAAGCTTGCGCTTGGCGCTGTACTCCTGGAAGAGCCCGATGAAGACGTTGGCCACCGCTGCGACCGCGAAGAGCAGGTCCAGCCAGCGTCCCAGCAGGATGATGGCCAGTGCACAGAGCCCGATGATGAGATTGAACAGCGTCATCAGGTGGGTGCGCAGAATGTCGGTGATTGAGCGCGAGGTGGTGCGCGGCTGGACGTTCGCCAGTCCCAGCCGGTTTCGCTCCAGCACCTGCACCGAGCTCAGACCAGCGGTTTCGAGCGTCTTGGGGTCCACGGCAGACCTTGTCTCCGCGGTGTCGCGGATCGCAGTCCTCTGGGCAGCCACAGGGCCAGAGTCTACAGTTCGGATCAATCGGAGCCGGAGACCGCGACGATCAGCTCCTCGCCGCTGGCACCGACCTCGATGCTGAGCGCGAAGTCGACCTGGTGGCTCTCTTCAAGGCTCGCCCCATCGTGGAAGTGCCGCGAGTCGAAGGTGACCGTGGCCGACATGTCGGCGCCGGGGGTCTCCCAGCCCTCCTCGGCGAAGTCGAGCGTGAGGCCCTCGGGCTCAGGCATCCGCCAGCTGATGGACTCGGTGACCACCTGGTTGGGGGTGTTGATGCCCATGGGGCATCCGGCGGGCATCAGCACCTGCTGATCGGCACAGCCGTCCAGATAGGCCTCGACCTCTTCCTGGAGCAGGTCCTGGGCGGCCTCGGAGGCCTGGAGCTCCAGCGTGATCTGGTGGGCCTGGCCGTCGTCGTCCCCCTCCCCGGCGTCCTGGACCACCACGTAGCGAGAGGCGCCGACCAGCCATTCGCTGTCCACGGCGATCTCCACCACGGCCGGGACATAGGTCCGCAGCGTCGCGGAGTCGTCTTCGAGGTTCACCGGCTCACCGTTCACGGTGATCTGCGCGATGCCGCCGGCCGCGGCGCCGGGCACATCGATCTGCAGCTGGCTCATCGACGCCGCCGTGAGCTCCCAGTCCGGGAAGAAGGCCAGCGTGTTCTGCTGGGATTCCATGGGCAGCTGGGTCTCGAAGCTCTCACCCTCGATGTCGAACTGCATCATCGCGCGTCCCTGCTGCCCGGGGTCTTCCTCGAACCTGGTGTTCTCGATGCCTGCGGCGCTGCGTGCAAGCGCGTCTCCGTCCAGCAGCAGGCTGTCGATCGGGGCGCCCTCCGCCGCGTCCAGCGCGGCGGGGTCGAAGAATCCCAGCGCCTCGGATCCGCTGCCTCGGGTGATCGAGTCCCAGTACTCCTGCGCGGTGTGACCCGGGGTGTAGATCCTCTCGCTGACCTGCCAGATGGCGACGCCGCCGGCCGCCAGCGCCAGGACCAGCGCCGCCGCCCACGCCACCAGCAGTCCGCGGCGGGAGCGGGTGCGCCCGGGCGCCCCGGGTGGGGGCGGCGGAGGGGAGTGGGGGGCCTGCGACATAGGGTTCAGCGTAGCAATGCCCTGACGCTCCGCCCGTCGCTCGGCTGCCGCCCCGCAGGGGCCGCCCCGGTCGCCGGTTCGGTGATCGGTCGGGTCTGCGCTGATCAGCCCAGCAGCACGGCGACCAGCACCACGGTGGGGATCGCCGCGATGGTGGTCAACAGGACCGTGTCGCGGGCGATGACCTCCCCGGCCTGATAGCGCACGGCAGTGACCAGCACGTTCTGCGCGGTCGGCAGGGCTGCCATGACCACCGCGACGAGCACCTGATGCGCATCGAGTCCGAAGACGAAGGACGCGAGCAGCCAGGCGAGCACCGGGTGCAGGATCAGCTTCAGGCCGGCGGCGAGGAACACGTCACGACGCCGGGCGGAGGCCCTGCTCAGCGGCCGGCTGCCGACCAGGGAGAGGCCGAAGGCCAGCAGCATCAGCGGGATCGAGGCGCCGGCGAGGAGCTCGATCGCCTCCTGCACAGGGGTGGGGAAGCTCAGTCCCTGCCAGGAGAAGAGCAGGCCGAGAGCGGCGCCGATGATCATCGGGTTCACCGCCGACTGCCCAAGGCTGCGCAGCACCGCGATGCGGGGGCGGGGCCGGACCTTCGGCGTCGTGCCCGCGTCGCGGGTCAGCAGGTCCAGTGCGGTGACGTAGATCGGGGTGTAGATCGCCAGCTGGAACATGATGATCGGCGCGGCGAGCGCGACGTCGCCGAGCACATAGGCCGCGATCGGGAAGCCGAGGTTGGCGCCGTTGACCAGCGACCCGCTCATTCCGCCGATCATCAGATCAGACCCGGCGCGGCCCTTGAGCAGCAGGAGTCGACCGAGCAGGATGAACGCGACCAGGGTCATCAGCGCACCGATGGTCGCGATGGCGAACTGCGGCCCGAGCACCTCGCGCAGCGAGGATTCGGAGATGGTGACGAAGAGCAGGCAGGGGGAGGCCACGAAGAACGCGAGGCGGCTCATCACCACGCGCGCATCGGGGCCGAGCACCCCGAACCTGCCGATGCTCCAGCCGACCGCGATGATCAGCCAGATGATGGTGAAGCCGGAGAGGACCGCGCCCACGACACTCCTCCCGGCTCCTGCAGCAGATTCAGCTCAACACTCTAGCCCCGGCGGGGGCGGTGCGAGCGCTGCCGCTCAGCGGAGGTCAGCTCATTGCTGGGCTTCGGCGTCCTCGGCAGGGCTGATGAAGTCGGTGCGGATCCGCTCCACGCCCTCGGCGGAGATCTGGAAGCCATGCTCCTGGCCGGCGTCGATCATGATGCCGGCGCCGGTGATCGACTGCACGATGGCGACCCCGGGGGCCTCCACGGCATGCGGAGCGTGCTCCTTGTAGTCATCGGGAATGTTCCCGCTGGTGCTGAACAGCGCGATCAACGGGTTGCCCTCGTTGTCCTGCAGCGTCAGCGGATTCACCGAACCGGTCTCGTCGTTGACCTCCTCGGGGCTGAGGAAGAAGACGCTGCTGGTCAGGAAGGTCCGGATGATCTCGCCGGCCTGCGCGGTGCCGTCCTTGCCCTCGATCAGGACCTGCTCGAGCGTGGCGGCGGGGCCGACCTGCTCGGCGGCTGCGTCGGTGGCGGGAGTCTGCTCTGGCTGGGTATTGGGAGTCTCGGTCATGTCTCTACGCGATCACGGACTCGCGCAGAATGCAATGCGAACGGGCCCGGCTCGTCTCCGGCAGTGCTGTGCTGAGGTACTTTGGGCGAGTGCTGCTATCTGACCGAGACATCCGAGCCGAGATCGACGCCGAGCGGATCAGGCTGGACCCGCTGGACACCTCGATGATCCAACCCTCAAGCGTGGATGTGCGCCTGGAGCGCATGTTCCGGCTCTTCGACAACCACAAATACGCCCACATCGATCCGGCGGCGGACCAGCCGGATCTGACCCGGCTGGTGGAGGTGGATCCCGAGGAGCCCTTCATCCTGCATCCCGGGGAGTTCGTGCTCGGCGCCACCTATGAGTCGGTCACCCTGCCCGACGACGTCGCGGCCCGGCTGGAGGGCAAGAGCTCACTGGGCCGGCTGGGACTGCTGACCCACTCCACCGCGGGGTTCATCGACCCCGGGTTCTCCGGGCAGGTCACCCTGGAGCTCTCCAACATGGCCACGCTGCCGATCAAGCTGTGGCCCGGGTCGAAGATCGGTCAGCTCTGCTTCTTCCGGCTGAGCTCTCCGGCCGAGCACGGCTACGGCACCGGGGCGCATCAGTCGCGCTATCAGGGCCAGCGCGGACCCACGGCCTCGCGCAGCCACGCGAACTTCCACCGCACGATCATCAGGTAGCCCGAGGCCGGGTCAGCTCGGGGCCACTCCGCCCCGCCTCAGCCCTCAGCTGCGGTTCAGCACCCGATGCTCGCGCATCTTCGCCGGACCGGTGGGGTTGTGCACCAGGGTCAGGGTGAGAAGCCCGATGCTCAGGATCACCACCACGCCGATGATGATCGCCTTGTCGCTGCCGCCCGCGCTCCACAGCAGCAGCGCGATCAGCCCCGGAGTCAGGAAGGACACGCTGCGCCCCGCCGTCGCGTAGAGCCCGAAGAGCTCACCGGCCCGGCTCGGCGGTGCCAGCCGGGCCAGGAACGCCCGGGAAGAGGACTGCGCCGGGCCCACGAACACGCAGAGCATCAGCCCGAAGACCCAGAAGGCGCCCGTCGGGGTGACCACGAAGCCGCCGAAGCTGCGCTCCACGTCGAGGAAGTACAGGATTGCGGCGGTGATGATCAGCGCGGTCACACAGGTGGCGATCACTCGGCGCGGACCGACCCGGTCGTCGAACCAGCCGCCGATGAACGCCCCCAGCGCCGCGGCCACATTGCCGGCGATGCCGAAGAGCAGGATGTCGGAGGTGGTGAACCCGAAGACCGTGACACCGAGGATCGCACCGTAGGTGAACACCGCGGAGAGCCCATCACGATAGATCGCGGAGGAGACCAGGAACCAGAAGGTGTTCCGGTCCTCACGCCAGAGTCCGATGACCAGCCCGACGAGCCTGCGGTAGGACTCCAGGATGCTGACCCGTTCCTGAATGACCTCCTGGTCGGCGGTCTTGAGCGGCGTCAGCAGCAGCGGCAGCGAGAAGATCAGGAACCAGGCGGCAGCCACCAGCGCCACTGCCCGGACGTTGACCATCTCATCCTCTCCCAGTCCGAACAGGTGCGGCGGCTCGCCGGCGACCAGACCGAAGTACACGATGGCGAGGATCACGATCCCGCCGAGGTAGCCCGAGCCCCAGCCGATGCCTGAGACTCGGCCCATCCGTGGCGAGTCAGCGATGTCGGTGATCATGGAGTTGTAGTTGAGGTTCGCGAACTCGTCGAAGAGCGTCATCGTGGCCATGAGGGTCACGCCCAGGACCAGGTAGGCCTGGTCGGGCTTCACGAAGAAGCATGCCGCGACCAGCGCGATGACGATCAGGGTGTTGACGGCGAGCCAGCGTCGTCGTCGGCCGCCGTTGTCCGCCCGCTGCCCGATGACCGGGGCGGTGAGCGCGATGACCAGCCCGGCGATGGTGTTCGCGGTGGTCAGATACTGCGTGCCCTGCCCGCCCGGCCCGACCGCGTCGGCGATGTAGGTGCCGAAGACGAAGGTCACCATCACCGCGCTCACCGTGGCATTGCCCCAGCTCCACAGGCTCCAGACCGCGATCAGCCGCTTCTTCAGCGGAGCGAGGGAGGAGGCCGCGACGGGCTCGATGCTGGTCATTGCGGCATAGTAACCCTGGTTTGTTAACATTGAGAGGATTGCCACCGCAGAACCTGGATCCAGGAACTCGCAGTGAGGCGTGTGAGGCTGATGACTGGAGAGGAGCGGGGTACATGATCATTGGGATGCTGGCTGTGCTGTTCGCGCTCAGCATCCTGACCCCCTTCCTGTACCACCGGTTCGGCCGCCGCACCTTCTTCTTCCTCGCCGCAGTCCTGGCTGTGGCCATGGTCGCGATCCTGAGCTATGTGCCCGCGGTGCTCGAGGCCGATCAGGCCGCCGGCATCGGCGAGCCCAACGCTCCTCCGGCCGAGGTGATCGAGTGGATCCCGCAGTTCGGCGTGGAGCTGGCGTTCCGCATCGACGCCCTGGCGCTGGCCATGTCGGTGCTGATCCTCGGCGTCGGGGCCCTGGTGATGCTCTACTGCGCCCGCTACTTCGCGTCCTCCGAGCGTGCGGCGGGCCCCTTCGCCGCGGAGCTCTTCGCCTTCGCCGCCTCGATGCTGGGTCTGGTGCTCGCCGATGACCTGGTCATGCTCTTCGTGTTCTGGGAGCTCACCACGATCCTGTCCTTCCTGCTGATCGGCTTCTCGGCACACCGGATCTATGCCCGCCGCTCAGCGATCCAGGCGCTGCTGGTGACCACCTTCGGCGGACTGGCGATGCTGGTGGGTCTGCTCTGGCTGGGCCAGCTCACCGGCAGCTACCGGCTCTCCGAGATCCTCGCCGCCGCCCCGGAGCTGGTCTCTGACCCCGCGACGGCGACCGCGGTGGACATCGCGGTGGCGCTGGTCCTGCTCGGCGCGCTCTCGAAGTCCGCGCTGGTCCCGTTCCACTTCTGGCTCCCCGCAGCGATGGCGGCGCCGACTCCGGTCTCGGCCTATCTGCATGCCGCCGCGATGGTCAAGGCCGGCGTCTACCTGGTGGCCCGGTTCGCCCCGGGCTTCCACGAGACCACCTTCTGGCTGCCGCTGGTGCTCGGGCTCGGGCTGCTCACCATGCTGGTCGGCGCCTGGCGGGCGCTGCGCCAGACCGACATCAAGCTGGTGCTCGCCTACGGCACGGTCTCCCAGCTGGGCTTCCTGATCATGATCAACGGGCTGGGCACCGAGGACGCGGCGCTGGCCGGACTCGCCATGCTGCTGGCCCACGGGTTGTTCAAGGCGGCGCTGTTCATGGTGGTCGGGATCATCGACCACCAGTCCGGCACCCGCGATCTGCGCAGGCTCTCCGGGCTGGCCCGGACCCAGCGCCCATTGTTCATCGTCGCGCTGATCGCCACCGCCTCCATGGCAGGCCTGCCGCCGCTCTTCGGCTTCGTGGCCAAGGAGGTCGTCTTCGAGTCGTTCTTCAGCTACGCCGAAGCCACCGACGGGGGCTCGGCGCTGACCTGGGGCTGGCTGGTGCTGGTCGGCGTCGTGCTGGGCTCCGCGCTGACCGTTGCCTACTCGGCCCGTTTCCTCTGGGGAGCCTTCGCCACCAAGCGCGAAGCCTCCGGCGCTGCGGCGGCGCCCATCGTCTTCAAGGGCCCGGTGCCGCGGGTCTTCCTCGCAGCTCCGATGATCCTCGCCGCGGCGACCGTGGGCCTGGCGCTGTTCCCGCAGCCGGTGCAGGCGCTGGTCGAACCCTGGGCCACCCTGTTCGCGCCGGTGGACCCCGCGGTCGAACCGACCTATCTCGCGCTCTGGCACGGACTGACCCCGGTGCTGGGACTCTCCGCGCTGACCTGGGTGCTGGGCTACGCGCTCTTCCGCCTCCGCGAGCCTTTCGGCCGCGTCCAGACGAAGGTGCCTCCGGTGTTCGACGCCGAGCGCGGCTACCGAGCCACGGTGCGCGGGGTCGACATGCTCTCCTCCTGGGTCACCGCCCGCACCCAGCGCGGTGCGCTGGGCTGGTACCTGTTCATCATCCTCGCCGTGGCGACGCTGGTGCCGCTCAGCGTGGTGATCTTCGGCGGCCCCGGAGGCGCCGGGGTCTCAGATCGCTGGATGGTGGACGACTTCATCATCGCCGAGCAGCCGCTGCAGGTGGTCCTCGCGCTGATCATCCTCGGCGGAGCCTCCGGCGCCATCTGGGCTCCCAAGCGCTTCATGGCGGTGCTGATGGTCTCGCTCTGCGGCTGGGGGATCGCCGGGATCTTCGCGCTGCAGGGCGCCCCGGACCTCGCGCTGACCCTGCTGCTGGTGGAGTCCATCGTGCTGGTGGTCTTCGTGCTCGCGCTGCGAAGCCTGCCGGCGGGCATCTGGACCCAGACCCCCACCCGGTTCAAGTTCGGCCGCGCGGCGCTGGGCATCGGCTTCGGCGTGGTCATGATGGCCGTCGCCGCGATGTCCATGAACGCCCGCACCGCCGATCCGGTGTCCGTGGAATACCCCTGGATGGCCTATGAGGTCGGTCAGGGCGCCAACATCGTCAACGTCACACTCGTGGACATCCGCGTCTGGGACACCTTCGGTGAGATCACCGTGCTCGCCGCCGCGGCCACCGGCGTCGCCTCGCTGATCTTCGTGAAACGCCGTGACGTGCAGCGCCGGGAGCTCCATGAGGTCCCCAGCGGCACCGTCGGACGGGTGCTCTCGGACAAGGCGCTCTCCCCGCGCCAGGTCCGCGAGATCAAGGTCGCCCGCTCCTTCGCCACCGTGGCCCGTGAGGCCTGGCTGGTGGCCGGCCGCACGGTGGCGCCGGAGCACCGCAGCATCGTCTTCGAGGTCATCACCCGGCTGATGTTCCACGGCATCATCATGATCTCGCTCTACCTGCTGCTGGCCGGACACAACCTGCCAGGCGGCGGCTTCGCCGGCGGCCTGCTGGCGGGACTCGCCTTCGTGCTGCGCTACCTGGCCGGCGGCCGCTACGAGCTCGAAGCCGCGATCCCGTTCTCCGCCGGCGCCATGATGGGCTGGGGCCTGGCCATCGCCTGCTTCACGGGCATCACCCCGCTGATCGCCGGCGGGCAGGCCTTCCAGTCCTTCGACTTCTACCTCACCCTCCCGATCTTCGGCGAGCACCACTTCGTCTCGGCGATCCTCTTCGACGTCGGGGTCTACCTGGTGGTCATCGGCCTGATCGTGGACATCCTGCGCAGCCTCGGCTCGGAGATCGATGTGCGCAGCGAACGTGAGGGCCAGCGCGCCACCACCACCGCGCACGGCATCCACGGCGAGACCTCTGCGGGGGTGGCCCGATGACCGTCAACCTGACCCTGCTGGTGCTCATGGGCGCGCTCTTCGCCATCGGCATCTACCTGCTCCTGGAGCGCTCACTGACCCGGGTGCTGCTCGGGATCATCCTGATCTCCAACGGGGTGAACCTGCTGCTGCTGCACACCGCCGGCCGCGCCGGACTCGCCCCGATCTATGATCCCGACATCTCCGCCGAGGAGTACCTCGACCCGCTGCCGCAGGCGCTGCTGCTCACCGCCATCGTGATCGCCTTCGCCCTGGTCAGCTTCATGCTGGCGCTGATCTACCGGTCCTGGGTGCTCGCCCGGCAGGACGAGCTCGCCGACGACGAGGAAGACCGCCGCATCGCCTCCTACGCCAACGTCCATGACACCGAGGAAGACGCTGAGCTGGCCACCGAGACCACCGAGTTCGCCGATGACACCGACTCCTCGGGGCGCCAGCTGCTGAACCCGCGCCGCGGGGTGGATGAGGTGGCTGGGACGGATGCCGCAGATGAGGCGCCCGCGGCCGGAGCGATGCACGCAGACCAGCTCGACGTCACCATCGGAGCCGGACGCGCCGACGGGCCGCCTCGGCAGGCCCCGGCAGATCCCGACGTCGAGCCGACGGCGGAACCTGACACCGATCCGGCTGAGGATCCAGACCCGACCGAAGGAGGTCAGCGCTGATGAACACCGAGTTCCTCAACTTCACCCCGCTGGCCGTGCTGATCCCGTTCTTCGGCGCGGGCTTCGCGTTCGCCTTCTACCGCAACAAGTCCGCCCAGCGGGCGATCACCATCGGCGCGCTCGTGCTCACCGTGATCCTCGAGGTCACGATGCTGAGCCACGTCTGGAACGGCGGCGCCCACGCCATCCACCTGGCCGGCTGGCCGGCGCCCTTCGGCATCGTGATGGTGATCGACCGGTTCGCGGCGCTGATGCTGGTGGTCTCCTCGATCATCACCCTGTGCGTGCTGCTCTACGCGGTGGGCCAGGGCGCCGCCGAGGAGAAGGACGACTCCGGTCCGGTCTCGATCTTCTACCCCACCTACCTGATCCTGGTGGCCGGCGTATCCAACGCGTTCCTCGCCGGTGACCTGTTCAACCTCTACGTGGGCTTCGAGATCTTCCTGACCGCCTCCTATGTGCTGCTGACCCTGGGCGGCGGTGAATCCCGGATCCGTGCGGGCGTCACCTACGTGGTGGTCTCGATCGTCTCCTCGATGCTGTTCCTGATCACGATCGGGATGATCTACGCCGCCACCGGCACGGTGAACCTGGCCGATCTCGCGCTGCGCCTGGCGGACCTTGATCCCAGCACCCAGCTGACCCTGCACGTGATGCTGCTGGTGGCCTTCGGGATCAAGGCCGCGGTGTTCCCGCTGGCCTTCTGGCTGCCCGACTCCTACCCCACGGCGCCGGCCCCGGTCACCGCGGTGTTCGCCGGGCTGCTCACCAAGGTCGGCATCTACGCGATGATCCGCACCGAGACGCTGCTCTTCCCGGGGGAGCGGATCAACACCGCGCTGATGATCGTCGCGGCGCTGACCATGATCGTGGGAATCCTCGGTGCGCTGGCGCAGGCGGACATCAAGCGCATGCTCTCCTTCACCTTGATCAGCCATATCGGCTATCTGGTCTTCGGGCTCGCGCTGAGCTCGATCATCGGCATGGCCGCCACCATCTACTACGTGGCCCACCACATCACCATCCAGACCACGCTGTTCCTGGTCACCGGACTGATCGAACGCCGGTCCGGGACCTCCAACGTGCTGCGCCTGGGCGGGCTGGCGAAGATCTCCCCGGTGCTGGGACTGCTGTTCTTCATCCCGGCGATGAACCTCGCCGGGATTCCACCGTTCTCCGGATTCGTCGGCAAGCTGGGCATGATGCAGGGCGGCATCGCGGAGAACACCTGGATCACCTGGACGCTGGTGATCGCCTCGGTGGTGACCTCCCTGCTCACCCTGATGGCGGTGGCCAGGATCTGGACCCGCGGCTTCTGGCGCAAGCCTGAGGACGCCGATGAGACTCCCGAGCGCCAGCTGATGTCCAAGACGCTGGCGCACTCCCGCGCGGCGAACAAGCGCTACCTGCCGATGTCGATGGTCGCCCCGACCGCGGCGCTGGTGGCGATGTCGCTGGCGTTCAGCGTCTTCGCCGGCCCGCTGATGGACTTCTCCCGGGCCGCCGCGCAGGATATGTATGAGCGCACCCCCTACCTGGAGGCCGTCTTCGGCCCCGACCGGACCGAGGGTGTGCGCGACGAGCTCGAGGAGTTCGCCGCCACCTTCCTGATCGACTATGAGCTCGACGACGGCGGCGCGGCCGAGCATGCTCCGGTGGAGACTTCCCTGCAGCCCGATGACGAAGCGGCCGACGTCGTCCCGGAGATCACCGACGGGGATGATCAGTGATGAAGAGACCCAAGACTCCGCTGAAGCTGGAGCTGCCGCTGATCGCGTTCCTCGGCTTCTTCTGGATGGCGATCTGGCAGGACTTCACGATCGGCACGTTCATCATCGGGGCGGTCTATGCCACGATCATCGTGCGGGTGTTCTACCTGCCGCCGCTGCGCGGCAGCGGACGGCTGAACCCCTGGTGGGGACTGGTCTTCACCGGTCGCTTCCTGGTGAAGATGGTCGCCGCCTCGTTCCAGGTCTCCTGGATCGCCGTCGTCGTCGGACCGAGGGTGAAGAACTCGATCATCTCGATCCAGCTGCGCAGCCATGACGACCTGATCGTCACCCTGACCGGGCATGCGCTTGCGCTGGTGCCGGGCTCCCTGGTCCTCGACGTCGACCGCACGACGGCGACGCTCTACCTGCACACTCTCGACATCAATTCCGATGAGGATGCCGAGAAGATCCGCCAGGACGCGCTGAAGACCGAGGCGCTGCTCATCCTGACCTGCGGGAATCGCTCGGACGTGGCCGTGGTCAAGGCGGAGAAGCGCCTGGGCAGGATGTCGGGCTTCTCCAAGACCGAGCGGGAGGCCCCGTTCATCCACCGCGGCGACGGTCCCAGCGAGGCCGAGCGGGACGCCGAACGTGCCGCGGGACGCACCCCCGAGCGTACCGACATCGATGCCGGCGCCGATTCTCCTGAGCGGACCACGATCGAGGAGGTGGAGCACTGATGCTGGACATCGCCGTGCACATCACCCAGGTGCTGCTCGCCATCGGCGCCATCGGCAGCGTCTACCGCATCTATAAGGGCCCCTCCGTGCTGGACCGGGTGATCAGCCTCGACGTGATGCTCATCATCGTGGCCTCGATGATGATCGTGGACATGGTGGTCAACGACCACCAGGACTTCATCATGTTCGTCGTGATCACGGCCGTGATCGGCTTCCTCGGCGCGGTGGCCATCGCACGCTATGTGGTCGTGCGCTCTCCCGAAGAGGTGGCCAGCGAATCCTCCGAGCAGGACCCATACCCTGCGCCCCCGCTGGCCCCGGCCATCCCCGGTGCCGCTGCGGAGAGTGAGCCGGAGGCCCCGCACGACCCGGTGAGCACCCCCAGGATGCCCGGGATCGAGGTGGAGGAGGGCGAGGACGAGTCCACCTCCTGGTTCTCCGCCCTGACCCGCTCCGGGTTCACCCCGCGCCGCCACGACGACGCCAGCGCCGACGCGGAGGAAGCCCCGAGTGCTGACACCCCTGCTCGCCCGCCCGCACAGAAGCCATCGAAGCAGGAGGATCGTGATGCTTGAGTCTCTCGACGCGGACCTGATCCTCGATGCGGTGGCCTCGGTGCTGCTGGTGATCGGCGGGCTGATGTCCCTGGCCGCCGGCGTCGGCCTGGTCCGGCTGCCCGATCTGCACTCGCGGATGCACGCAGCGACCAAGCCACAGGTGCTGGGGCTGCTTGCGCTGCTGCTGGCCGCGGCGATCAGCTGGCGGTCCTGGGAATGGGTCGCCATCGTGCTGCTCGCCTGGGGCCTGCAGCTGCTCACCGCGCCGGTCAGCGCGCATGTGGTGGGCCGCTCCGGCTACCGCACCAAGCACATGCGCCGGGATCTGCTCACCCATGACGAGCTCGCCAGCGCGGTCGAGCGGATCAGCCGGGACATCCCTCCCTCCCGCGGCTGAGCATGGACCCGCTCAGGTCCAGACGAAGTTCCAGGCTCCGGCGAGGACCGCCGCGGTCACCGCCAGCGCCCCGATTCCGGCGCCGCCCAGGATCACCGGCAGATCCGCCGCGCTGAACCGCGCGGGGCGCGCCCAGCTTCGCGGTCCCGCGCCGAACCCGCGCGACTCCATGGTCACCGCGAGCCTGGTGGCCATCCGGATGGCCTGGACCAGCAGACCGAAGGCCTGCGAGGCCGTGCCGCGCATCCGTGCCGTGAGCCCGCCGTGCGCACCCACGCCGCGGGCTCGGCGGGCGTGCCCGATCGTTCTCCAATGCTCCGCCAGCAGACCGAGCAGCCGCATCGCCGCCAGCGCACTGAGCACGAAGCGCGCGGGCAGCCGCAGCTGCTGCGCCAGGGAGTCCGCCAGATCCGTCGGATCCGTGGTGGAGAAGACGATCACCGAAGGCAGCACGATCGCGAACGCACGGGCGCCCAGCGCGAGCCCCAGCGTGATCGATCCCTCGCTGATCGTGGTGAACCCCAGGTCAGCGAGCACACGACCGGACTCTTCGGCGGCGATCGCCGTGCCCCAGGCGGCCACCACCGCGCCCGCGGCGAAGGGCCAGACGCGTCGCAGGAAGCCGCCCGGTCTGATCCCGGCCAGCGGCAGCAGCGCGAGGCTGGCGAGGATCACGACGCCGGAGCTCACCGCGTCGATGGTCATCACCAGCGCCGCCGTGATCAGGAAGACCGCGATGAGCTTGGCCAGCGCATTGCGCCGGCCCAGCCAGGACAGCGACCGCTCAGGCCCGAAGAGCTCCCCACCCGGGGGGTCTGAGCGCTCCCCGCCCCGCTGCTCGTCCGGGGCGACCGGTTCTTCTCGCCGGACCTGGTGCTCACTCGCGTGAAGTCCGCGCAGGAAGGCGGCATCGTGGGTGACCGCCAGCACCGTTCCGCCGGAATCCACATGCTCGCGCAGCAGTGAGATGAGCTCCGCGAAGGTGCGGGCATCCTGGCCGAAGGTGGGCTCATCGAGCATCAGCACCTCAGGTCCCGCCGAGAGCACAGTGCCCACCGAGAGCCGGCGCTTCTCCCCGCCCGAGAGCGTGAACGGGTTGGCCTCGGCCAGCTCCGTGAGTCCGAGACGCTCCAGCAGCCGGGCGACCCGGTCGTCGATCTGCTGCTCGTCGAACAATGGGTCCGTCGTGCCGGGGACCTCGGCCTGCTGCGCGCCCAGGGCGAGCTCCTCGCGGACGGTGCTGCGCACGAACTGGTGCTCCGGCTCTTGGAAGACCACCCCGATCCGGGCGACCAGGTCAGCGGAGCGCCACTTGTGCGGGTCCTCCGCCAGCAGCGCGCCAGCGCCCTTGAGCTCCGCAGTCGCCGAGACGCTGCCGGCATGGGCGGGCAGCAGCCCCGCCAGGGTCAGCAGCAGCGTGGACTTCCCCGCGCCGTTGGCGCCGGTGATGCCCAGGGTCTGACCTCGGCGGATCACCAGATCGAGATCCTTCACGGTCGGCGGCGCCGGCTGCGCGCGCCGCCAGCCGGGTTTGGGGGAGTGGCGTCCGACGGCGAGGCCCTCGGCCAGCAGCAGCGGTTCGGCCTGCTTCCGCCCAGTCCCGCCCAGCCGCTCAGTCCCGCCCAGCCGCTCCGTACCACCCCTCCACACCGGCAGATCCTGCAGCGGATCCCGTCCGGGAACCCAGAGCCCCATGCCGGCCAGCTCCTCGCGAAGCGCAGCATCGGTGAAGATCTCCGCGGCGGGACTGCTCCTGCGGATCCCGCCGCCGGTCTCGAGCACCAGCAGGGTGTCCATGTGCTCCGCCCAGACCTCGAGACGATGCTCCACCAGGATGACCGTGGCGCCGGTGGCCTCGGCGGCGGCGAGCACCGCGTCACGTACCTGCCGGACGCCCTCGGGGTCCAGGTTTGCGGTGGGTTCATCGAGCAGCAGCAGGCCGGGGCGCATCGCGAGGATCCCGGCCAGGGCCAGCCGCTGCTTCTGTCCTCCGGAGAGCTTCGCGCTGGGGTGATCCAGGTCGAAGCTGTGCAGTCCGACATCGGTCAGTGCGGCCCGGACCCGCTGCCAGATCTGCTCCCGCGGCACGGCGAGGTTCTCGGCGGAGAAGGCCACGTCGTCGCCGATCCGCGAGAGCACCACCTGGGACTCCGGGTCCTGCTGCATCAGGCCGGCCCGGCCGCGGGCCTGCTCAGGGTCGACGCCGTCGAGCAGCAGCCGGCCGTGGACCTCGGCCTCATCATCATGCAGCACCGCGGCCAGCGCGTGCAGCAGGGTGGACTTCCCCGCCCCCGAGGGCCCCGCGAGGAGCACCTTCTCTCCCGGAGAGATCTGCAGGTCAAGGCCCGCCACAGCAGCACGCTCGCGTTCGGCATGGGTCCAGGACCATCGCTGCGCGGTGACGGCGACCCCGCGCGCAGGGTGCGCCCGGGTCGCGGAGGCGGGCTCAGGGACCGGGGTGCCGGCGAGATCACCAGCCCCGGCGTCGACCCGTTCACCCATGTGCTCGCCCGAGGCTCAGCCGTGGCTCCCGGTGCGCTCGCCGAGAGTTCAGCGGCCCCAGCACCGAGGCCGCCGCCAGTCCACGGGTGGCGAGCCAGGGGAGCACCCCGGCGATGATCGCCCCGGAGAGCGCGAAGCAGGTGATGTGGATGATGGTCTCGGTGGGGGCGTAGGCGTACATCGGGACGATCCAGTGATAGGTGATTCCGCCGGTGAGCCCGGAGGCGGCGCCGGCTGCCATCGCGAACTCCAGGGAGAAGCGGCGATAGACCACCGCCAGGAAGATCAGCTCGGCGCCGAGGCCCTGCATGAACCCGGAGGAGAGCACGGTGAGTCCCCACTGGGAGCCCAGCAGGGCGGAGACCGCCGCGGCGACCATCTCGCAGTAGATCGCGGCGCCGGGCTTGCGGATCACCAGGGCCCCGAGGACGGCGGGGAAGAGCCACATCCCATGCACCAGGGTCTCCACCGGCGGGTAGAAGACGAAGAGGTTCCCGATCAGGTGGTAGCTGAGGTTCCAGCCCCAGAAGATGACTCCGGAGGCGACCGCGAGCACCGAGGCGACCACGATGTCGGAGACCGACCAGCGCCATGATCGGGCGGGGGAGTGTGCGCCTGTGCCGCGACCGGAGGTGGCCGCGCGTTTGCTGCTGCTCATGATGCTTCTCCCTGGATGAGGGCGGACCAGAAGCACGCAGGAGGAGAGCTCGAGCCGGAGCTCGAGCATCCGAGTGAAGATTCTCGACTTCCTTCGCAGGTCCTAACCTGATCAGGTGCGAGGGTCTGGGCCTTCAGCCCACTCTCAGCGCCCTGCCGGCGGAATCATGGCTTCTCAGCCGCGTTCTTCCGTCGAGGGGCGCTCCCCTGTCGTGTCTCAAATGACGTGCACTAGAGTAACACCAGGACATCGACCCACCCCCTGAGGAGAACATTGTGGACAAGCTTCTGGACAAGGGCATGGCCCTTGGCATCTCACTGGCAGGCGGCTTCGTCGCCACCCGAATCTTCGACTTCGTGTGGAAGAAGGCCACCGGCGACGACGCCCCGCGCGTGGGCAACGACGAGATGACGCTCAAGCGAGCCCTCGCCTTCTCCATCGGTTCCGCGGCCGTCTCTGCGACCGTGCAGGTGCTCTCCCAGCGGGGCGCAAGCTCTACGGTGAAGAAGCTCCGCAGCAAGGTCGGAGATCGCGCGGAGGTCTGATCGATGCGCATCGCTGCCGCTCAGATCACCACCGGCCCGGATCCTGAAGCCAACCTCGAACTGATCCGCGAATATGCCGCACGCGCCGCGCAGGCCGGCGCCCGCGTCGTCGTGTTCCCCGAGGCGACCCAGCGAGCCTTCGGGCACCCGCTGCCACCCGTGGCCGAACCGGTCACCGGCCCCTGGGCCGAGGCGGTCCGCGCCATGGCGCGCGAATTCCAGGTCGTGATCGTCGCCGGGATGTTCACCCCCGGGGTTCCCAGCGGCGAGGGTCGACCGCGGGTGGTCAACACGCTCATTGCCGTGGGGCCGGCCGTTTCCGGCGAAGAGGTCGATGTCGCCTACGACAAGATCCATCTCTATGACGCCTTCGGCTTCAAGGAGTCCGACGGCGTCCAGCCCGGCCGCAGCCCCGCGCAGTTCGTGCTCGACGGGGTCACCTTCGGCCTGGCAACCTGTTATGACATCCGCTTCCCGAACCTCTTCACCGACCATGCCCGCTCCGGGGCGCAGGTGACCCTGGTGCCGGCCTCATGGGGAGCAGGGGAGGGCAAGCTGGAGCAGTGGCGGCTGCTCGCACAGGCCAGGGCGCTGGACTCCACGCAGTACATCCTCGCCTGCGGTCAGGCCGACCCCGCCGCCGCGGGGGTGGACGCGGTCCAGGGAGCGCCCACCGGAATCGGTCATTCGATGATCGTCTCCCCGCTGGGCGTCCCGCTCAGCGAGGCCGGCGGCGCACCCGAGCTGCTGGTCGCAGAGGTGGACCCGGAAGTGGTCAGCCAGACCCGAAAGATGGTCCCGGTGCTGAAGAACGCCCGCCAGCTGCAGAGCTGACGGGCGTTCTGCAGCACCGGCTGTGCCGGCGAGCTGTGGACGCGCTCAGTCCACCGGGTGATTGACCGGGAGGTCCTGGTCCAGGAAGCTGTTCAGCTGCGCGGTGAGTTCGGGGTCCACGGCGAGCTCGTGCTCATCGATCCGGTTCACCGGAGCGGCGAGCCGCACCGAGGACAGCAGCCACACGTGGTCTGCCGCGTAGAGATCCTCCGGGGTGAGCGGCCCATAGCCGAGCTTCCATCCCGCCCGCTCTGCAGCGGTGAAGATCGCGCCCTGCGTGGTGCCGGGCAGGATGCCGGTCTCCAGCACCGGGGTGATCAGCGTCGGGGGCTCGCCTGCGGCGCCCGCCTCGGCGATCAGCACCGTGGAGGTGGGCCCCTCGAGGACCTGGCCGTCGGAGGTGATGAAGATGACGTCGTCGAAGCCGCCGGCGTCGGCGTGGCGCAGCGCCGCCATGTTCACCGCGTAGCTCAGCGTCTTCGCCCCGAGCAGCAGCCAGGGCGCCCGCTCGGCGGCGGTGGAGTCATAGCCGCGGTCGAGCAGCGTCACGCCGAGCGGCTTTCCGCGGTTGATCCGCATGCTCTCCGCCACCGGGGTCAGCATGAGCCAGTAGGTGCCGGCGAAGGCCGGATCCTCGGAGGCGGGCTCGTTCTCCACCCCGCGGGTGGCCACGAGCTTGATCGCGAGCTCCTCAGGCACTCCGCCCCGCGCGCGGTACTCCTCGAGGCCCAGCCCGACGGCGGCCTCCCAGGAGTCTCTCGGAGGGATGCCGATGTCGAGGATGCCGGCGGAGCGTCGCAGCCGGGCAAGGTGCGCGTCGAGCTTCCGCGGCGTCCCGTTGATGGCGTGCATCGTCTCGAATATCCCGTCCCCGCGAATGGCACCGAGATCGGTGATTCGCAGCTGGGGCTGGTGCGGGTCAAAGACCGCGCCGGTGGGGTGTTCGGCGTCGATGCGTACGGCGACGGCGGCCACAGAGTCATCACGAAAGTGCTCAGCCATGGCTACAGCCTAGCTCCTGCGCGACCTGCCGGGGGCGATTGACGTGAGCGGACCCAGTAGGCTGTCTTGGAAGGATTGGGAGGGATGCGTTGCTGTGGCCATTTAGCGGGCTGGGACTGGACTCCCTGCCGCAGGGGATCTTCCTGAGCATCCTCGTGTTCGAGATCGGCGTCCGGGTGGCTGTGATCGGCATCATCCCGTCGAACCGCCGTCCCAACACTGCGATGGCCTGGCTGCTCGCGATCTTCTTCATCCCCGCTATCGGGCTTCCGCTCTTCCTGCTCCTGGGGCGCAGCAAGCTCTCGGCTCGGCGGCAGGAGCGTCAGCAGCGGATGAACGCGGCGCTGCTGGAGGCCACCAGCCAGATGCAGCTCTCCGACCAGCTGCGCGAGCACGAGCAGCTCAGCGCCACCGTGGTGCTCAACCGCAACCTCGGCGCGTTCCCCATCCAGGAGGGGAACCAGCTCACCCTGATCACGGACTATAAGGCGTCCTTCACCTGGCTGGTCGATCAGATCGATGAGGCGCGGGAGTACGTCCACGTGCTCTTCTACATCGTCGGCGATGACCCCGAGTACACCGGCCCGGTCCTCGACGCCATGGAGCGCGCGGCCGAGCGCGGGGTCAAGGTGCGTTTCCTCTACGACCACCTCGGCACCGCCCGGGTCAGCGGCTACCGACGGCTCAAGCGCAGGCTGCGCAGCTCGAAGATCGAATGGTACCGGGTGCTGCCGATCCGCCCGCTGCGCCGTCGCTTCTCCCGCTTCGACCTGCGCAACCACCGCAAGATCGTCGTGATCGACGGCATCACCGCACTGACCGGCTCCACGAACCTGATCGAGCCGCACTACCAGCGCCCCGCGGCGGTGCGGATGGGTCGGCGCTGGGTCGAGCTCAACGTCGTGCTCACCGGCCCGGCCGTGACCGGGCTCGACATCGTCTTCGCCTCGGACTGGTATGCCGAGACCAACGAGAACCTCGGCGAGAAGCTGCTGGTGGACCTCGAGGCCGATGAGGCCGCCTCGGGCGGTTCGCTGGTCCAGGTCGTCCCCTCCGGCCCGGGCTTCCCGGACGAGAACAACCTGCGACTCTTCAACGACCTGATCTACCAGGCCACCCATCGGATCATCATCTCCACGCCGTATCTGGTCCCCGACGATTCGCTGCTCTACGCGCTGACCAATGCCGCGCACCGCGATGTCGAGGTCCTTGTCCTGGTCTCCAAGAAGGCCGATCAGTTCACCATCCAGCATGCCCAGCAGTCCTACTATCAGATCCTGCTCGAGGCCGGGGTGCGGATCTTCCGCTACCCGGACCCCGATGTGCTGCACGCGAAGTTCATGATCATCGATGACCACGTCGCGGTGCTCGGCTCCTCGAACATGGACATGCGCTCCTTCTCGCTGAACCTGGAGGTCACGCTGATGATCGTCGACGCGGGCAAGGTGGCCGAGATCGAAGAGGTCTTCACCCGGTACCTGCTGCTCTCCACCGAGCTCGATCTTCAGGAGTGGGCCCGCCGGCCGTGGCACGTCCGATACCTGGACAACACGTTCCGACTGACCTCGGCTCTGCAGTAGAGCCCTTTCCGATGAGCGGATATACTCACTGCCCAGGGCGCCGGAGCGCACAATTCGGCCCCTCTCACCCTGCGCCGACGAGACCTGAGGAACCATGATCGGATTGCGTTCGACGGCTCACCGAGCCGTGCCCTGCGCGACTCGGGCCAGGGGTCTCCTTGCGCTGTCTGCGGCTGGAGCGCTCGCCGTGACTGCCGCCGGCTGCTCCCCAGACGCCGAGGATGCGAGCTCGGCGCAGGATGTCGCATCCATGAGCTCCCTCCCATCGGAGGCTGGCGAGCCTGATGGCAGCGCCGACGAGGATCCCGCTGAGGATGAGACCGGGACCGAAGAGTCAGCTGCGTCTGACGCAGACGAGCTGCTCACCCAGCGAGAGATCTCCCAGGTGCTGGTCACCGAGTCCGAGCTGCCCTTCGCCCCAGACAGCCACTCCACGCTGACCGGACTGAACTTCTTCAAGGACCAGCTCGGAGCGGCCGCAGAGGTCTATACCGAGAGCTTCGGCGAGGGCGAGTGCGCCTCGGCGATGGACCGGATCAATGCGGATCTCATCGGGGAGCGCCCGGAGCTCGGCGTGGTCCAGGAATACAAGCATGAGCTCGCCGATCGCACCGAGAGCCTCTACGTCTGGATGCTCGGTCTCGAGGACCCGCCGGAATCGGCTGTCATCTGGGACCGGGTCATCGAAGCCTGCACCGCCGAACCGCTGCGCGGTGAGACCGATTCGGTGGACGTCGAGGCCTTTGAGGCCCACGACTTCCGCGGTCTGGAGCTGAACATGAAGGTCCACGACGGGGAATCCATGGTGGAGGTCCTCGGCTTCTCGGCAAGCGTCGACTACGGCAGGCACCTGCTGATGGTCAGCGCCGCGAACATGGACGCCGAGACCTTCGATGCAATTGTGGAGCGCCAGGCAGGGAAGCTCGCGACCTTCGACCACCAGCGCACCGACTAGTTCTACTCAGCCCCGGCCGACCGCCACAAGACGGCACGCATCGTGCGCAGGGCCCGGGTCCAGTGTTCAAACTGATGCGCCGTTGCCCGCGCCGCTGGCGCGATCCCGACCCGCACTTTGATCTGTGCTCGATCCGCGGTCGGATCTGGACGGTCGCCCTAGACGTGGCCACCCCGGGGTGCCAGCATTGAAGCGTTATCACCGGTGGATCCGGCGTCATGAAAGGACGTTGCCCATCGCACGGGTGGCACGTCCGTGGCTTACGAAGGAGTGATGGGCGATGGTGCGTCGAGGCGTTCTAGCCACATTCTTAGCAGCGGGGATCTTCGCAGGAAGCGTCACGGCCGCACAGGCCGCGCCCGTGAAACCGGACTTCCCCCTCATCACCGTCGGGTGCCCCGACGGCGAGGGCGGCTACGACATGCTACAGGTGAAGCCCCGCGGAGCTGTCGCCTTCGTCTTCGACGAGGCGGGAGTGGCCACGGGTGAGAAGCTGTTCATTCGCTCGATCGACGCCGCCCTCTTCTCCGACGCTGGCCAGCTCCTCTGGGAGTACAACAAGGCCTACGGCAAGCGGACCGGTCACGGCGAGCCGGTCTCCTGCTCCGGGTCCTTCAGGAAGGGCTCTGATGGGACGGTCTTCTTCGACGTCCTGGTGACACGCCGGTAGGAGGGACCGCTCACCCGCGATCCACTCTCGTGGATGCCCGCCGCCCCCGAGCGGACTGACCACCCTGAACTTCGAGGATTCCCCGGTCGCAGGCGAACTCTTCGGCTGGTGCAGCCACTGTGCCGGACGAGGGCCTCACTGCGGGCAGCATGGGCGCGGCATCTTCGAGACCGCCGGGTGCAGCGAGATCCCGCCGGAGACGGGGAGCAGTCGGGGCAGGTGCGCCGCGGCTTTGGTGTCGGTCTTGACCCGGTCTGCGGCTGGTCGCTGGAGCTTCGACGGGGCAGGAACCTCGCACCGGATTCCGGCCGCGAGGACTTCGTCCGGTGCCCCATGAATCTCTGTGAGTGGGGGCCCGGCCCGCAACCCCTCGCCGACCAAGGAGCTGCTATATATCGTCTAGTCCGAGGTCGCGGTCTCAGATTCGGGGAACCGGGCGCCCAGGGCCTCCAGCACCCCGCGCGACTTGGTGCGGATCTCCTCCCATTCCTCGGCAGGGTCGGAATCAGCGGTGATCGCTCCGCCCAGCCCCAGGTGGAAGCGGCGTGACTCACCCTCGCCGCTGAGCACCGCGGTGCGGATGAGCACTGCCAGGTCCGCAGCGCCGTTCGTGCTGAAATACCCCGCCACCCCGGAATAGGGCCCGCGCGGACCCGTCTCCAGCCGCTGCAGGATCTCCATGGTGGAGATCTTCGGCGCCCCGGTCATCGACCCCGGGGGGAATGCGTCAGCGACGACCCGGGCCCGCGGCACCGCATCCGGGATGCGGGCGCTGATCGTGGAGACCAGCTGGTGCACGCTGGGATAGGTCTCCACCGCGCAGAGCCGCTCGGTGCGCAGGCTTCCCGGGATCGCGTGGATGGAGAGGTCATTGCGGACCAGGTCCGCGATCATCACGTTCTCCGCCCGATCCTTGGGGTGGGTGCGCAGATCCTCGATCATGGCGCGGTCCTGCGCGGCGGTCACCCCGCGGGGTCTGGTGCCCTTGATGGGCTCCGAGCGCGCCGTGCCGCTCGCGCTGATGCTGAGAAAGCGTTCGGGCGAGGTGGAGAGGATCTCGGTCTCACCGATGCTCAGGAACTGGGTGAAGGGGGCTCGGTTGCGGGTGCGCAGGGCCGCGAAGAGCTCGATGCCGCGTGCGCGTCCCGGTGCCAGCGTCCCGGTGACCGCCGTGGTCAGGCAGATCTCATAGCTGTTGCCCTCGGTGATCTCCCGCTTCGCCCGCGCGATCGCGGCGAGATAGTCCCGGCGAGAGTCACGGACCGCGATCTCGCGGAGCAGTGCGGCGTCGGAGCCTCCTTCGTCGCAGCCTCCTTCGTCAGAGCCGTCCCTCAGCGCCAGGCCCTGCAACGTCTCGAACACCTGCTCCTTCCAAGCAGACTCCGCCGCTGCGTCCCAGCACTGAAGCTCCAGCTGCCCCTGGGCATGGTGGATGACCACGGCATGGGTGGCGCGGAACAGGCTGGCCTCCTGGGCCGGACGGTCTGCCGGCTCCAGGGCCTTCTCCGCCGGGTCTTCAGCGCCGACCTCCCGCTTGAGCTCATAGCCCAGCCATCCCACCCAGCCGAGCGCGAACCGCGGGAGATCATGGCGGGTCGCGTCCGGTCCGTCAGGCTGTCCAGGTCGGTCAGACTCGGCAGGCTCGCGACCCTCGTCCGGCTGCTCTGCGGACCCGGTCCAGTTCTCCGCCAACCAGCTGAAGAACGGCTGGCGGCGCTCGATGGTCCCCTTGGGCGTGGTGACGCTGGTCTGGCCCTGATGGTGGCTGACCAGCACCGCATGGTCACCGAAGGAGAAGGCCAGGATGCTGTGGGCGCTGCGCGCGGGCTGATCGGTCCTGGCGTGATCGCTGCTGTCCAGCAGCGCAGCGGGAACCCCGGGCAGCTGCTCACACAGAGCGGCGAACAGCTGCGGTGCGAGGTCCTCGAGCGCGTCGCCCGCCACCTCGTCGAGACCTGGCAGGTGGCCCGCGGAGAGACCCGGCAGGTCCATGGGGCGGCTGGTCAACGCAGCCCTCGGGGAGTCCCGGGTGCAATGGTCATGGGTCAAGGATGGCACAGGCCGGGAATCGTCTCGGCGCGCTACGATGTCGCCCATGGCATCTGAGGCGCAGCGGGCCGAGACCGCAGAACCGCGACGGGGACGTCCGCGCAGCGAAGCCTCCCACCAGGCGGTGCTCGACGCCACGATCCGGCTGCTCCGCGTGAGCTCATATGAGGAGCTGACGGTGGAGGCCATCGCCTCCGAGGCCGGGGTGAGCAAGCAGACCATCTATCGATGGTGGAAGTCCAAGGCTGCAGTGGTGCTGGAGGTGATGCTCACCGGAGACGCCGAGATCGAGCTGGTGCCCATGCCGTCCACCGGTGATCTGCGTGCGGACTGCCTGACCTGGATCCGCGGCATGATCGTAGAGGCCTTCCGCGACACCCACGTCGGGATGGCGCGCAGTCTCGTGGTGGCAGGACTCCAGTGTGATCCCGGGACCGAGCGGCTGCTCCAGCAGGCGAGCATGTGGGATCACGGACAGCTGGCGGAACGACTGCGTGAAGCCGAGCGGGCGGGCGAGCTTCGCGCCGGAGTCGACATCTCAGCGGCCGCCTCGGCGATCGGCGACCCGCTGATCTTCCGGATGCTCATCGGCTCCGCACCGAGCCTGACCTGGGCGGAGAGCCTCGTCGACGTCGTGGTGACCGGGCTCCTGCGACCCGAGACGAACCAGACCCACAACCCGCCGCGGTGAGTTTCACCACAGTCGTCCTTCACAATCCTCTCGGTGAATTTCGAGACGCGGCGTTCCGTTTATGATCGTGTCATGGCAAAGCTCCTTTACCGCCTCGGCCTGTTCTCTGCGCGCCGAGCCAAGACCGTCGTCGCAGCCTGGTTCGCCGTGCTCGCCCTCGCCGTCAGCTCCTTCCTCGCCTTCGGCGGACAGCTGACGGATCAGATCACCCTTCCTGACCTGGAGACCACCGCGGTCGCCGATCGCCTGGCCGAGGAGATGCCAGACTCCGGCGGCGGCAACGCCTCGGCGATCATCCGCACCGACGACGGCGAGCCGTTCACCGGCGAGCAGGAGCAGCAGGTCGCCGAGTTCATCGAGGAGCTCGAGGCTGACGACATCGTCAGCAGCGTCACCGACCCCTTCGCCACCGAGGATCAGATCGCCGACGCGCGCAGCGAGATCTCCGCCGGTGAAGCTGAGCTGGAGTCCGGCCGCGAGGAGATCGAGACGAATCGCGAAGACATCGAGACCGGTCGTGAGGAGATCGAAGCCGGTCGTGAGGAGATCGAAGCGGGCCGTGGGGAGATCGAGTCCGGATTCGCCCAGCTCGACGAAGGTCAGGAGCAGCTCGACGAGGCCATCGCCGGCGCCCAGGAGCAGGGCATCTATGAGGCCGCGCGGCCTCAGTTCGAGGCTCAGCAGGCCGAGATCGATGCCAACCGGGCCGAGCTGGAAGCCGCAGAGCAGGAGCTCGAGGCCGGGGAAGAGGAGCTCAACGCCGGGGAAGAGGAGCTCAACGCCGGGGAGGAGGAGCTCAACGCCGGCGAAGATGAGCTCACCGAGGCGGCCGCCGAGCTGGAGCGCGGCGAGGCGCTTCTGGAGCTCTCCTCCGGCGCCCAGGTCGTCTCCGACGACGGCGACGTCGCCGTGCTGATGCTCAACTTCACCGAGCCGATGGAGAGCATCGGCACCGAAGACCTGGCCACCGTCTCGGCGGCCATCACCGACGCGGAGATCGACGGAGTCGAAGCACTGCCCGGCGGAGACCTCGACTTCGAGCTTCCCCACCTCTTCTCGGTTGCCGAGCTGATCGGCCTGATGATCGCCGCCGCCGTGCTGCTGATCATGCTCGGCACGCTCATCGGCGCAGGGTTGCCGCTGCTCAACGCCCTGATCGGCGTCGGAGTCGGCGTCGCCGGCGCGATGGCGCTCTCCGGCGTCGTCGAGATGATGTCGATGACCCCGATCCTGGGACTCATGCTGGGCCTGGCCGTGGGCATCGACTACTCGTTGTTCATCATCCACCGGCACCGCCGGCAGCTGAAGGACGGCATGGCCGTCCATAAGTCGATCGCCCTGGCCACCGGGACCGCTGGCAACGCCGTGGTCTTCGCGGGTGCCACCGTGGTGATCGCGCTGCTGGCGCTCAACGTCACCGGCCTGCCGTTCCTGGCCCTGATGGGCAGCGTCGCAGCCGCCTGTGTGGCCATCGCGGTGCTCATGGCGGTCACCATGACCCCGGCCATGCTCTCCCTGGTGGACCGCAGGATCCTTGCCCGCCGGGAACGACGCCACATCGGCGAGCGGCGCACCAAGGAGATCACCACCCAGATGGGCCACGGCAAGGCGATCGGCATCGCCGCCGCTGCGCTGATCGGCCTCGGCGTGCTCTCCATCCCGACCTTCGACCTGCGCCTCGGCCTTCCCGATGCCAGCTCCAATGCCGAGGACTCGGCCTCCTACCAGGCGTACTCCGCGACCGAGGAGGCCTTCGGCCAGGGTGTCAACGGGCCGCTCCTGGTCCTCGCCGACCTGCCCTCCGGGCTGGATGACACCCAGGCGCAGGACTACCAGATCGAGATCGGCACCTCGCTGCTGGAGAACGAGAACATCGCGGCAGCGGTCCCCGCCGCACTCAGCGAGGACAACACGCTCGGGGTCTTCCAGATCATCCCCGAGGAGGGGCCGGCTGCCGAGTCGACCGAGGCTCTGGTGCATGAGTTCCGCGACGGCGCTCCGCTGGCCGGCACGGACGCCGCCGATGTCGAGCTCTCCGTGGCGGGCATGACGGCCGCCCAGATCGACATGTCAGATGTGATCGCCGATGCGCTGCCGCTCTACCTGGCGCTGGTCATCGGGCTCTCGCTGCTGCTGATGATCATGGTGTTCCGCTCGATCCTGCTCCCGGTGATCGCCACCCTCGGGTTCGTCGGGTCCTTCGCCGCCGCCGTGGGCATCGTCGTGGCAGTGTTCCAGTGGGGCTGGTTCGCCGACATCGTCGGAGTCACCGAACCCGGGCCGATCGTGACCTTCCTGCCGGTGCTGATGGTCGGCATCCTCTTCGGACTGGCCATGGACTATCAGCTCTTCACCGCCTCGGGCATGCGCGAGGCCTACGCCCACGGCTCTGCGCCGCGGCTCGCCGTGCGCCAGGGACTGCATGCCGGGCGCTCCGTGGTCACCGCCGCGGCGCTGATCATGTCCTCGGTCTTCGCCGGATTCATCTTCACCGACGATCCGATGGTGGCCTCCATGGGCCTGGGGCTCTCCGTGGGCGTGCTGCTGGACGCCTTCGTGGTGCGACTGCTGCTGGTGCCCGCCCTGCTGCACCTGGCAGGTCCCGCCGCCTGGTGGCTGCCGAAGTGGATGGATCGCCTCATCCCTGACGTCGACGTCGAGGGCGCTCAGCTGGAGCGCGAGGTCCTGCCCGATGCTTCCGACCCCTCGGACGGGATCGAACCGCTGGCTCGCGAGCAGGAGCCGGCGCACCCGCGCTGACCGCTCTGCACACGCAAGAACGCCCGGCACCTCTGCGAAGGTGCCGGGCGTCTCTGCGTCTGGGTCCTACTGGGTGTCGTCGTCCCGATCTACCGGATCGTCGAGCAGCTCATAGACGCCGTCGATGATCCGATTCGGGCGGAACGGGAAGTCGGCGATGCTGGCGCGGCTGGAGAGTCCGGTCATCACCAGGATCGTGTGCATTCCGGCCTCCATGCCGGCCACGATGTCGGTGTCCATCCGGTCCCCGATCATGGCGGTCTCCATGGAGTGCGCCCCGAGGTGGTTCAGCGCCGACCGGAACATCATCGGATTCGGCTTGCCGACCACATAGGGCTTGCGACCGGTGGCCTTGGTGATCAGTGAGGCGATGGCGCCCGTGGCGGGCAGCACGCCCTCGGGGCTCGGGCCGGTGGCGTCGGGGTTGGTGAGGATGAACCGGGCACCGTTGTTGATCAGCCGGAGGGCCTTCGTGATGGCCTCGAAGCTATAGTTCCGCGTCTCACCGACGACCACATAGTCCGGATTGGTCTCGGTCATGATGAACCCTGCGGCGTGGATCGCGGTGGTGAGCCCGGCTTCGCCTATGACGTAGCAGCTGCCCTGCGCGTTGGACTCCGGGTCGATCTGGTTCGCCAGGAAGGTCGCGGTGGCCAGGGCGGAGGTCCAGATCCGCTCCTCGGGCACCACCAGTCCGGAGTTGCGCAGCCGAGCGCTGAGATCGCGGGCGGTGAAGATCGAGTTGTTCGTCAGCACAAGATAGGGGAGGTCCTGGCGCCGCCACTGTTCCAGCAGCTCTGCGGCGCCGGGCAGCGCCTCCTGCTCGCGGACGAGCACCCCGTCCATATCGGTCAGCCAACATTCGATGTTCTCACCGTTCATGTGCTGATCCTATGTCCTGAAGCTGGTGCCCTGCCAGAGGTGACCCTGGGGCCTCCCACACGCGGTGAGGCGTCGAACCTTGACCCAGCACTACCTCTATGGTTAATTAGTAGAGTAATTAACCATAGAGGTAGTGGACTCGGTATGCTGGAGCTGTTCCTCGATGAAGGGTGGATGGGTCCGTGGAAGAGGGTCGCGCACTGTTCGTGCAGATCGCTGAGCAGCTGGAGGCCTCCGTCCTGGACGGATCCCTGGCAGAAGGTGAGCGCGCCCCCTCGACCAACGAGCTCGCGTCCTTCCATCGGATCAATCCCGCCACCGCAGCCAAGGGTCTGAACCTGCTGGTGGATCGCGGGATCCTGCTCAAGCGTCGCGGCCTCGGCATGTTCGTGGCCCCGGGCGCCCGGGAGATCCTCATCGCGCAGCGCCGGCAGCAGTTCGCGACCCACTACCTCGATCCGATCATCACCGAGGCCCGTACCGTCGGGCTCTCGGTGGACACCATCATCGAGATGCTCCGCTCCAGAGCGTGAACAGCGCCCCGGGCGCTGAAGGAAGGAGGCGGTCATGGACGCCGCCATAGAACTGATCCGGGTCTCGCGTCGATACCGCAGCGCCACGGCGCTGCAGGACATTTCGCTGAGACTTGAAAAGGACGCCATCCACGGGCTTCTGGGCCGCAACGGTGCCGGCAAGACCACGCTGATGTCCATCGCGACAGCCCAGGACTGGCCCACCGCGGGCGAGGTGAAGATCCTAGGCATGCGCCCCCATGAGAACGAGCAGGTGCTCCCGAAGATCTGCTTCGTCCGTGAAGAGCAGCGCTACGTCGACGACGCGCTCGCCAAGCACGCCTTCAACGCCGCGGCCCAGGCGTTCCCTCGCTGGGACGAGGAACTGGCGGCCCAGCTTGCCCGCGAGTTCCGCGTCCCGGAGAAGACCCGGATCAAGAAGATGTCCCGCGGCCAGCGCTCCGCCGTGGGCGTGATCATCGGGATCGCCTCGCGCGCCGAGGTGACCTTCTTCGACGAGCCGTACATGGGACTCGACGCGGTGGCCCGGCAGCTGTTCTACGACCGGCTGCTCGAGGACTACGCTGCGCACCCGCGAACCATCGTGATCTCTTCGCACCTGATCGATGAGATCGCACACCTGATCGAGAATGTGGTGGTCATCGACCAGGGAAGCATCCTGCTGCAGGAGCCGGTGGAACAGCTGTGTGATCGTGCCGTCACCCTGGTGGGACGTGCAGATGCCGTGGCCGAGATCGCCGGCACCCGCGAGGTCCTGCAGCACGAGGCCATGGGCCGGATCGTGCGGACCACGGTGCTCGGGGCGCTCGATGAGGCTGAACGCAGGGCGCTTCAGGAGCGCGACGTGGAGGTCGTCCCAGTCTCGCTCCAGCAGCTCATCGTGCGGCTCACCGCACGCGAAGACACGTTGAAACAGACCACGATGGATCCATCCCAGGAGGTGGCCCGATGAGCAACGTCGCAGTTCATTCAATGGCGGCTCCGGCGGCACGGGAACAGGAAGCCCCACGTTCGAGCTTCGCCCGCGTCCCGTCCGCCTTCAAGCTGCAGTTCACCGTGCCATCGCAGATGATCTGGGTGCCGCTGAGCGTGTTCCTGCTGTCATGGGCCGTGGCGATCGGCATCGGTCTCTGGCTGCGTCATGTCTCCGGCGATGGGCCGACGATCAACACCGGCGCCTCGCAGGCCACCATCTGGTGCCTGGCGTTCATCGCGGCCTATTCGGCATCTCACACGTTCCCCTTCTCCATGGCGCTGAGCTACAGCAGGCGGGTCTTCGTGCTGGGGGCCTTCTTGGCCTTCGCGACAGTCTCGGCCGGCTTCGGTGCACTCTTCTCGATCGCCATCCTGCTCGAGCGGGCCACCGGTGGATTCTGGGCCGAGAGCTACACCTTCGACATCCCAGCGGTCACGCAGAACGCAGGGGTCCTGGGGGCCGGGATCCTGGCGGGAGCGGTGTGCCTGTGGGCGATGATGTTCGGGTTCTTCTGGTCGATCCTCTACCGCCGGGTCAGCCTGGCGATGCTCTGGATCATCGCGCTGGGTCTCGTGGCCCTGCTGGCCGTCACCATCATGGTCGTCGCGCAGAACCAGTGGTGGCCCCATGTCGGGGACTGGCTGGCCGTGCAGAGCTCGTACTCCTTCGCCGGATGGGTGCTGCTGCTCACGCTGGTCCTGACTGCGGTGAACTATCTGGTGATCCGCCGGGCCGTACCCACTGCATGAGCGGCGGACCTCTCCAAGGCAGAAAGAAGGGAGCCCCAGATCGGCCAGCGTGAGGGGGACGCTGTATCGGCCGATCCGGGGCTCCCGAATCACTCGCACCTTGATGAGGTAGTCCTACCTTAGGACGTCTCCTTGGGCGGGCACTTGCGGTTTGCTGGTAAGTCACTGGAAATCGTGGCCCCAGTCTTGGCCATGAGAAGAGCCCCGAGTCGGCCAGCGTGAGGGGACGCTTTAAATGGCTGACTCGGGGCTCTGAATCACTCGCACCTTGATGAGGTAATAACTACTCTAGGCGACATTCTTGGCGTTTCCCCGTGCAGTTCCTGGGAGCTTCCTGAGTCTTAGTCTGCGACGCCTCACAGCTGCTCCGGTCAGGCGGCTGAGTCCTCGCTCGGGCGCGGTGTGCCGGGATGCAGCACCAGTCGATCTCCGTCGATCGTGACCTGATGCGTCTTCACCGGGCGCAGCGCTGGCAGCGTCTCCGGGACGCCGGTGCGCAGGCAGAAGGCTGAGGCGTGCATGGGGCACTCCAGAGTGTCTTCCTCGACATAGCCATCGGAGAGAGACACTGCCTCGTGGGAGCAGGTGTCGTCCAGGGCGTAGAAGCCGCCATCCTCGGCGTGGACCACCGCGATGTCGTCGTTCCACCCTGAGTCCTCTGCTGAGACTCGGAAGACCTCACCTTCTGGGTATTGGCTTGCGGGGCCGAGGTCGATCGGGGGGAGTGCGTCGGTGGCGGACATCTGTAGTGCCTCTCTAGCGGTGAGTATGTGCAGCCTGCATTCTTTCAGAATCCGATCAGCCCGGGAGCTGGCCGCGGAGCTCCTCGAGCTTCCGACGTTCCCGTTTCGTCGGGCGCCCCGAGCCGCGCTCGCGCACCGGCAGGCCCACGTCGCGGGGCCTGATCCGCTCAGGCGAGTGGTCGCGGTAGGCCTTCTGGGCCACCGGGGGGCCGACTCGCTTCGACAGGGTGTGGACGACGTCGAGGATGAGCTCGTGCCCTGGACGGCGGATGTGGATCCGGGTGCCGGGAGTGACGCGCAGCGAGGCCTTCGCCGGGTTGCCATCGATAGTGACGTGCCCGGCGCGGCAGGCGGTCGTGGCCGCGGACCGGGTCTTGAAGAGTCGGACCGACCAGAGCCATGCGTCGATGCGGACCGGGCCGGTGGGGCCGGTGGGGGCGGTCTCTGTCATGGAATCAGTCTAGAGAACCGCTGTCTCGCCTGCGGCGGAGATGTCCCAGTGAATGCGCAGACCCCGCGTCCGGAGTGTGAGGGAACACTGTTCCGATACGCGGGGTCTGCTGAATCACTCGCACCTTCAAGAGGCAGTTCCTACATTAGAGAGGCTTCTTGGGCAGTCGATGGTCGTGACCTGTGAGCTGCCTGAAACTCTTGGGGCTCAGGCGTCGCCGCCTGAAGTCTGGTTGTGATATTCGCCTTCACAGAATTCAACCGTGAACCATCCGTCCACCGGTTCCGCCGCGACCAGGACTGCTTCCTCGTCGAGTGATTCAACATCGGTGTCGACCAGAGCAAGAATGTTTTCAAGCGGCTCGCGCAGTTCTACTGGGACGAGAATATAGTTCTGCTCGACCGCAGAATAGATCTCATCAAGAACCTCTTGATCTTCAACCCCTTCATTCATGTCAGTTTGCAGGCCTTCCATCATTGAACCGATGAACATGCAAGCCTCTTCTTCAGAGAAATAAGCACCTAGTTCCTCAGTTCTTTCGATGTCGATCTCATCGGGATCGGGAAGGTCGCCTCCCGGTCCTTCTCCCTGGGGAATCTCGCCAGAATCGCCGTCGTCCGGTGAGGTGTCGGGCTGCTCCTCCGGTTCCGGGGTCGACGTCTGCTGTGGCTCCTCGGACTCCTCCACGGGGGGCGCCGACTCCGAGCTCGGCTGCGTCGGAGAGCTCGGCTCCTCCTCGGCTGCGCATCCCAACAGTGCGAACGGCGTCATGGAAGCGAGTATCAGCATCCCTCGCACTCTGGTGCGGGCCATCTGGGTGCCCTGCACGGGGGCGAATTTCGAAGCTGGAGGCGGCGTCATGGGTCCAGTGTGGCACGCGCTGCGCGGCGTGAGTCACGAACGCATCACAATGGCGTGCCGCGCCGGGCGTCGGCTCGTTCCTGCTCTCCTGGAATGGGATACTTTTCCAGCGAGGGCAGTGCAGCGCCACGCGAGCATCCTGCGGTAGTGATGTTCGCCAGCTGCGCTGCCCTCCAATCATTCCCAGGCGCTCGCGGACGCCTGGACGTCGACTCGAACGCTGCTCTTGCGTCCTTCACCGTGTTCATCAACGTGTCGTGTTCTGTTCGTTTCCATGATCACAGCGTGGTTAAAGTTCAACTTGAAGCTTTTTTAAAAACTCTTGTCGCGGACAACTAATCATGGGTTACAGTTGTCCCGACTCGGCTTGCTGTACGCGTAGGTTTCCCATCTCTTAGTACGGTTCGCTGCTTCCCCAGTCGCCATATCTGCTTATGAATACTCCGCATGCACGTGTTTCGCGTGCTGGTCCTCACTCACCCCGCAAGGGGGCTCGACGGTCTCCCAGCCGATGAGCGCGAGGGTCCCAGTCGTCGACCTTCGTGCCTGGCGGGGCGTTCATGGAGCCGTTCTGTTCTGAACGACTAGTGAGGAAGCACCTGTGCCGAAGAAACTCTCGTCTGCCGTTGTCGGCACCCTGGCCGTAGGCCTGACCATGCCACTGACCGCGAATGCCGCCGCCGCGGACACCGCGCCTATGAATGTGGCCGCGCTGCCCACCGCGGGGGTGGAAGCCCCAGCGACGAATCTCTCCGGACTGAGCACGGTGGACATCTCCGCCACGCAGAACGCCACCCAGTTCCGGTACCCGCTGGCCCAGCGCTCCTATACCTACACCTCCCCGTACGGCTCGCGCTGCATGCCGACCCAGGGCGCCTCCACCGCCCACTTGGGACAGGACCTCGGTGCCGCCGACGGCAGCCCGATCTACTCTGTGGCCGCAGGCACCGTGGTGCGCGCCTTCAGCGGCAACCGGTACAACACCGGCTTCGTCGTCGTGCAGCACCAGATCAACGGCAGGACCTTCCACAGCGCCTACCTCCACATGTGGGATGCACACACCCATGTCCGCGTCGGGCAGGCGGTGCAGGCGGGTCAGACCATCTCACGGGTGGGAAGCTCGGGTGCATCCACCGGGCCTCACCTGCACCTGGAGATCTGGGAGGGTGCCTGGATGCACGGCACCTCGCACAATCCGACGACCTGGCTCGCACAGCGTGGTGTCGACCTGCGCGCCTCCGCCTCATTCGTGATGAACATCACCAACCCGTCTGCCTGCAACTACTGGACCGTGAACTCAACTCCGCTGCGCGCCACCGCGAGCAGCACCGGTTCCGTCATCATGCAGCTCGGAGCGGGCGCCACGCTGACCGCAGCCCCGGGTGACACCAGCAACGGCATGGTGCGGGTGAACGCAAACGGTCGTATCGGCTGGGTGGCGCACTCTTCACTGACGCCCTCCCGCCCGGCCGGAGGCGGCACTGTGCCTGCGGCCAACGTCCCCCAGGGCACCTCCATCACGCCCACCCAGTACCGGACCACCGCGGCGCTGAATGGCCGCAGCGGACCCGGTACCAACTACGCGGTTCTCCAGGGGCTCACCTCGGGCACCACGGTGACCGTCACCGCAACCCACGGCGGCTGGATGAAGTTCACCCGCAACGGCCAGTCGGTCTGGTCCCACAGCGACTTCCTGGACGAGGTCGTCGCTCCGACCGTTGCTGCCAGCGGGACCTACAAGGTGAAGAGCGGTGTGAGTCTTCGGGCGCGCAGCGGGGCGAGCACCTCGAGCTCGATCGTGAAGGTGCTCGATCCGGGGACCACGGTGAGCGTGACGGGCAGGAGCGGTGACTGGTTCAGCTACCGGGACGGGTCGCAGACGCTGTGGCTGCAGGGGAGCTTCCTGGATCAGGTCAGCTCTGCCAGCGCGTCGAACACGGTTTCGGCCAGTGGCACCTATCGGGTGAAGAGCGGTGTGAGTCTGCGGGCGCGCAGCGGGGCCAGCACCTCGAGCTCGATCGTGAAGGTCCTGAACCCGGGCACCCAGGTGTCCATCACCGGGCGCAACGGGATCTGGGTGAGCTACCGGGACGGGTCACAGACGCTGTGGCTGCAGGAGAGCTTCCTGGATCAGGTCAGCTCTGCCAGCGCGTCGAACACGGTTTCGGCCAGTGGCACCTATCGGGTGAAGAGCGGTGTGAGTCTGCGGGCGCGCAGCGGGGCCAGCACCTCGAGCTCGATCGTGAAGGTCCTGAACCCGGGCACCCAGGTGTCCATCACCGGGCGCAACGGGATCTGGGTGAGCTACCGGGACGGGTCACAGACGCTGTGGCTGCAGGAGAGCTTCCTGGATCAGGTCAGCTCTGCCAGCGCGTCGAACACGGTTTCGGCCAGTGGCACCTATCGGGTGAAGAGCGGTGTGAGTCTGCGGGCGCGCAGCGGGGCCAGCACCTCGAGCTCGATCGTGAAGGTCCTGAACCCGGGCACCCAGGTGTCCATCACCGGGCGCAACGGGATCTGGGTGAGCTACCGGGACGGGTCACAGACGCTGTGGCTGATGGAGAGCTTCCTCGCCCAGGCTCACAACGGGACCGGCTCAGGCCCCGAGTCCTCAAGCTCGACACCTGTCACCTCGTCCGGGATCTACACGGTCAACAGCGGGGTGAACCTCAACGCTCGCACGGGTGCCAGCACCACCAGCTCCAGTGTGAAGGTGCTCGCACCGGGCACGAGGATCACCGTCACCGGGGAGCAGAACGAGTGGGTCAGCTTCCGGGACGGCTCACGCACACTGTGGGTGCACTCGGACTATCTGACCCAGGTCACTGCGAGTGCGGACACTTCTTCCACCACCGCTGCCAGCGGCACCTATCAGGTGCAGAGCGGTGTGAGCCTGCGGGCTCGCAGCGGGGCCAGCACCTCGAGCTCGATCGTGAAGGTCCTGAACCCGGGCACCCAGGTGTCCATCACCGGGCGCGACGGGATCTGGGTGAGCTACCGCGACGGGTCACAGACCCTGTGGCTGATGGAGAGCTTCCTGACCCAGGCCACGGCGAGCTCGGGCGCCGGCTCCAGCAGTGCGGACACTTCTTCCACCACGGCAGCCTCCGGCAGCTATGCGGTCAAGAGCGGGATCAATCTCAACGCCCGGACCGGCCCCAGCGCCACCAGCTCCAGCGCGCAGGTGCTCGCACCGGGAACTACGATCTCCATCACAGGCAAGAACGGTGAGTGGGTCAGCTACCAGGACGGCTCACGCACACTGTGGGTGCACTCGGACTATCTGACCCAGGTCACTGCGAGTGCGGACACTTCTTCCACCACCGCTGCCAGCGGCACCTATCAGGTGCAGAGCGGTGTGAGCCTGCGGGCTCGCAGCGGGGCCAGCACCTCGAGCTCGATCGTGAAGGTCCTGAACCCGGGCACCCAGGTGTCCATCACCGGGCGCGACGGGATCTGGGTGAGCTACCGCGACGGGTCACAGACCCTGTGGCTGATGGAGAGCTTCCTGACCCAGGCCACGGCGAGCTCGGGCGCCGGCTCCAGCAGTGCGGACACTTCTTCCACCACCGCTGCCAGCGGCACCTATCAGGTGCAGAGCGGTGTGAGCCTGCGGGCGCGCAGCGGGGCCAGCACCTCGAGCTCGATCGTGAAGGTCCTGAACCCGGGCACCCAGGTGTCCATCACCGGGCGCGACGGGATCTGGGTGAGCTACCGCGACGGGTCACAGACCCTGTGGCTGATGGAGAGCTTCCTGACCCAGGCCACGGCGAGCTCGGGCACCGGCTCCAGCAGTGCGGACACTTCTTCCACCACGGCAGCCTCCGGCAGCTATGCGGTCAAGAGCGGGATCAATCTCAACGCCCGGACCGGCCCCAGCGCCACCAGCTCCAGCGCGCAGGTGCTCGCACCGGGAACTACGATCTCCATCACAGGCAAGAACGGTGAGTGGGTCAGCTACCAGGACGGCTCACGCACACTGTGGGTGCACTCGGACTATCTGACCCAGGTCACTGCGAGTGCGGACACTTCTTCCACCACCGCTGCCAGCGGCACCTATCAGGTGCAGAGCGGTGTGAGCCTGCGGGCTCGCAGCGGGGCCAGCACCTCGAGCTCGATCGTGAAGGTCCTGAACCCGGGCACCCAGGTGAACATCACCGGGCGCGACGGGATCTGGGTGAGCTACCGCGACGGGTCACAGACCCTGTGGCTGCAGGAGAGCTTCCTGGACCGGGTCACAGCATCCGCTTCAAGCGGTTCCACCACCGGGTCCACAGCGACCACGGCGGCAAGCGGCACCTTCGAGGTCAAGAGCGGCGTGAACCTGAACGCCCGGACCGGAGCGAGTGCCACCAGCTCCAGCGCGAAGGTCCTCGCGCCGGGCACGAAGATCACCATCACCGGAAAGAACGGTGAGTGGGTCAGCTTCCAGGACGGTTCCCGCACACTCTGGGTCCATTCCGCCTACCTGACCCAGGTCGCCGCATCCGCGCCCACCGGGAGCACCAGCGCGAACACCGGGACCACGGTTTCGGCAAGTGGCACCTATCGGGTGAAGAGTGGTGTGAGCCTGCGGGCGCGCAGCGGGGCGAGCACCTCGAGCTCGATCGTGAAGGTCTTGAACCCGGGCACTCAGGTGTCCATCACCGGGCGCGACGGGATCTGGGTGAGCTACCGGGACGGGTCACAGACGCTGTGGCTGCAGGAGAGCTTCCTGGATCGGGTCACCGCCTCTGCGGACACCAGCGCACCGACGAACAGCGGGTCGTCTTCGAGCACCTCGGCGAGCGGCACTTACCACGTCAAGCCCAACGTCTACCTGAATGCTCGCAGCGGCCCAGGCACCTCACATCAGGTGGTCCTGAACCTGAACCCGCTGCGCCAGTTCGAGATCACCGGGCGCAGCGGCGGCTGGGTGAGCTTCGTCTTCAGCGGGCAGACCGTCTGGGTCGACTCCACCTACATCAACGCCGGTGCCGCCGGCAGCTCCGGGTCCAGCAGCACGGGCTCCAGCAGCTCGACCCCCACCCTGGCGAACTCGACGAACAGCACGAGCAAGGTCGTCGGGACCGCCTTCACCACGGCCCAGGTGAACGTCCGGATGGGCCCGAGCACCGAGAACAGCACGATGTTCTCCGTGCGCACCGGGACGAAGGTCGAGCTGCTCGAGAAGAAGACGACCGGCTGGCAGGAGGTCAAGGTCAACGGTGCCACCGGCTGGATGTCGGCGCAGTTCCTGAGCACCTCAGCTCCGGCAACCTCCGGCTCGACCACCGGCGGCTCCACCACCGGGTCCTCCGGCAGCGGCACCTCCACCGCACCGTCGACCTCGAACATGCACACCAAGAGCTCTAACGGCCCGTACAGCTCGGCCTGGGACAAGCTGGCACAGTGTGAATCCGGTGGAAACTGGAAGATCAACACCGGCAACGGCTTCTACGGCGGCATCCAGTTCAGCCCTGAATCCTGGAAGGAAGTGGGCGGCTCCGGCTTCCCGCACCAGGCCACCAGAGCGGAACAGATCAAGCGGGGTCACATGCTCTGGAAGAAGCAGGGCTGGAACGCTTGGCCGCACTGCACCTCCCAGCTGGGCCTCAAGGGTGACCCGGGCGGCTACGGGGACGACTACTACAAGGTCCACCCCAGCGCGAAGACCGTCTCCTCGGTCTCGGCCGCAGGGACCTGGACTGCGAGCTACAGCGTGCCGCTGCGCGAAGAGGCCTCCACATCCAGCGACAAGCTCGTGCAGGTCCCGCGCGGCACGGAGCTCAAGCAGCTTCAGCGCGAGGGGTCCTGGCTCAAGGTCCAGCACAAGGTCGGCGGGGACAGCTACACCGGCTGGGTCAACACCAGCTACATCTCCCAGGCCTGAGCGTTCCGCTCAGAGCTGGTAGAGAACTCAACACGGCAGCTCGGGGAGCGGCGCCACCAGTGGTGCCGCCTCCCCGAGCTGCCGTGTTGAGGACCAAGACGCATCAGTAGGACGACGGCGGGCTCGACTCCCTCATTCGCGGGAGAGTCGCGTCCGCCGTCGTCGTCGGTAAGGCTGCCGGCGGCGGGTCAGCGGGTCAGCGAAACCGGGCCTGGACGGCGTCGCCGTGGGCCGGCAGCCCTTCGGCCTGGGCCAATGCCGAGACGTGATCCGCCACCGCGCGCAGCCCCTCCCGGTCGTACTGGATGACCTGCTGGGAGCGCAGGAAGCTGGAGACGTTCAACCCGGAGGAGTACGCGGAGGCGCCTCCGGTGGGAAGCACATGGTTCGATCCGGCGCAGTAGTCACCCAGTGACACCGGGGTGTGGGCGCCGACGAACACCGCGCCGGCGTTGTGGATCTGCTCCACGATTCCGGCATCATCGCTGGTCATCACCTCGAGGTGCTCCGCGCCGTATGCGTTGGCGATCTCCACGCCCTGCCCCATCGTGTCGACCACGAGCACCGCAGACTGGGTGCCGCTGAGCGCCTGCTTGACCCGATCCGCGTGCCGGGTGCTGCGCGCCTGCAGCTCGACCTGGGCTCCCACAGCCTCGGCGAGGGACATCGAGGGCGTCACCAGCACCGCGGCGGCCAGCGCATCATGCTCCGCCTGGGAGATCAGATCCGCCGCGATCAGATCCGCCGGCGCGGTCTCATCGGCGAGCACCATGATCTCGGTGGGGCCGGCCTCTGAATCGATGCCCACCACCCCCTGGACCGCGCGCTTGGCCGTGGCCACGAAGATGTTCCCGGGTCCGGTGATCAGCGAGACCGGAGGGCAGGCCTGCTGGCCCTGCTCGTCCCGGGCCCCATAGGCGAACATCGCCACGGCCTGGGCGCCGCCGACGGCGTAGACCTCTTCGATCCCAAGCAGGTGCGCCGCACCGAGGACAGTCGGGTGGGGAAGGCCCCCGAAGTCCGCCTGCGGGGGTGACGCGATCGCCAGCGATCGCACCCCGGCCACCTGCGCCGGAACGACGTTCATCACCACTGAGGAGGGGTAGACCGCCTGACCGCCGGGCACATACAGGCCCACCCGTCGGATCGGGGCCCAGCGGTTGATCACCCGGGCGCCGGGGCCGGGTGAGACCTCCGAGGCCTCCGGCAGCTGGGCCTCGTGCACCTGCCTGGCTCGGAGGATCAGCTCCTCGAGCGCCGCACGAACCTCAGGCTGAAGCTCCTCGGCGGCTTCGCGGAGCTTCTCCGCCGGAACCCGCAGCGAGGGCGGCCGGACGCCGTCGAACTTCTCGGAGTAGTCCAGCAGTGCGGAGACACCTTTCAGCCGCACATTCTCCAGGATCGGGGCCACGGCCTCGATGGTGGTCGAGATGTCCTGGGAGGCGCGCGGAAGCACGGAGGCGGCGTCGATCGCGCTGCCGCGCAGATCCTTGAGGGTCAGCATGGGTCTCCTAGGGGTGAGGCGATCGGGTGCTCGCCCGCTGGATCGAGGGTGAACACCCCTCTATTGTCTCCATTGCGGCAGCCTTGCGCCCACTTCGTGACGTGAGAGCCCACACACCGGACGCCCCGCGGTGTTTCAGTGCCCGTCCAGAACGGCGTGGCATGATGCTGGCCATGGTCTTTTCCCGGATGGATTTCTCGTCGAGCTTCCTGGCGCCCGCTGTGCCGCAGACCGCCGATCTCGCTCCCGAGGAGACGGCGCCCACCGAAGGGGTCGGTGACATCGTCGAGGAGAGCGTCCCTGAGGGACTCGAAACCCTGATCGCCGAACAGGGCCCGTTCTTCGGCATCATCACCGGCCTGATCATCGCGGTGGTGATCGCCCTGGTGGTCACCGTGATGTCCTCGATGCTGCTGAAGCAGATCTTCCGGCACAACGATGGGGTCAAGCATGCGGTGAACCGGACCAGGACCCCGCTGTTCGTCACCCTGGTGCTGATCGGAACCTGGTTCACGCTGAACATCACGCTGCGCGCCGCCGAGTGGTTCCTGCCGGTCTCCTTCGTGCTGCTGGTCGCCGTGGTGATCGGGATCGCCTGGTGGGCGCTGCGGATCGTACGGATCGCCGAGGCGATGATCTATTCGAAATACATCGGTCACTCCGAGGGTGAGCTGGATGTGGAGGACCGGCGCGGCCGCCGTCTGGCCACCCAGGTCTCCCTGATCCGGCGGATCCTCACCGCGGTCATCATCACCGTGGCGGTGGCGGCGATCCTGTTGATGATCCCGCAGGTGCGCGCACTCGGCGCCGGCCTGCTCGCCTCCGCCGGCGTGGCCTCGGTGGTGGTCGGCCTGGCGATGCAGTCGGTGCTCACCAACGTCTTCGCCGGCATCCAGCTGGCCTTCACCGATTCGATCCGCGCAGGAGACGTCGTCGTGGTCGAGGGCAACTTCGGCACAGTGGAGGACATCACGCTCACCGCCGTGGTCATCAAGTCCTGGGACGAGCGCAGGTTCATCTATCCCTCCAGCTACTTCGTGGCCACCCCCTTCGAGAACTGGACCCGGGTGGGCACCGACATCCTGGGCACCGTGGAGCTCGACGTCGACTGGCGCGTCCCGATGGATCCGCTGCGGGCCCGGCTGAAGCGGCTGCTCGATTCTGCCGACCTCTGGGACGGCAGGGACTACTCGCTGCAGGTCACCGACGCCGTGGGCGGCATGATCAAGGCACGGGTCGTGGTCTCCGCGCGGAACTCCGGGGAACTCTGGGACCTGCGCTGCCTGATCCGTGAGGATCTGGTGAACTACCTGCGCGCCGAGCACCCCTATGCGGTGTTCACCCAGCGGATGCTGCTGACCAATGAGGAGGCGCTGGCGAAGGCTCCCGCGCCGGTGCGCACCGGGCAGGTCGGCGTCGTCGATCCCGGCGCAGATTCTCAGCCGGTGACCCAGGCGGGGGAGGGGGCTTCGGTCTTCACCGGCTCGATCGCCGCCGTGCAGCGTAACCGAGAGTTCTCCGGCCCCGGAGCCGAGGCCTACCGCGAGCGGCTTGAACGGCAGGAGGAGCGCCAGGACGGCCATGAGCTCGACGCCGACGGCACCGCCTATCCCGAGGATGCCGCGCCCACGCCGGCGGTCACCCCGCTGAAGACTGATGCGCCGCAGGAACGGGACGTTTCGGCGACGCGGAAGGTGTCGGCGAACGAGGAGGTCGAGGATGCGGAGGAGGAGGCCTTCGGTGCTGCGGCGACACGGCGTCCGGGCGAGGTGCCGCCTCGGCCTGGTTCATCGCGCTGAGCTCCCGATCGCGCTGAGCTCCCGTCAGCGCTGAGGACGCCGCTGGGTTGAGGCTCCGACCGCAGGTCGGTCCTGCTCACTCCTTCGGCGGCTGGGACTCTCGGTTGGCGCTGCCCTTGGCGGAGCTCTTGGCCTTCGCCGACTTATAGGCGTTGACGGTCTTGATCGCGTCGGTGGTCGGCTCCGCGGTGCCGTCACCGGTCCCGTACTCCGCACTCACCGAGGAGTCGCGATTCGCAGCGCGGAAGTCGCTCGCTCCTGCGGTCTCGCCCTCTGAGTCCTCACCGTTTTCAGGAGACCCGGTGCGCTTGTCCACGGCCCACTGCACCACCGAGTCGGGCATGAAGCGCAGTCCGGCGGTGAGCATCTGGTAGCTGCGCGCCGGCACGCAGGTCGAGGCGCCCTGGGCATTGGCAGTCAGCGCCTGGCGGACGACGTCGTCGGCGTCCAGCCACATCCAGCGCTTGACGGACTTGATCTTGATCCCAGAACGCTGGTGGAACTCGGTGCGCACCAGGCCGGGCACGAGCGCGGTCACGGTCACCCCGCGCGAGCGCAGCTGCGAATGCAGCCCCTTGGAGAAGTTGATCACCCAGGACTTCGCCGCGGAGTAGGTCCCGGTGGAGATGTATCCGGCCGTCGAGGCCACATTGATGATCCGCCCGCCGCGGCGACGCACCATCGCGTTGGCCGCAGTGTGGGAGAGCTCCATGGTGGTCTGCACATGCAGGCGCAGCAGCTTGCGCTCGTCGTCGAGGTCCGAGTCGATGAAGTCTGTGGCCAGCCCGTGCCCGGCGTTGTTCACCAGCAGGTGCACCGGATTCGTTCGGTCGGCGAGCCGCTCCTGGACCGCCGCCACGCCGTCGTCGGTCACCAGGTCCGCGACGATGACCGAGGTCCTCACCCCGTATTGGGAGGACATGGACTCGGCCTGCATCCGCAGGCGCTTCCCGTCGCGGGCGACCAGGACGAGGTTGTAGCCCTGTGCAGCCAGCTGGCGCGCGAACGCTGCGCCGAGGCCGGCGGTGGAACCGGTGATGACGGCCGTATGGTTGCTCATGCTCGCTATCCTAGAGTGCAGAGATGTGCGGAGCAGTCAGCATTGCACGCGGCGTGCTTCGTCTGGCCTCCGCAGGAACACAACAGGAGGATCATTGCGCTGGAAGAAACGGGCCGCATGGGGGCGGCGTCCCTTGGCGGTCGAAGAGTGGGCGGTGCTCCATGCCGAGGTCATTGCGGAGGACCTGATAGCTGTGGACGACGCGGTGGAGGAGCTCACCGGGTTCATGGACCCCTTCCGTGCCGACGTCGAGGAGGGCCCCCTGGTGGGAGTCACCGACGGCCAGCTCTCTGTCGCCAAGAGAGAGTTCCACGACCAGCGGGGCCGCCGCGGGCTGAAGCTGAGCTTCTACGCCGCAGGGGCGGCGACCGGCACCGGGAACGACGCCTTCGACCGGTTGAACTCCGCGGCTTCGGCGCTGCTGGATCATCTCAATGCCGAGGGCATCACGGTGGAGTCGATCCGCTGGACCGAGGCGGACCACATGACGCGGCCGTTCTAGCGTTCAGCGTTCGCCCAGGTGTTGCAGATGCTGCAGCTGAGCCGCCGCGATCTTGGTCGTGATCCCGGCCGGAAGCCCGGCGCGTTCACCGTAGATCAGCTTTCCCAGGGTCGCCGCATCCAGCGAGGTTCCGTCATTCTCGGCGGTGCGCAGCAGCTCACGGACCTGCTCCAGGCGCTCGATCCGGTGGGCCAGATAGCGCCGAGCCGCCTCGGCCACACTGGGCTGAGCCGGACCATGAGCCGGAAGCAGCCTGGCCCGGGCGTGCTCGCTGAGCCTTCTCAGACTCTGCAGATAGTCGGTGAGCGTCCCGTCGGGGTGATCGAGCATCGTCGTGCCCTCGCCCAGAATGGTGTCTCCGGTGAACATCGCCTGTTCATGGCGATCGGCGTCTCCATGCAGCCAGAAGCAGACCGAATCCGAGGTGTGCCCCGGGGTGTGCAGCACGCTCAGCCGCAGACCGCCCAGCTCGATGATCTCGCCGTCGGTCAGCGCCGCGGCTGGCTGGTCGGGAAGCCCGATGCACTGCTCCCGGCTGTGGCCGCGCACCGGCGCCGCGAAGGCTTCGCTGAAGCTCGCGGCAGCCCCGGTGTGGTCAGCATGACGGTGTGTGACCAGGATCTGTGCGACCCGGCGAGGGCCGACGACGGCGCGCACCTGCGCCAGATGCTCCGGGTGACCGGCCGGCCCGGGATCGATGATCACCACCTGTTGCGCCAGATCGGCGCCCAGGACATAGGTGTTGGTCCCCTGCAGCGTCATCGGGGAGGGGTTCTCGCAGGTGATCCGCTGCACCGGGCTGGCCTGAGACATGATCTCAGCCTACCGATGCCGACGCGTAGGCTGAGCCCATGGCCCAGAACAGCGAATCCCACCAGCACGAGCCGCAGAAGACGGCAGGCACCGAGCACTCCACCAAGGGTGCGTATGTGACCGGGGGAGAGTTCACCCGCGACACCAACTACATCGAGGATCGTGTCGTCGCCGATCCGCAGGCCGCCCAGTCAGCGCCGCAGGAAGAGTCATCCTCCATCGGAGATCCGCGCCTGACAGGACTCACCGAGGGCGGACAGGCCTGGCCGGTCGAACCGGGCCGCTACCGGCTCGTGGCCGCCCGCGCCTGCCCCTGGGCCCACCGCTCCATCATCATCCGCCGGCTGCTGGGCCTGGAGGACGCGATCTCGCTGGGCGCCCCCGGACCCACCCATGACGCGCGCTCCTGGACCTTCGACCTCGACGAGGGCGGGGTGGACCCGGTGCTCGGCACCGAGCGGCTGCAGGAGAACTACTTCGCCCGCTTCCCCGACTACCCGCGCGGGATCACCGTCCCGGCGCTGGTCGATGTCCCCACCGGAGGGGTGGTCACCAACAACTATCCGCAGCTGACCTTCGACCTCTCCACGCAGTGGCGAGAGCACCACCGCACCGGCGCCCCGGACCTGCTCCCGGAGGACAAGCTCGACGAGATGCTGCCGGTGATCAAGCGGATCTTCACCGAGGTCAACAACGGCGTCTACCGCGCAGGCTTCGCCGGCTCACAGAGCGCCTACCAGGACGCCTACGATCGGCTCTTCACCGCACTGGACTGGCTCGAGTCCCACCTGTCCGAACGCCGCTATCTGATGGGCGAGCACATCACCGAGGCCGATGTGCGACTGTTCACCACACTGGTCCGCTTCGACCCGGTGTATCACGGGCACTTCAAGTGCAACCGGAACAAGCTCACCGAGATGCCGAACCTCTGGGCCTACGCCCGAGACCTGTTCCAGACTCCGGGCTTCGGGGACACGGTGGACTTCGACCAGATCAAGCGGCACTACTACGAGGTCCACGAGGACCTCAACCCGACCCAGATCGTCCCGGTCGGACCGGACCTGGGGAACTGGCTGGGCGAGCACGGTCGCGAGGCCCTCGGCGGTTCACCCTTCGGCACCGGTACGGCTCCGGGTCCGGTGGCCGCCTCGGAGCAGCCAGGCGGGGCCAACCCGCTCTACCGCTGATCGGTTGACGCCCATCTGGAGGTCGTCGTCCCACCTGGTGGCGTCGACCCCGCCAGGTTCAGTCCTGGCCAGCCCACCGGTAGGGTTGCTGCAGAGAGTACGCCAGCCGCATGCGAACGGGAGGGCTCAATGTCCGCATCAGATCAACTCGACGGTCCATTTCAGAAACGCTTCGTCGCCCTGGGGGACTCGTTCAGCGAGGGTGTGGCGGACATCGATCCGTCCAGCCCCAACGGGGTGCGCGGCTGGGCCGACCGGGTCGCCGGCCAGCTGATCTCCAACGACTCCTCCTGGGGCTACGCGAACCTCGCGGTGCGCGGCAAAAAGCTCCAGCAGGTCCTCGACGAGCAGCTGGACCCCGCGATCGGTCTGGGCCCCACCCTGGTGACCGTCTACGCCGGCGGCAATGACATCCTGCGCCCCACGGTCAACATCGACGCACTCATGGAGCGCTACCGCTGGGGTGTGGAGAAGCTCATCTCCAGCGGCGCCCGCGTGGTGCTGTTCACCGGGTTCGACTCCGGCCAGGCACCTCTGTTCAAGGCCACCCGCGGCCGGACCGCCATCTACAACGAGCACGTGCGCAAGATCGCCGCAGACCTCGATCTGGACCTGGTCGACTTCTGGCACATGCGGCAGTTCCAGGACTGGCGCTACTGGGACGAGGACCGGATGCACCTGGGCATCGCCGGGCACATGATGATGGCCAAGGAGGTGCTCAAGGTCCTCGGCGAGAAGGACGAGATCGAGGATCCCGAGGTCGACGACTCGCCTCTCGGTTCACTGCCTCAACGCGTCATCAGCGAGCTGACCTGGACCAAGGACTATCTCTACCCCTGGCTCAGGCGACGCGTCACGCGCACCTCCTCGGGAGACGACATGTCACCGAAGTACCCGCAGCTGACCTCCCGGGTCTGGTAGCCGGAGGGCCGCCTCCGTCGCGCCTGAGTCTCAGGTGACGACGGCGGCCACGGCCTCCGACCACAGCGTCAGCGCCTGGTCCACCTCGGATTCCGAGACCACCAGCGCCGGGATGAAGCGGACCACCTCGCCCCAGGATCCGCAGATCAGCAGCAGCAGCCCACGACGGGCGGCCTCCTGCTGCACCGCCGTCGCGGTGGCAGGGTCCGGGGCGCCGTGCGCATCGCGGAACTCATTGCCCACCATCAGGCCCAGTCCACGCACCTCGGCGATGCGCTCCGCTGCGGCCCGGGCGTTCGCCTCGGCGGCGATCTCGCGCAGGCCCGCGCGCAGCTGCTCGCCGCGCGCCGCGCTGTTCTCCACCAGGCCCTCCTGTGCGATGACCTCCAGCGTGGCCACAGCCGCCGCGCAGGCCACTGCGTTCGCGCCATAGGTCCCGCCCTGGGAGCCCGGCCATGCCTTGCTCATCAGCTCCGCCGAGGCTGCGATCCCGGAGATCGGGAACCCCGAGGCGATGCCCTTGGCGAACATCATGATGTCCGGCAGTCGCGGCGAGCCCTCCGCCACGAAGTGGTCGTGCCCCCAGAACCTTCCGGTGCGCCCGAAGCCGGTCTGCACCTCGTCGATGATCACCAGGATTCCGTGCCGATCGGCACGTTCGCGAAGTCCCGCGAAGAACCGCTCATTGCCCGGCACATAGCCGCCCTCACCCAGCACCGGCTCGACCAGGAACGCCGCGGTGTCTGCCGGGTTGGACTGTGTCTGAAGCAGCAGGTCCAGCTCATCGAGCGCGAAGTCAGTGGCCTGCTCCTGGTCCCAGCCGTACTTGCGGTAGTGGCTGGGATTGGGGAACGGCGCGACGACGACGCCGGACATCAACGGGCTGAACCCTGCCCGGAACTTGGTGCCGGAGGTGGTCATCGAGGCCGCCGCCACGGTGCGTCCGTGGAAGCCGCCCTGGAACACCACGATGTTCGGCCGTCCGGTGGCCTGGCGCGCCAGACGCAGCGCCGCCTCAGCCGCCTCGGATCCCGAGTTGGAGAAGAAGACCGAGTCCAGACCTTCCGGGAGCACCTCGGAGAGCCGCTCGGTGAGAGTCAACAGCGGCTGGTGCATGATCGTGGTGTATTGGCCGTGGATCAGGCTCCCCACCTGCGCCTGCGCGGCGGCGACCACATGCGGATGGCAGTGCCCGGTGCTGGTGACCCCGATGCCGGCGGTGAAGTCCAGATGCGGCTGGCCGGCCTCGTCGTAGAGCCACACGCCCTCACCCCGGGTCGCCACCACGGGAGTCGCCTGCTTCAACTGGGGAGACAGCGTCGCCATCGAGAACACCTTTCGGATTGTTGACAATCTTCTTGCAGTTCAGGCTAACGGTCATCGGGGCGCATTGCCAGATATGACGTCGCAGGCCGTGGCGCGCCGTGGCGCGGGACCGGTGGTCCGCCCGGTGCGACACATGGCAGCGGTGTACAGCCAGAACGCATGACCGCGTGCCGCCGGCGGCGTAGGCTGGCCTGCGAAGGCCCACGTCACGCCCATCGCACCCTCTCAAGGAGGACACATGGCAGAGCAGACCATCACCGCAGAACGCGAATCCAGCCTGATCGAGGCCGCTCCCAAGCGCCTCTACATCGGCGGTGAATGGGTGGACGCCGAAGGCGGGGCCACCCTGGATGTCAACGATCCCTCCACCGGCAGGCTGCTCTGCACCGTGGCCGACGCCTCCGCGCAGGACGGCTGGAACGCGCTGAAGGCCGCCGAGGCCGCGCAGCCCGGACTCGCCGCGATGCCGCCCCGGGAGCGCGCGAACATCCTGATGCGCGCGTTCGAGCTGATGCACGAGCGCAAGGATGATCTCGCCCTGCTGATGACCCTGGAGATGGGCAAGCCGCTGAGCGACTCCTACGGCGAGGTCGCCTACGCCGCCGAGTTCTTCCGGCACTTCGCCGAGGAGGCCACCCGGATCAGCGGCAGCTACCAGACCGCCCCCGCCGGCGGCGCCCGCTTCCTGGTGACCAAGCAGCCGGTGGGCCCCGCGATCCTGATCACCCCCTGGAACTTCCCGCTCGCCATGGGGACCCGCAAGCTCGGTCCGGCCATCGCCGCCGGCTGCACCTCGGTGATCAAGCCTGCCGAGCTCACCCCGCTGTCGATGCTCGCGCTCGCCGACATCCTGCACGAGGCAGGCCTTCCCGCAGGTGCCGTCAATGTCCTGGTGACCTCCACCTCGGGCAAGGTGATGGAGCCGCTGATCCGCTCCGGCATCGCGCGCAAGCTCTCCTTCACCGGCTCCACCGGAGTCGGGCGCAAGCTGCTGGAGCAGGCCTCCGAGCGGGTGCTGCGCACTTCCATGGAGCTCGGCGGAAACGCAGGTTTCGTGGTCTTCGAGGACGCTGACCTCGACGCGGCCGTGGCCGGTGCGCTGCTGGCCAAGATGCGCAACACCGGCGAGGCCTGCACCGCCGCGAACCGGATCTTCGTCCACCGCTCCGTCATCGATGAGTTCGCGCAGAAGCTCTCCGCAGAGATGGAGAAGCTGCCCCTGGGCCGGGGCGTGGAGGACGGTGTGCGCGTCGGGCCGCTGGTCGACGCCAAGCAGCTGGACAAGGTCGATGAGCTGGTCACCGACGCGGTCGACGGCGGCGCCAAGGTCCTGATCGGGGGCACCCCGGTGGATCGCGAGGGCTACTTCTACCCGCCCACGGTGCTCACCGACGTGCCCGCCGGAGCGCGGATGCGTCAGGAGGAGATCTTCGGACCCGTCGCTCCGCTGACCCCCTTCGATACCGAGGACGAGGTGGTCGAGTGGATCAACTCCACCGAATACGGACTGGTCAACTACGTCTACACGGAGAGCCTGCGCCGCGGCATCCGCGTCGCCGAGGCCGTGGAGTCCGGCATGGTGGGGCTGAACCAGGGTGCGGTCTCGAACCCCGCGGCCCCGTTCGGCGGGATCAAGGAGTCGGGACTCGGTCGTGAGGGCGGCGACACCGGCATCGAGGAGTTCCTCGAGACCAAGTACATCGGCATCGCCATGTGAGCACCTTGTGGCTGCCTCTGCGGCGGCGCAGAACTCACGCGGGAATGGAATCTGTGAGGCTGTGGTTGGACCGGGAGTAGAAAGTTGAGTCACCTGCACTCAAGTCAGTTTGACACCACGTCGAGCGAGGACAAGACTTGAGTGCAGTTCACTCAACACCGCTCTCGAAAGGAGATCGCATGTCCCGCTCAGTAGGTATCGACCTCGGAACCACCAACTCGGTCGTCACAGTTCTCGAAGGTGGCGAGCCCACCGTCATCGCCAACGCCGAGGGTGCGCGCACCACCCCCTCGGTCGTCGGATTCTCCAAGTCCGGCGAGGTCCTCGTCGGCGAGGTGGCACGCCGCCAGGCCGTGTCCAACCCCGACCGCACCATCGCATCGGTCAAGCGCCACATGGGCACCGACTGGTCCACCGAGATCGACGGCAAGAAGTACACCGCGCAGGAGATCTCCGCCCGCACCCTGATGAAGCTCAAGCACGACGCCGAGTCCTACCTGGGCGAGGACGTGGCCGAAGCCGTCATCACCGTGCCGGCGTACTTCAACGACGCCGAGCGCCAGGCCACCAAGGAGGCCGGAGAGATCGCCGGTCTGAAGGTCTCCCGCATCGTCAACGAGCCCACCGCCGCGGCACTCGCCTACGGCCTGGACAAGGGCAAGGAAGACGAGCTCATCCTGGTCTTCGACCTGGGCGGCGGCACCTTCGACGTCTCCCTGCTCGAGGTCGGCAAGGATGAGGATGACTTCTCCACCATCCAGGTCCGCTCCACCTCCGGTGACAACCGCCTCGGCGGCGACGACTGGGACCAGCGGATCATGGACTGGCTCGTCGCGCAGGTCAAGGCCAAGGAGGGAGTCGACCTCTCCAAGGACAAGATCGCCGTGCCGCGTCTGAAGGAAGAGGCCGAGCGCGCCAAGAAGGAGCTCTCCTCCACCTCCAGCGCCAACATCAACATCCCCTACGCCACCCAGAACGACGGCGTCCCGGTGCACGTCAACGAGACCCTGTCTCGGGCGAAGTTCGTCGACATGACCTCGGACCTGCTGGACCGCACCAAGAAGCCGTTCAACGACGTCATCAAGGAGGCCGGGGTCAAGATCGCAGAGATCGACCACGTGATCCTCGTCGGCGGCTCCACCCGCATGCCCGCAGTCGCCGACCTGGTCAAGCAGCTCGCCGGCAAGGACGCCAACAAGGGCGTCAACCCGGACGAGGTCGTCGCCGTCGGCGCAGCCCTGCAGGCAGGCGTGCTCGCCGGTGAGCGCAAGGATGTGCTGCTCATCGACGTCACCCCGCTGTCCCTGGGCATCGAGACCAAGGGCGGAGTGATGACCAAGCTGATCGAGCGCAACACGGCCATCCCGTCGAAGCGCTCCGAGGTCTTCTCCACCGCCGAGGACAACCAGCCCTCCGTGGCGGTCCAGGTCTTCCAGGGAGAGCGCGAGTTCACCCGGGACAACAAGGCACTGGGCACCTTCGAGCTGACCGGCATCGCGCCGGCGCCCCGCGGCGTGCCCCAGGTCGAGGTCACCTTCGACATCGACGCCAACGGCATCGTCCACGTCTCCGCAAAGGACAAGGGCACCGGCACCGAGCAGTCGATGACCATCACCGGCGGCACCTCGCTGGAGAAGGAAGACATCGATCGCATGGTCGCCGACGCCGAGGCTCACGCTGAGGAGGACAAGGTCCGTCGCGAGGCCGCTGAGAAGCGCAACGCCGCCGAGTCCACCGCCTACTCCGTGGACAAGCTGCTCAAGGACAACGGCGACAAGCTGCCCGAGGAGGTCAAGACCGAGGTCCAGGCCGACGTCGACGAGCTCAAGAAGGCGCTCGAGGGCGAGGACAACGCCGACGAGGTCAACGCCGCGTACGAGAAGCTCCAGGCCTCCCAGGTCAAGATCGGCGAGGCGCTCTACGCGCAGGCCCCGGACGCCGCTGCCAATGGCACCGGCGAGCCCGCGCAGGACGAGGATGAGGACATCGTCGACGCAGAGGTCGTCGACGAAGAGGACGAAGCCGAGAAGAAGTAAGGGGGTCTGACACATGGCAGATCACAAGAACCCTGAGGTTCCCAGCGGCGAAGAGCCCGACGAGCAGGATCCCGTGCAGGACCCGCTGGCCCAGGCCGAGAAGATTCTGCAGGACCTCCCCGTGGAGGACGCCGACCCCCGTGTGGCCGAGGAGCCCGAGCTCACTCAGGCCTCCGCTGAGGACGGCATCACCGGGGGCGTCGAGACCGAGCCCGAAGAGCGGATCCAGGCGGCTGATGAGTTCCTCCGTGGCACGGAGGAGGAGACGATCGCTGACGCCGCCATGGCGATGGACCCGGAGGCGCTCCTGGCCGAGGACAGCATCCGCGAGGATGCTCCTGCCGAGGACGGCGTGCGCGAGGCCGAGCTGCAGGCTGACCTGCAGCGGCTTCAGGCCGAGTACATCAACTACCGCCGACGGGTGGAGCGCGACCGGGCGACCGAGCGCGACCGGACCAAGGGTCAGCTCATCACCGAGCTGATGCCGGTCCTGGACGACATCTCTTCGGCCCGCCAGGCCGGAGATCTACAGGATGGCCCCTTCGCGCACATCGCCACCCGGCTGGAGTCGGTGCTGCAGAGCCAGGGTCTGGAGGTGTTGGGAGAGATCGGCGAAGCATTCGATCCCAACCAGCACGAGGCCATCATGGCTCAGCCCCATGAAGAGATCCCCGCTGACCACGTGGCCATCGTGCTGCGCGCCGGCTATCGCCACGGGAACCGCCTGCTCCGGGCGGCCCAGGTGATGGTCTCTTCCGGGCCCGAGCAGAGCTGAATCTCTAAGCAGCAGAAAGGAGGGAGGCGCCATGGCCTCACAGGACTGGATCGATAAAGATTTCTACGCAATCCTCGGCGTCTCCCGCGATGCCTCCGAGGAGGACGTCAAGAAGGCGTACCGAAAGCTCGCCCGGAAGCATCATCCCGACAAGAACCCCGGTGATGATGCTGCCGAGCAGAAGTTCAAGGACGTCGCTGAGGCTCACTCCGTGCTGGCTGACAAAGAGCAGCGCGAACAGTACGACGCCGTCCGCGCCATGGGCTCGGGCGCCCGGTTCTCGGGCGGCCCGGGCCCCGGTGGGGGAGGCGGCTTCGAAGATCTCTTCGGCAACCTCTTCAACGGAGGCGCCGGCGGTGCGCGCGGCGGCTCCGGCCGCGGCGGCGCCAGCGGCCCCGACCTCTCGGACCTCTTCGGGGGACCCGGCGGGTTCGGCGGCTCCGGCCGCTTCGGCGGAGGCGGAGCCCCTGCGAAGGGCGCCGACCGCACCGCGCGGACCACCATCTCCTTCGGTGGGGCCATCCGTGGCACCACCGTGGGTCTGCGCGAGCCGGATGGCGGCGTCATCGACGTCCGGATCCCCGCGGGGATCCGGACCGGCCAGAAGGTGCGCGTGAAGGGCAAGGGTCAGCGCGGCTCCGGCGGCGCCGGTGACCTCCTGGTCGAGGTCGCCGTCTCCGGCCACAGGTTCTTCGAGCGCGAGGGCGACGACATCCGCATCCACCTGCCCGTGGCCTTCGACGAGGCGGCGCTGGGCACCGCGGTGCAGGTTCCGACGGTCCACGGCGAGAAGGTCAACATCAAGATTCCTGCCGGAGTGACCTCCGGGCGCGTGCTCCGGCTCAAGGGCCATGGCGTGCGCCGGAAGGAGAAGGGCCGCGAGGTCGCCGGCGACATGCTGGTCACGGTTCAGGTGGAGGTTCCCAAGGACCTCTCCGCCGAGGCGGTCGAGGCCGTGAGGGCCTATGCGGAAGCCACCAAGGGGCTCGATCCCCGGAAAGGCCTCGAGGCGAAGGCGGTGCTGTGATGGTGGACCCCCGGATGCGTGACCCCCGGATTCTGGACTCGCGGATGCTCGAGCCCGAACACCGGCACGCGCCGATGTTCGTCATCTCCGTGGCCGCCGAGCTCGCCGACATGCACCCGCAGACGCTGCGCCAGTATGACCGGATCGGTCTGGTCACCCCGCGGCGCCAGGGCGGGCGACATCGCAGATACTCTCCCTACAACATCGAGCAGCTCCGCCAGATCCAGCAGTTCTCCCAGGATGGGGTCTCGCTGGAGGGCATCCGCAGGATCCTCGATCTGCAGAACCGGGTGGAGGCGCTCGAAGAGACGGTGGACGCGCTGCGCCACGAGCTGCGCGAATCGCAGCGGCACTCCACCAAGCCGCGATTCTTCGCCGTGGGTCCGCACGGCGACGTCGTCACCGTCGCCCGTGGACGCCGCGCCAGGGCCAACACCCAGGCGCTGGTCCTCTGGGAGCCCGGCCCTCGTCGTCGCTGACCTGGAGACCCTTTGTGCGCACCCCGCGAGTCCTGCCCGAGACGCGCCCACGGTGCCGCAATAATCAGGTCATGTCTGTCTCCTCTCGCTCCCGGCTGATCATTCCGAGCGCGGTGGGGGTCGCGGCTGTGATGGTGCTCACCAGCTGCAGCGTCGACCCGTCCGAGACCGTGGAAGAGGCCGCCGATGCGCTGGCCTCCGCGATCTCCAGCGGTGACTTCTCCGCGCTGAGCTTTGAATCCGGAGACCCCGAGACCATGACGGCGGCCGTGGAGAATCTCCACGCGCCCTTTGAGGAGCTCACCCCTGAGGTGAGCACCGGCGAGGTCGTGCTCGATGAGCCGCCGGAGGATTCACCCCGCCCGGTCACCGCCACAGTCCCGCTTCTGCACAGCTGGGAACTGGAGGAGCTCGGCATCGAGGGCGAGGCCTGGACCTATGAGACCACCGCCGAACTGGTCTACGACCAGGAGACCGAGGTCTGGGCAGTGGAAGCCACGCCAGAGATCATCATGCCCGACTATGCCGGCACCGAGTCGATCAGCCTGGCCACCACTCCCGCCGACCGTGGCCGGATCATGGACGACGACGGACGGGCCATGGTCTACAACCGCGACGTCGTCCGGCTGGGCATCGACAAGGCCCAGCTCGCCCAGGACGGCGAGCCCGCCGATCAAGATACGCTGCGCTCCTCCGCCGGGGCGCTCGCCGAGCTGGTCGAGATCCCGGTGGACCCCTACGTCGAGAGCGTGCTCGGCGGCGGAGACCTGGCCTTCGTGGAGGCCATCACGCTGCGCCGATCCGAAGACGACGTGACCGCCACCGACGTCGAAGCGATCCCCGGCGCCTCAGGCATCTATGACCAGATGTCCTTGGCGGACTCCCGGGACTTCGCCCCGCTGCTGCTGGGCCGGGTGGGACCGGTGACCGCCGAGTCCCTGGAGGCAGACCCGAGCCTGAGCGTCGGCGACACCATCGGCACCTCCGGCATCCAGGCCTCCTACGAGCAGACCCTGCGCGGAGCTCCGGGGATGGCGATCCAGAAGGACGGCGAGCCCCTGTACTCGGTGGCCCCCGCCGACGGCGGAGACGTGGAGACCACCATGGTGCCGCGGCTGCAGAACCTCGCCCAGGAGATCGTCGAAGATCAGGACGTCTCTGGGGCGATCGTCGCCATCCGACCCTCCGACGGCGGCGTCCTGGCCGCCGCCAGCCACGACCCGGACGGCGGCCAGGTGGAGATCGCCACCCAATCCACCTACGCGCCCGGCTCCACCTTCAAGGTGGTCTCCTCGCTCGCCATGCTGCGCGACGGACTCACCCCCGACACCGATGTGAGCTGCTCGAACCAGACCACCGTGCACGGGCAGTCCTTCGGCAACTACACCGGGTTCCCCTCCGAGTACCTCGGAGACATTCCCTTCCGCGACGCGGTGGCAGTCTCCTGCAACACCGTCTTCGCCGACGCCTACGACGATGTGACCTCTGCGGAGGTCCACCAGGCCGCGCTCGACCTCGGCATCGTCGAGGAGACGCACCTGGGCGTGCCCGCACGGATGGGATCGGTGCCGCAGGACTCCGAGCTCAACCTCCATGCCTCCAATCTCTTCGGCCAGGGCGTGGTGGAGTCCTCCACCTTGGGCATGGCCACCGTGACCGCCTCGATCGCCACCGGCAGGACCGTCCATCCCCACCTGGTCGTGCCGGAGGAGTCGGAGACCCCGGAGAGCGGGATCACAGAAGCCGAGGCCGAGGACCTGCGCACGCTGATGACCGACACCGTGAACTTCGGCTCGCTGGAGTCGCTCGTGGACGTCCCGGGCGAGCGGATCTACGCCAAGACCGGCACCGCGGAGGCAGGGGACGGCGATGACTCCTACTCCCACACCTGGGTCATCGCGATGCAGGGAGACCTCGCCGTGGCGATCTTCCTCGAGGAGGGGGAGTTCGGCGGATCCACCAACGGACCGCTGCTGCAGGAGTTCCTAGAGGGGGCCTCCGCTATCCTGTAGCGGTGACTTCCCAGCCCGACATCTCCCAGCCTGACACCTCTGACCCCAAGAATTCTGACCCCGGGAACACCAATCCCGAGCACGCCGATCCCGAGCACACCGATCCCGGGGACTCCCGACCCCCGCTGCCCATGCGCCGACCGCTCTCCTTCGTCCGGCGCAGCAACCGGCTCAAGCCCAGCTACCAGCGGACCTGGGACGCGGCGCTGGGGGAGGAGCTGCTGGACATCCCGCACGGAGAGCGCGACACCTCCGTGGCCGAGGGCTTCCGCGTCGACTGGGCGGCCGAGTTCGGCCGCACCGCCCCGATCATCGTAGAGATCGGTTCGGGCTCCGGGGAGGCGGTGGCCCATGCCGCCGCCGCCAGTCCGGAGAAGGACTTCCTGGCCATCGAGGTCTACAAGCCCGGCGCCGCCCAGCTGGTCAGCAGGATCCGCCGCGAGGGGCTGAGCAACGTCCGGGTCGCCGTGGCCAATGCGCCCGAGGTCCTGGATCAGCTCTTCGCCCCCGGTCAGGTCGCCGAGGTCTGGATCTTCTTCCCCGACCCCTGGCACAAGAAGAAGCACAACAAGCGTCGGCTCGTCGATGCGGGGTTCATCGAGAGGGTCGCCAGAGTCCTGCCTGCCGGCGGAGTCTGGCGCCTGGCCACCGACTGGTCCGGCTACGCCGTGCAGATGCGCTCGCTGATCGGCGCCTCCTCCCAGTTCAGGAACCTCCATGCGGGGGAGCGGGCGGGGGATGACTCGCCGCTGACCGAGGTCCGCCTCCATGATCTGGACGCCATCTCGATGGGCAAGGAGCCGGCGCCGCTGGAGCTTCACCAGGCCCGGGACGACGACGGCGGCTGGGCTCCCCGGTTCGATGGGCGCGTCCAGACCGACTTCGAGACCAAAGCGCTGGCCGTCGGCCGCAGGATCTTTGACCTGACCTTCATCCGGGAGCCATAGCGCCAGCCCGGAACACCGAAGACGCTCGCGCCCAGTCACACCACGGCGTTCTGCCTGCCACCCTGCCTGGACCCAGGAGGAGTCACGCACGCGCTGCGGGAGAAATATGCCGCACCCGCCGGTGAGCAGCACGGTGAGCAACGTGGTGCTCGACGGCGTGCAGCGCTTCGACTTCGCCACCGGTGGGTGGGGCGGCGGCTGTGATCCGGAGACCGGCGGAGACGCTCTCGTGGGTCAGACCACCAGCCGGTAGCCGCGCTTGACCACGGTCTTGACCATCGACGGGTCAGGCAGTGATTGGCGCAGCCGCGAGACCCACATCTCAAGGGCGTGCTCTGAGCCGCAGTGCGGCAGCACCGCCAGCAGGTGTTCCCTGGAGAGCACGGCACCTTGGGCCTTCATCAGCGCGCGGAGCAGTGCCAGCGGACCCGGTGCCAGCTGGACCGGAGCCGCGTCACGATGCGGCAGGTGCAGAGTGTCGCCGCTGACCTTCATCTCCCCGGATCGGGTGTGCAGACGCAGCGCAGAGTCTCCCGCCACCGGCTGCTCGGCCGGAACCATCATCGCCGCTCCTCCCCGTGAGGCCTGGGGTCCAGGCAGCTGCTGGGCTGCCTGGACCCCAGGCTAGAGGGAGGGCGTTTCTCCGCGTTGTCGGCGGTGTGACGCTGATGTGTCCGGGACTCCTCAGCGACGCTCCTGTGAATTCTGCGGAAAGGCGCGGCGGGCGAAGATCAGCAGCCCCAGCAGCAGCAGCCCCGGCAGGATCCAGCCGGAGAGCCCCTGCAGCGTGGCCTGACGCAGGTCCACCATCTCGCCTGCGCTGGCGAACCAGAAGTGCAGGATCGCCGCGGCCGAGATCATCGACTGCGCGAACGCGGCGGGCCAGATCGAACCGGACTGCATCCGCAGCCAGGCGAGCACCCCGCCGATGATGATCGCGTAGCCGAGCATCAGCGCCAGCGCCTGGAACACCGGGGTCTGGTCATAGAAGAACCCAGCCGCCAGCAGCGGGGCGTACCAGAGCCCGGAGATCACCCCGGTGAGCACGACGGCGGCGCGAGGGCCCCAGCGCAGCTGCAGCCGGGGGAAGAGGTAGCCGCGCCAGCCCATCTCGATCCCGGCGTGGAGGAACACGCCCAGCACCGCGGCGGAGAAGATCACCCCGACCTCCACCAGCATGCCGGTGGCGATGAACTCGGTGGCGTCCTGGCCGAGCCGCGAGCTCAGGTCCTGCACGAAGATCGGCATCGAGGGGTCGAAGGGGTAGACCCCGAGCGCGCCGCCCAGCGGCAGCGCCGCGAAGCTGAAGGCGAAGAAGAGCAGCAGTCCCAGCACGGACCAGCTCAGGAGCCGGCGCACCGGGCGCAGCGGGGTGATTCCCAGCGCGTCGGTCACGCTCTGTGGTCTTAACACCCGGGCGGGCTGCGCAGTCTCCACAGAGACCGCATTCTCCCCGGGGGCCACATCCCCATGATGGCCGTAGAGCACGCCGAGCGGCTGACGGCGCTCCAGCACATAGGCGGTCACCGCGGCCAGCGCCGGGGTGAGCATGAAGAGGTTGTAGTACACACCGAGCGGTGCGCTGTTGCGCTCCTCCGGGCTCATCAGCACCATGGGCAGGGCGATCAGCCAGCCGAGCGTCAGCGCCACCAGCACGAAGGTGCTCAGGATGACGAGGGGAGTGCGCGGCGTCGTGGTCAGGGCGGAGGCAGGAACAGTCACGCGAGAACCCTACCGGCTCAGCCTGGAATGCTCAGCCGCGCCCGGTGCTGCGCCGGGCGATGAAGAACAGCCGCCGGAACGGCAGGATCGTGCCGATCCTGGTCGCCGGGTAGGCCTCGCGCAGCGCGGCCTTGTACTCCGTGATGAACTCCTCGCGCACATCGGCGGGGAGAGCCTCGAGCACCGGACGCGCCGCCGCCGCAGAGATCCAGTCGAACACCGGGTCCTCACCCTGCAGCACGTGGTGGTACCGGGTCTCCCAGGCCTCGACCTCCCATCCGGGCAGGGAGACGTCGAGCATGTACTCACTCAGCTCCGAGGTGGGCTTGAGCAGCGACTCCGGGTCGATGTGCGCGGCATAGGGGCTCTTCGCGGCGAACTGGGCGAGCAGCTGGTGGCTCGGGGCGTTGAAGTTGCCCGGAACCTGGACCGCCAGCGCGCCGCCGGCGGCCACATTGTCCATGATGGAGGGCAGCAGCTCGCGGTGCTCGGGGATCCACTGCAGCGCGGCATTGGAGACGATCAGATCCGCTTGTCGTTCAAGGTCCAGATCCCTGATGTCCGCGCGGGTATAGGAGATCCGATCGTCATCGGTCGCCTCGCCGGCTCGCTGAAGCATCTCCTCCGAGGAGTCGATTCCGGTGATCCATGCCTTGGGCCACATCCCGCGCAGCACCGGCATCCCGTTGCCGGGCCCGCATCCGAGGTCCACGATTCGGTCTGCCTGGGGGGCTCGCACACGCTGGAGCAGGTCGATGAAGGGCTGGGTTCGTTCGGAGGCGTAGGTCAGATACGCACCCGGGTTCCACTGGGTACTGGGCATGGTCCGAGTCTAAATCGGGGTGCTGGCGCGCCGCGCGGGGGTCGACACAATCCGACACCGGGTCGCGTTGGCCGCGGAGGGTGGTGTAGCCGGGAGGCGGCGTGACCCCGGCGGACAGTAATGCGAACGAGTTGCAATTAAGCTGGCTCTAAACAAGAATGATTCGCATGAACACCAGACGCCTCACTCTGCCCTCCGTCTTCATGATCTCCGCCCTGGCACTTGTCTCCTGCGCCGACGGTGCGTCCGGGGATGGCCAAGCCGCTGAGGGGGAGACCGCCGCATCCGCTGAGCCGACCGCGGCCTCCGATGTCGCCGACGACGCCGACGACACCTCCGACGGCGAGGACGAGGCGGCTGCTGAAGCTGCCGTCGTCGAGCCCTCCGACCGGGAGACCCTTGCCGCCGGCGGCCCCAGCCCACGCCTGGCGATCACCCACGACGGCGGGGTCTCGGTGCTCGACGGCGCGAGTCTGGAGGTGCTCAGCGAGCACCAGGCAGAAGGCTTTCTCCGAGTCAACCCTGCCGGCGATGGTCGGCACTTCTTCCTCAGCGAGGGTGAGACCTTCCGGCTGATCGACGGCGGCACCTGGGGCGAGCCGCATGGGGATCACAATGATTACTTCACCACCGATCCGCACCTCAGCGATGTGACCGTGGATGGTCCCGCTCCTGGGCACGTGGTCTCCCACGACGGTGTCGGCACGCTGTTCTTCGACGGCAGCGGCGAGATCCACAGCTATGAGCTCGCTGAGCTCTCCGACCTCGACCTCGGGGCTGACTCGGAGCTGGAGACCGAGGTGGCCGAGACGCAGGAGGCGCACCACGGCGTGGCCGCGGTCTTCGCCGACGGAGGTCGCTTCGAGACCCTGGGCGATGAAGATGGCAGCAACGGTGCGCGCGTGCTGGACGCCGACGGCGAGGAGGTCGCGCGCAGCGAGGAGTGCCCCGGGCTGCACGGCGAGGCGGCAGGCCCCGAGGGCATGATCGCGGTGGGCTGCGAGGACGGCGTGATGGTCTTCGACGGCGCCGAGTTCTCCAAGATCGCCGCCGCTGAAGAGTATGCGCGCATCGGCAACCTCTTCCCGGCCGAGGACTCCTCGATCTTCCTAGGGGACTACAACACGGATGAGGACGGCGAAGAGCCGATGACCCAGGTCGCACTCGTGGACGCCGCAGATGAGGAGATCTCCCTGGTCGACCTCGACGCCGCCTATAACTTCCGATCCCTCGCCCGCGGACCTGAGGGCGAAGCCCTCGTCCTCGCCGAGGACGGCCAGCTGCACGTGATCGATGCAGAGACCGGGGAGCACGCCGACCATCTGGAGATCATGGGGGAGTGGACCGAGCCGGAGGAGTGGCAGGAGCCGAGCCCGGCCATCCGCGTGGTGGGCGACATCGCCTACATCACCGAGCCCGACGCGCAGGCGCTGCACATGGTGGATCTCGGCTCGATGGAGATCATCAACTCAGCCGAGCTGGACTTCACCCCGAACGAGATCGCCGCGGTCGACGGTCGGCCGGCCGAGGGGGCGGCGGAACATGAGGGTGAACACGGGGAGGACGAGGCCCACGAGGGGCATGGCCACACCGACGACGAGCACGACGATGGTGAGCCCGCCGAAGGCGAGGATGCCGATGACGAGCACGCCGATCATGATCACGCTGAAGACCAGCCCGCCGATGACGAGCACGACGATCATGATCACTGATCCCTCAGTGTCGCGAACTCAGTCCGCTCTCCACGGCTGAGTCCACAGGAAGGGTCGGGGGCACCACGCCTCCGGCCCTTCTTCGTGCCGCCGCCGCGGTCCACCAGGCTCCGCCGATGATCATCGCGCAGCCCATCAGCTGCCAGGCGCTGGGGATGTCGGCGAAGAGCACCGCGGCCAGTGCCACCGCGAAGACCGCGGAGAGCAGCATCAGCGTGCTGGACGCGGTCTCGGAGATCGCGGTCATGGCGACGTTGAAGCACAGGTAGGTGAGCACCTGGCCCACGAAGGCCAGCGCAAGCATCGCACCCCATCCGCCCAGCCCCTCCGGCACCTCCAGGCGACCAAGTCCGGTGGCGGCCAGCGCGGTGGTGACCCCTGCCGAGAGGCAGACCAGGCTGAGGATCGTGAAGGGTGCGGACTTGTGGCGCCGAGACTCTTTGGGCGCGGTGCGCCGGATGATCGCCAGATACAGCGCATACCCGGTGCCTGCCGCGAGTCCGGCCAGCACCCCCGCGAGCTGGACGTTCCCCAGATCCAGTGCGCCGGCGGTCAGCGCCACCCCGGCGAGCATCAGCGGGATGATCAGCGCCAGCTGGCGCATCGGCCGCACGCCCTCCATGGCCCACGCGATCAGCGGCAGGATCACGACCTGCACATTGATCAGCACGGTTGCGATGCCGGGCCCGATCATGTTGATCGAGGTGTTGTAGAAGCTGTAGTCCACGCCCAGCGCGACCCCGGCGATCAGCGCTCCGACCAGTGTGCGGCGCGAGAGCTTGGCCCTTCCCCTGCGGCGCAGCAGCTCCCAGGCCGCCAGCGGCAGCAGCATCGGCACCGCGAGCAGGCAGCGCCAGGCTGCGACGCTCAGCGGCTCGCCGTCGATCGCGGAGATCATCGCCGCAGAGGCGGCCATGGCGAGGGTGCCCACCACCATCAGGGCTACGCCGCGTGCGGGAGTCATCATATGAGTGGTCAGGACTTCACGAGGCGGCGGATGGCTGCCGTGGCTTCCTGGATCTTCTCCTCGGCCTCATCCCCGCCGACGGCGACCGCATCGGCCACGCAGTGCCGGAGGTGGTCTTCCAGCAGCGCCATCGCCACGTTCTCCAGCGCCGCCGTGGTGGCGCTGATCTGGGTGAGGATGTCGATGCAGTAGGTGTCCTGCTCCACCATCCGGTGGATCCCGCGGGCCTGCCCCTCGATCCGGCGCAGTCGGCCCAGGTAGCGGTCCTTCTGCGTCATATAGCCATGATGCTGCTCCTGGGTCGCAGTGTCGGCAGGGGCATCGGCAGGGATGTTGCCAGGGTCGTCGAGCGCTGCGCTGTCCATGGATCCTCCTCAGGTGGCCGAGGCCACCACTATATGAGCTGTGTTCCACAAATATACCCTGAGGGGGTATATTTGAGAATGTTCTTGCACCACCATTCGTCTGCCGAGGAGCTCATCATGACCGACACCCGCCGCTACAGCGTCACTGGAATGTCCTGTGGACATTGCGAGAGCGCCATCCGGGCAGAGGTCGAGCAGCTCCCCGGCGTCTCCGGCCTGGAGGTCAGCGCGGACACGGGGCGCCTGGAGATAGCTGTCACCGACGACGCAGCCCTCACCGACGAGACCGTCCTCGCCGCCGTGGACGAGGCCGGCTACGACGCCGTGCGCCAGCTGTGAGCTCGGTGAGCACCGGGCGCATCGAGCTCGAGATCGGCGGGATGACCTGCGCCGCCTGCGCGCAGCGCGTCGAACGAAAGCTCAACAAGCTCGACGGTGTCACGGCCACCGTCAACTACGCCACCGAGAAGGCTGCTGTCCAGATTGCGGATTCCGCAGACCGCGACGCCGCCGACCGCAGCTCCGTCGACCGCGACTCCACCGTCGCGGAGCTCATCGCGGCGGTGGAGAAGACCGGATACAGCGCCCAGGAGCCGGCGCCGCTCACCGAGGAGCCCTCCGCTGCGAGCCCGGCCGCGCGGGAGCTGGTCGGGCTGCGTCGTCGTCTGCTGATCTCCGCCGTGCTCACCGTGCCCGTGGTGCTGCTCGCCATGATCCCGGCGCTGCAGTTCCCCTGGTGGAACTGGGTCTCGCTGGCACTGACCCTGCCGGTCGTGCTCTGGGCCGGGTGGCCCTTCCACCGCGCCGCGGCGCTGAATGCGCGCGCCGGCGCCGCCACCATGGACACGCTCATCTCACTGGGCACGCTCGCGGCGCTGCTCTGGTCGCTCTACGCCATGATCTTCGGCGCTGCCGGCGACCCGCGGCTGCGGCACGAGTTCGTGTTCTTCGCCGAGCCGCCCTGGCTCTCCGATGCCGCCCACCACATGGGTGCTGCCAGCATCTACTACGAGGTGGCCGCTGCGGTGACCGTCTTCCTGCTGCTGGGCAGGTACTTCGAGAAGCGCTCCAAGTCCAGCGCCGGGCAGGCGCTGCGCTCGCTGCTCAACATGGGAGCCAAGGAGGTCTCGGTGCTGCGCGACGGCTCCGAGGTGCTCATCCCGGTGCGCGAACTCGCCGTCGGGGACGAGTTCATCGTGCGCCCGGGGGAGAAGATCGCCACCGACGGCACCGTGGTCACCGGCGCGTCCGCGGTGGACATGTCGATGCTCACCGGAGAATCGGTGCCGGTGGAGGTCACCCAGGGTGACAGCGTCACCGGGGCCACGATGAACTCCTCCGGACGACTGATCGTCCGTGCCTCGAGGGTCGGTTCCGACACCCAGCTGGCCCAGATGGCCCATCTGGTTGAGGAGGCGCAGTCGGGCAAGGCCCAGGTCCAGCGGCTGGCAGACCGGATCTCCGGGATCTTCGTGCCCATCGTGCTGGTCATCGCGCTGGTCACCCTGCTGATCTGGCTGCTCCTCGGCCCCTCTGCGGAGTTCGCGTTCACCGCCGCCGTGGCCGTGCTGATCATCGCCTGCCCCTGCGCGCTCGGGCTGGCCACACCCACGGCACTGCTGGTGGGCACCGGCCGCGGCGCGCAGCTGGGGATCCTCATCCGCGGCCCCGAGGTCCTCGAGGCCTCGCGCGGCATCGACACAGTGGTGCTGGACAAGACCGGCACGGTGACCACGGGGGCGATGAAGCTCGCCGCGATGCACTCGGCACGCGCCTGGAGCGCTCCGGATTCCGCTGACGACGACGCCGAGCTGCTCCGTCTCGCCGGCGCGCTGGAGTCAGCCTCCGAGCACCCGATCGCCCGCGCCGTGACCAATGCGGCGCGCGAGACCCTCGGCTCGACCTCCGGGAAGCTGTCTGAGGCGAGCGATTTCACGAACCACCAGGGGTATGGCGTCTCCGGGACGGTCTCCGGGCGCACGGTGACGGTGGGCCGCCGCGAGCTGCTGCGCCAGCAGGGGATCGAGCTTCCGGCCGAGGTCGCCGGGCTGCTCGCCCAGGCCGAGTCGCAGGGATCGACCCCGGTCCTGGTCGCAGTCGACGGCAGCTTCGCCGGGGTTCTGATCGTCTCGGATGCGGTCAAGGACACCTCCGCCGAGGCCGTGGCCCGCTTCTCTGCCATGGGACTCTCTACGGTGCTGCTCACCGGTGACAACGCCGGCGCCGCAGACCGGGTGGCCGCCGAGGTCGGCATCGATGAGGTCATCGCCGAGGCGCTGCCGCAGGACAAGGTGGCCGCGATCATCCGGCTCCAGGAGCAGGGACGGACAGTGGCCATGGTCGGCGACGGCGTCAACGACGCGGCCGCGCTGGCCCAGGCGGATCTGGGCATCGCCATGGGCACGGGCACCGATGTGGCGATCAACGCCGCGGGGATCACTGTTATGCGCGGAGACCTGCGCTCGGTCGTCGATGCTCTGGCGCTCTCGCGCCGGACACTTCGAGTGATCAAGTCCAACCTGTTCTGGGCCTTCGGCTACAACGTCGCCGCCATTCCGCTGGCCGCGCTGGGCCTGCTCAACCCGATGCTCGCCGGCGCCGCGATGGTGTTCTCCTCGCTCTCGGTGGTGGGCAACAGCCTGCGGCTGCGCGGGTTCAAGGGCGTCTGAGCAGAATCTCCGTGGCGTCAGGGTGCCGCGCCGCGGAACCCTGTCTAAGATGAGCCCATGTTGAAGCCATTTCGCCAGGTCGACGTCTTCGGCGACGGACCATTCATGGGCAATCCCGTCGCGGTGATCGCCGAGGCCGAGGGCCTCAGCGACGAGCAGATGCGCACCATCTCGCGCTGGACCAATCTCTCCGAGTGCACCTTCCTGCTGCCGCCGACCACGCCGGAGGCGGACTACCGGGTGCGGATCTTCGCCCTGGACAAGGAGCTGCCCTTTGCCGGGCACCCCACCCTGGGCTCGGCGCGCGCCTGGCTGGACCAAGGGCACGAGCCGCGATCAGCCGGCGTCGTCGTCCAGGAATGCGGTGTGGGTCTGGTTCCGGTGCAGATCGGCGATCAGACGCTCTCCTTCGGCGCACCCGGCCTGGTGCGGTCGGGGCCGATCGCGAAGGCGGCCCGCGAGATGCTCACCGACGCGCTCGGCATCACCCCTGATCAGGTGCTGGACGCGGCCTGGGTGGACAACGGTCCCGGGTGGGTCGCGCTGCTGCTGGACAACGCCGAGACCGTGCTGGGCGTGACCCCGGATCTGAGCAGGATCACCGATCCGGAGTACCGCTTCCTCGGTGTGGTCGCCCGGCAGCCCGAGGGTGCGGACACCGCTCTCGAGCTGCGCGCCTTCTTCCCAGACGACACCGGCGCGCTGCGCGAGGATCCGGTCACCGGAAGTCTGAACGCCTCGGTGGCGCAGTGGCTGGAGTACTCGGGCAAGATGTCTCCGCCCTACGTGGCCAGCCAGGGCACGGTGCTGCAGCGTCGCGGCCGGGTGCACATCGAGGGCGAGGGCGAGTCGCTCTGGGTCGGCGGCCGGACCGATGTCGCGGTCAGCGGAACCATCGAGGTGGGGGAGCTCGGCCCATCGGTGTGATCCAGGCTCGCGGCGCGACGCTCATTCCGGGCAGGCTCGCGCTGATCGTCGGCCTGCTGGTCTATACGGGGGTGCTCGCCTGGATCGCGCTCGCCGGACCAGATCCGCTGCCCGCGCATCTCGGCTTCGATGGGACACCTACACGCTGGGCGTCCAAGACCTGGGTTCTCAGCGCCGCGGCAGTCACAGGGGCGGTGGTGTTCGCGGTGGTCCTCGGCTGCCGAGTGCTGATCAGCCGCGTGAGCCCCGAGCTGCTTTCGCTGCCCTCGACCAGCGCCGAAGCGTACTGGACCACGCCGGAGCGCCGGCCGGAGCTGAACCGGCGGATGAGTTCGGATCTCGAGCTGATCTTCGGCGCCACCTACCTGCTGCTCGCCTGGATCGCCGCCGGGCTGGTGCGCGCGGCCGACGGTTCGGGTGATCCCACGCTGACCGTGGCGATCCTGGTCTACGCCGCGGTGCTCGTGGGGGTCACCCTGATGATGTTCAGGAGCCGGCGCTACCGAGCTCCGGAGGGCTGGGCTGATGACTGAGTCGACGGCGCCAGGGTCCCCGACCGCGCTGATCCGGCGGCTGCGCTGATCCGGCGGCCGCGGCGCGAGGAGGCGAATCACATCGCGGCGGCGCACGTGGCCACCTGGCAAGAGACTTACACGGACCTGCTCCCCGCCGAGTTCTTCGCCGAAGGGCATTCTCGTCAGCGCCGCGAGATGTGGGCACGGATCCTCTCCGAGCTGCGGGCCGAGTGGAGCGTCCGGGTCGCAGAGCCCGATGGCGAGATCATCGGCTTCGCGATGGCAGGGCCGGTCAGTCTCTGGGTGGCCAAGCAGAACCCGCGTGCCATGGCGTTCTACCGCCGCAATGGGTTCCGCTGCGACGGAACTGAGAAGCGGGATCCTGGCGCTTCCGCCATCACGGACATCCGGATGGTGCGTCCCTGAGACGGGTCTCGCTGACCCATCGACCTCCCTTCAAATAAAACCAAACTGGCATGAACTGAACTATTGAATCTCACCCTATTAGAAGATATATTCGAATCATGCAGGTTGTACTCACTGATCCGAATGCAGAGCCGCTGCGGGAGTCCCAGCGGCAGCTGAATCGAGGTCAGGCGGAGCAGCTGCGCCTGCTTGTGGACTACGTGGAGTCCTTCCTGCGTGACACCGCGGTGATCGAGCCCGAGCTCATGCGCAGCGCTCGCGGTCATGCGACCGCCGAATCGGCGGCCATCATGAATGCGGCAGAGGCCCTGGGGGCCAGCGAGGGGCACGTGTACACCCAGTACCAACAGGCCTGTTTCGCCCGGCACCACCTGCCGCGAGTGTGGGGCGCGGTGCGTGCCGGAGATGTTCCCGTCCGTTCTCTGGTCCGTGTGATCTCAGCGGCTGAACGCCTCGTCGCTCCGGTGCACCGGGAACGCCTCGACGCCGAGGCCGCGACCTATGCACTGACCCATCGGCCGGCGCGGCTGAACGCCTGGTTGAACCGTTTTGTGGCTCGAATGGAGCCTGACCAGCATGTGCAGCGGTGTCGCCGCAGCCATGCCGAACGCCGGGTATGGCTGGAGCATCTGGAGGATGGAGTCAGCATCCTTCACGCGATGCTGCCCACTCTCACCGCTGAGGCCATCAAGAACCGGTTGGTGGATGTTGCCCGGAGCCCGAGGCAGGACGTCCCCTACGATCCCTGTGTCGAACGGCCGGTGGTGGGGAGGGTCGGCGCCGGGGGTATGACCAGCGCTGCTGGCGCTCCGGGTGGATTCGACTGGCTCGGCCTCCCGGGTGGCGGACCTGATGCTGGGTCGGACGCCGGGTGGGAGGCGCCGAAGCTGGGACCCGCCGAGGACCCTGTCGGGGTGGCCGGTGACGGTTCCTCAGAGCGCGCCGCAGCTCCGACGAACCGAGAAGCGGGGGATCCCAGGACCCAGGCCCAGCGGGAGGCAGATCTCGTCTCGCACTGGCTGCTCGCCGGTCAGAGTGAGTCCGGCACACCCATCAACGCCCACGTCGGAATTCTGATCGAGCCCGAGACCTTGCTGTCGGGTTCGGGCTGGGCCGCGGGCACGCCTCGGGGTGCTGGGCAGCCCGCGCTGAGTCGAAATCGGCGGCACGCCTATCCGGCAGAGATGATTCGGCGGATCATCCTCAGCGAAGAGCATCAGATCACCTGGACCCCGGTGCCGGCGCCGGTCCCAGCCGCCCGGTCCGCCCCATCCGACGCCGCGCCCGCTCCACCGGATGCCGCGCCCGCTCCACACGTGGCGGCGTTCGAGCCCCTGATGCGGGTCTATGAGAGCCGATTCGTGCCCAAGCTCCTTCGTCGGGCCATCGAGTTCCGCGATGGCACCTGCCAAGCGCCGGGATGCATGGTCGCAGCTGAGCACTGCGACATCGATCATCAGATCCCATGGCCCCACGGCCAGACCACGGCGGCCAATCTGTGGGCGTTGTGTCGCAAACATCATCGGCTCAAGACCGCAGGTTTCCTGGACGTTCCCGCCGACCGTCCACCCCCGGCGAGCCCGTAGGCCAGCCCTGATGACAGCACCCCTGGGGGAGTGTTGCCAGCGCGAAGATCCTGCCCAGGTTTCCGGTCTGCGGCCCTGTCCGATGCCCCGGTGTGGGGCTCCGTCGCCACGAAGGATCCCATGACCGACGAATACCGACATTCCGCCTCCGGCCTGACCTCCGGGTGCGAGGAGCGGCAGGGGCTGGAAAACATCAACCAGGTGCGGCGCTGCGCCTCGCATATCGTCGCGATGAAGGACGACTGCATCGCCGCCGAAGGCACCGCGGCGCAGGTCGGCACCGAGGAGGCGAACCCCAGCGTGTTAGGTGTCGACTTGCGCGTGATCGAGGACCCAGGGGCCAGCGCCGCTGATGATTCCCATGGCGCCGGTGCACCGACTCGCCGGCTGAGCGGCTACCGGCTCAGCCGTGACCACAGCTCAGCGTCGAAGGACTCCGGAGCCAGCGCAGACATGTGCCGTACGGCATTGTCGAGCTTCAACCGCCAGGCTCGCACTGCAGCTTCGGCGTCTCCGGCCAGCACCGCGGTCAGGATGCGCCGGTCATCGCTGACGATGCGCTCCACCGCGGGGCTGTAGTCCAGGCGCAGCACGGCGATGAACATCCGCACCCGCAGGGTCAGCGCATGGAACCCCCGCGCGGACTGGCTCAACCCGGACGCCTCCGCCAGCTCCTGCTGAAACTGCAGATCCGCCAGGCCGACATCGAACCGGGTGCCCTGAATCGCCGCCGCCTCCACCGCCCCCAGCGCCAGTCGGACCGGCAGCATCCGGTGCCGGGGCTGCACCGCGCAGGCCCTGAGCAGGACCATCCCGAGGTGCAGTCGGGCTGCGTACAGGTCGACGACGTCCGCCCCGGTCACTGCGGGAACCCTGAAGCTTCCCTGATGGAAGTCCAACAGCCCATCATCGACCAGTCGGCTCATCGCCGCGCGGACGGCGCTGCGGCCGAGTCCGAGTTGACTGCCGAGCACGTCAGGAGAGAGGCGGTCGCCCGCGAGGAAGCCCGAATTGGTGATCTCCCGGCGCAGTGCGATGGCGATCTGTTCAGTCACCGAGAGCTCCACCTGGGAGAACCAGCGGTTCCGCGGCGACCGCTCCGGGTCGGTGGGCAGCGCGGCATCTTCGGCGCCCAATTCGGAATCTGAGTCAGAAGAAAATTCGTTTTGCTGGGCCCCTCGCTGCCACTCTGTGCCGTGCAGTCCTCGTCCGGCACGTCGGGCCAGGAGATCCAGCAGGTCACCGGGAATCGCGTCGGCGGTCGGCGCACAGAGGCTGAGCAGTGCAGCTGTGCGGTCGAGGAACTGATCCCAATCGGGGGCATTGGCGTCCCAGCAGGCGCTCAGCTGGTCTGGGTCGTGAACGGCGACCTCTGCGGGGTGAGCCGCGCCGGCATCCCGGACCCGCCAGCGCGCGGCCTCCGAAGCGTGCAATGAGGCCATCAGGGCAGTGGACCGACGTTCCGCGACGGTCTGCTGCCGGATGGCGGTTCTCGCCTGAGGGGCGAAGCGCAAGATGATTCGCGGGAACCTCACCTGCAGCTCCGTCACGACCAGGTCGCCGACCGCCGGATCCGGAGCCCCGCCGAGCCGTTCGTCCACTCCGTCGCCATCTGTGCCCCCACCGGCCCCGCCTGCGCGGGCCCGCCGGATCCTCCGGCAGGCGCGGCTGACCAGCGTCTGGCTCAGTCCGGTGAGCTCGGCGATGCGCCGGGTGGAGAAGTCCGGTGTGCTCACCCTCGCCCCGGCCGTCGCGAGCACGCTGGCCACGATGTCATCAGCCGTGTCCTGGATCCGCGGGCGGCCCCGACCGGTGGTCTGCATGCTTGCCAGTCTCCACCATTTATGACTCAAAAGATACGGAGAAAACCCGTCATGGGGTGCTTCCCGAGTGTGTGACGACACACACTGGAAGTCAGTAGACCGAGCACTCCGACAGCTGAACCCGCATCCTTGCGTGAAATGAGGCCCCGATGTCCACTCAGAACACCGCCGAGCTCACCGACCTTTCCGAGGCCGCAGTCTCCAAGGTCACCCGCTGGCTGCAGCGCGGCCCCGGTGAGACGGGTTCCAGCAAGCCGAGCAAGCCGAGCAAGCCGAGCAAGCAGAGCAAGAACCACGCCGCCGCGGACAAGTCCGCCCAGCGACTCTCCGCTGTGCTCTCCCATCCCAACGGCCTGGACTTCACGGTGGGATTCGTAGACCGGGTCATCCGCACCGAGGACACCAGGGCCGCCGCCTCCGCGCTCGCTGAGCTGGGCGGACTCGCCCCGGACACGCTCTCTTCGCTGGACCGGGCGCAGATCCGCGCCGGCAGCGCGCTGGCCAAGACGCTGCCCGACGTCGTCGTCCCCGCGGCCCGCGCGCGGATGCGATCCATGGTCGGTCACATGGTCGTCGATGCCCGAGACAAGCCCTTCGGCAAGTCCGTGGCTTCGATCAAGCAGGACGGGCATCGGCTGAACATCAACCTCCTCGGCGAGGCGGTGCTCGGAGAGGCTGAGGCGGACAAGCACCTGCAGGACACCGTCGACCTGCTGCGCCGCGATGACGTCGACTACGTCTCCATCAAGGTCTCCTCCATCGCCTCGCAGATCTCGATGTGGGGCTTCGAGCAGACCGTGGACTATGTGGTCGCCCGGCTCATCCCGATGTACCAGGAGGCGGCCAAGGCTCCCGCGGGATCCAAGTTCATCAACCTGGACATGGAGGAGTACCGCGACCTCAACCTGACCATCGCGGTGTTCACGACCCTGCTCTCGCGCCCCGAGCTGAAGCACTACGAGGGTGGCATCGTGCTGCAGGCCTACCTCCCGGATGCGCTCGGCGCGACCCAGGAGCTTGCTCAGTTTGCCAACGCCCGGGTCGCGGCGGGCGGAGCAGGGATCAAGATCCGCCTGGTCAAGGGCGCGAACCTGGCTGTGGAGAAGGTCCACGGCGAGATCGCCGGCTGGCCCCAGGTCACCTGTGAGTCCAAGGAGGCCACGGACGCGAACTACAAGCTCGTCCTGCACTGGCTGCTGACCGAGGAGAATATGGCAGGGGTGCGGATCGGAGTGGCCGGACACAACCTCTTCGACATCGCTTTCGCCCACCTGCTCGGCGCCGAGCGCGGTGTCACCGGGCAGATGGAATTCGAGATGCTCCAGGGCATGGCCACCGAGCAGGCCGAGGCGGTCAGCGCCGACGTCGGCCAGCTGCTGCTCTACGTCCCGGCAGTGCGCCCCGCTGAGTTCGACGTGGCCATCTCCTACCTGGTCCGCCGGCTCGAGGAGAACGCTGCCAGCGAGAACTTCATGTCAGGCATCTTCGAGCTGGAGGTGGACGGCTCCGGCCGCGGCAGCGAGGTCTTCGAGCGCGAGGCCCAGCGCTTCCGTGACTCGTTGGCGCTGCTGGAAGAGATCCTCAGCAAGCACGGCCACACCGCGCCCGGCCCGCAGCACACCCAGGATCGCAGTCTTGAAGAGCGGCAGGGTGCTGAAGCGCTGTCGAGCGCGGGCGAGCTGAAGAACGACGACGCCGCCGCCCTCCCGCCCTTCGTGAACGAGCCCGATACCGATCCCGCGCTGCCGGCGAACCAGCGCTGGGCCGCGGACGCCGTTGCCCGCGCGTCACAGCCAGGCTGGCTGGAGGGTCAGTCGCTGCCGGAGAAGATCAGCGGCGAGCGCATCGATGAGCTGGTGGCCCAGGCGCGCGCGGCGGCCGAGCCGTGGGCGGCGCGCCCCGCCGTCGAACGGGCCCGCATCCTCTACCGGGCCGCAGACATCCTGGCCGCGCGCCGTGGACATCTTGTCTCGATCGCCGCGGCTGAAGTGGGCAAATCCGTGGCCCAGACGGATCCGGAGATCTCCGAGGCGATCGACTTCGCCCGCTACTACGCGCACAGTGCCCTGGAGATCGAGCAGGTCGAGCATGCCCGGTTCATCCCGGACCGCCTGGTGCTGATCACCCCGCCGTGGAACTTTCCGCTCGCCATCCCGGCAGGCGGCACCTTCGCCGCGCTGGCCGCCGGTGCCGCGGTGATCCACAAGCCCTCGAACCACACTCCGCACTGTTCGATGGCGATCCTGGATGCGCTCTGGGATGCGGGCGTTCCGCGCGAGGTGCTGCACGGGGTCTATCCCTTCGAGGGCGCGGACGGCAAGCGCCTGGTCTCCCACGACGGGATCGACCGGGTGATCCTCACCGGCGCCTCCGAGACCGCTGCGATGTTCCGCTCCTGGAAGCCCGCGCTGGCGATCAATGCCGAGACCTCCGGCAAGAACGCCCTGATCGTCACCCCCTCGGCGGACCGCGACCTGGCAGTGGCGGACCTGGTCACCTCGGCCTTCGGCCACGCCGGGCAGAAGTGCTCCGCCGCCTCGCTGGGCATCCTGGTGGGAAGCGTCTATGACTCGGAGCGGTTCCGCCGCCAGCTGGTGGACGCCGCCTCATCGATGGTCGTGGACTGGCCGAGCAGCCTTGCCGCCACCGTCGGCCCGCTGACCGAGGAGCCCAGCGAGAAGCTGCGCCGCGCGCTCACGACCCTTGAACCCGGTGAGTCCTGGCTCCTGGAGCCCAGGCAGCTCGATGACACCGGCCTGCTGTGGTCCCCGGGAATCAAGGACGGCGTGAAGCCCGGATCCTTCTTCCACCTCACCGAGGTGTTCGGACCGGTGCTGGGGCTGATGGAGGCCACTGATCTGGACGAGGCCATCGCCGCGCAGAACCAGGTCGACTTCGGACTCACCGGTGGCATCCACTCGCTGGAGCCCGCAGAGGTGAGCACCTGGCTGGACAGGGTTCAAGTCGGCAACGCCTATGTCAACCGGGGCATCACCGGGGCGATCGTCCAGCGCCAGTCGTTCGGCGGCTGGAAGCAGTCCTCGGTGGGGCTGGGCTCCAAGGCCGGCGGCCCCAACTATGTCATGCTCTTCGGTCGCTGGGAAGATGACATGGTGGGTGTCGCGGCTCCTGCCGGAGGCTCCGCCAGGGCTGTGGTCGAGGAGAGTGTGGGGAGGCTCATGGACTCAGCCGTCAGCTCCGGGATCGTCTCCGGGGCTGATCGCTCCTGGCTCGCCGCGGCCGCCGCCGATGATCAGCGCTGGTGGGAGGCCGAGTTCGGTCAGCCCGCTGACCGCACCGGGTTGGAGAGCGAGGCGAACATCTTCCGGTACCTCGGTGAGGACGTGCTGCTGCGCGTGGGCGTGGACGCCACCGCGGTTCAGCTGCTGCGCGCGCTGGTCGCAGCCCAGCGCGCCGGGGCAGACGTGAGCATCTCGGCGTACCCCAAGCTGCCGCCCGCGACTGCGAAGGCGCTGGAGCTGGGGCGCAGGACGCTGAAGCTGACGGTGACCCAGGAGACCACGGGTCAGTTCTCCACGGCGCTTGCCGCCGGTGTGCATGACCGCGGAGTCGGGGTGCGGGTGCGGGTGCTCGGCGCCGTGGACTCCGAGCTGCGCACGCGGCTCGCGGAGCGCCCTGAGGTGGCGCTGATCGCCGATGAGGTCACCGCCTCCGGCCGGGTGGAGCTGCGCTATTGGCTCAAGGAGCAGGCGGTCTCGATGACCCTGCACCGCTTCGGAAACCCCGCGCGGGACTTTCACCGATTGGCGCAGGAGCTCAAGCGGCCGGTGGTCTGAGGCTTGACCAGGTCACTCGCCGAGGCGGATTCGCAAGGTGTACGCGGCCGACAGTTCTTCGGCCGCAGTCCGGGTCCTCGGTCCGTGCGCGCTGAGACTGCGTGCGTTGAGACTGCGTGCGTTGAGACTGCGTGCGCTGAGACTGCGCGGCCTGACCGAGCAGCGGCAGGAACGCCCGGCTGGCGCGCAGCATCGGCGGCTCGGGCTCAGTGAACACGTCCAGCCCTGCACCGCGGGCGGCCCTGCCGTCCTGTCAAGGCTCTCCGTGCTGGTCAGCGGCTCCAGGGCGGTGAGCGCGCTGGTGTGCGTGAAGGGAGTCCTTCCACTTGGTGCGGCCGAGGCAGCTCCCTATCCTGGGGGGATGCGTCACAACCCGGATTACGCCCTCGAGGACCTCGAGGCCATCAAGGACCTGATCACTGCGCACCCCTGGTGCACCTTCGTGGCACACACCCCGGCGGGCCTCGTCGCCTCGCACTACCCGGTGATCCTCGAGGAGCAGGCCGACGACGACGGCGGGCTCGTCCTGCTCAGCCATGTCGGTCGGCCCGATGAGGCCAAGCTCGGGCTGGGTGGTGCTGGCGGGACCGAGCCGAGCGAGCTGCTCGCGATCATCCAAGGGCCGCACGGCTACATCTCACCGAGCTGGTACGGCAGCCGCCCGAATGTGCCCACCTGGAACTTCGCCGCGGCGCACCTCTATGGCGTGCCCGAGGTCCTCTCCGAGACCGAGAACCTCGCCGTGCTGCACCGCCTCGTGGAGCACTTCGAGCGCCCGCTCCCGGACCCGCACCTGCTCGACGCCACGGAGGAGAACAGCGAATACGCCCAGCGGATCGTGCGCGGGACCGTCGGGTTCCGGCTGCGCGTCACCCGCATCGAGGCCAAGGAGAAGATGAGCCAGGACAAGTCCATGGAATCAGTGCGCAACATCATCGATGAGCTGCGCGGCACCGGCCCCTATGCGGACCCGGCGCTGGCAGATCGGATGTCCCGGGTGAATGAGGCGGCACTGAATGAGGCGGCACTGCGGGAGACCGCTGTGAAGGGAGATGCCCGATGAATCCAACGTCACGGCGTTCTGACTCGCTGATCCTGCGCAACGTCCGGCTCCCCGGTGGGGATGGCGCGCTGACCTCGGGCCCGGTCCTGCACGATGTGCACCTGGTGGATGGGCGGGTGGCATCCCTGGCCCCCGCCGGGCCGGGGGCCCGGCGGGGAGGAGCTGCAGGCGCCGACTCCCTGGACGCCGACGGCCGCTTCCTGATCCCCGGGCTGTGGGACCACCACGTGCACTTCACCCAGTGGGTGATCGCGCGGCGGCGCCTCGACCTCGCCGCGACCACCAGCGCGGCAGAGGTGCTGCAGCTGGTGCGCGGGGCGCTCAGCTCCGACCCGGCGCTCGCGGTGGAAGGTTCGGAACAGGCGGGCTCCGGCGTCGTCGGGTACGGGTTCCGGGATGGGCTCTGGCCCGACCTTCCCTCGCTGAGCAGCCTGGACGAGGCGACCGGTTCGGTGCCGGTGGGCCTGATCAGCGGCGATTTGCACTGCATGTGGCTCAACACCGCGCTGCAGACTCGACTGGGAGTCTCCACGGACGCCAGCGGGCTGCTGCGCGAGGCGGACTCCTTCGCCGTGATGGACCAGCTCCAGGACCCCGCCGCGCTGACCCCCGAGATCTACCGGCAGACCGCTCAGGCGGCGGCGAAGCGTGGGGTGGTGGGGATCGTCGAGTTCGAGAATGCCGACAACATCTCCCAGTGGCCGCTGCGCACCGCGGCCGGAGTGGACTCGTTGCGCGTGGAGGTGTCCGTCTGGCCCGACCGGCTGCAGTCGGCGCTGCTGGCGGGGATCTCCACCGGCGATGCGCTCGACGAGCGTGGACTGGTGACCATGGGGCCGCTGAAGGTGATCTCCGACGGTTCGCTGAACACCCGCACCGCCTGGTGCTGGGACCCCTATCCGGAGGTGGACCGTCTGCATCCGCACAGCTGCGGGATGCAGACGGTGCCGATGGATGAGCTGCAGGATGTGATGCGTCAGGCCCGCGACGGGGGGATCGCCGCGGCGATCCACGCGATCGGGGACCGGGCGAACAGCGCCGTGCTCGACGCGTTCGAGGCGCTGGCCATGCCGGGAGTGATCGAACATGCCCAGCTGCTGCGCTGGGAGGACATCCCGAGATTCGCCCGGCTCGGACTCACCGCCAGCGTGCAGCCCGAACATGCGATGGATGACCGTGACGTGGCCGATGCATATTGGGCCGGGCGCACCGATCGGGCCTTCCCGCTGGACGCGCTCACCCGCGCCGGGGTGCCGCTGCGGCTGGGCTCCGATGCGCCGGTCGCCCCGCTGGACCCGTGGGTGGCCATCGCCGCGGCGGTGAGTCGAAGCCGCGACGGCCGGGACGCGTGGCATCCGGAGCAGCGCCTGGACCCGGCCACCGCGCTCGCGGCAGCCACCCGCGGGGGCACCGCAAAGGGAAGTCACCAGGTCAGCGAGGGAGACGCGGCGGATCTGGTGCTCGTGGAGACCGATCCTCTCGCTGATCCTCAAGCCGTCGGTCTGCGTGAGATGGGCGTCTCCGCGACGCTGCTCGGCGGTCGGCTGACCTACGACGGGATCAGCTGAGCGGCTCGGAGTGAGCGAAGCGCGTCAGTCTCTCCAGGCCTGGTGCGCCAGCAGCGCCGCCAGGCAGTTGCCGCCGTAGAGCACGATGGTGATCATCCCGACCGGGAGATCGGACTCAGGCGCAAGCAGGGCTCCTTCAGGGGCTGCTGGAAACCCGGTCGCGCCAGCTGAGCTCCGCCCGCCTGAGGGCAGTGTCAGCACCGGGCATACCGGTTCCACGCCGCCCATGGGACAATCAGTGCGATGTCATCTTCGAAGAACTCGCGCCCCGAACCGTCCAGCTCCGCGCCCAAGCAGGGGCCGGCCCGCAATGCCTCCGGGACGCCGAAAACCGCAACCGGCGGTCCGCCGAGAAGCTCCACGTCGGCTCCGCCCGCAGATGCCACGCGTCCGCAGATCCGGCCCAAGGCAGAGGGCTGGAAGCAGCCCATGGACGCCGAGGGTCGACCGAAGCTTCAGTTCGCGCAGCCCAAGGTCAAGCAGCCGCCCAAGCACCTGGCGGACATGACCCTGGACGAGCGGATCGCCCGGGCCAAGGAGCTGGGCATCTCCGGCTTCCGCGCCAAGCAGCTCTCGGTGCACTACTTCCGGCACTACACCTCGGACCCGGAGCAGATGACCGATCTGCCCGCCGAGACCCGCGAACAGCTGGTCGAGGAGTTCCTGCCCCCGCTGCTCACCGAGGTCCGCCGGCTCAAGACCGACGACGGCGCCACGATCAAGTTCCTCTGGCGGCTCTTCGACGGCGCCATGGTCGAGTCGGTGCTGATGCGCTACCGCAGCCGGATCACGCTGTGCATCTCCTCGCAGTGTGGCTGCGGGATGAACTGCCCCTTCTGCGCCACCGGCCAGAACGGACTGACCCGCAACATGTCTTCGGCTGAGATCGTGGACCAGATCGTCCAGGCCAACCGGGCCATCGCCGCCGGAGAGCTCGACGCGCCGAACGCCGCCGAGATCGCCGACGAGGCCGACCATGCGGCCCTGGGCGAGGAGACCGACTTCGCGGAGTCCGAGGAATCGGCAGCCGCGGGCAAGGGCGCGTCGTCGTCCCCCGGCGTGGGCCCGCAGCGGGTCTCCAACATCGTCTTCATGGGGATGGGCGAGCCGCTGGCGAACTACAAGCGGGTGATGAACGCCGTGCGCCGGATGGTGGATCCCGCGCCGGAGGGCCTCGGGATGAGCGCCCGCGGGATCACCATCTCCACCGTGGGGCTGGTCCCGGCGATCCGCAAGCTCGCCGATGAGAACCTGCCGATCACCTTCGCGCTGAGCCTGCACGCCCCCGACGACGAGCTGCGCGACGAGCTCATCCCGGTGAACTCGCGCTGGAAGGCCGATGAGGCCATCGACGCGGCGTACCACTACTACAAGACCACCGGCCGGCGGGTGTCCATCGAGTACGCGCTGATCAAGGACATGAACGATCACCAGTGGCGCGCCGAGCTGCTGGCCGAGAAGCTCAACGCCCGCGGCCGCGGCTGGGTGCACGTGAACCCGATCCCGCTGAACCCCACCCCGGGATCGATCTGGACCTCCTCGGAGCCCGACGTGATGCGAGCCTTCGTGAACCGGCTCGAGTCACTCGGGGTGCCCACCACGCTGCGCGACACCCGCGGCAAGGAGATCGACGGCGCGTGCGGCCAGCTCGCCGCCGCTGAGGACTGACACTTAAGGACTGTCTGCCCATGAACGAGTCCGCACGCCGCCACGACGTCATCGAGGTGATCGGTGCGCGAGAGAACAACCTCAAGGGCTTCAGTCTGCAGATCCCGAAGCGGGCGCTCACGGTCTTCACCGGGGTCTCCGGCTCGGGGAAGTCCTCACTGGTCTTCGGGACCATCGCCGCGGAGTCTCAACGGATGATCAACGAGACCTACAGCGCCTTCCTGCAGGGGTTCATGCCCAGCCTGAACCGGCCAGATGTCGAGGACCTGCAGGGCCTGACCGCGGCGATCGTGGTCAACCAGGAGCGCCTCGGCGCGAACATCCGCTCCACGGTGGGCACCGTGACCGATGTCAACACACTGCTGCGGATCCTCTTCAGCCGAATCGGGGAGCCGCACATCGGCTCCCCGCAGGCCTTCTCCTTCAACGTGGCAAGCATCAGCGGGGCCGGCGCGGTCAGCTTCGAACGCGGCGGAGAGACCACCAAGGAGCGCCGAGAATTCAGCGTCACCGGCGGCATGTGCCCGCGCTGTGACGGCCGCGGCCAGATCAACGACATCGACGTCGCCCAGCTCATCGATGACACCAGGTCGCTGAACGAGGGCGCCATCACCGTGCCCGGGTACAAGGCCGGCGGATGGTCGGTGCGGTACTACTCCGAGTCCGGCTTCTTCGATCCGGACAAGCCGGTGCGGGACTACACCGAGCAGGAACGTCACGACCTGCTGCACCGCGAGCCCGAGAAGGTCAGCATCGGCGGGATCAACATGACCTACCAGGGCCTGGTGCCGCAGGTGCGCAAGTCCATGCTCGCCAAGGACCGCGACGCGATGCAGCCCCATATCCGGGCCTTCGTGGACCGCGCGGTCACCTTCGTCACCTGCCCCGGATGTGACGGGACCAGGTTGAGCGCGCTCACCCGCTCGGTGACGGTCAGGGGCCGCAACATCGCCGAGGTCTGCGCGATGCAGCTCAGCGACCTGGCCGAGTGGCTGCGCGCACTGGAGGCGCCCGCCGTCGCGCCGCTGCGCGCCTCGCTGCTGGAGACCGTGGAACACTTCATCGACATCGGGCTGGGCTACCTGAGCCTGGATCGCCCCGCCGGCACGCTCTCCGGCGGCGAGGCGCAGCGGGTGAAGATGATCCGCCACCTCGGCTCGGCGCTGACCGACATCACCTATGTCTTCGACGAGCCCACCATCGGGCTGCACCCGCATGACATCGCCCGGATGAACACGATGCTGCTGCGGCTGCGCGACAAGGGCAACACCGTGTTGGTGGTCGAGCACAAGCCCGAGACCATCGAGATCGCCGATCATGTGGTGGACCTGGGCCCTCGGGCAGGGGAGGCCGGCGGTGAGCTCTGCTTCGAGGGCACCGTTGCGGCGCTGCGCGGCAGCGCGACGCTGACCGGCCGGCACCTCGGCTACCGGGCGCAGGTCAAGGACCAGGTCCGTGATTCCAGCGGAGCGCTGGAGATCCGGGGTGCGCGGACCAACAACCTGCGCGACGTCGACGTGGACATCCCCACCGGAGTGCTCACCGTGATCACCGGGGTGGCCGGATCGGGGAAGTCCACGCTGATCGAAGGCAGCCTCGCCGGACGCGAGGGGGTGGCCTTCATCGACCAGGCCGGGATCAAGGGCTCCAGCCGCTCGAACCCCGCCACCTACACGGGGCTCCTGGAGCCCATCCGCAAGGCCTTCGCCAAGGCCAACGGGGTCAAGCCCGCACTGTTCAGTGCGAACTCCGAAGGAGCCTGCCCCACCTGCGGCGGCGCCGGGGTCATCTATACCGAGCTGGGCGTGATGGAGACCGTGGCGAGTCCGTGTGAGGACTGCGAGGGCCGCCGCTTCCGCCGCGAGGTGCTTGCCTACACGCTGGGCGACCTGAACATCAGCCAGGTGCTCAACCTCTCGGTGGATCAGGCGCAAGAGTTCTTCTCCGCCGGAGCAGCCCGGCTGCCCGCCGCCACCAAGATCCTCACCCGACTCTCCGACGTCGGACTCGGCTACCTGCGGCTGGGGCAGCCGCTGAACACCCTCTCCGGAGGCGAGCGGCAGCGGATCAAGCTGGCCACGAAGATGTCCGACCCCGGCGGGGTCTACGTCCTGGACGAGCCCACCACCGGGCTGCACCTGGCCGATGTGGAGAACCTGCTGGGCCTGCTCGATCGGCTCGTGGACTCCGGCACCTCTGTGGTGGTGATCGAACACCACCAGGCGGTGATGGCCCATGCCGACTGGATCATCGATCTGGGTCCCGGCGCCGGCACCGACGGCGGGCGGGTGGTGTTCACCGGCACCCCGGCGCAGCTGATCCATGAGGCTGAGACGCTCACCGCTGAACACCTGGGGCGTTACGTGACCGGGTGAGCCCGAGTCAGGTTAGGATTTTGCAGCTGCTGTGAGGACTGTCCGATCTGGCCGCTGATACACCCATATACTCGTCACCATGACGCAGCTGCGAGTTTCACAGGTCGCCCGCCTTCTGGGAGTCAGCTCCGACACCGTGCGCCGGCTGATCAGCGCAGGGACCCTGAGTGGAGCACCTGACGCAGCCGGACGGACCGCCGTCAGCGGCGAGTCCGTGGCGGCCTACGCGCGGTCTCGTTCCGAGCCCGGCTCTGACGGGTCGCGCGTGTCCGCGAGGAACCGGCTCGAGGGCATCGTCACCGAGGTGAAGACCGACGGGGTGATGGCACAGGTCGAGGTGGCCGCAGGCGCATTCAGGCTGACCTCCCTGATGACCCGCGATGCCGCCGAGGAGATGCGCCTGGCCCCAGGCGTTCCCGCCACCGTCGTGGTCAAGGCCACCAACGCGGTGGTCGAGCTGGGGGAGATCATCGATGAGCGGTAGAGGCCCGAGCGGCAGAAGGCCGCGTCGCCTGCGCGTCGGCGCAGGGGTGGGCGTGATGCTCGCGGTCACGGGCTGCGCGACGCCCGGGTCAGGCAGCTCAGGGCCGGAGACCGATCAGGGCGCTGCCGACGGGCGGGTGCAGGTCGCGGCCGCAGCCGATCTCAAGTACGCCCTCGACGAGGTGATCGATGAGTTCGCTGTCGATCATCCAGAGGTCGAGGTGGCAGTGACCTATGGCTCCTCCGGGAACTTTGCGGCGCAGATCCGCAACGGAGCTCCGTTCGACGTCTACCTCTCCGCAGACATCGAGCTGGCGCAGGATCTCGCCGAGGACGGATTCGGCGACCCGGACTCAGTCTTCGACTACGCCGTGGGCCGCCTGGTCGTCTGGGCGCCGCAGGATTCCCCCGCGGATGTCGAGGCTGGAATCGACGGGCTCGTCGCTGAGGAGGTGCGCACCGTGGCCATCGCTAATCCGGAGCACGCCCCCTACGGCGAGGCCGCCCAGGCCGCGATTCAGACAGCAGGTGCCACCGAGGAGCTGCAGAGCAAGCTCGTGCTCGGGGAGAACATCGCTCAGGCGGCAGAATTCGTGCTGAGCGGCAACGCCGATGCCGGCATCGTCGCCCTGTCACTGGCGCTCTCACCCCCGATGACCGGCGCGGGCAGCCATGTCGAGGTGCCGCTGGACTCGTTCCCCACGCTGCGCCAGGGCGGGATGCTGCTCGATGATGCGACTGTGCAGGATGAAGACTTCGTGGCCTTCATCGGTTCCGAGGAGGGTCAGGCGATCCTTGCCGACTATGGGTTCTACCCGCCCTCGGGCGAGGACTGAGCAGGATGGACTGGGCAGCTGTTGAGCTGAGCATCCGTCTCGCCACGCTGACGACGCTGATCCTGCTCGTCCTGGCGGTGCCGCTGGCGGCGTGGCTGGCGTATTCGAGGCAGCGTTGGACCGCGCTCATCGAAGCGGTGGTGGCGCTGCCGCTGGTGCTGCCCCCCACGGTCCTGGGCTTCTACGTGCTGGTCGCGCTGGGGAACCGGTCGCCGATCGGGCGGTGGTGGGTGGAGCTGACCGGATCTCCGCTGGCGTTCTCCTTCAACGGGCTGCTCATCGCCTCGGTGATCTACAGCCTGCCCTTCGCCGTGCAGCCGATGGTGGCCGCCTTCGTGGGCGTGGATCGACGGCTGCTCGAGGCCTCCACCGTCCTCGGGCGCTCCTGGTCCTCGACGATCCTGCGCGTGGTCCTGCCGCTCTCACGCACCGGGATCACGACCGCCGCGGTGCTCACGTTCGCACACACCATCGGCGAGTTCGGCGTGGTGCTCATGGTCGGCGGCAACATCCCCGGTGAGACCCGGACCATCGCGATCTCCATCTATGACAGCGTCCAGGCCTTCGACTACGACACCGCGGCCACCACGAGCCTGTGGCTGCTGCTGCTCTCCGTCGTCGTCCTCGGGCTGACCTATGGGCTCAACAGCAGGGGGAGGACCATATGGCCGAGGATCTGAACGTGCGGATACGTCACCAGGTCCTAGATGTGGACCTGACCCTCCCGCTGGACGCGTGCGCACCGATCACCGGGGTGTTCGGACCTTCCGGGGCCGGCAAGACGACGCTCCTGCGCTGCATCGCCGGACTCGCCCACCCCGGAGCCGGCTCACGGGTCGCCCTGGGGGGAGAGGTCTGGCAGGGGGAACGACGCGCAGTTCCCGTCCGACGACGCGGGATCGGCTACCTGTTCCAGGACCATGCGCTGTTCCCGCACCTCTCCGTCGCCGCGAACGTGGCCTATGGGATCCCGAAGATGCCACGATCGCTGCGCGAGGAGCGGGTCCGAACGGCTCTGCAGAACGCGCGAGCCGGTCATCTCCTCGACCGGGACACCACGAGCCTCTCCGGCGGGGAGGCGCAGCGCGTGGCTCTGGCCCGCGCGCTGGCGTCCGCTCCGAAGCTGCTGCTCCTCGATGAGCCTTTCAGCGCGCTGGACGCCCCCACCCGCGACCAGCTGCGCGGAGAGCTGCGCGAGATCCTCCTCGCCACCGGCACCCCTGCGCTGCTGGTCACCCATGACCGCTCCGAGGCCTGGGCGCTGGCGGATCGAGTGCTCAGCCTCGCCGACGGCGGAGTCCAGCAGATCGGCTCCGTCGAGGAGGTCTTCAACCGTCCGAGCACGACCTCAGCCGCTCGGGCAGTGGGTGTGGAGAACATCATCCGCGGGGAGATCACCCGACGCAGCGGCGAGAACATCGAAGTCCGGGCGGGAGAGCTGGTGCTGGTCACCCGCAACCCGGAGGGGCTCGAGGTGGGGCAGTCTGCGGCGGTATGCGTTCGCGCGGAGAACATCTCCCTCACCGCGGAGGCACCCGCATCGGCGAAGGCCCCGAACCGCTTCACCGCGCAGGTGGCCGAGATCAGGGAGCGCGGAGCCCTGCACCAGATCCGTCTGCAGACCGACCCGGTGATCACCGCCTATGCGCTGGGATCTGGCTCACGCAGCGCGATGCGGCCGGGTGCGCGGGTGAGCGTCGAGGTCCCGATCGAGCATTGCCACACGATCCGAACTGTTCACACGGAGCGAGTCGATAGGCTGGAGCGATGATGCCCTCGCAGAGATCACAGGTGCCCGGATTCGAGGTGATGAGCATCCTGGCCCGGATCGATGCGATGCGCGCCGCCGGTCGGGATGTCGTCTCGCTGACCGCGGGGGAGCCCGGCTCCGGCGCCCCGCCGGCGGTCAACCAGGCGGCCGCGGAGATCCACGCCGGCAACACCGTGCTGAACTACACCGCCGCGATGGGGATCGCCCCGCTGCGCGCGGCGATCGCGGATCACTATGCCCGCTGGTACGGGGTCACCGTGCCGCCGGCGCGGATCGCGATCACCACCGGCTCCTCGGGGGCCTTCATGCTGAGCTTCCTGGCGTCCTTCGACCCGGGTGACCGGGTCGCGCTGGCCCGGCCGGGGTATCCCGCCTACCGCAACATCCTCAGCGCGCTCGGCATCGAAGTGGTGGATCTGGACTGCGGGCCGCAGGAGCGCTTCCAGCCGACCGTCGCCCAGCTCAAGGAACAGCTCGACGCCGGCACCAGCCTGGCCGGCCTGATCCTCGCGTCCCCGGCGAACCCGACGGGCACCATGATCGAACGTGAGCAGCTGAGCGAGCTCTCCGACTGGTGCGCCGACCATGGGGTCCAGCTCATCAGCGACGAGATCTACCACGGCATCAGCTACGGCGCCGAGACCGTGAGCGCCACCGAGATGGGGGAGGAGGCCGTGGTGATCTCCTCGTTCTCCAAGTACTGGGGGATGCCCGGCTGGAGGCTCGGTTGGATGGTGCTGCCCGAACATCTGGTGGACCCGGTCTCCAGGCTCGCCGGAAACGTGGCGCTGTGTCCGCCGCACGCCACCCAGCTCGCAGCCGTGCAGGCCTTCACCCCCGAATCGCTGGACTTCGCCGCATCCCAGGTCAGCGGCTACGCAGCGGCACGCGAGCGGGTGCTGGGACTCATTCCGCAGCTCGGCTGGGGTGAGGTCGCGCCGGCAGACGGCGCCTTCTACGTCTACGCCCATCTGGGCGAGCAGCTCGAGCGGTTCGGGGACTCCCCGACCTACTGCGCGGCGCTGCTGGAAGGCGCCGGCGTCGCCGTCGTGCCGGGCACCGACTTCGATCCGGTGGCAGGGCATCACTGGGTCCGGCTCAGCCTGGCCCCCGGGGAGCAGGCTGTGGCAGAGGGGCTGCGCCGGATACTGGCGTTCCAGGAGGAGCAGGCGGAGCAGACCGGATCAGTCTGACCACGATCACTCCACGCTGAACTCGATCCGGTGCTGCCCGGTCGCGGCGTTCGGGATCGGGTCGCGCCGCTCATCGGTCTGGGTCTCCCCGGCGGCGTTGATCGCGCGCACGGTCACCGAGTGCCGGCCTGAGTCGACGTCGGCAAAGGCATGTCGCCACTGCCGCCAGGTGTCGATGTTGACCTCGTCGCCCAGCTCCACGGCCTCCCAGTCGCCGTCGTCCAGGCGGACCTCGACGGCTTCGATGCCCTCATGCTGGGCCCAGGCGCTGCCGGCGACGACGAGCTCCTCCCCGCTGGCCACCCGGGCCAGCGGCCGAGGCACATCGATGCGGGAGGCGACCAGTATCGGTCCCTCGGCGTCCCAGCCGCGGTCGGTCCAGTAGGCGGTCTCGGCATCGAAGCGGGTGACCTCCAGCTCGGTGACCCACTTGGTCGCCGAGACATAGCCGTAGAGGCCCGGGACGACCATTCGAGCCGGGTAGCCGTGCTGTGCCGGCAGCGGCTCGCCGTTCATGCCCACCGCGAGCAGGCAGGCGCGGTCCTCGTCGGTGAGCACCTCCAGCGGGGTCGACGCCGTCCAGCCGTCGATCGAGCGGGAGAGCACCATGTCAGCCTCGCTCAGCGGGCGGGCCCGGGCGAGCAGCTCGCGGATCGGGTAGCCCAGCCAGGTGGCGTTGCCGAGCAGATCTCCGCCGACCGGGTTCGAGACGCAGGCCAGCGTGATGTGGTGCTCCTGAAGCGGCAGGTCGAGCAGCTCGTCCATGTCGATGGTGACCTCCTCCTCGACCAGGCCATGGATCCGCAGCGTCCAGTCCTGCGGGGCGAGCTCCGGCACCACCAGCGCGGTGTCGATCCGGTAGAAGTCGTTGTTCGGGGTGATGAACGCAGGCACCCCGTCCACGCCGACGCTGGCGCCGGCGGGGATAGCGGCAGCGCGCACCGCGGGGGAGGGGAGGACCAGCCGCGCCGCCGCCGACCCGGCCTCGCGACCGAGCGCGTTGACGGAGCGTCCGAAGGTGATCGAGCCCGCGGCGATGGCGGTGCCGGCGGCGGCCAGGCCCAGGAAACGACGCCGTGAATGGGCGCGCTCGTCCTCGGTGCTGGGGCGGGTGGCAGCGGCGCCCCGGGTATCCGCCGGCCGGTCGAGCGGAGCCGATCCGGCCCGATCCGCCTGAGCAGCCTCGGCGGCCCGGGTGAGCCCGGTGGCGGCGCCGCTGAGCAGCAGCAGGCTGAGGATCCCGAGTCCGGCGCCGACCAGCGTGGGCAGCGCATCAAGCGGGGAGCTCTCCGGGCGCAGCAGCACCACGATCAGCAGGAGCACCGCGACGGCGGAGAACAGGCCCACGGCCAGGCGCAGACTGCGTCGGGCCAGGGCCCCGATCAAGGCCGCCAGGATCATCCCGACGACGCCCATGCTCAGGTAGAGCACCAACTTGTTGTTGCTGCCGAAGTAGGAGATCGCAAAGTCCTGCAGCCAGCTGGGGGAGAGCGTGATGATCGTGGAGCCCAGCGAGACCAGCGGCGAGGAGGCGGGTCCGAAGAGCTGGGAGACCAGATCTGCCACGCCGAGGAAGATCGCGGCTGCGAGGACGCCGGCGATCAGATGGGGGATCAGACGGCGCCGTCGTCTCGCCGGCCGGGAGGATCCGCGGCCGGCGGTTCCGGGGGTCTCGTGCACTGTCTCAGTCATATCTTCAGTTCGGAGCCGAGCCGCGGTTGGATGGGTGGACGGTGATCTCTGCAGGACCTGGGTCAGAGATCCGCGAGCACCACCGGATCGCTGGTCGGCTCTTCAGAGCCGCCCGCGGGCTCCACGGTGACTCCGAAGATCATGTCCTCATCCATCGCGAGGTCGGTCAGCAGCTCGGTGCTGGTGCCGGTCATCAGGCCGGCGCTGTGCGGGCCCTCCTCGTCGATCAGCCATAGCTGCATGGTCTGATCCGCGGGGAGCTCGGGCATGTCGTGCGGGGTCAGATGCAGCATCTGCTCGGAGACCGAGTAGGCCAGCGTGACGCGCCCGCCGCCGGTCGCCTCGGCCTCGGTGAATGCTAGGTCCGAGGCGCTGAGCAGCCGCTGGGTGCGCTCGCGCTCAGCCTCGGCGACGGTCAGCGACTCCTGGATCTGGGTGGTGTCGTGCTGCTGGTTGATCAGCGCGCCGGCAAGCACCGCGGAGAGCAGCAGCAGCGTGGAGGCCGCGAGGGCGAAGAGCATGGTGGTCGGACGTCGAGTCTTTTCTGGGCCTGGGCCTGGGCCTGGGCTGGTGACGGGGGCCGAGGCCCCAGCCGCGGTGGGTGCAACAGGTTCCGCAGCGTGCTCAGGTGCAGTCCGCTCCGGTGCAGCCTGCTGGTGCAGCCGGGGGATGCTGAGGATCGCAGCCTCGGTCTCGGCGCTGGGGGCGACGGCATCGTCGGACCCGGCCAGCAGCCCCAGCGTCTCGCAGAAGGACTGGACCTCTTCGGCGAAGTCGGGATCAGCGGCTTCGAGGTCGAGGGCCTCGATCATCTCGGCGTCGGCCAGGGTCCCGAGGGCAAGGCCGGCTGCCAGGTATTCGCGATCGGCGTTCATCCGGCACCTCCTAGCTGAGCCCTGAGTCTTCGCATGCCGTCTCGTATTCTAGATTTCACTGTCCCGAGGGGGACATCGAGTCGCTGTGCGATCTCGGAATGGGAAAGTTCCTGGTAGTAGGCCATCGCGATGGCGGTGGCCTGCTCTTCGGGAAGCGTCTGCAGCGCTGTCTGCGCGCGGGCCGCCTCCACCTGAGTGAGGACTGAGTCCTGGACGTCGGGCTCATGTGCATGAGCCTCCTTCACCCCCTGGGTGAAGTCTCTGTTCTGCTGGGCCTGCACCGCTCTGACCCGGTCGATCGCTCGGCGCCGACACATGGTGGTCAGCCAGGCGCGTCCGCTTCCAGCCTGGACGCGGTAGCTGTGGCAGTTGACCCAGACCTCGGTGAAGATCTCTTGGAGAACCTCCTCCGCGAGTGATCTGTTCCGCAGCACCCGCAGCGCGGTGGCCAGCAGGATCGAGCTCTGTTCGCGGTAGAGCTGCTCGAAGGCCAGCTCATCACCCTGCTGGATCTTCAGCAGCAGGGTGCCGCACGGGTCTGCGGGAGCACGCACGGGAAGCTGCGCGCGCCCCGCGGCTGACCCGGTACTTCCCGTCTCGTGCATTCCAACAGGATGCCACACCCCGAGGGGTGATTCCTGCACCGACCGACTCCTGCCGATATGCGACGGGAACCGACGAAGGCGGCGCCCCGCACCCCAACAGATGGGTGGGTGCCGAGCGCCGCCTTGGTCGTTCTTCAACTGCTGCGGAAGGGTCAGCGGTGACCGTTCCCGCCGAGGATCACTCCTCCTCGGCTGCTGCCGGCATCAGGACGGCGTCGACCATGTAGACGGTGGCGTTGGAGGTCATCACGCCGCCACAGACGAGGCCGGCGTCGTCGAAGGTGAGGTCGTCGCCCTCGCCCTCGATGGTCACGGTCGCGCCGTTGACGGTCTCGTGCTCACCGGCGATCTCATCGGGAGACATCTGGCCGGGGATGACGTGGTAGGTCAGCACCTCGGTCAGCATGTCAGCGTCCTCGACCACTGCGTTGAGGTCTTCCTCGGGGATCTCGCCGAAGGCGTCATCGGTGGGGGCGATCACGGTGAACTCGTCACCGTTGAGCGTGTCGACCAGGTCGACATCGGGGTTCAGCTCGCCGGAGACTGCCGCGGTCAGCGTGGTCAGCATCGGGTTGTTCGAGGCTGCGGTGGCCACTGGATCCTGTGCCATGCCGCCGACGGAGCCGTCACCCTCGGGGACTTCCTCGGCGTAGGCCTCACAGGAGGCGCCGACCAGGTTCGCCGCGGGATCTGATTCGTCCATGGACTCTTCGTCATCCATCGACTCTTCCTCGTCCATGGACTCGGTCTCTTCGTCGGTGGCCTCGGTCTCGGTGCCCTCGGTGCCCTCGGTCTCCTCGGTCATCTCCTGGTCGGTCTCTGCCGCCGGCTCCTCGGCGTTGTCGCCGCAGGCGCTGAGGCCCAGCAGGGCCACCATGCCGATTCCGAGCAGGGAAGTGGTTTTGCGCATCTCGGTCTTCATGACTGAATCTCCTGTTGGTCGCACGTTGGTCTGATTCACAGCCACTGATCGTGGTGTCGACCAGGCCATGTACGCAGAGTTCGGAACCAGAGCAGGATCGGATGGTGAAAATCTGAAAAACCTTTCCAGCCCCACCCGGACCGGGTCAGTCTTCGGCGCTCGCCTGCTCGGCATCGGCGAGGATCCGGGCCGCCATCTTCTTGAAGATGATGGCGTGGAACGGGGTGACCCCGAGCCAGTAGGCGCGTCCGGCGAGGCCGCGGGGGAAGAAGATCGCGCGCTGCCGGTAGCGGGAGCCGGTTCCCTCCGGCTCCACCGTGAATTCCAGCCACGCCTGGCCGGGCACCTTCATCTCGGCACGAAGGCGCAGCAGCCGACCGCGCTGAAGCTCCTCGACCCGCCACCAGTCCAGGGTGTCGCCCAGCGCGAGCTCGCCGCGGCTGCGCCGCCCCCGTCCCATCCCGACGCCGCCGACCAGCTTGTCGGCCAGTCCGCGCAGCGCCCAGGCGCGGGAGAGCGAGAAGTAGCCGGTCTCCCCGCCGATGCCTTCGATGACGGCGAAGACCGCTTCGGGGGAGGCGGTGGAGAGCCGCTCGCGCTCATCGACCAGCACCGAGCGTCCGGTCCATTCCGGGTCCGAGGGCAGTGACTCCGAGGGCACGTCCAGCGGATGGGCGGCGGCCCAGGTGGTCTCCACCCGGTCGGCGGAGATCTTGTCCAGGGCGAGCCGCACCGAGGTCTCGTAGTCGGTGAGTCCCCCTTCGGGAGGTTCGATGATGTCATTGATGATCTGGTCCTTGACCACGCAGTCATGCTGGAGCGATTCCACCAGCGGGATCGCCAGGGTGCGCGGAATCGGGGTGACCAGATTGACCCACTGGGCGGCGAGCCAGGGGGTGAGCACCGGCAGCGCGATCACGTGGGGCTCGTTGAGCCCGGCGGTGCGGGCGTAGATCTTCATCAGCTGCGCGTAGGTGTGCACATCGGGCCCGCCGATGTCGGCGCGGACGCTGGAGCTCAGCTCGATGTCCATGGCGCGGGTCAGGTAGTGCAGCGCATCGCGCACCGCGATGGGCTGGATCTGGTTAAGCACCCATTTCGGGGCGGGCATGACCGGCAGCACGTCGGTGAGGTGGCGGATCATCTCGAAGCTGGCGGAGCCGGAGCCGATCACCAGTCCGGCCTGCAGGGTCAGCGTGGGGACGCCGCTGGACTCCAGCACCTCGCCCACGTGGACTCGGGAGCGCAGGTGCGCGCTGAGCTCACCTGCGCTGGTGTCGGGGTGGAGGCCGGCGAGGTAGACGATATGGTCGACGCCCGCTTCCTTCGCCGCGGTCCCCAGGACCTCGGCGCACCGCTCGTCGAGCTCTTCGAAGCTGCGGTCAGAGGTCATCGAATGGACCAGGTAGTAGGCGGTGTCAGCACCCTCGCAGAGGTCTCGGGCGGCCTCGGGGTCGGTGAGGTCCCCTTCTACGACGGTGACCTCGTCACGCCAGGGGACATCGCGCAGCGCCTCTGCCCGGCGCGTGAGCACCCGCACCTTGTGTCCTGCGCGGAGCAGCTGGGGCACCAGCCGCCCTCCGATATATCCAGTCGCTCCGGTCACCGCTGCTGTTGCCATCTGGCCCACGTCCTCGCTCGAAGATCTCCGCGGCTTCAACAGCGTGCAAGGCCGTGCCGCGGCACGTTGCGGTCAATCTAACACCGTCATCTGCGCGGACTCTGAGTAAGTCATACCGAGTCAGCTTCTGGTCATGGTCACGTCTTATCCGCGCGGCGACTGTGACGTGTCCCGCACGCGGGCGGCTTCTGTAGTTATGCTCGATCCATGACTTCAGGCTCGTCCTCGACAGAGGAACACGTAGTTCTCCTTTCGGAGGCCGGAGCGCCCGTGGGCTCCGCCCCCAAGGCCACGGTGCACACCGCTGACACCCCGCTGCATCTCGGGTTCTCCTGCTATCTCTTCGACGCCGCGGGCCAGCTGCTGCTCACCCGTCGGGCGCTGTCCAAGACCACCTGGCCGGGAGTGTGGACCAACAGCTTCTGCGGACACCCCGGCCTGGAGGAGGAGCTCACCGACGCCGTGCGCCGGCGGGCCCACGAGGAGCTCGGTGCGGAGCTGACCGAGATCCGCGCCGCGCTGCCGGAGTTCAGGTATCGCGCGGTGGACGCCAGCGGCGTCGTCGAGAACGAGATCTGCCCGGTCTTCACCGCGGTGCTGACCTCGGAGCTGGCGCCGGTGGATGACGAGGTCAGTGAGTGGCAGTTCTGCGAGCTGGACGCCGTGAAGCGCGCCGTGGCCGATGCGCCCTTCGCGTTCAGCCCCTGGATGGTCGAGCAGCTCGCCGCCCTGGAACATCTTGCCTCGTTCAAGCAGCCCGGCCGAGGTGCCACCGCGTGAGCGCCCCCGCTGATCCGGCAGAACACTTCACCTCCACCGCGCGTGCCGCCGCGGACCGGGTGATCTCCTCCTACTCCACCTCATTCGGGCTGGCCACCCGGCTTCTGGGTCCGCGTCACCGCAGCCACGTGCGCAGCATCTACGCCCTGGTCCGGGTCGCCGATGAGGTGGTCGACGGTGCCGCCAGCGCGGCCGGACTGGATCCGGCGCAGAAGGCCGAGGCGTTGGAGCACTATGCCGAGGAGACCCGACGCGCTCTGGCCCGCGGGTACAGCACCGATCTGGTGGTGCACGCCTTCGCCCGCACCGCCATCGAGGCGCAGATCGGGCTGGACCTGATCGATCCCTTCTTCGACTCGATGCGCGCGGATCTGGAACCGGCCTCCTATGGCGCCGCCGAGCACGCGAGCTATGTCTACGGCTCCGCCGAGGTGATCGGGCTGATGTGTCTGCAGGTGTTCCTGCGCGAAGTCCAGCGCACGCCCGCCGAACGCGAGATCCTCATCAACGGGGCGCGTGCGCTGGGGGCGGCGTTCCAGAACATCAACTTTCTGCGCGACCTCGCCGAAGACACTGCGGAGCTCGGGCGCGACTACCTGGACGGCGGCGCGGGTCTCACCGAGGCCCAACGCCAGGCGTGGGTGGACACGATCCGAGGCCAGCTCGCCGAGGCCCGGGCCGCGATGCCGCTGCTCCCGCGCGATGCGCGCACCGCGGTGCGCAGCGCCTGTGCACTCTTCGAGGCGCTGCTCGAGAAGATCGCGGTGACACCGGTGGAGGAGCTCTACCATTCAAGGGTCCGGGTCTCGAATGCCTGCAAAGCAGGGCTGGCCGCCCGGTCCGCCCTGACCACACGACTGGAGACCCACTGATGCCTCGCACCATTGTGATCGGCGCCGGAGTCGCCGGACTCGCCAGCGCCGCGCTGCTGGCCCGTGAAGGCCATGACGTCCTGGTCCTGGAGAAGGGCACCCGCACCGGCGGTCGGGCCGGGATGCTGGCCGAGGACGGCTTCCAGTTCGACACCGGCCCCTCCTGGTACCTGATGCCCTCGGTCTTCGAGCACTTCTACAACCTGATGGGCACGACGTCGGCGGAGCAGCTCACGCTGGTGGACCTGGACCCCGCCTACCGGGTCTACTCCGAGCCCGAACCCGGCCAGCCGCCGTCGGCTCCGGTGGACCTGCCCAAGGGTGCGGAGCGGGTCCGGGCGCTCTTCGAGGAGCTCGAACCAGGCAGCGGGCCGGCGCTGGACAAGTACATCGCGTCGGCCAAGCGCACCACCGAGATCGCCGAGCGGCGCTTCCTCTACAACCCCTTCAAGCGGCTGGACAACCTGGCAGTCCCCGAGGTGCTCAAGTCCGCCCCGGAGCTCGCGCGGCTGCTGCTGACCTCGCTGGAGCGCTTCGTGCAGCGTCGGTTCAAGCATCCGGTGCTGCGCCAGATCCTCGGCTACCCGGCGGTATTCCTGGGCACCCGGCCGCAGGACGCGCCCGCCATGTACCACCTGATGAGCGCCCTGGACCTCGACGACGGCGTGCGGTACCCGCTCGGCGGATTCTGGGAGGTCATCGCGAGCTTCCGGCGCCTCGCAGAAGGAGCTGGGGCCGAGATCACCACCGGCGCAGAGGTCCTCGAGATCCTCACCGAATCCGCACCTGGTTCCAGGTTCCGGACCGGCCCGCGCCGCACCGCCACCGGCGTCCGCTGGCGCGACGAGCAGGGCACGGTGCACACCGAGCGCGCCGATCACGTGGTCTCCGCGGCGGATCTGCACCACACCGAGACCGCCCTGCTCTCTGCCCAGGACCGCAGCTACCCCGAGGGCTGGTGGGACAAGGTCACTTCCGGCCCCGGTGCGGTGCTGGTGATGCTCGGGGTGCGCGGGAAGCTCCCAGAGCTCGCCCACCATTCGCTGTTCTTCACCCGGGACTGGACCGCGAACTTCGAGTCCATCTTCGGAGCGAGCCCCTCCATCCCGACGCCAGCCTCCTCCTACGTCTGCCGGGCCAGCGCGAGCGAACCGGGACTGGCGCCGGAGGATCACGAGAACCTCTTCGTGCTGATCCCGGTCCCGGCTGACGTCTCCCTGGGCGCAGGCGGCCGCGACGGCGCCGGGGACCCAGCCGTGGAGCAGATCGCGCAGGCGGCCATCGAGCAGATCGGCGGCTGGGCCGGGATCGAGGACTTCGAGGACCGGATCGTGCTGCGTGAGACCGTCGGCCCCGCGGACTTCGCGGCGGACTACAACTCCTGGCGCGGCTCGGTGCTGGGCCAGGCGCACACGCTGCGGCAGTCCGCGATGTTCCGCCCGCAGAACGTCTCGCCCAAGGTGAGCGGGCTCTACTACGCCGGGGGCACCGTCGCGCCGGGAATCGGCGTGCCGATGTGTCTGATCAGCGCGGAGCTGGTGCTCAAGCACCTGCGCCGCGACTACAGCGCCGGACCGCTGAGTCCCGATTCGCTGCGTCCTGCGCGTGCAGGTGCGGCAGGCTGATCACGCGTGTCCTTCCTGTACCTGGCCGGGCTGCTGCTGGCCACCTTCTGCATGCTGCTCATCGATCGGCGCTTCCGGCTCTTCTTCTTCGCGGACCCGCGCGTGGCCGCGGTGGTGACCCTTCTCGGCGTCGTCTTCTTCCTGCTCTGGGACTTCGCCGGCATCGGGCTGGGGATCTTCCTGATGGGTCAGAGCCGCTATCTCACCGGGGTCGTGCTCGGGCCTGAGATGCCGCTGGAGGAGCCGGTGTTCCTGATGTTCCTGAGTCTGTGCACCATGATCATCTACACCGGTGCCGCCAGGCTCCTCGGCCACCGGGCCGAGCAGAGCCGACTCCGTGCGCGCAGCGGAGGGGGTTCCTAGATGGCGTATCTCTGGCTGAGCCTGGCCTTCATGGTCCCGGCGGTGCTCGCCGCGGTGCTGCTGCGCCGCAGCATCCATTGGGGTGCAGCGGCGCTGACCACCGCGCTGCTGCTGGGCCTGACCGCGGTCTTCGACAATGTGATCATCGGACTGGACATCGTGCGCTACGGCCACGAACATCTGATGGGCCTCTACCTGGGGCTGGCGCCGCTGGAGGACTTCAGCTATTCGCTGGCCGCGGTGCTGCTGCTCCCTGCCGCCTGGCACCTGCTGCGCCGGCGGAAGCCGACGCGCGCCGGGGGCAGCGTTGAAGCCGACCCGGGACGCGGCACGAACGAGTCGCGCGGATGAGCCTGATCCGTCAGCTGCTGCTGTCCTCGCGCCCCTTCAGCTGGATCAACACCGCGTTCCCCTTCGCCGCCGCCTATCTCTTCGCGGCGCGGGAGATCGACTGGGTGCTGGTGCTCGGCGCGCTGTTCTTCCTGATCCCCTACAACGTGGCGATGTACGGGATCAACGACGTCTTCGACTATGAATCGGATCTGCGCAATCCGCGCAAGGGCGGCATCGAGGGCGCGCTGCTGGACCCGGAGCTGCACCCGACCGTGCTGTGGATCTCTGCGTTGAGCACCGTGCCGCCGGCGCTGCTGCTGATGCTCGGCGGCGGGCCCCTGACCTGGGCGGCGATGCTGGTGAGCCTCTTCGCCGTCGCCGCCTACTCGGTCAAGGGGCTGCGGTTCAAGGAGCGGCCGTTCCTGGACTCGCTGACCTCCAGCACCCACTTCGCCAGCCCCGCCGTGGTCGGATTCGCGCTCGCCCATGACCGGGTCGGCTTCACCCCGGGGCCCACTGAGCTGATCATCCTGGGCGCGTTCTTCCTCTGGGGCATGGCAGCCCACGCGTTCGGCGCCGTCCAGGACGTGGTGCCCGACCGCGAAGCCGGCATCTCCTCGGTGGCCACCGCGATCGGCGCGCGGTCCACCGTGCGGATGGCGGTGCTGCTCTGGGCCGGCGCCGGGGTGCTGCTTCTCCTCGGGCAATGGCCCACCCCGCTGGCCGCGCTGCTCGTGATCCCCTACATGGCGATCTCGCTGCCCTGGTTCAACGTCCCCGATGAGACCTCCGCCGCGGTGAACTCCGCCTGGCGGAAGTTCATCTGGCTGAACTACGGCTGCGGATTCCTGGCGACGATGATGCTGATCTGGTTCTGGTGAGGCTGCTCGTGGTGAGGCTGCGCGTGGTGCGGCTGCTCAGCGCGACGCATTGACCATCCAGGGGACCCCGAACCTGTCGGTGAGCATCCCGAAGGTGTCGCCCCAGGGGGACTTCGCCATCGGTTCGTTGATCTCCGCGCCCTCGGAGAGCTTCTCCCACCACTTCTCGAGCGTCGTGTGCTCGGCGTCGTCAGGGGCGCTGTTGCTCAGCGACACCGTGCCCAGCACGCTGGGCATGCCCGGAGGCGCATCGGCGGCCATCAGGTGGACCCCGCGCTCGATGAACAGCGACCCGTGCATGATCAGGTCCTTGGACTCATCCTCGGCGCCCATGCCCTGGGCGTAGGTCATCATCTCCAGGTCTCCGCCGAAGACCGAGTGGTAGAACTCCAGCGCGTGGCGGGCAGTCCCGGAGAACTGCAGGTAGGGGGTCAGGCCGATGGTCATGGCGAACCTTCCGTGATCAGAGTCAGGTGAACGTCGTCATTCTCACCTGACAGCGAGCACAGGGGAAGACCTGCAGGCCCCCCGCGCCGAGACCCCGCGCCGAGACCCCGCGGGGGCTCGGCGCAGCGTGCTCAGCCGCAGCGTGTTCAGCCGCGGGGCGCGAACTCCACCGCCAGCTGGGCGGCCAGGCCGGTGTAGGCGCCGGGGGTCAGCTGGGCGAGCCGGGCTTCGGCGTCCTTGCTCAGGCCGAGTCCGGTGACGAACTCCTTGAGCTTCTCCGCGTCCACCCGACGACCGCGGGTGAGCTCCTTGAGCCGCTCGTACGGGTTCTGCATGTCGGCTACGCCGGCGATGGCCTCGGCGCGCATCACGGTCTGGATGGCCTCGCCGAGGACCTCCCAGTTCGCGTCGAGATCTGCCGCGATGACCTCCGCGGCGACGTCGAGCTGCTTGAGTCCCTTGCTCATATTGCTCAGTGCCAGCACCGAATGGCCCATCGCGGTGCCGATGTTGCGCTGGCCGGAGGAGTCGGTGAGATCGCGCTGCCAGCGGGACTCCACCAGCGTGGAGCCCAGCGCGTCGAGCAGCGCGTTGGAGATCTCCAGGTTGGCCTCGGCGTTCTCGAAGCGGATCGGGTTGACCTTGTGCGGCATGGTGGAGGAGCCGGTGGCGCCGGCGACCGGGATCTGCCGGAAGAACCCGATGGAGATGTAGCTCCACACATCCACGCAGAGCCCGTGCAGGATCCGGTTGAACCGGGCCATGTCCGCGTAGAGCTCGGCCTGATAGTCGTGGGACTCGATCTGGGTGGTCAGCGGGTTGAAGGTGAGGCCCAGCTTCTCCACGAACCGCTGCGCCAGAGCGGGCCAGTCGGCCTCGGGGGCGGCGGCGAGGTGCGCGGCGTAGGTGCCGGTGGCGCCGTTGATCTTGCCCAGGAACTCCTGGGACTCGATCCGGCGCAGCTGGCGACGCAGCCGATGGACGAAGACCGCGATCTCCTTGCCCAGCGTGGTCGGGGTGGCCGGCTGTCCGTGGGTGCGCGAGAGCATCGGCACCTCGGCGGCGTCCTGAGCCAGCTCAGCCAGCCCGTCCAGGGTCGTGCGGGCGGCAGGGAGCCAGACCTCGGCCACGGCGTCGCGGATCCCCAGAGCGTAGGAGAGGTTGTTGATGTCCTCGCTGGTGCAGGCGAAGTGCACCAGCGGGGTGAGCTCGCTGAGCCCCAGCCCCTCGAGCCGACGGGCGATGAAGTACTCCACGGCCTTCACATCGTGGTGGGTCTGCGCCTCGATGGCGCCGAGCTCGGAGAGCTGCTCAGGTCCGAACTCGGTGACGATGCTGCGCAGCCCGTTGACCTGCTCCGCCGTGAGGGTGGGGAGCCCGGAGAGCACCTGTTCGGAACAGAGGTGGATGAACCATTCGACCTCCACATGGATCCGGTGCCGGTTCAGCGCCGCCTCGGAGAGGTGATCCACCAGCGGCGCCACCGCGCTGCGATACCGGCCGTCCAGGGCGCCCAGGGCGATCTGCGGCTGCGCATCAGCGAGCCGGACGCGGGTCGGAGAGACGGTGGGCGCAGCGGTGACATCAGTGGAGTGGGCCATGGCCTGATTCTTTCATGAGTTTTCCCCAGCACCGGCGACGACGACGCCGCGCGGCAGGGTGCTCCACGGGTCCCGTGACGGAGGATCACCCGCGGGTGCGGGTGCCTAGATTGGGAAGTGTCAACAGGGTCTCAGCAGGGCCGGCGCCGGCACTCCTCTGCCAGCCCATGCAGAACAAGGATGTGAGCAAGCATGGTCTTCTCCCGGGCCGCCCAGCAGTTCGACGAGGCGGCGGAGCACTATGAGCAGGCGGCGATGCGGCTGGACGCCGTGGCCGAACGCTCCGAGGAGTGTGTGCAGGCGATCATCGCCGGGCAAGACGGGATCCACTGGCACTCTCCAGCCGGTCAGGCCTTCACCGCCGTGACCTTCCACCATGTCGGAGAATGCCGGAGACGGCAGTCCCGGCTCTTCGAGATGTCCGCGAGCGCCAGGATCATCGCAACAGATCTGCGCGAGCAGGCCCAGCGGGCGCGGCTGCTGGCCGCGGCCGTGGATGCCGCACTCGCTGCCGTCCCGGCGGCCGGCACCGAGCTCGCGACCCAGGCGCTGGTGCACGGCGCCCGGGGCGCCTCGGAGAGCGCCGAAGGTTTCCTTCGGTTCGTGGAGTCCCACGGCGGCCTTCCGCTGGCCCGCCTGGCGGCTGCGCAGGGGTGAGCTGCGGTGTTCGTCATCGCCGAGGATCACTACGGCGAACCCGCCCCGCGGAGGTATTCCGTGCAGGCCCACGGGGGGCCCACCGAGCTGAATCTGGTGCTGGAGAGTCTGCAGATGGCGGCCCAGGGGCTGACCCGCGCCGACGCCGTCGCTGAAGAGCAGCGCCGCGCACTGGGCGGCATCACGGCCGAGATCATCGGCTCGGTGGCCGGGCTCGCGCTGCATTGGCGGATCCCGATGCTGGGGGCGCAGCTGGGAATCAGCCTGGCCGAGACCTCGGTGGGGGCCTGGGCCATGGGGGAGACCGCGCGCGCCGTGCGCAGCGCGCACGATCGCTATCGGGACACCGAGGCGCTGCTGGCGCGCTCGATGGGCACCGCGAGGCATCTTGCACAGTATCCGCAGATCCACCCACACCTGATGGACCCACAGGGGGACAAGGCGCTCGCCGACGCCTGGGGTCGCACCGCCGTGGTGAGCCTTGGCCAGGGGTCCCAGCTGGTGCTGAACCTGCTGGCCAGGAAGCACCCGGTGCTGCGGTCTTCCAAGGAGGCGTCCGGACTGGTGGCCCAGTCGCTGCTGGAGAAGGCCCGTCGGATCTCCCGCGAGAGCACCCAGACGCTGAAGCGGAAGACCCGTCCGCTCGCCGCGACCGAGGTGGACCTGCTCAGCGATCACCTCCAGGGCCAGTCCGAGGTCGCGACGCTCGGAGACTTCAGCATCTCCTCACGGCCCCAGCCGGGTGCGAGCACCCGGCATGTCATCCATATCCCAGGGCTGGAACTCCCCGCGGGGCTGGAAGACATGGACCTGGACGGTCTGGCGCAGGGCCAGCTGGATCTGAGTGCGGGGCGCGGGCTCAACAGTCTCCTGGACGCGGGGACCAACGAGTCGGCGCACCTGCAGGGGGTCATCGATCAGGCGCTGCAGGACTCCGGGGCCCGGCCCGGGGACGAGCTGATCATCACCGGGTACTCCCTGGGTGGGCTGCATGCACTGAACATCGCTGCCGGCGGCACGCTGGGACGCAAGTACCGGATCTCCCAGGTCGCCACCGTGGCCGCTCCCGGCCGTGAGGGTCCGGCGCTCCCAGGAGTCAGGACCACCAGTTTCCAGGACGCCAATGACCCGGTCCCGCGGCTGCTCGGCGGGCCGAGCGAGCTCTCGGCGGATCGGGTGGAGATCACCTACGAGCATCAGGCTCCGAAGGCCGAGCCCGGGGGAGTCTTCGGCGCCAGCCACGGCTACGCGCACAACATCGACGCCATCCGGATCCTCGAGGGTCAGGCGACGGATCATCTGGATGAGGGGCAGCGTGCCCAGCTCGCGGAGCTCGACGAATCGCTGCGCGGAGCCCACGAGGCCACGGTCTATTCCACCGAATGGGACTCTGAGGGAGTGGAGAAGCTCGAGGAGGCCATCGCGGAGCTGGCGGGACGCATGGAGGAGCTTCCCTCCGGCTCAGGCCTCGAGCGGGCGCAGGATGAAGCGGTTGAGCAGCGCTGAGACCAGGGCCACCACGATGGAGCCGAACACCGCGCTCCAGAAGAAGTCCTCCACCACGAAGTGCACCGGGGTCCAGGAGGTCAGCCAGGCGGTGAGCACCAGCATTCCCGCATTGATGACCACGGCGAAGAGCCCCAGCGTCAGGCAGGTGATCGGCAGCGACAGCAGCGAGATGATCGGCTTGATGACCACGTTGACCAGACCGAAGACGGCTCCCACGAAGAGGAACGCGAGGATGGTCGCCCCGGTGCCCTGTTCGGCGCCGTCCACGTAGATTCCGGGAATGAGGAAGGCCGCCGCGGCGAGGGCCAGGGCATTCAAAATAATTGCCAGTAGGATTCTCACGATGACTATGTTCTCACGCGCCGGGTCGATCACCCCAAGGGAAAGCGTCAGCCTTCTGCCCGCCTATGCCGCAGGCAAGCCGCCACGGGCGGCCGAAGGCCTCACGCCGTACAAGCTCTCCTCCAACGAGAACCCGCTGGGGCCGGTCCCCGCGGTGGCTCACGCGATGGCCGCAGTGGACACGCTGCACCGCTACCCGCACCCCAATGCCGAGAGCCTGCGCGCCGGGCTCGCGAAGCTCCTGGACGTCCCGGTGGAAGACATCGTCGCCGGCACCGGCAGCCTGGGTGCGCTGACCCAGATCATCAACGCCTTCGCCGGCTCCAACAGCGACGGCAGCCAGGATGAGGTCATCTACGCGTGGCGCTCCTTCGAGGCCTACCCGATCGTGGTGCGCACCGCCGGCGCCAAGGACGTCACCGTTCCAGTGGCAGCAGACGGTCGCCACGACCTCGAGGCGATGCTCGCCGCGATCACCGAGCAGACCAAGGTGCTCCTGCTGTGCACCCCGAACAATCCCACCGGCCCCGCCCTGCGGCACAGCGAGGTCGAAGCCTTCCTGGCCAAGGTGCCCAGCGACGTCGTCGTCGTGATCGACGAGGCCTACCAGGAGTTCGTCCGCACCGAGGACCCGGTGGACGCGCTCGCCCTGTACCGCAGCCACCCCAATGTGGTGGTGCTGCGGACCTTCTCCAAGGCACACGGTCTGGCCGCGCTGCGCGTGGGCTACTCCATCGCCGGCCAGGAGATCACCCGCCACCTGCGCGTCGTCGCGGCGCCCTTCAGCGTCTCCACTCTGGCCGAGGTCGCGGCACTGGCCTCGCTGGAACACCTGGAGCAGGTCCACGAGCGGGTGGACTCCCTCGTCGCCGAGCGGGACCGGGTCACCTCGGCCCTGGCCGAGGCCGGCTGGAAGATCCCCGAGGCCCAGGGCAACTTCGTCTGGCTCCCGCTGGGTGAGAAGACCGCCGCCTTCGCCGAGGCGGCCGGACTCCAGGCGCTGGCCGTCCGCGGATTCCCCGGCGAGGGCGTACGGGTCACCATCGGTGAGGTCGAAGCCAATGATCGATTCATCGAGTTGTGCCGGACCTACAGATTCGAAGCCTGAGTCGAGCTGACACAATGAACGGTGGCCGTCCTCACCTGCAGGGCGGCCATCAGCGGTGCCACCGGAGAGGATCACACTGTGCAGCCACAAGAGGTGCAGCCCGTACAGCTGCTCACCCCGGATGGGAAGCTCGCTGAGAACGAGGTCTACAGCCCGTTCATCGCCGAGCTGAGCGCGGAGAAGCTGCGCGAGCTCTACCGCTACATGGCCATGGAGCGCCGGCTCGACGCCGAGGCCACCTCGCTGCAGCGCCAGGGCCAGCTCGCGCTCTGGGCGCCGGCGCTGGGCCAGGAGGCCGCCCAGGTGGGCACCATCGCGGCGATCAAGTCCTCCGACATGGTGTTTCCCACCTACCGCGAACATGCCATGGCGCTCTACCGAGGCATCTCCCCAGAGGAGCTGCTGACCATGTTCCGGGCCACCCGGCACACCGGATGGGACCCGCGCGACCACAACTTCCACGTCTACACCCTGGTGCTCGCCGCGCAGACCCTGCACGCCGCCGGCTGGGCCATGGGGATCAACCAGGATCTGCGGATGGGCAGCGTGCCCCGTGACCGCGCCGAGGACGAGATCGTCGTGGCCTGCATCGGCGACGGCGCCACCAGCCAGGGCGATGTCCACGAGTCCATGGTCTTCGCCTCCTCCTACGAGCTGCCGCTGCTCTACTTCATCCAGAACAACCACTGGGCGATCTCGGTGCCCACCCGCACCCAGTCCCGCGGCCCCCTGGTCAACCGGGCGCAGGGCTACGGGTTCGAAGGCGTGCGGGTGGACGGCAACGACGTGCTCGCCAGCTACGCGGTGGCCACCAAGCTCTCCGACGAGATCCGTGCCGGCAAGGGGCCCAAGCTGATCGAATCGGTCACCTACCGGATGGGCGCCCACACCACCGCAGATGATCCCACCAAGTACCGCAGCTCCGAAGAGGTGGAGCTCTGGGAGGGCCGCGACCCGATCCGGCGCTACCGCTCCTGGCTGAGCTCCGCGGACCACGCCGATGAGAGCTTCTTCGCCGAGGTGGACGCCGAATACAAGGACCTCGCCGCCGATATGCGCAGGTCCGTGCTGGCCATGGAGCCCATCGACCTCGAACGGGTCTTCGACACCGTGTATTCGGAGCCGCACCGCCAGGTGGAGACCGAGAAGGCCTGGCTGAAGGACTACGAAGCAGGATTCGCGGAAGATCAGACGGAGGCGGGCACCGCACGATGAGCGCGATCAAAGAGATGGTCATGGCGAAGGCGATCACCGCGGCGCTGCGCGACGAACTCGCGGCAGACCAGAAGACGCTGCTGATCGGTGAGGACATCGGGGCGCTCGGCGGAGTCTTCCGCGTCACCGAGGGGCTGCAGGCCGAGTTCGGCACCCACCGCGTGATCGACTCTCCGCTGGCCGAGTCCGGCATCGTCGGAACCTGCATCGGCATGGCCATGCGCGGCTACCGTCCGGTGGCCGAGATCCAGTTCGACGGATTCGTCTTCCCCGCGTTCAACCAGATCACCACCCAGCTGGCCAAGATGCACAACCGCACCGACGGGAACATCAAGGTGCCGGTGACGATCCGACTGCCCTATGGCGGGCACATCGGGTCGATCGAGCACCACTCCGAATCTCCCGAGGCGCTCTTCGCGCACACCGCGGGGCTGCGTATCCTCGCGCCGTCGAACCCGCAGGACGCCTACTGGATGACGCGCCAGGCCATCGTCAGCGATGATCCGGTCATCATCCTCGAGCCGAAGCGCCGGTACTGGCTCAAAGGGAAGGTCGACCTCGAGAACCCGGCGCCGGACGCATTCCGGGCCCAGGTGCTCCGTGCGGGCACCGACGCCACCATCGCCACCTACGGTCCGCTGGTGCCGGTGGCGCTGGCCGCGGCTGAGGCCGCCCGGGCGGAGAACCGCAGCATCGAAGTGGTGGACATCCGCTCGATCAGCCCGCTCGACGACGAGACCATCGCCCGCTCCGCCGCCAAGACCCAGCGGCTGATCGTTGCGCACGAGGCGCCGACCTTCGGCGGCATCGGCGGAGAGATCGCCGCACGCGTGGCCGAACGGGCCCACCATCGGCTGCTCTCCCCGGTGCTGCGTGTGGGTGGGTTCCACATGCCGTATCCACCGTCGGCCCAGGAGCATCGGTACCTTCCGGACATCGATCGGATGCTGGAAGCCGTGGACCGCAGCTTCAGCTACCAGAGGAGTGCCTGAGCATGGCTGAGACCTTCAACCTTCCCGACGTCGGCGAAGGACTGACCGAGGCCGAGATCGTCACCTGGCGGACCACCGTGGGGGCGACGGTCGAGGTCAACGACATCGTGGTCGAGATCGAGACCGCCAAGTCACTGGTCGAGCTGCCGGTGCCCTACGCCGGCATCGTCACCGAGCTCCTCGCCGCCGAGGGCGAGACCCTCGAGGTCGGGGCTCCGCTGATCCGGATCGCCGCCGAGGGGGAGGAGGCGCCCGATCCAGGTTCGGCGCCGGAGGCCGCCTCTGAGCCCGCTGAGCAGGAGAGTCCCGAGCAGCCCGCCGCCGAGGAGAAGCCAGGCCGCTCACGCTCGGCGCGCGCGAAGAAGGCCGCAGCCCAGAAGCGTGAAGGCTCCGAACGGGGTGATCTCGAACGTGGGAACTCCCAGCGGGTCGGCTCTGCGCGAGACGAGCAGAAGACCCCCACGCAGAATGAGGCCCTGGTCGGCTCAGGTCCCAAGGCGGACTCCGCCTCGAGGCGCGTCCGGACCCGTTCCACGGCACCGGACCTGGTCGACCTGGAGGGCCTTGAGATCGCCGCCCCCGCCTCGGCGTCCGGCACCTACACCGACATCGCCGACATCGTCGCGCGGGCCAGCCCTCCGGTGCGGGCCCTGGCCAAGCGCCTCGGTGTGGCCGTCTGGGAGCTCGTAGGCTCTGGCCGCAACGGGCAGATCACGCGCGATGATGTGGAGCGACAGGCTCAGCAGAAGCGCGAACAGCGCGCCTCCGGCCAGATGCCGGCACCCGGGGCTCCGGCTCCGGGGCGCCGCAAGACCACTCCGGCCGAGGAGGGCCTGCTCTTCGAGGGGCCGCGCGAGGAGAACATCCAGGTCCGTGGAGTGCGCAAGGCGACTGCGCGCAACGTGACTGCCTCGGCGACCACCGTGCCGCATGTCTCGGTGTTCAAGGAGGTCGACGTCACGCGCACCATGGAGCTGCGTCAGGCGTTGAAGAAGGACCCCTCCTATGCGGGGCTGAGCGTCTCACCGATGCTCTTCGCCGCCAAGGCCATCATCTGGGCGGTGCGGCGCAATCCGCAGGTCAACGCCACGTGGCATGACACGCACTACACCTTGAAGAACTACCTGAACCTCGGGGTCGCGGCCGCGACCCCGCGCGGACTGGTGGTTCCGGTCATCCATGAGGCCCATGCCTTCAACACCCGTGGTCTGGCCGCCGCGCTGACCCAGCTGGCCATCGACGCGCGCGAGGGCAGGACCACGCCGGGGGAGATGCAGGGCGGCACCGTCTCGATCACCAACATCGGCACCCTGGGACTCGACAGCGGAACTCCGATCCTGCCTCCGGGGCAGGCCTCGATCGTGGCGCTGGGCGCAGTGCGGAAGAAGCCCTGGGTCGTGGAGGGACAGATCGTGCCGCGCGATGTCATGGTGATCGGCGGGTCCTTCGATCATCGGCTGATCGACGGGGATCTCGCCGGGCGGTTCATCTCCGACGTCGCGGCGGTCATGGAGCAGCCGGGCCTGCTGATCGACTAGCGGCGCAGTCGGGCGGGGCCCGCAGGACGGGTCGGCCCTGCAGATCGGTCGGGCGCTCAGCGCTCGATCTCGTTGATCTGCAGCGGATCCCGGTCCGCCGGGAGCCCGAGCAGCTCGGCCAGCGGCTGGCCGTCCACGGTGACCTCGCTGTCGGTGGCCCCGGTCGCGACACGGGCGGTGGTCTCGATCTGGGTCAGGATCTGCCAGGACTCGCATTCCCCCGTGGTGACCGGTTCGCCGCTCAGGGCGACGCGCACCATGTCCTGTTCAACCTCCACCGAGTCGACGCTGAGCTCTTCGGAGGCGGCGAGCGGGTTGGAGAATGCCGGCGAGCCATGGGAGAAGAGCTCGTCGTCGATCAGAAACTCCAGGGCGGCCACAGCTGGGTCCTCGGTCACCGTCGGCACGGACCGGATCACCGAGACGGTGTCGTCACAGCCGAAGGCGGCAGTCCGGGCGATCTCGATCTCCTGGGCCTGCTCGCCGTCGGGAGTCTCCTCCACCGGGCTGCCGGGCGCCTGCTCGTCCTCCAGGGTTCCCTCCCCGCTCAGCGGAGCCGCCTGGGCCTGCCCGTCAGGGCTCACCATGGCCAGCGGAAGCCGCACCGTGTCGTCGGCTTCGACCTCGGGCTGCGGGATCGTGTTGCTCGGCACCTCCTGCTCCTCCGGCTCCGGATCCGAGGAGCCGCAGCCGGCGAGCAGCACTGCGAGCCCGATGGAGCCCGCACTGACGAGCACGCGAGCGCGGGGCTGGTGGGTCGGAGTCATGGCACCAGGATAGGAGCTGCTCCCGCGCAGACCGAATCCGCGGCCGTCTGAGGAGCGCCGGGAATGCTCGGCGGTGACCGCAGAGTCGGGGGACGAGGGCGCCGGGGGCCCTCGCGGGCAGAAGGCGCTGTGCCGGGGGGCGGCCTTCTGCCCGCGGAATGGGATGAGGAAACCGGGTGCAGACGGGGGCGCTTGTCATGCACCCAGCCAGCAGTTCCTCCCCACAGGGCGACGACGGCCAGGAGAAACGGGGGCATCCTGAGACCGCGTCCGGAATTGACGTCCAAGCAAGGTATTTCAAACTTGAAGTTCAATCGAACTTTAGTCTGAAGCCCAGGCGGTTCGATGTCAACACCTCTGGTTCAATCGTTCGCCGGTGACCCAGAGCACCTGCCGCCTGCCGGACCGGGCTTCTCCGGTAGGCTGGAGGCATGCCCATCCGGAACCGTCGCGCGGCCGCGCTTCCCGCCAAACTCTCCCGCTCGTGGCTGCTGATCAACGCCGCCAAGGAGCAGGACTTCGCTCCCGGACTGGCCAGCGAGGCCGATTCTGTGATCTTCGACCTGGAGGCGTCGGTCCCCGATGACGGAAAGGTCGCCGCCCGAGAGGCGGTGCTGCGCGCGCTCAACGGCGGGATGACCGCCTGGGTCCGGGTCAGCCCCACCACCTCCGAGCACTGGGAAGATGACCTGGCGGCGCTCTCGCGGGCAGACGGGCTGCGCGGAGTGATGCTGGCTGAGACCGAGCATCCCGAGCAGGTCACCTACACCGCGATGCGCCTGCGCGCCGGAACCCCGGTCATCGCACTTGTGGAGTCCGCGCTCGGCGTGGAGAACGCCACCCAGATCGCGTCGGCCCCGGGCACCTTCCGGCTGGCCTTCGGCACCAATGACTTCCGCAAGGATGTTGGCGTCTCCGCCGATCCGATGGCGCTGGCCTATGCAAGGGCACGCCTGGTCATCGCCTCTCGCGTGGGTGGTCTCCCCGGGGCCATCGACGGCCCGACGGCGCCGGATGCGGACCCGCAGCAGACGGCCGAAGCCTGCCAGGTCACTGCCAGCATGGGCATGACCGGCAAGCTCTCGCTGAACCGCGCCCAGGTCGAGCACATCAACACCGGCCTGGCGCCGTCGGAGGATGAGCTGAACTGGGCCCGCGAGCTGATCGAGGCGCACGAGGCCGGCGGCTCCATCGGCGATGGCTCCTACCTTCCGCGCCTGGCGCGGGCGCAGAAGATCGCCTCCCTGGCGGACTCCTACGGTCTCTGGAACGCCTGACCTGCCTCTCCAGCGCCTGATCCGGCGCCGGAGGGCTTCCCCGGCGCCGCTGTTGGGTCAGCCGCAGGGCCCCGTGTAACCTCTGTCACATGGGCAGGGAGACATATACCGGCGATGTGGCCTTTGAGCTGCGCGGACACCTCGGCATCATCACGCTGAATCGACCCCATGCGGTCAATGCGCTGACCCAGCTGATGTGTGAGTGCATCCTGGTGCAGCTGCAGGACTGGGCCGTCGATGATCGGGTGAGCCAGGTGCTCATCCGCGGCGCCGGAGACCGCGGGCTCTGTGCCGGCGGCGACGTCTCCAGCCTGTACCAGGAGATGGTCCAGCTTCAGGGGCTCGACGGCGGCGCCGTCCTCCCCGCCGGCGCCCCAGGCTACGAGGCCGAATTCACCAGCGAGACGTTCCTGGCGAATGAATATGCGCTCAACCGCACGATCGCCGAGTATCCCAAGCCCTATGTCGCACTGATGGACGGTCTGGTCCTCGGCGGCGGCATCGGGGTCTCCGCCCACGGATCCCACCGGATCGTCACCGAGCGCACCCGAGCCGGCATGCCCGAGACCACCATCGGATTCGCTCCTGATGTCGGAGGCACCTGGCTGCTGGGGCAGGCCCCGGGTCGGCTGGGGCTGCACGCAGGCCTCACCGGCGCTCACCTCGACGCCGCCGATGCGATCACCCTGGGCCTGGCCGACGTCGAGGTCCCGAGTGACGTCCTCGCTGAACTGACCCAGGCACTGAGCACCGAACTCGTGGCGGATGCGCTCCCGCGCTTCACGCGCACCCCGGAAGCCTCGACGTTGGCGCGTTCGCGCAGCTGGATCGACCAGGCCTACGCCGCGCCGAATGTGGAGGCGGCGCTTCAGCGACTGGACGAGCTGGCGCTCACCGAGGAGGCCGCCGCGGCGGCCGCCGAGTCCCTCCGGAAGAAGTCTCCGGTCTCGCTGAAGGTCGCGCACCGGGCCATCCTGGCCGCCCAGGAGCTCACGCTGCCCCAGGCGCTGGAGGCGGAGTTCACCGTTGCGGTGCACATGCTTCGCTCAGCAGACTTCAGAGAAGGCATCCGCGCGCAGATCATCGACAAGGACCGGGCCCCGCAGTGGAGCCCCGGCACGCTCGAAGCCGTTGACCTCGAGCTGGTGCAGACCTACTTCACCCCTGTCCCGGGGCACCGGCTCGCCGACCGCCAGAGCCTGTGAGCTGAGGCAGGCCGGCGACCCGGACCGTCGAAGGGGTGGGACCGTCGAAGGGGTGGGACCGTCGAAGGGACCAGGCTGCCGATCAGGCCAGCACGTCGGCCGTGGCGCGATACTGCGCCCCCAGGGCCTCGGCCACCGGAGCGTTGGTGACGGCACCGGCGTGCACGTTCAGCCCGTTGGCCAGATGCGGGTCCTCACGCAGCGCCTGCTTCCAGCCCTTGTCCGCCAGGGCGAAGATGTAGCGCAGCGTGGAGTTCGTCAACGCTGCGGTGGAGGTGTGCGGCACCGCGCCGGGCATGTTCGCCACGCAGTAGTAGATCTGCTCCCCGATGGTGAAGGTGGGATCGGCATGGGTGGTGGGACGGGAGCCCTCGAAGCAGCCTCCCTGGTCGATGGCGATGTCCACCAGCACCGACCCTGGGCGCATCGCCGCGGCCATCTCGCGGGTCACCAGCTTCGGCGCGGTCGCTCCGGGGACCAGCACCGACCCGATCACCAGATCCGCGGCGGCCACCTCTTCGGTGAGGGTCAGCGTGTTCGAGGCGAGCGTGGTCAGACCGCGACCGGAGAGCGCGGAGAGCTCCCGGAGCCGTTCGATGTTCAGGTCCAGCACGGTGACATCGGCGCCCATGCCCTGCGCGGTCAGGGCCGCCTGCTCGCCGGCCTTGCCGCCGCCGATGACCACGACCTTTGCGGGCCGCGCCCCTGGAACGCCGCCGATGAGGATGCCGGGACCGCCCTGGGAGTGCATCAGGTGATAGGCGCCGACCTGGGGAGCCAGCCGTCCGGCGACCTCGCTCATCGGGGCCAGCAGCGGCAGCCCATGGGTGCCGGTGACCGTCTCGTAGGCGATCGCGGTGACGCCGCGCTCCTGCAGCGCGCGGGCGCAGTCGGGCTCCGCCGCGAGATGGAGATAGGTGAAGAGCACCTGACCTGCGCGCATCCGCGGGAACTCCTCGGCCTGGGGCTCCTTGACCTTCAGGATCATCTCGGCGTGCTCCCAGACCTCATCGGCGCCGCCGAGGATCTCAGCCCCTGCCGCACGATAGTCCTGATCGGCGAAGCCGGATCCGGTGCCGGCGCCGTTCTCGATCAGCACCCGGTGTCCGCGGGCGGTGAGGTCCACCGTTCCGGCCGGTGTCAGGGCCACGCGGTACTCGTTGTTCTTCACTTCGGCGGGGACTCCGATGATCATGTGTTCTCCTCGGTAAATGCCAGGTGCGGCGGGTCGGCAGGGGTGAACCGGTGACGGACAAGGGGTGATGTCAGTCACCGCGGCCAGTCTTTCATGAAACCTCAGCTCGTTCTGAAGGACTGAGGGGCCGATCTGTTGTTGACTCTGGGGCTTCGCCCTAGGATCAGAGCTTGACAGTCTGTAGAGTTCCGGGATATCTGCCACGTCCTGATCAGGCAGTTCAGCAGACGGACCGGGGAGGTGCGATGGCGGGAGAGAACAGTGCCGGGCCACTGCATGAGTTCCCGATGGCCTCCGTGCACCCGGTGCTCGGGCCCGCGCTGATGATCTCCTCGCCGGTGCTCATCCTCGGCGGACCCTCCCCGGCGGCCTCGGAGCTGAGTCAGCGGCTGCGTGGGATCGATGTGAAGGTGCTGCTGGCCTCCAGCGCGGAGACCGCCCGGCAGGCGCTGCAGGTGGACGCCCCGGAGCTCTTCGTGGTGGACGCGCGCTCCAGCCGGCGAGTGGGTGACCTGGAGCGGGTCATGGAGGGTCTGCGCGCGAGCACCGAGCCGTCTGCGGTGCTGCACTGGTTCGACGCGGACGTCGAGCTGGAACGGCTGCTCGAGACCGTGCACCCGCAGGATGACCACATGGCGGGTTCGATCTCCGTTCAGGAGGCGCTGCGCCGGCTCCACCTCATCACGGCGCGGCTCCCGGAGCGGACCGAGGGTGAACGTCTGCTGGTCGGTGATCTCGAGCTGGACACCGCGGCACGCACGGTGCGCCGAGGCGGCCGAGACATAGACCTCTCCGACACGGAGTTTCGTCTGCTGCGCCTGCTGATGCGCCATGCCAGGACGGTCCTGCCCAAGGCCGAGATCCTGCAGCAGGTATGGGAGTACGAGTTCGCCGGACAGGCCAACATCGTGGAGCTCTACATCTCTTATGTGCGCAAGAAGATCGAGGTCGACATGCCCCGGATGATCCACACCGTCAGAGGGGCCGGATACGTGCTTCGCCCGGCGGATCATGGACCATCCAGCCCATCGTCGGCATCCTCGGCGGGCTCGCCCTGAGGGTCGAGCCCCAGGTCAACTTATTACTGACTGGTAGCTTGTGGCACACTGTGCCCATGCATGTGATATTCCGCACCCTGCTGGTGCTGCTCCAGGCCCGCCGTCGACCCACCATGACTCCCTGGGAATCCTCGGTGGTCACGATGCGCGCGCTGCCCACCGACGTCGACATCGCCCGCCACATCAACAACGGCCAGTACTTCTCACTCTTCGATCTCGGTCGGTTCGACCTCATGGCACGCTCCGGACTCTGGGCACAGATGCGTAAGCGCGGATGGTCACCGGTGGTCCAGTCCGAGCAGATCACCTTCCGACGCTCGGTGACGTTCATGACTCGGTTCGAGATTCACACCCGCATGATCGGCTTCGATGAGAAGTGCTTCTACTTCGAGCAGCGAGCCGTGGTCGACGGTGAGATCTACGTTCGGGCCCACGTCGCCGGCCGGCTGCTCTCCAGCGCGGGCCCCGTGCCCAACGTCGAGATCCTCGGCGCGATCCGCGACCTCGGCCACGAGGCGCCGGAGGACCTCTCTGTCAGTGAGGAGCTCCAGACCTGGCGGCGCGATTCGGCGCTGCCGGCCGCCCGGAAGACGGCTCCCAACACCTGGTGAGGCGGCTCAGCCGGGGGAGTCGGACCGGCGAGCGGCCACGACCATCGCGGCGGCGCCAGCGAGGATCGCCACCAGCGCCAAGACGACCGCGTTGAAGGCCTGGAGGGTGTTCAGTCCGGTCGCCGCCAGCTCCGAGTCCTCGGCCAGCTCTGAAGGCGCGGCCTGCTCCGAGGCTTCGGTCGGCTGTGCGGCCGACTCGGAGGGGCTGGTGCCGGAGGCATCCCGCCCGGGCAGCGAATAGCCGGGCATTCCAGGAATCGGTGGGCCGCTGAAGGTCTCGGAGGCTTCTGCGGGGGTGCTCGCGGCGCTCGGGGTCTCGGCCGCCTCGGGAGTCTCCGGTGTGACAGGCGCCGGGATGTCCTCGCCTGCGTCGGACTCCTGGGGTGGGGTCGGCTGCACCGCGTCGTCGGCACCCTCCGATGTGGACTGCAGACCGATGTTGCATCGGTCTGCGACCCGCTCCCCGCTCGGGGAGATCCCACGAACCGCGAAATCATCCTGTGCAGAACCAGGCGGCAGCGGTGAGGGGGCCTGATAGTAGACGACCCCGCCGTCGATCCAGATGGTGGCGCCGGTCAGGCTCGAGCCGACGGTGAGGTCGGTCAGTCCGCTGCTCATCTGCAGGCGCAGGGTCTCGGTCTGCCCCGGGGAGGCGAAGGCGGAGCCGCAGCGAAGGTAGTGCTCGCCCTCCGCAGGCGCCGAGATCTCCTCCTCCGGATCGGTCGGGAAGACCGGTGGGGACTCCTCGTCGGTGGGCTCGGGCTGGGGGAGCTCGGGGTCTGTGGACTCGGGCTCGGTGGGTCCAGGATCGGTGGGCTCAGGATCGGTGGGCGCGGGGTCAGTCGGTCCAGGATCGACCGGCTCTGGCTCCGGCGTGTCCATGGGATCTGCCGGCAGGGTGGGGTCCGCCGGGGACTCGAGGGGATCCTCGCCGGGATCCTCGCTGGGATCGAGCGGCTCCGGGGCGGGCTCCGGCGAAGGTGCAGGACCCGGGTCCGCGACGTCATCGTTCGACTCCGAAGCGTCTCCATCGACCTGCTGGTCAACCGTGTCACCGGTGCCCGTGGTGGGAGCGGCGGAAGTCGACGGGGCATCGGGGGACGCGACGGCTGCGGTGGGGGCTGCGCCCACGAGCAGGGCGATGCTCACCAGGGCTGCGCCGCTGAGCGGGACCGCCCGCCGTGCTCCTCGCTTCATCCAGTCCTGCTCCCCGCGCCGGTGGTCAGCTGCGCCCATGTTCAGGCGGCTGTCCATGTCTTCAGTCCAGCGGCCAGTGTACGTTCCGGGCCACCATTTTCATAACGAAACGGTAAAGGTGACCGGATTCCGAGACGACTGCGGAGCGCGCCCGATGCGCTGTATCACCGGGCGCGCTCCGCATCCAGCCGGGGGGGAGACGAGGGGTCTCTGGGGTCAGCTGATGCGCGTCTCCGGGGACTTCGTCAGGCTGGGATCCTGCTCGGCCAGATCCCCGAGCACCGCGTCGATGGCGTGCATCGCGGCGTCGTCAAGGGTGACTCCGGCGGCGGCGACGTTCCCGGAGATCTGCTCCGGACGGGACGCGCCGACCAGCGCGGAGGCGACGTTCGGGTTCTGCAGCACCCACGCCACGGCGAGCTGCGCGAGATCCAGGCCGTGGTCCGCGGCGATCGGCTTCAGGTTCTGCACCGCGGTGAGGATCTCCTGGTCCATGTACCGCTCGATGAACTTTCCTGCCTCCTTGTCCGAGGCGCGGGAACCCTCCGGAGCGGCCCGGCCCGGCAGATACTTTCCGGTCAGCACGCCCTGGGCGATGGGTGACCAGACGATCTGGGAGATGCCGAGATCCTCCGACGCCGGCACCACCTCGGGCTCGATGACCCGCCAGAGCATGTTGTACTGCGGCTGGTTGCTGATCAGCTGCACGCCGAGGTCCTTGGCCAGCGTGTGTCCCGCACGCAGCTGATCCGCGGTCCACTCGGAGACCCCGATGTAGAGCGCCTTGCCGGAGCGGACCACGTCGGCGAAGGCCTGCATGGTCTCCTCGAGCGGAGTCTCGTAGTCATAGCGGTGCGCCTGGTAGAGGTCGACGTATTCGGTGCCGAGTCGGGTCAGCGAACCGTTGATCGACTCCATGATGTGTTTGCGGGAGAGTCCGGTGTCATTGTGCCCCTTGGGGCCGGTCGGGAAATAGACCTTGGTGAAGATCTCCAGGGACTCACGGCGCTGCCCGGCCAGTGCGTCGCCGAGGACCTGTTCGGCCACGGTGTTGGCATAGACGTCCGCGGTGTCGAAGGTCGTGATCCCGGCGTCGAGCGCTGCGTGGACGCACTCGGTCGCGACATCGTTCTCGACCTGTGAGCCGTGGGTCAACCAGTTGCCGTAGGTGATCTCTGAGATTTTCAGGCCTGAATGTCCGAGATATCTGAATTCCATTCTTCGACCTTATCCCCGTCGGCCGCGCAGGACCATGGGGTGCGTGAGGAGTTCACCGAGAGGCTCTGACCAGGCGGTCCAGGGCTTCCTGCATGTGTTCCTCGATCTCCCGCACCAGCGCGGCATCGTCGCCGGAGGCGATGGCCTCGACGATGCGTGAATGCTCCGCGACCTGGTCCTCGGGATCGAAGTAGGTCCCCTGCAGCGCCGTCATGCACATCCTGGTCTCCACCATCAGGGTCTCGTGGACCCGGTGCAGCCGGGGGCTTCCGGCCAGACTCACCAGCTCCTCGTGAAAGGCGAAGTCTGCGTCCGCGAGCGCCTCAAGGTCCCCGGCTGCTGCGGCGGCGGCCATCGCGGCAGCTCGGGCGCGCAGGCGCTCGGTGCCCGGTATCACCGCCTCGCTGTGGGCCACCGCGCGGGCCGCGGCGGTCTCGATCGCGGTGCGGGTCAGGTAGAGATCACGGATCTCGGCCTCGTCCAGCTCCTTGACGAAGAGTCCGCGATTGAGCTCGCTGCGGACCAGGCCTTCCTGGACCAGGCGCTGCATGGCCTCGCGCAGCGGGCCCCGACTGACGCCGAACTCGGCCGCCAGGGCCACCTCGGAGAGCTGGGTGCCTGCGGGCAGGGCGCCTCTCATGATTCCCTCGCGCAGCTGGCGGGTGATCAGCGAGGAGGTGGACTCACGGGGGACGGGCTGAAAGCCTGACGCGGAACTCATGATATCTCCGGATTGTTGACAATCTTCACAGGTATTCATAGCATAGCCGCACTGAAGATGAAAGGTCGGCAGACCAGACATGGGCCGGGCAGGGCCGATACGACGGGCCAGAAATGAGCAGGTGAACATGACCCCAGCGAGACCGATCATCACGGTGCTGTGTCCCACTGCAGAGGCGGCACCGGAGGACGAATCACAGGACGCATCACAAGATTCAGCTCAGCATTCAGCCGAGCTCCAGCGACCCGCAGGGCTGGAGCCGATCGAGCGCCTGGCCGAGGTCAGGTACACCGACGCCGCCGGGCTCGGCGCCGCACTCGAGGGCGCGCAGGCGCTCTTCCTCTGGGACTTCTTCTCCCCGGCGGTGCGACAGGCCTGGCCGCAGGCGGACGCGCTGAGATGGATCCATGTCGCCGCGGCCGGAGTGGACGCGCTGATGTTCGAGGAGCTGCGCAGCTCCGAGGTCACGGTGACCAACGCGCAGGGAATCTTCGACCGGCCGATCGCGGAATACGTGCTGGCAGCCATCTTCGCCCATGCCAAGGACTTCGCGGCAAGCCTGCGCCACCAGCAGCAGCGCCAGTGGGTGCACCGCGAGACGCTGCAGGTGCAGGGAACCTCCGCGCTGGTCATCGGCACCGGGGCGATCGGCCGGGAGACGGCGCGGCTGCTGCGCGCGGTCGGGATCACGGTCACCGGAGCCGGACGCACCGCCCGCGAGCAGGACCCAGACTTCGGCACGGTGGTGGACAGCGCGCAGCTGCCCCAGCACATCGGCGGCTTCGATCACATCATCAACGCCGCCCCGCTCACCGCGCAGACCACCGGGCTGATCGGCGCCCAGTCCCTGGCGGCCATGCGCAGCGGTGCGCACCTGATCAACATCGGTCGCGGAGAATCCGTGGACGAGCCCGCGCTGGTCGAGGCGCTGGAAGCGGGCCGCCTCGCCCACGCCACCCTCGACGTCTTCGCTCAGGAGCCGCTGCCGGTGGACTCGCCGCTCTGGACGATGGAGTCGGTGACGATCTCCGCCCACATGTCCGGAGACGTGATCGGCTGGCGCAAGGCGCTCGCGGAGCAGTTCGTGGACAACGCGCAGCGCTGGCTCGACGGGGCGGAGCTGAAGAACATCGTGGACACCGCCAAGGGATACGTCCCGCGACATTGAACTGAATCTGACCCAGCCGACGCTTCACCCACCCGACCTGCTGCACCAGACGAGTCCTCGGACTCCAGAGCTTGAGGAGGGGCGCATGACGCACCTTGCTGACCTGACCGCCGTCGAACTTCTCGCGGGCTACCGCACCGGCGACTTCACCCCGGTGGACGCCACAGAGGCCGCCCTGGAGCGGATCGAGGCGCACAACGGGGCGCTGAACGCCTTCGTGCTGGTGGACCGGGAGTCCGCCCTCGAGTCCGCCCGGGGCTCGGCACGGCGCTGGAGCTCCGGTGAGACGCTGGGCCCCGGAGACGGGGTGCCCACCTCGATCAAGGACATCTTCCCGACCGTGGGCTGGCCGACCCTGCGCGGCAGCAGGCTGATCGATGAGGCCGGCCCCTGGGATTTCGACGCACCCTGCGTGGCACGGCTGCGCGAGACCGGGGCGGTGCTGCTGGGCAAGACCGCGACGCCGGAGTTCGCCTGGAAGGGCACCACCGACTCGCTGCGGTTCGGCGCCACCACCAACCCCTGGAACCCCGCGCTGACCGCGGGCGGATCCTCCGGCGGCGCGGCCGCGGCGGTCGGGGCCGGGATGGGCCCCTGGGCGGTGGGCACCGACGGTGGCGGCTCGGTCAGGATCCCGGCGGCCTTCACCGGCACCGTGGCGATCAAGGCCACCTACGGCACCGTGCCGATGTACCCCGCAAGCCCCTTCGGGACCCTCGCCCATGCCGGGCCGATGGCGCGCACCGTCACCGACACCGCGCTGCTGCTCGATGTGATCGCCGGCTTCGACGCCCGCGACTGGTCCGCGCTGCCCTCACAGACGCGCCCCTTCTCGGCAGAGCTCGCCGAGCTCGAGGTCGACGGGGGCTCGCTCGCCGGAGTGCGGATCGGCTACTCGCCCACCCTTGGCCTCGGGAGCAATGATCCCGAGGTCGAGGCGCGGGTCGATGAGGCGGTCCAGGTGCTGGTCTCGCTGGGCGCCCAGGTGGAGCAGGTGGACCCCGATCTGGAGGATCTGATGGAGGCGTTCCACGTGCTCTGGTTCACCGGTGCGGCGAAGGTGCTCGAGGCCTATGGCCCCGGCGCGCTGGAGCATGTGGATCCAGGCCTGCGCGCGGGCATCGAGAAGTACGCCGATGCCTCGGCGCTGGACTATCTCAGCGCCACCGGGGTGCGCATGAACCTGGGGGTGCGCATGGGGGCGTTCCACCAGAAATACGATCTGCTGGTCACTCCCACCATGCCGATCCCTGCCTTCGACGCGAACCGGCAGGCTCCCGTCGGTTGGCCCTCGGACCTGTGGACCAGCTGGACCCCGTACACCATCCCGTTCAACATGACCCAGCAGCCCGCCATCTCGGTGCCCTGCGGGCTGACCAGCGCCGGGCTGCCGGTGGGGCTGCAGATCGTCGCCGCCAGGACGCGGGACCGCTCGGTGCTGCGCGCGGCCCGGGCCTATGAGCTGGCCAGCGGTGAGAAGTTCAGTGCGACGGTGGCGCCGGCCCGACAGGCCGCGCCGGTCGCCCGGGTCGACGGAGCTGTGCGATAGCCACACCGGTCAGCGTCACCGCGCCGCCGATGATCCCCAGCAGCGGCGGGATCTCTCCGAGAGTGAGCCAGGACATCACCACGACGACGGCGGGCACCGCCAGCGTGCTGGCGGCGACCTTGCCGGTGGGGAAGTGGTTCATCGCGTAGCCCCAGAACCAGAAGCCCAGCGCGGTGGGTCCGATGCCCATGTAGATGGCGCCGATGATCACCGGTGTCGAGGTGGTCTGCAGCTCTTCCCAGGTCGCGCCGAGGAAGGGCAGCAACGCGATGGTGCCCGCGGCGCAGGCCAACCAGGTGGCGGTCAACGGGTCGGTGTGGCGCAGTGCCAGCTTCTGGATCAGCATGCCGGCGGCGTAGAGGAACGCCGCGATCAGCGCGATGCCCAGCCCGATCAGGGCCAGCTGGCCGGTGGATCCGGCCACGGTGATCAGTCCGATGCCGCAGAGCGAGACCACCATCCCCATGAAGAGCCGGGTGGAGAAGGACTCCTTGAAGAACAGCACCGCGCCGACCCCGACCATCAGCGGGGCGAGATTGACCACCATCGCGATGGTCCCGGCGTCGAGGTAGTGCCCGGCGAGGTTGAACACCACGGTGTAGAGCGCGAACCAGATGACCCCGAAGAGCGCGGTGAGTCCGAGCGCAGCTCGGGTGGGCCGGTGCAGCCTCCCACGGCGGACCCAGAGCAGCAGCGCGCTCAGCGTCACCGCTCCGGCGAGCAGCCGCAGCAGCGCGAGCGGCCCGGGGGAGAGCTCCCCGGCCGACCATCGGATGAGGACGAAGGATGAGGCCCACATGAGCACCGTGGCGATGATGGCCGCCACCGGCAGTGCTGTGCGGGTGCGGGTGGCGTTCTGAGTCACGCCATGACTGTACCGCCGCCGCTCGAGCCCGATTCTCACCCGCTTTGCCGAATGGCCGAGCCCGGGCTAACATAGACAGTCGCAAGCCGTGCTGCGCTGTGCACATGCGTGTCCTCTTGGAGCGGGGGCTGTCATGGGTACCAGCGCCGGAAAGCAGCATGGCAGTTGTGAAGCCTGGATTCCAGAGCACCACATCAAGCACCACCGTCCGTTCAGCGTCTCGCTGGACGAATGAGAAGACACTTCGGTTGGATCTCACCCAGCCTGGTCCGTCCTCGCAAGTAACGGTGTCATAGCTGGTGGCGGGACCCAGAATCGGGGACCGCCCGTATACATTCACGTACTTACGCAAGAGGAGTGATCATGGCAGCACGTTGCCAGGTGACCGGAGTGGGGCCGCAGTTCGGCAACTCGATCTCCCACTCGCATCGGCGCACCAAGCGCCGGTTCGACCCGAACATCCAGAAGAAGCGCTACTGGGTTCCTTCATTGGGACGCAATGTGACGCTGACCTTGTCCGTCAAGGGCATCAAGACCATCGACGTCCGCGGCATCGACGTTGTCGTCGCCGAGCTGATCGAGAAGGGTGAGAAGCTCTAATGGCCAAGGACAAGGACGTACGTCCCATCATCAAGCTGAAGTCGACGGCAGGCACCGGGTTCACCTATGTGACCCGTAAGAACCGCCGCAACAACCCCGACCGCATCGTGCTCAAGAAGTACGATCCGGTCGTTCGCAAGCATGTCGACTTCCGAGAGGAGCGCTGATCATGGCTAAGAAATCCAAGATCGCAAAGAACGAACAGCGCAAGGTCATCGTTGAGCGCTACGCCGAGAAGCGTCTGCAGCTGAAGAAGACCCTCGTTGATCCCAACGCGTCGGACGAGGACCGCGAAGCAGCTCGCGTGGGTCTGCAGAAGCTTCCCCGCGATGCTTCCCCGATCCGCGTGCGCAACCGCGACTCCATCGATGGTCGCCCCCGCGGCACCTTCCAGAAGTTCGGCATCTCGCGCATCCGCTTCCGCGATATGGCTCACAAGGGTGAGCTGCCCGGTATCACCAAGTCTTCCTGGTGATCAGCCGCGGCTGAAGCAGAACCATCTCTGAAGGGGTGGGTCGCCTTCGGGCGGCCCGCCCCTTCGGTGGTTGTCCAATACACATTCTGCTGTAGATTGGACCCAGAGCCCGCTCGCCTCGGCGAACGAGCTCCACAAAGACCGCCACCCGTGCGGAGGCTCCTGTTCCTCACCCCCTGGAGGAACAGCATCAGTCCTCCCACGGGTGGCTTTTTGTTCGTGAGCTTTTTGTTCATATCACCCTCCCCGGCCGCCGTGCGGTGTGTTCGCGGAGCGGGAAATGCGTCGTTCTGGCCCAGGATCACGCGGTTCCATGCTGGTTCGGCCGGGCCTGCGTGGTAAGTTGCCGTTCTGAAAGCCCCACGCGGCATGACCGGTCCGGCGACGCAGAAGAGCGCGTCAGTCGCACGCATTGCGCAGGTCATGCCGGGGACTGCCACCGAATACGTCCAGGAGGACAAACACATGGCACTGAACCGCAGCGAGCTCGTCGCAGCAGTCGCAGAGAAGTCCGGAAACTCCCAGGCCGCCGTCAACGGCGTTCTGGATTCGGTCTTCGAGGTCTTCACCGAGCAGGTTTCCAAGGGCGAGAAGGTCAGCATTCCCGGTTGGCTGGCAGTGGAGCGCACCAAGCGCGCCGCCCGCACCGGACGCAACCCGCAGACCGGTGAGACCATCCAGATCCCGGAGGGCTACTCCGTGAAGCTCTCCGCAGGTTCCAAGCTGAAGGCTGCTGCCACCGGCAAATGAGCCCGATGAGCCGCGGCACTCTGTGAAGCAGAGTCGCCCCGGCCCAGCAGACGACGTCGGCCCCTCGCCCCGAGAAACGGGCGAGGGGCCGACGTCGTCTGCGCAGGCTCTTCCACACCGACTCTTCTACACGGCGTAGAATCGTTGGACGCCGAAGTCCCCGAAGACCCAAGGAAGGTGCAGCCCCGCCATGACAGCCTCACTCGCATTCACCGCGGCAGCACCTGCCGCCCCCGACCTGCCCGACTGGGCTCCGCTGGTCTTCGGCATCGGCAGCCTGCTCGTGCTGGTCCTGGTCATCGTGCTGGCCCGACGCAAGATGCAGGAGTCCGCGCGCTGGCGGCAGCGGTCCCAGGAGGACGTCGACGGCGATGACCCCCGGAAGAACCCCCGGCAGGACCCGCAGCGGGATCCCCGGCAGGACCCGCCCAGGAACGACGACGCGTGAGCAGCTCTGTGACCTTGCCTGCCCGGCAGGCGCCGGCCCGGCTCTGGACCGCACCGCTGCCGCTGACCGCCGCCGCGCTCTGCACCGGGCTGCTGGCGCTGATCATCACCGGCGTGCTCACCGGCACCAACGACCCCAGCGAGCTCTCGGACCCCGGTGCGCTGACCCGATGGGGACTGCCGGTCGCCCGGTTCGTCCACCACCTCGCCATGGCCACCGCGATCGCCGCGGTGATCCTTGCCGCCGTGGCGGTGCCGCCGCAGGCCGGTCCGCGGCGACGCAGGAAGCTGCCGACCGACGACCCAGCCGCCGAGCATCCGCTGTTCGCCCGGACCCTGCAGATCGCCAGCCTGGCCGGGGTGGTCTGGACCGTGGCAGCGGTGGCCGTGCTGGTGCTGACCTTCTCCTCGCTCTCCGGGCTCGAGCTCTCCGCCTCGGACTCCTTCGCCGCCGGATTCTTCGGCTACGTGCAGTCCATCGCCACCGGCCAGGCCTGGGCCGCAGTGGTGCTGATCGCCGCGGTATTCGCCACCCTGGTCACCGCCGTGCGCGCCCCGGCAGGACTGTTCTTCATCGCGGTGCTCGGACTCACCGCGATCCTCCCGATGGCGCTGGTCGGGCACTCCGCCTCCGGTGATGACCACTACGCGGCGGTCAACTCGCTGGGACTGCATCTGCTCGGCGTCGTCATCTGGGTCGGCGGGCTGGTGGTCCTGGCACTGCTGGGCCCCGCCCTGAGCCGGGAGGCCGCGGAGACGCGCGAGCGCTCGGCCGCGACGTCGACCAGCGCCGCGCCAGCCAGCGCGAAACCGGCACCTGGGATGACCGAGACGCTGCTGCGGCGCTACTCGACCCTGGCCGGGCTGGCGCTGCTCACGGTGGCGGCCTCCGGGATCATCAACGCGAGCCTGCGCATCGAGTCGCTGGGGCAGCTCACCTCCACCAGCTATGGGCTGATGCTCTCCGCCAAGCTGCTGGCCACCCTGGCCCTGGCGGTCATCGGGTGGATGCACCGGTCCTGGATCATCCCGCGGCTGGGCAGCGGTGCGCGTCCCGCGGGGCTGCTCTTCCAGCTGATCCTCGTGGAGGTCGCAATCATGGCCGCGGTGATCGGGGTCAGCACGATCCTGGGACGCACCGCCCCTCCGGTGCCCGAGGAGCTTCCCCCCGACGCCACCCCGGCCCGGCTGCTCACCGGCTACGACCTGCCCCCCGAGCCCACCGGCAGCCTCTGGCTGACCCTCTGGCGCCCGGACTGGCTGTGGGTCGCCATCGTCGTCTTCCTCGCCGCCTGGTACGTGCTGGCGATGGTGCGGATGCGCCGGCGCGGGGACTCCTGGTCGGTGCTGCGCACGGCCAGCTGGCTCTTCGGGCTGCTGGTGCTGCTCTGGGTCACCTCCGGCGGGCCGGCGGTCTACGGGATGGTGCTGTTCTCCGGACACATGATCCAGCACATGACGCTGACCATGGTCGCCCCGATCTTCCTGGTGATGGGCTCTCCGGTGACCCTGGCGCTGCGCGCGCTGCCGGTGCGCACCGACGGGACCCGCGGCCCGCGGGAGTGGATCCTCTGGATCGTGCACTCGCGCTTCTCGCGGATCATCACCAACCCGATCGTCGCGGCGGTGAACTTCGCCGGCTCGCTGCTGATCTTCTACTACACCCCGATCTTCGGACTGGTGCTGGAATACCATGTGGGCCACGAGCTGATGATCTTCCACTTCCTGGCCACCGGGTACATCTTCGCGCTGGTGCTGATCGGTCAGGACCCGCTGCCCGCCCGGCCGGCGCACCCGATGCGGCTGATCATCCTGCTGGCCACCATGGTCTTCCACGCCTTTCTGGCGGTGGCGATGACCAGCTCGGACCAGCTGATCCAGGCTTCCTGGTTCGGCAACATGGGTTACGACTGGGGGTTCACCGCACTGGAGGATCAGCGCAGCGGCGGTGAACTGATGTGGGCGCTGGGCGAGATCCCGGCGATCCTGATGTCCTTCGTGGCCGGGGTCATCTGGTCCCGGGAGGACAAGCGCGAGACCAGGCGACTGGACCGCGAGGCCGACCGCACCCAGAACGCGGAGCTCAACGACTACAACGACATGTTCGCCGAGATGGCCGAACGGGACGGACCACGATGAAGCCAGCGCCCCTTCCGGTGTTCGGAGCCGCCCTCGCCGCGGCGCTGCTGCTCAGCGCCTGCGGGTCAGCTCCCGACGAAGCCCCCGATGATGCCGATCACTCCGGGGTCGCCGGGGATGAGCCTGCCGCCGACGGTGAGGCCGACGGTGACGGCGACGGCGAGGCGCAGGGCGACGGCGAGGCGCAGGGTGACGGCGAGGCGCAGGGCGACGACGAGGCGCAGGGCGACGGCGCGAGTGCCGCAGGCCTGAGCGCCCCCGACCGGCTGATCACCGCCGCCCAGGAGGGCGCCGGACGCGCGGCGAGCTTCGGCTTCACCGAGATGGGGTTCGTCTCCGACGAGGTGGCCGGCTCCTACCGCGAGCTGCTCGAGGAGAACTCCCTGGCCGGGGAGGACCCCGAGGCGCAGGTGAGCCCCGAGGCCTGCGCGCAGCCGCTGGCCGCCGTCGACTTCTCACCGCTGCTGCTCGGCGAGGAGACCGTGCGCGCCGACTACTTCGCAGACAGCTTCTCCGGGGCCGGCTCCATCGAGCTGGCCACCTTGGACGGCGAGGCCGACCAGGAGCGTGTTGCCGAGCACCTGGAGAATGTCGCGGCGCTGCTGGACTCCTGCCGGGACACCGAGTTCACCCTGGACGGGATCGACTACGAGCTGCGCATCGAGGAGCCGACGCTGCAGGACCAGGACGGGGTCTCCTCCGAGCAGGCGGAGAACACCGCGGCCTATTCCTGGGAGCGCAGCGGCGGTGAAGGAACAACTTTCGCGCAGATCCTGTTCACGCAGGTGGACGATGACATCATCATGGTCTCCTTCACCGGCGGTGAGGCGGCAGGCTCGGCGGAGTTCACCTCCATCGCCGAGGCCATCGCCGCCGAAGCATCCGCCGCGCTGGAGACCGCAGAATAGCCAGGCACGACTCAAGGGAGACCCCGCATGACTGAGACTGAGACGATTCGCCGCACCGAGCGGGTGCGCGCATCCGAGCTTCTCGGACGAGGCTGGCTGAACACCGGGGGCAAGGACGTCTCACTGGAGGACCTGCGCGGGAAGATCGTCATCCTGGACTTCTGGACCTTCTGCTGCATCAACTGCCTGCATGTGCTCGACGAGCTGCGCCCGCTGGAGCAGCGCTTCAGCGACGTCCTGGTCACCGTCGGCGTGCACTCCCCGAAGTTCGAGCACGAGGCTGACCCCGACGCGCTCGCCGCCGCCGTCGAGCGCTACGAGATCGCCCACCCGGTCCTGGACGACCCGAACCTGGTGACCTGGCAGGCCTACTCGGCCCGCGCCTGGCCGACCCTGGTGGTCATCGACCCGCAGGGCTACATCGCCGCGAACCTCGCCGGCGAGGGCCACGTGGCCGGACTGACCTCGCTGGTCGAGGAGCTCGTCACCGAGCATGAGGCCAAGGGCACGCTGCACCGCGGCGACGGCCCCTATGTCCCACCCGAGCCGGTCTCGCGCACGCTGCGCTTCCCCGGCAAAGCCGTCCCGGTCGGCCGCGAGCTCGGCGGATCCGACGCCGCACAGGGTCACTTCCTGGTCTCTGACACCGGCCACCACCGGATCGTGGAGCTCGACGCGGACCTGGCTACCGTGGTCCGTTCCTGGGGCGGGGGAGAGGACCTTCAGAAGGGCCACCACGACGGCGACCCCGCCGCCGCCCGGTTCAACGAGCCCCAGGGCCTGACCGTGCTCCCGGCCGAGCTGGCGCAGCAGGTCGGCTACGACATCGTGGTCGCCGACACGGTCAACCACCGGCTCCGCGGCATCAACGCCGAGACCGGAGAGGTCACCACCGTGGCCGGCAACGGCGTACAGCGCCTCCTCGACGCCGAGCGCGCCCGGGCCGGCGCGGTGGAGTCCGGCAGCCTGGGCACCGATCCGCTGAACGTCTCGCTGTCCTCCCCCTGGGACGTGCTCTGGTCCAACACCCTGGACCTGGTGGTCATCGCCATGGCCGGCACCCACCAGATCTTCACCTTCGACCCCGCCACCGGGGAGCTGTCGATCTTCGCCGGCACCGGCCTCGAAGGTCTCCTCGACGGCTCCGCCGAGACCGCCTGGTTCGCGCAGACCTCGGGACTCACCGAGGACGCCGCAGGCGACATCTGGATCGCTGACTCCGAGACCTCCGCGCTGCGCGTGATCCGCACCGGTGCCGCCAGCGCCGAGGACGCCACGGCGGCCGGAGCAGGCGGCACGGAAGCGCCGTCCCCGGTGGTGGAGACGCTCATCGGCGAGGGCCTCTTCGACTTCGGGTTCCGCGACGGAGCACCCGGGCAGGCCAGGCTGCAGCACCCGCTGGGGGTGACCGCGCTTCCGGACGGCTCGGTGCTGATGGCTGACACCTATAACGGTGCGATCCGCCGCTACCGCGGTGAGCACCTCGCCGCCGACGGCACCACCGTGGCGGCCAGCGTCTCGACCGTGGCGCGCGGGCTGAAGGAACCCTCCGACGTGCTGCTCGACGCCGACGGCACGAGTCTGCTCGTGGTGGAGACCAACGCGCACGAGCTGGTCCGCATCGCGGTGCCCAAGGAATACCTCACCGTGGACGAGGGCGCCACACAGAGCCAGCGCCCGTCCACCGCGGTGGCACCGGGAGAGTTCTCCCTCGCCATCGGCTTCACGGCCCCCACGGGTCAGAAGCTCGATGACCGCTGGGGCGATCCGACCCAGCTGAAGGTCTCTTCATCCCCGGAGAACCTGCTGCTCACCGGCGCCGGGAACTCCGAGGGGCTGCGCCGGACGCTGCAGCTGAACCCAGAGGTCAGCGAGGGAGTCCTGCACATCACCGCCCGGGCCGCCGCCTGCGACGGCGCACCCGGAGAAGAGATCCCGATGCACGCCGCCTGCCACCTCTACCAGCAGGACTGGGGCATCCCGGTCACGCTTGAAGTCGGCGCGCAGAGCGAGCTGACCCTGGACCTGCGCGGAGTCCGGTGATCGCGCATCTCGGTGATCCCGGCGCTCCCGCAGCGCGACCTGCGTTGATAGGCTCAGCCAAGAACATAAGTTTCTGCGAGAGGGCGGATGAACTATGACCACGATGGTCGTTGTCGCGAGCAAGCACGGGTCCACCGCGGAGATCGGCGAGCACATCGCCTCCACGCTGAAGAACCGGGGCGTCTCTGCCCACGTCAAGGACGTCTCCGAGGCTGGCCGGTGGCTCTTCGAGACCGACAACGTGGTCCTGGGCATCCCCGTCTACCGGGAGAAGCTGTGGGGCCCGGCGATGATGTTCCTCGACGCTCACCGGACCGAGCTCGGCGGCAAGCCGCTGTTCCTCTTCGCCTCCGGCGGCGGACCCAGCCTCAAGCCCGAGCTGGCCGAGACGCTGCGCAGCTACCCGCACCGCGAGGCCACCTACTTCCGCGGCGCCATCGACGCCGAGAAGCTCAGCTTCTTCGAGAAGCTTCAGCTCAAGGTGGTCAAGGCACCCGAGAACGCGGACTTCCGCGACTGGCCCGGGATCGAGGACTGGGCCGGCTCACTCATCGCCTACGGTCTGAGCTGATCCAAGCCCTTGATCCTGCTTCACCGATGATCGAATTCGATCGGGTCACCAAGAGCTACACCCGACCCGTTCGCCGAGGCGAGACGATCCACGCGCTGCACGAGGTCAGCCTCAGCGTCGGAGAGTCCGAGATCTTCGGCGTGGTGGGCGAGTCAGGCTCGGGCAAGTCCACCCTGCTACGGATGGTCAACGCGCTGGAGATGCCCAGCTCGGGAGACGTCACCGTCAACGGGGTCAACCTCGCCGCGCTGCGCCCACGCGAGCGACGCGCCCAGCGCCGCCGGATCGGCATGGTCTTCCAGCAGTTCAACCTGCTCGCGAACAAGACCGTCGTGGCCAATGTGGCGCTGCCGCTGAACCTGCACCGGCGCCGCGGCGGCCTCGGAAGGCGCGGACCAGGATCAGCGAGATCCGGCTCCGAAGTCTCCCGATCCGAGGACCGGGCCCGCGAGATGCTCGACTTCGTGAACATGGGAGCCCACTCCCTGAAACATCCCGCCCAGCTCAGCGGCGGAGAGAAGCAGCGGGTGGCGATCGCGCGCGCGCTGGTCAACGAGCCCGACATCCTGCTCTGCGACGAGCCCACCTCCTCGCTGGACAGCCAGCACACCGACGAGGTCATGTCCACCCTGCTGCGCGTGCGCGCCGAGATGGGGACCTCCATCCTGCTGGTCAGCCATGAGCTCGAAGTCATCCGCGGCGCCTGCGACCGCGCCGCGATCCTGGAGTCCGGCCGGCTGACCGGCATCGCCGAGATCGCCCACCTGCAGGCACGCGAGAAGTTCGACAGCTATTCGGAGCGCGCCCGCCGATACCTCCAGGGGGAGCAGGAGTGAACGAGCTGGCGCGACGCCTGAGCGAATACCGGGGCGAGATCATCACCTCGATCGTGGAGACCGGCGCGATGCTGGGCTGGTCGCTGCTCGCCGCGGTGCTGGTCGGGCTGCCCATGGGCACCGGGATGTATCTGGCCCGCCGTGGCGGGCCCAAGGAGCGGGGCTGGGTCTACACCGGGCTCAACGGCTTCGTCAACGTGGTCCGCTCGGTGCCGTTCCTGCTCTTCGTGGTCGCGCTGATCCCGTTCACCCGCTGGGCGGTGGGCACCTCCTTCGGGACCACCGCCGCGGCGGTCCCGCTCTCCTTCGTCGCCGTCGCGCTCTACGCCCGCTGGGTGGAGCAGACCCTGGTGGACATCCCCCGCGACACCGTGGAGCTCGCCGACTCCCTCGGCGCCGACACGCTTCAGCTGGTCACCCGGTTCCTCTACCCGGAGGCACGCTCCGGGCTCGTGCTCTCGATGACCACGGTCACCATCTCGATGATCTCCTACTCCACGATCATGGGCGTCGTGGGCGGCGGCGGCGTCGGTGACTTCGCCATCCGCTACGGCTACCAGCGGTATGAGTACGACATCATGTACGTGACCATCGCGGTGATCGTGGTGCTGGTGATGCTGATCCAGACCTTCGGCACCAGACTCTCCATGGCGCTGGACCACCGGTCACGCTGACGCCGCACGCTTGATTCCGCCGCACCATTGATTCCGCCGCACCACTGACTCCGCCGCACCGGCGTGCCTGGCATAACCGGCGCGCCGACGTCGTTGAAACCATCGGGCCCGGCACGGGTCCGCCCACCCGAACGAGGAGCATCTTGACTGCCCAACTGCAGAACCGTCCCGTCCGCGCACTCAGCGGGGCCGCCGTCGTCCTTGCACTCTTCGCCACCGCGGCCTGCTCCTCGGAGCCGGGCGACGCGGAAGGTGATGACCTGCTGATCCAGGTCGCCTCGCACACCACGCCGATGACCGACGTGGTCGAAGCCGCCGCCGAGGTCGCCGAGGAGGATGGCTACACCATCGAGCTCGTCGAGGTCAGCGACAACGTCCAGTACAACCGGCTGCTCGCCGACGGCGAGGTCGACGCGAACTTCGCGCAGCACCAGCCGTATATGGAGGCCTACAACGCTGAGCACGACGCCGAGCTCGCCGTCGTCCAGCCGATCTACAACGCCCGCGTGGGCTTCTACTCCCGGGACTACGACTCCATGGAGGAGATCCCCGACGGCGCCCAGGTCGCGCTGCCCAACGATGAGTCCAACGAGGGCCGCGCGCTGGCGATCCTCGCCGACCAGGGGCTGATCACCCTGGCCGAGGGTGTCGGCTTCGAAGGCACGCTCGAGGACATCGAGGAGAACCCGAAGGACCTCGAGTGGGTCCAGGTGGACCTGTTGAACCTGACCTCGGCCTATGAGGAGGACGGCATCGCCGCGGTCTTCAACTACCCGACCTACATCGCCAGCCTCGGGCTGACCCCTCAGGACGCCATCGCGGTGGAGGAGAACATCGACGAGCGCTTCGCGATCTCGCTGGTGGCCCGCGAGGGCGACCTCGACTCCGAGAAGATCGAGGCCCTCGAGCGCGCCATGACCAGCGACGAGGTCCGCGAGTTCCTCATCGAGGAGCACGACGAGACGCTGATGCCGGCCTTCTGAGGCTGGTCCGCCGGGCGGGCCCCGGGCTCAGGCTCGGGGCTCAGCCCGGCTTCGCGCGCTCCCAGGGCTCGATCCCGCCCGGGACGACCCGCATCATCGGGTGCGCGGCGGGGACGGCCGTCTCCCCGGTCGAGGCACGCAGGGCACGCAGCGCCTGCAGGTTCTGCTGCGCCTTCAGCGGGGAACGGGTTCGCAGCTTCGCGCCCAGGTGATCCCATTCCAGCAGCAGCTGGCCCGTCGTCACCGGCATCAGCTCCTGCTCACCGGTGCTGCTGATCTTGGTCGCGTCGAAGCGGTAGCCGCGCGCGCTCGCCTCGCTCAGCACGCCCTGCAGATACGCGCCGATCGCGATCACCGGGTCAGCCTGCGCGCGAAAGCGCACCAGCTGCGGGTGACTCATGTACCCCTTCGTCCGGCCCTGCAGCACCGCCTGGGCGAGCAGCGTCTCCCGCCAGCAGGCGACGAGCCCCTGCCGGTCCAGATAGCCGGGGTCCAGGCTCCAGATACGCATCCCTCCAGGCTAATCGGGTTGCGCGACGTCTGGCGTAACAGAGCACGCTGACCCGGGCATCGCGGATGCTACCGTTCTGTGCCTGTCCATGACCGGACCATTGCGCGCCGGCACTCTCCGACGCTTCACCCTAGGGGCACCACCTATGACCACACGCCTGCTCTCCACCCTCGCCATCTCTGCCGCCGCGGCCCTGACGCTGGCCTCCTGCGGCGGAGGCGACGAGGCGCAGGAGGACGGTGCACCGGCCGAGGAGTCGGCCGCGGGACTCACCCTCGAAGAGGTGCAGGAGACCGGGGTGCTCACCGTGGGCACCGAGGGGACCTACCGTCCGTTCAGCTTCCATGAGGGCGGCGCCGGAGAGCTGACCGGCTACGACGTCGAGATCGTCACCGCCGTCGCCGAGGAGCTCGGCGTGGAGGCGGACTTCGAGGAGACCCAGTGGGACGCGATGTTCGCCGGCCTGGAGTCCGAGCGCTTCGACGTGATCGCCAACCAGGTCTCGATCACCGAGGAGCGTGAGGAGAGCTACCTGTTCTCCGCGCCCTACACCGTGTCCAACGGCGTGATCGTCACCCTGGCGGAGAACGAGGAGATCTCCAGCTTCGAGGATCTCGACGGCGCCACGACTGCGCAGTCGCTGACCTCCAACTGGAACGACCTGGCCACCGAATCCGGCGCGAACGTCGAGGCCGTGGAGGGCTGGGCACAGTCGGTGACCCTGCTCGAGCAGGGACGCGTCGACGCGACCATCAACGACAAGCTCACCTACCTGGACTACCAGGAGACCGAGGGCAACGAGAACATCAAGATCGCCGCCGAGACCGAGGATCAGTCGCAGGCGGCACTGACCTTCCGGCAGGGCAGCGAATCCCTGGTCGAGGCAGTGGACGAGGCGCTGGCAGCCTTGGCCGAGGACGGCACGCTCACCGAGATCTCCGAGAAGTACTTCGGCGCCGACGTCACCGAATGATCGGTGACGCGCTGCGCCCGTGGGCGGCTCGGAACTGATGGAACCGATGGACATCAACTGGGAACTGGCGATCGACTCGTTCTGGCCGCTGCTGCGCGGGGGCCTGACCGGGACCATCCCGCTGACCCTTGCCAGCTTCACCGTCGGGCTCGCGCTCGCCCTGGTGCTCGCACTGATGCGGATCAGTGGGAATCGGCTGCTGTCGGGGATCGCGAGGGCCTACATCTCGGTGATCCGCGGCACCCCGCTGCTGGTGCAGCTGTTCGTTATCTTCTTCGGCCTGCCCTCGATCGGGGTCACCATCGACCCCTGGCCCAGCGCGGTGATCGCGTTCTCGATGAACGTCGGCGGATACGCCGCCGAGGTCATCCGCGCGGCGATCCTCTCCGTGCCCAAGGGTCAGTGGGAGGCCGGGTACACGATCGGGATGTCCCGCAACCAGGCGCTGCGCCGGCTGATCCTGCCGCAGGCGGCCCGGGTCTCGGTGCCGCCGCTCTCGAACACCTTCATCTCCCTGGTCAAGGACACCTCACTGGCCTCGCTGATCCTGGTCACCGAGATGTTCCGGCAGGCCCAGCAGGTGGCCGCCTTCAGCCAGGAGTTCATGCTGCTCTACGTGGAGGCCGCAATGATCTACTGGGTCTTCTGCCTCGTGCTCTCCACCGTGCAGGACCGCCTGGAGCGCAGATTGGATCGCTATGTCGCCCACTGACCCCGCACAGAGGGACCCGCTGCTCCGCGTCTCCGGACTGAACAAGTCCTTCGGTGAGAATGAGGTGCTGCGCTCCATCGACCTGCAGGTGCAGCCCGGTCAGGTGCTCGCCCTCGTCGGGCCCTCCGGCTCCGGCAAGACCACCGTGCTGCGCTGCCTCAACGGCCTGGAACAGCCCGACGCCGGCACCGTGGAATTCTCCGGCGGCCCGGCGGTGACCTTCACCGCGAAGACCACCCGCCGAGAGAAGGAGTCGCTGCGGACCCGCTCGGCGATGGTCTTCCAGGGCTACAACCTCTTCCCGCACAGGACCGTGCTGCAGAACGTCACCGAGGGCCCGATCCAGGTCCAGAAGCGCCCCAAGGCCGAGGCCATCGCGGAGGCCGAGCGGCTGCTGGCCCGGGTCGGTCTCGCCGAGAAGCGCGATGACTATCCGCACCAGCTCTCCGGTGGACAGCAGCAGCGGGTGGGCATCGTCCGGGCACTGGCCCAGCAGCCCGCGCTGCTGCTCTTCGACGAGCCCACCTCTGCGCTGGATCCCGAACTTGTGGGCGACGTGCTCACCGTGATCAAGGAGCTCGCCGAGGAGGGCTGGACCATGGTCCTGGTGACCCACGAGCTCGCCTTCGCCCGCGAGGTGGCCGACACGGTCGTCTTCATGGACGGCGGAGTCGTCGTCGAGCAGGGCCCCGCCGAGGACGTGCTGCGCGCGCCGACGCAGGAGCGCACCCGGCAGTTCGTGCACCGGCTGCTCAACCCGTTCTGAGCCCCGCGGGAACGGAGCTGGGCCGCCCTGGCCTGCCCCGAGCCGCCCCTGACCGGTCATCAGGCCCGGGCGCTGACCGAGGTCGTCGCGCTGTGGGCCGAGGTGCTGCGGATGGCCAACGGCGCGCAGCGCTTCAACGTCTACGCCGACCCCGCAGGACACCCGTCCTGTCTCTGCCGGCACTGACGCTCAGCTGAATCCGCGGTCCCGGGAACAGCCTCTGTTCGAGCGTCCGCTGCTGTGACAGGCTGAGCCCATGAGCGTCATCGAGAACTCCACCCTGGCCATCGTCGGAGCGGGAAGCGTCGGCACATCCACCGCCTATGCGGCCATGATCCGCGGCTCCGCACGGCATGTGCGCCTCTATGACATCGACGCCGCCCGGGTCGAAGCAGAGGTCCTCGACCTTGCCCACGGCAGCCAGTTCACCGGCGCCACGGACATCGACGGCGGCGCGGACCTCAGGCACGTGGAGGGCGCCGACGTCGTCGTCATCACGGCCGGGGCCAAACAGCACCCCGGACAGACCCGACTCGACCTGGCCGGCACCAATGTGGACATCCTGCGCAGCATGCTCCCGAAGCTGCTTGAGCGCGCTCCGGATGCGGTGTATCTGCTGGTCACCAATCCCTGCGACGTGCTGACCGTGGCCGCCCAGCAGATCACCGGGCTGCCCAGCAGTCGGGTGTTCTCCTCCGGGACCGTGCTGGACACCGCGCGACTGCGCTGGAAGCTGGCCCAGCGCGCCGGTGTCGCGCAGTCCAGCGTGCACGCCCACATCGTGGGGGAGCACGGCGACACCGAGTTCCCGCTCTGGTCCGCGGCCAGCATCGGGGTGACCCCGCTGCTGGACTGGGAGCGTGACGGGCTGCGGGTCTTCGACACCGAGGAGCTCGAGACCCTCTCCGATGAGGTGCGCAACGCCGCCTACAAGGTGATCGCCGGCAAGGGCGCCACGAACTACGCGATCGGGCTCTCCGCGGCACGGATCGTGGAGGCGGTGCTCAACGATGAGAACGCGATCCTTCCGGTCAGCAGCGTCCTCGACGGATTCCTCGACATCAGCGGGGTGGCGCTGTCCATCCCGACCGTGGTCTCCGCCAGCGGTGTGCAGCCGGTGACGACCACCCCCTTCGCGGCGAACGAGGCCCAGGCGCTGCGTGACTCCGCGCAGGCGCTGGCCCAGGTGCAGGCCTCGCTGGGGATCTGACCCGAGACGAAGAGACCACCCTGGCATCCGCCAGGGTGGTCTCTTCGTCTCGGCCGGCGCTGGTCTGCTCCAGCGGCCGTGCTCTACTTCTCCTGGCGGACCGCTTCGGTGGCCTCGCCCAGGGTGGCGAAGCGCGAGGGGATGACCGCGCTCCATGCCTCGCGCAGCTCCTCCAGGCCCAGCGTGAAGCTGTCGCCCGCATAGGGTCCGGCGACCTCGAGGTCCCCGGAGCTCGCATCCACCACGCCGATGCGCAGCGCCGCGAAGCCCCGCGCCGTGGTCATATCGGTGAAGCGCAGCTCCTCCGACCGGGGCAGCGCGACCAGGGCGCGGGCCTGGGACTCGCTGAAGAGCGCGGTGAACGGGTCCACGCCGTCGCGCTCGCAGATCCCGTCCACGGCCACCCGGGCGCCCACGCCGAAGCGCAGGCCCATCTCGGCCAGTCCGGCGGCGAGCCCGCCCTCGGAGAGGTCGTGGGCGGCGTCGATCATGCCGTCGCGGGAAGCGTTGATCAGGATCTCGCCGAGCATCTTCTCCGCGCCAAGGTCCACCTTCGGCGGCAGCCCGCCCAGGTGGTCGCGTCCGCGGGCGAACTCGGAGCCGTCGAGCTCATCGTGGGTGGTCCCGAGCAGGTAGATCGCCTGGCCGTCGGCCCAGCGCTCGAAGCCCGAGGGGGTGCGCCGGCTGACGTCGTCGAACTTGCCCAGCACGCCCACCACCGGGGTGGGGTGGATGGCCCGGCCGGCGGTCTGGTTATACAGCGAGACGTTTCCCCCGGTGACCGGCACGCCGAGCTCCTGGCAGCCGTCGGCGAGGCCGCGCACGGCCTCGGCGAACTGCCACATGACCTCCGGGTCCTCCGGGGAGCCGAAGTTCAGGCAGTCCGAGACCGCCATCGGGATGGCCCCGGTGGTGGCCACGTTGCGGTAGGACTCGGCCAGCGCCAGCTGTGCCCCGGTGTAGGGGTCCAGATAGGTGTAGCGCGCGTTGGCGTCGGTGGAGAGGGCGACGCCGAGCCCGGTCTCCTCGTCCACCCGGATCACACCGGAGTCATCGGGCTGGGAGAGCGCGGTGTTGCCGCCGACGAAGCGGTCGTACTGATCGGTGATCCAGGAGACGTCCGCCATGTTCGGGCTGGTCATCAGGTCCACGACGGCGCCGCCGAGCTCCTGCGCGGTCTGCGGCAGGTTCTCGCCTGCGGCTGATGAGCGGAAGGTGTCGGCCTGCAGGGCGTCCTGCCAGTCCGGTCGGTGGTAGGGCCGCTCGTAGACCGGGCCGTCATGGGCGACGGTGCGCGGGTCGACGTCGACGATGGTCTCGCCGTCCCATTCGATGATCAGCCGGCCGGTGTCGGTGACCTCGCCCAGCCAGGAGTATTCGACCTCCCACTTGGCCATGACGCGCTCGAACTCGGCTGCGTTGGCCGGGGTGACCACTGCCATCATGCGTTCCTGGGACTCTGACATCAGGATCTCTCCCGGGGTCAGCGAGGGATCGCGCAGCAGCACGTCGGTGAGCTCCACGTGCATGCCGCCCTCGCCGTTGGAGGCGAGCTCGGAGGTGGCGCAGGAGATGCCGGCGGCACCGAGGTCCTGGATGCCCTCGACCAGTTCGGCGTGGAAGAGCTCGAGGCAGCACTCGATGAGCACCTTCTCGGCGAAGGGGTCACCGACCTGCACCGCGGGACGCTTGGAGGGCTTGGAGTCGTCGAAGGACTCCGAGGCCAGCACCGAGGCTCCGCCGATCCCGTCGCCGCCGGTGCGGGCACCGAAGAGGACCACCTTGTTGCCCACGCCCGAGGCGTTGGCCAGGCGGAGGTCCTCATGGCGCATCACGCCCACGGCCAGCGCGTTGACCAGCGGGTTGTCCTGGTAGACGGAGTCGAAGACGACTTCGCCGCCGATGTTGGGCAGGCCCAGGGAGTTGCCGTAGCCGCCGATGCCGGAGACCACGCCGGGCAGCACCCGCAAGGTGTCAGGGTGATCGATGTCGCCGAAGCGCAGCGGATCCATCACCGCCACCGGGCGGGCGCCCATGGAGATGATGTCGCGCACGATTCCGCCCACACCGGTGGCAGCGCCCTGGTAGGGCTCCACGAAGCTGGGGTGGTTGTGCGACTCGATCTTGAAGGTGACGGCCCAGCCGTCGCCGAGGTCGGTGACGCCGGCGTTCTCGCCGATGCCGACCATCAGGTCCTTCTTCATCTCCTCGGTGACCTTTTCGCCGAACTGGCGCAGGTGGACCTTGGAGGACTTGTACGAGCAGTGCTCGGACCACATCACCGAGTACATGGCCAGCTCGGCCGCCGTCGGCCGCCGCCCCAGGATCGAGACGATCCGGTCATACTCGTCGGACTTCAGGCCGAGCTCGGCCCAGGGCAGGTCGGTGTCGGGGGTGGTGGAGGCGTGCTCCACGGTGTCGATGTTGAACTCTTTGTCTGTCACAGTCGGCTCGCTCACTGGGCACCTCCGGCAAGAGATGCGATCACGGAGGTGAAGATGGTCAGTCCGTCGGTGCCGCTGCGCATCCCGGTGGCGTCATCGGGACCGTAGCCGGCTTCCACGGCGTGCTCGGGGTGCGGCATCAGGCCCACCACGTTGTGAGTCTCGTTGGTCACGCCGGCGATGCGGTTGCGTGAACCGTTGGGGTTCTCGCCCACGTAGCGGAAGACCACGCGGCCCTCGGCCTCGAGCGCCTCCAGGGTGGCCGGGTCGGCGAGGTACTGGCCGTCCTGGTTCTTCAGCGGGATCGCGATGAGCTCCTCGGGGGTGAACTGTGAGGTCCACGGGGTGGAGGTGTTCTCCACACGCAGCACCTGGTCACGGCAGAGGAACTTCAGGTGATCGTTCTTCACCATCGAACCCGGCAGCAGGTGGGATTCGGTGAGCATCTGGAATCCGTTGCAGATGCCCAGCACCGGGAGTCGGGAACCTGAGCTGGCGGTGGCTGCCTCGATGATCTTGTTCATCATCGGGGCGAAGCGGGCGATGGCGCCGGCGCGCAGGTAGTCCCCGTAGGAGAAGCCGCCGGGGAGCACGATGGCGTCCACATTCTGCAGCGACTCATCGGCGTGCCAGAGCGGGACGGCGGTGCCGCCGCCGAGGCGGACGGCGCGCGCGGCGTCGCGGTCATCGAGGGTGCCGGGGAAGGTGACGACGCCGATGCGCGCCCCGCTCAGCGGGTTCGCGGCGGGGGCCGCATGGAAGTCCCCGATCAGAGGAGTCTCCGTGCTCATGCAGCGCCCTCATCATCGACGCGCACGCTGATGACGTCTTCGATCACGGGGTTCGAGAGCATCTCTGCCGCGGCGGTTCGGGCGCTCTCCAAGACCTGCTCGGTGACAACACCCTCGAAGGTGAGCTCGAAGCGCTTGCCCTGGCGTACGCCGGAGAAGTCGGTGAATCCCAGGTGCGGCAGCGCGGAGGCGATGGCCTTGCCCTGGGGATCGAGAATCTCTGGCTTGGGCATGACCTCGACGATGATGCGCGGCATAGGGTCTCCTGTGCGATGGTGCGAGTGGATGAGCCCGCGGGACCGCTACGAGGTGCCGTCTCACGCACCGCGCGGGTCCAGATCAGCACGGCTGGGGACGACGGCGGCACGCTCCGCGAGCTTGCCGGATCAGTCTACCGGGTGCCCGCGCCAGGGATGACGGGTGAGCCTGATGAGATGCTGGAGCGATGACCGAGAACGCATCCGCCCAGCCCGGCGCCGAGCAGCCGGACACCGACCAGCCCGGCGCCGGCCCGTCGGACACCGAGCAGCGGCATGGCGACCCGCGCTGTCCCTGCGGATCCGGCGACGCCTACACCGCCTGCTGCGAGCGCTTCCACCTGGGCGCACCGGCTCCGACGGCGGAAGCATTGATGCGGTCCCGCTTCAGCGCGAACGCGCTGCTTCACCGCGATCCAGGACGCTTCGGCGGCTATCTGCACCGCACCTGGGCCGCCGAGACCCGGCCCGCGCTGAGCGACCTCACCGCGCCAGGCCCGGACTGGACCCGGTTGAGCATCCTGGGCACGACGGCGGGCGGCCCGTTCCACGACACCGGGACGGTGGAGTTCGTGGCCACCTACCTGGACCACGATCATCAGGGCGCCGGGGGGAGGCTGCACGAGCTGAGCCGGTTCCGCCGCGAGTCCGGCCAGTGGCTCTACGTCGACGGTGACGTGAGCTGAACCCCTGACGTGCATCCGCGGGAGCGTCTACAGTGGGCGAACGTCAAGAGATCCAGCGGGCAGAGGACCGTGGCATGGCAGGGACACGAGTGGCAGTGCTGGGAGCCTCAGGGCTGGCCGGATCGCTGGTGATGCGGCGTCTGCCGAGCCGTGGGGTGGAGACCGTGGGCGTCAGCCGGCATCTCGGTGTAGACATCGGCGATCTTGCAGCGCTGCGGCGCGCGCTGGTGGGGGCTGAGGTCGTCGTGGACTGTCTGAATCATCAGAGCTTCACGGCGCGGGCCGCGGCAGGGTTCTTCGAGCCCGCCGCGCGGAACGTGGTGGCCGCCCTGGAAGGGACGCGGGCCCGCGTCGTCTGCCTCTCGATCGTCAATGCGGGCGACCCTCGCGTCAACCGCTGGCTCGGGCACTACCGCGGCAAGGCAGCCCAGGAGAGGGTCTACCGCGGAAGCGGGCTTCCGCTGAGCATCGTGGGCACGACCCAGTGGTTCGAACTGGCCGAACAGCTCCTGAGACAGACGCGGCTGGCGGGCACGGCGTTCGTCCCCGGCCTGCTCTCGCGTCCGATCGCGGTCGCAGAGGCCGCGGAACAGCTGGTGGAGCAGGCCCTGACCCAGCAGCCTGCCGAGGTCACCGAGGTCTGCGGTCCAGAGCAGGTCGACATGGCGGAGCTGGCCAGGGCGATCAACGAGCAGGATCATGTGGCCCGCCGGGTGGTGCGGATCCCGCTGGGAGGGACCGCGCTGGGCAGCGGGGCGCTGATCCCGCCCTCACCCACGGTCATCACCACCACGACGGCCGAGCAGTGGCTCTCGCAGAGGTGAGCCGTCCTGCCGCCGGGGGCTCAGCGGTGGGGAGCCAGTCACCCGGCGGGTGGAACAAAACCGCAGCCGCTCACGTTATGCCAGGCGAAATCTTACAGTTTTTGAAGAATCGGTCCACCGCTGGCCGAGGGACGGGATCACCATGACGCAGACGCCACTGACCATCGGAGTGCTCGGTGCTGGCCGGGTCGGCACCGCCGTCGCCCGTCAGGCCGTGCGGGCCGGTCATGCCGTGAAGATCGCGACCGCCAAGCCCGCTGCAGACATCGCGCTGCTCACCGAGGTGATCGTCCCCGGCGCCGCCGCCGTGGACCGCGAGCAGCTGAGCGGCGCCGACATCATCGTGCTGGCCGTGCCGCTGCACAAGTACCGCAGCATCGACACCTCGGTGCTGCGAGACCAGGTGGTGATCGACACCATGAACTACTGGGCGCCGGTGGACGGCTTCATGGACGAGTTCGAGAACGGCACCAGCACCAGCGAGGTCGTCGCGGAGTTCCTCGGCGGTGCGCGGGTCGTCAAGACGCTGAACCACATCGGCTACGGCGATCTGGAGATCGATTCCTACCCGGCCGGGGACCCGCAGCGCCGGGCGCTCGCCGTCGCCGCCGATGACACCGCAGCCAAGGCCCTGGTCCAGGACTTCGTGGACTCCCTCGGCTACGACGCCGTGGACGCGGGACCGCTCGCGGCCGGCAGGGCCTTCGAGAACGGCACCGAGATCTTCAACGGCCGCCACGACGCCGCGCGGATGCAGGAGCTGCTCAGCGAATGCAGCCGGGTGCTCGCCAGCGCCTGAGGCAGGCTGCTCGGCGGTCTGATCAGTCGTTATTGCATCCGCCTGATCAGACCGGAACAGGTCAGACCGGAACCACAGGGTCAGCCAGGCGGCTCAATCTCCTCCAGCACCGCGAGCAGCTTCCCACGCAGCACCTGGGACTCCTCCGCGAAGCCCTTCTGCGCCCGGGCGTAGGCCGATCGCCCCGCGGGAGTCTCGATCGGCACCGGCTCGTAGCCCCAGTCGCTCAAGTCGTAGGGGGAGGCGCGCATATCCAGCCGGCGGATCCGTGAGGCCAGATCGAAGCACTCGAGGAGCAGGTCGCTGCTGACCGCGGGAATGAGCTTATAGGCCCATTTATAGAGGTCCATATTGGCGTGCAGGCAGCCCGGCTGCTCCATCCGGGTCTGCGATTCCCGGGTCGGCTCGAGCGCGTTGAGCGGCCGCGCCGAGGGCGTGTAGAAGCGGTAGGCGTCGAAATGGGTGCACCGGATGTTCGCGGCCTCCACCACCTCGTCGGTGCCGGCGGCGCCGAGCCGCAGCGGGACCTGGTCGTGGCGCTGGCCATGTTCCACCGACCTATACACCATGGCCCACTCGTGCAGCCCGAAGCATCCCAGCTGGGCCGGCGCGGCCGCCGTCGTGCTCAACAGGCGCCGCGCGAAACCGATCATGGAGGCCCGATCTGTGCGGAAGCCCTCGACGTCGAGGGTCACCCCGGCGGGAGTGCTGCGGTAGTGCTTCCATTCGGTCCGCTCAGTCTCCGGCGAGTCCTCGAGCGCGAATCCCGCACCCGGGTGCCAGCGGGAGAGCTTGCCGGGGGAGTGGGAGTAGTAGGTGAAGAGGAAGTCCTCCACCGGGTGCTTGGTGCCGGCATGACGGCGTGCCAGGAAGTCCTCGGTGAGGCGGTTGACCACGGCCTGGTGGGCGGCAGCTCGCTGGCGGTGCTCCTGTTCAGGAATCACGGTCAGACCGTGTGTTGCCCCGAGCGGAGCTGGTGTTTCGGTTACCATCGGGTATATCACTCGTACCAAGTGCGCAGGCGGCAGGGAACCCGTAAAGGGTACACCTGCCGCCTGTGTGCTGGTGGCGCCGATATCGGGGGCAGACGCCGCTCAGCCCAGCTCTCGGCGCATGATCCAGCGCGGCCGGTGTCCGCTGTGTGCGGTGGTGGGCCCGGCGACCTCGAACCCGTGGGCCTCGAAGAGCTCCGTGGTGCACCCCAGACCGCCGGGCTTCCTCACCCCGACGACCTCACCGAAGTCATCGAAGCGCCCGACGGCGGGGCGCACCACGGTGCCCATGGTCGGGTTCAGCGGCCGGTGCCGGCGTAGACCGTCGCCTCTTCGTCGGAGTCCAGGCCGAAGGCGGTGTGGATCGCCGCCACCGCACGGTCCAGCAGCTCGACGTCGGTGATCACCGAGACGCGGATCTCGGAGGTGGAGATCAGGCCGATGTTGATCCCGGCGTCGCGTAGGGCGGTGAAGAACCGGGCCGAGACGCCGGGGTGGTTGCGCATCCCGCCGCCGATCAGCGAGACCTTGCCGACCTGGGGCACGAAGTCCAGGGACTCGAAGCCGATGATGGCCTTGTGCGCGTTGAGCATCTCCTGGGCGCGCTCGCCGTCCTCACCGGGGAGGGTGAAGGAGATGTTGGTGGTCTTGGTCGCCAAGGAGACGTCCTGGACGATCATGTCGATGTTGATCGCACCCTCGGCGATGAGGTTGAAGATCTCCGCCGCCTTGCCCGGGACGTCCGGGACGCCGGTGATGGTGAGTTTTCCTTCGGATGCGTCGTGAGAGACGCCGGAGATGATCGGCTGTTCCAAGGGTTCGCCTTCCTGAATCTTGACGGTGTCTTTGGGGTCGGGGATGACCCAGGTGCCTTCGAGCTGGCTGAACGAGGACCGGACGTGGAGCTTCACGCCGAACCGGCGGGCGTACTCCACCGAGCGCAGATGCAGCACCTTGGTGCCGGCGGCCGCCATCTCCAGCATCTCGTCGCTGGAGATCTCATCGATCTTCCGGGCGGTCTTGACCACGCGCGGATCTGCGGTGAAGACCCCGTCGACGTCGGTGTAGATCTCGCAGGCGTCGGCCTTCAGCGCGGCCGCCAGGGCGACGGCGGTGGTGTCGGAGCCGCCGCGTCCCATCGTGGTGATGTCTCGGGACTCCCGGCTCATGCCCTGGAACCCTGCGACGATGCCGACGTGGCCGGCGTCGAGGGATTCCTGCACGCGCAGCGGGGAGACCTCGATGATGCGGGCCTTGCCGTGGATGGCGTCGGTGATCATGCCGGCCTGGGAGCCGGTGAAGGACTGGGCGGACTCGCCCAGCTCGTGGATCGCCATCGCCAGCAGCGCCATGGACATGCGCTCACCGGAGGAGAGCAGGATGTCCATCTCGCGGGACGGCGGTGACGAGGTGAGCTGGCCTGCGAGGTCGAGCAGGTCATCGGTGGTGTCACCCATCGCGGACACGACCACCACGACCTGGTGCCCGGCGCGCTTGGTCTCGACGATCCGCTTCGCCACTCGTTTGATGCTTTCGGCGTCTGCAACGGATGATCCGCCGTACTTCTGAACGATCAGGCTCATGACAGGTTGTCTCACTCCTGGGGATGTTTGGGAAGGTAGGTCAATTCTAAATCTGATCAGGCGTCGCCGAGCACAGCGCTGAGGAACTGCTGGGTGCGCTGGTGGCTGGGGTCCGAGAAGATCTTCTCCGGCGCCCCCTCTTCGATGACGCGGCCGCCGTCGAACATCATCACCTTATGGGAGACGTCGCGGGCGAAGCTCATCTCATGCGTCACGATCAGCATGGTCACATTGGTGGTGTCCGCGACGTTGCGCAGGATGTTGAGCACGTCCCCGACGACCTCGGGGTCCAGTGCGGAGGTGACCTCGTCGAGCAGCAGGATCTCCGGGTCCATGGCCAGCGCCCGGGCGATGGCGACGCGCTGCTGCTGTCCACCCGAGAGGCTCAGCGGGTGCTGATCGGCCTTGTCGGGCAGGCCGACCTGTTCCAGCAGCGAATGTGCCTTCGCGGTGGCCTCGGCCTTGGACTGGCCCAGCACGTAGATGGGCGCCTCGATGATGTTCTCCAGCACGGTCATGTTGGGGAACAGGTTGAACTGCTGGAACACCATCCCGATCCGGGTGCGCAGCTTCTTCTGCTCCTTGGAGGAGACGGCGACGCGCTTGCCGTCCTTCTCCCGGTGGGTCAGCGGCTCGCCGTCGACGAAGATGTACCCGCCGGTGAGCTCCTCGAGTGTCATCACCAGGCGCAGGATGGTGGTCTTTCCCGAACCGGAGGGACCGATCAGGGTCACCCGTTCTCCGCGCCGGACCGAGAAGTTCAGGTCTTTGAGCACGATGTTGTCCCCGAAGCTCTTCTGAACATCGACGAACTCGATGACCGGGACCTCGGGGTCAGTTGGCGTAGGCAAGTCGCTTCTCCAGACGGTTGATCAGCAGTGCAGTGGGGTAGCTGGCGGCGAGGAAGATCAGGCCGGCGATGGTGATCGCCTCGGTGTAGCGGAAGGTCTGGGCGCCGATGGTCTGCGCGACCCGGACCATCTCGGCCACCGAGATCACGAAGAGGAACGGAGTGTCCTTGAACATCGAGATCGCGTAGTTGCCCAGCGAGGGGATGGTGGAGCGCAGCGCCTGCGGGATGACCACGCGGCGCCATGTCCGCCCGGCGCTCATCGAGAGCGCCTTGGTGGCCTCCCACTGACCCTTCGGCACCGAATCGATGCCGGCCCGGTAGACCTCCGACATGTAGGTCGCGTAGTGGATGCCGAACACGATGAAGCCTATGGTCAGCGGATCCATCCAGGTGAAGCCGTAGTAGAGGACCAGCAGCTGGACCACCAGCGGGGTCATCCGGATGAAGTTGGCCGCCCAGCGCAGGACGAAGGCGAGCGGGCGGGGGAGCACGCGCAGCAGGATGGCGATGACCAGGCCCAGAAGCGCCGCGATCACCGTGCCCACCACGGTCACCAGGAGGGTGACCTCGATGAATGCGCGCAGGATCGCCGGAAAGATCTCGATGGCGAAGTCCCAGTTCCAGACGTTGCCGGTGGCCCCTGTGGCGGGGGCCGGGTCTGCGGTGAATGGCATGACGGGGATCATGAGGCACCTCCCGGCTGGATGCCGGAGGTGGGCACCTTGGGTGCGGGGGAGAGGATCTCCCGCATGCTGAGCCCCTGGCCGAGTCGATGCTTGGCGCGAATCTCAAGCAGCCGCATCCCCTGGGTGAGCGCCAGTGCGAAGGCGAAGTATCCGATGAGACCGACGAAGGCGTAGGAGAACCAGGCGCTGGTCACGCGGCGCAGCTGATCCAGCTCGAAGTTGAAGTCATTGAGGCCGACGATGTAGACGATGGCCGAACCTTTCAGCAGGTGCACCAGCAGGTTGGCCAGTGAAGGGATCATCAGCGCCCAGGCCTGCGGGAAGATGACCCGGCGGATCTTATGGGTCCAGGACATGGAGAGCGCCACGGTGGCCTCCCACTGCCCGCTCGCCACGGAGGTCATCGAGGCGCGGACCGCTTCGGCGCCGTAGGCGCCGTAGTTCACGCCGAGCGCGATCACACCGACGGTGAAGGGGCTCTCCAGGGTCAGCCCGAAGAGGGGCAGCACGTAGTACACCCAGAACAGCTGCACCAGCAGCGAGGTGCCGCGGAAGAACTCGATGATGATGCGGGCGGGGGTGCGCAGCCACCATTTGGGGCTGCCGCCCATCAGGCCGAGGATCACGGCGATGACGAAGGCAAGGGCTGCACCGAGAAGGGTGAGCTGCACGGTGAGCAGGAATCCATCCCAGAGTCGGGGCCCGAAGTTCTGCAGCGACTCGAAGTTCTGCTGCTGTTGTTCTAACCAGTCCACGGTAGGAGGTGGTTCCTCTCTGCTGGAGGTCGTGTCACCGAAATGGTGTCACCGAAGCGGTGGTGGGGCCCGGTGGGAGGGCGCACCCCCGGGGGGGTATGTTAAGATAAGAAAAGTATTAGA